>CAWAPA010000042.1:0-8980 GCA_963783595.1 uncultured Alphaproteobacteria bacterium | reverse complement strand
GACCACGTTGCTGTCACAGGTGGATTCTTCCGTGGCGGCAAGACGGGGATAAATCATCCGCTCGGCAAGAACATGATAGGCGCGTTCTATCAGCCGCAGCTGGTGCTGGCCGACATCGCGACCCTTGCCACACTGCCCGACAACGAGCTGGCTGCGGGCCTTGCCGAAGTCATCAAATACGGACTGATACGCGACCTGCCCTTCCTGGAATGGCTGGAGCAAAACATGGACAAGTTGCTGGCGCGGGATACCGTGTCATTGCAATATGCGGTGATGCGCAGCTGCCAGAACAAGGCGGAAGTGGTGGCGGCGGACGAGCGTGAAAGCGGCGAGCGTGCCCTGCTGAACCTCGGTCATACCTTCGGTCACGCCATAGAATCCGGCATGGGTTACGGTAACTGGCTGCACGGCGAAGGCGTTGCGGCGGGCACGGTGATGGCAGCCCATTTGTCGCGGCGCATGGGTTATTCGGCGCAGCAGGACTTGCGCGTGTCCGCAGCCTGTTCCTGCGTGCCAATCTTCCCGTGGTGCCACCTGCTCTTGGAGTGGATGCCTATCTGAACGACATGGGGCTGGATAAGAAGGTCGAGGGCGGCAGGATGCGCTTCGTGCTGCTCAAGGCGATCGGTCAGGCCGTGATTGAGGGTAACGTGCCGCCCGGTCTGCTGCGCCAGACGCTGGAAGCCTGTGTCTCCTTCGACGATGCTCAGGACAGGCATGAGTGACCTCGCCAGTTACGCGGTCAGCGCGGCGAATTCACGCGGCAGGCAATATGCTGAGGACTCACCTCAGGGGCGCAGTGAATTTCAGCGCTGTTCCGCGAACTGGCGGTGGACCAGCGCCGCGATCCACCGGTCCGCGTTCATCAGGGGAATGCCCTGATCAGCGTAGACATAGTCCGTCAGGTGCGGGTGCTTCGTGGTGAAGGCGGTCAACAGAGCGGCCAAGTCATCGTTGCTCATCAACTTCCTGTAGTGATCAGCAGGCCAGTTTTCCCGGAAACTCTGAAACGCCGATTTCTGGTCCTTCGCATTCAGGGCCGTCAGTACCAGATGCGTGACCAGCGCACGCTGCAGGGCAGGTGGCGCACCGGGTAGCAGCCCGTCGGGCAGCGCATAGGGATCACCGTTCAGTACAACATCCTGTTCAACGCTCAGGATGGGCAAGGTTGCGGAACAGTGTCTCGTTCAAAACCTCGTCCGCATCCTACCGGTAAAGCCTTCCACAAAGCCATTCTACATAGGCTTGCCGGGCGCGATGGAGGGCCATTCGACTTATACTCGGCGGACCATTTCATGATCGCGTTCGAGGTCAATTCCGTCCCGTTGTCCGACACGATCATCCCCGGCTTGCCGCGCGTTCGATCAGCGCGGTCAGTTTCCGCGCCACGCGGTGGCCCAAGATTGATGTGTCGGGGATCGCCGCGAGGCACTCAGCAGCTTCTTCAGCTTGGCGTTTTCGTCCTCCAGCGCCTTCAGCCGCTTGGCCTCGGACTCCGTCTCCCGGAACACTTAGCCTTCCAAGCATAGAACGTGCCCTCCGACATCCCATGCTTGCGGCAGAGATCAGCGCACTTCGCCCCCGCCTCGAGATCCTGCAGCATGCCGATGATCTGCTCTTCAGTCAGTCTTGCCTTCTTAATCGTCCATCTTCTCCAGGGACCGGATTCTCATCGCAGATGGTGGAAAAATCCCGTGAAAGGTCACTGTGCCTCGACAGAGCTTGCGCAAGTGCATGCGTCGGAAGGTATTCAAAAGTCACATAGACATTACCCCGTTTCCCACCATCACCTTACGCACCGGGAGAAATAATGGGTGGCTTACATCTCAGTGGCAGTTACTCCAACCACCGGCTGAATTCTGATTTGATATCCAATTTCCAGGCCCACACCATTCGCTCGGCTCTCCGTGCGTCTACGTCCGCGTGCTGACGTGAACGGCGGCGGCGTGGGAGGCGGTTTGGCAAGCCTCGCGCAGTGTATGCCCCTTGAGCAGGGCGGCACAAAGTGCGCCGATGAAGGCATCCCCCGCGCCATGGCTCGAAACGGCTTGAACCTTTTCTGCTGGCAGTTGGAACGCCTCATCTTCGGGCGTGACAGCCGCCAGTCCTTTGCTGCCAGCGGTCACGATCACCGCTTCGAACCGGTCTGCCAGTCGCTTTGCTGCATCGGCGGCACTATGCAGGCAACAGACCGGATCGGCGCCCATCATCTCGGCCTCGACGGCATTGACCACCAGAATGTCGACAAGCGGCACCAGATCTGCAGACAGCGCCCGCGCCGGTGCTGCATTAAGCAATGTGCGGATTCCGTGGCGTCTGGCCTGCGACGCCGCCGCGAAATTCACCGCGTCCGGCATTTCGTTCTGCAGGATCAGAAGGCCGACATCCTGCCAAAGGGTTGCGTCCTTTAACGCCGTCACATCAGCATGAAGGTTCGCCCCTGAGACGATGGTGGCGGCGTAATCACCTTCAGCGTCAAGGATTGCAACGCTCATCCCGGAACCGATTTCCGGCAGGCTTGCGACAAAGCGATCGTCAACCCCACCTGCGCGCAAGGCGTGGCGCAGGTAGGTGCCGAAATCGTCGGCCCCAACGGCACCGAACATGCGGCTGGCCGCACCCGCGCGGGCCGCAGCAACCGCCTGATTGCCACCCTTGCCGCCAAATTTGGGATACCAACGGCGGCCCACGGCGGTTTCGTCCTTGCGGGGCAGATGGTCAGCTTCGACCATGATGTCATAATGCAGGCTTCCGACGACAAGAACGGTGGAGGGGCTCACAGGGTGTTCCTTACAGCTTTCGTTTGGCCTGCACGGCGCGCATTGTTCGCGCAAGATTGGCATCCGCCGCGGCACGATCACGCTGCGCGACCGCCACGAATAGTGCGTCCAGCAGGTTCAACTGCGCGATCCGCGCGGTCGCGTTTTCGCCCAGAAGCGGGTTGTTTTGCGCGGTGGAGCACAAAACCACATCGACAATCCGCGCGAGCGGGCTGTCGGCATAGTTCGTGACAGCGATTGTCCGGGCGCCGTTGCGACGCGCCAATTCCACCGCTTCGATCACCGCTGTTGTGCTTCCCGAATGGGAAAAGGCAATCGCCACGTCGTCATGCCCCAAAAGCGCGGCAGACATCACCATCATGTGGGCGTCGTCAAACACCGATGTGCGCACCCCGATCCGCAGGAACTTGTGGCTTACGTCACGGGCAATCTGCGCCGAGCCGCCGAGACCGTAGAAATCGCGCTGACGGGCGCGATGAAGAAAATCAGCCGCGCGCTCAAAGGCTTCGAGGTCGAGGATGGCGAAGGTTTCCTCCAACGCCTGCATCGCGGTTCGAAAGACCTTTTGCACGATTTGCCCGGCGGTATCCTGCGGGCCGATTTCAGAATGGAGTGCTGCAGAGTCAAGATTGTAGTAATTCACCAATCCCTGCCGAAATTCACGAAAGCCACCAAAGCCCAGCTTCTTGGCGACCTTTACCACCATAGCCTCTGACACGCCGGAACCTTCCGCCACAGAGCGAAGAGGTGTCGCCTCATCAATGTCTTTTCGCGCCAGGATATCGGCCGCAACTTTGCCTTCCAGCGGCGTAAGATTTGGCAGCCGCATTCTGATTTGAGCGATGACCGCGCGTGCGTCACCCATGTCTTACCCCTGTTTGCCGCTGGTCAGCTTGTCGATCAGCATGGCGACAATGATGATGATCCCGGTTGCAAGCAACTGATAGAAGGCCTGCACATTCATCAATGTCAGACCGTTGCGCAGCGTGCCCAGGATGATTGCCCCGATCAAGGTGCCGAAGATTGACCCGCGCCCACCCATCAGGCTGGCTCCGCCGATTGCGGCGGCGGCAATGGCATCCAGTTCCCACAGGGTGCCGAGGGTCGGTTCGGCAGCGCCAAGCCGACCGATCAGGATCATCGCGGCAACGGCGGCCATGAAGCCCGAAATCATGTAGGCCATCTGTCTGGTCAGCGTTACGGGAACACCGGCGATCCGGGCGGCTTCGGGATTGCCGCCGACCGCCATGAAATATTCCCCCAGCGGGGATTTGTTCAGGATCACCCAGGCCAGAACGGCCAAGATGGCCACAACAATCACAGGGTTCGGGACGCCCAGAACCGATCCGTTGGTCAGCGCCCGAAATTCGTCCGGCAAGCCAAAGATGGGGGTGCCGCCGGTATAGATTAACGCCAGCGCACGATAGAGCGACAACCCCCCCAGCGTGACGATGAACGGCTGCAATCCACCCCAGGTGATCAGTGCGCCGTTCACAAACCCGCAAAAGACGCCAACCGCGAGCGCGCCCAGAATTGCCAATGGCACCGGTACGCCCGCGACCAGCATGGCAGCGCCCAGAACTGCAGACAGCGCCGCCACCGGCCCGACCGACAGGTCGATCCCGCCCGAGATGATGACCAGCGTCATCCCCAAAGCGATGCAGGCATTGATCGATGATTGTTGCAGGATGTTGATGATATTCGGCGTGGTCAGGAAGGTGTCTGACTGCCATGCAAAGACAGCCCCGATCAGGATCAGGCCCAAAAGCGTGCCCGCTTCGCGGAACTTGATGCGGGAAAGTAGCGGAGATTGCGTCATATTGTTCATGTCTGGGCTTTCAAGAAGCGGGAATGGCGGCACGGGCGATAGTCGCCTCGTTGATCTCGCCGGGCCCCAGCGTGGCACTGATCCGGCCTTCGCGCATGACCAGCACCCGGTCAGAAACGCGGATCACCTCAGTGAGTTCGGAAGACACAACGATCACGGCGCGGCCTTCGCGGGCGAGACGCTCGATCAAGTCATAAATCTCGGCTTTGGCGCCGACATCGATGCCGCGGGTCGGTTCGTCGAACAGAAAGATGCGGGTGTCAGCGGCCAGCCAGCGGCCGATGATGGCCTTTTGCTGGTTGCCGCCGGAAAAGCTGCCGATCGCGCGGCTGACATCCAGCGGGCGCAGGCCGACCTCACGCATAAGGTCTTCTGACCGGTTCCGCAACATGCCCTTGCGGATCAGGCCAAGGCGCGAAAACCGTCGCATTGCGGGCAAGCCGATATTGGTGGTGATGGGTCGGTGCCGGATGATGCCGTCACGCTTGCGTTCCTCTGGCACCAGGCCAAGCCCGGCGCGGATACGCGCGCGCGGACCGGCAGCAACGGGTTGACCTTCGATCAGAATGCGCCCGGCATCGGCACGGTCGACCCCGGCAATCAGGCGCAAAAGTTCGGTCCTTCCGGCGCCAACCAGGCCGGCAATGCCAAGCACTTCGCCCGCATGGAGCGTAAAACTTGCGTCCTGAACCGCCCTGCCCCGCGACAGCCCCTGAACCGTCAGAACCGCCTTGTCGGTGGCAAATCCATGATGGCTGGCTTTTGCCAATTCACGGCCCACCATCAATTCGATTACCTGCCGCACCCCAGTTTCCGGGATCGGCACCTGCCCCACACGCCGCCCGTCACGCAAGATCGTGGCCTGGCGGCAAAGCCGGAAAACTTCGTCCATCTTGTGGCTGACATAAATGATCGACACGCCTTGTGCCGTCAGTTTGGCCACCACCTGCACCAGACGTTCAAATTCATTCGGGGTCAGCGATGATGTCGGCTCATCCATGGCAATGATCCGGGCATTCGCGCGCAGGGCCTTGGCCATTTCGACAATCTGTCTTTGCGCCACGCGCAGGGTTCGCACTGGGGCGGTTACGTCAATGCCGGGATCAAGTGGCGCAAGCAGTCTCTGCGCCTCGGCCTCTTGCGCGGCTCGGTCCACCAACAGACCGCCCATGCGCCGCAACGCACCGCCAAGAAAGATGTTCTGCGCCACACTCAACTCTGGCACCTGCTGCAATTCCTGATGGATCATCGCAATCCCGGCGGCCGTGGCATCACGTGGCGAAGCAATGCTGACTGGCTTGCCGTCGATTTCAATGACCCCCGCATCAGCCCGAATAACGCCGGACAGCACGTTAAGAAGCGTGGACTTCCCCGCACCATTTTCACCCAGCAGGCCATGAACCTCACCGGGTTGGACAGCAAAGGAAACGCCATGCAGAACCTGGGTGCTGCCATAGGATTTATCTATTCCGGTCAGGGAAAGGCGGGGGGTCATCACAGCTATCCTGCAAGAGGTGCGGCCCGCCCGGTAAAGCCACCCGGGCGGGCCGCTGTTGCGCTTATTGTGCCATCAAGGCCGCACGCAGCGCCGCCATGTCCGAAGTCGCGTATGTTTCGACATTATCCTTGGTGATCAAGGCTTGCGGCGTGGCAACCACGCGGGGCAGGTCTTGCCCTGCCATCAGGCGCAGCGCGACTTCCATCGCAATCTCGCCCGTCAGCACCGGGAAGCTGTCCACAGTGCCCGTCAAATCGCCAGAGCGGACAGCGGCATAGGCATCAGAGATCCCGTCGGTGCCAAAAACAGCAACCTGGTCCTGCTTGCCTGCTGCTTTCACCGCTTCGACCACACCCAAGGCCATGCCGTCATTGTTGGCATAAAACCCGATCAGATCAGGATACTGCTGAAGGATCGTCGCGGCGGCATTGAACGCCTCTTCCCGGCTCCAGTTTGCCGGAACCGAGGCAACAACCTCAAAATTGCCGGCCGCTGTGATGGTTTCGGTAAATCCTGCGGTGCGCTGACCGGCGGCATAGACACCCGGTTGGCCTTCGATCACGGCGACCTTGCCACCGTCCGGACGGTTTGCGATGAACCAGTTCGCCACGTTGACGCCGTTACCTTTTTGCACGTTGCCAACATATTGCGTGGCCGACGGTATGACCGCGTCATTGACGTTCAACACCGGGATACCCGCAGCCGCCGCCGCTTCGACTGCCGGGATCAGGTTCGCGTCGGTCTGTGGCGAAAACAGCAAGGCATTGAAACCCTGGCTGATCAGGTTTTCCGCGATGGAAAGCTGGCCCAACTGGTCGCCTTCGGATTGCGCGGCCTGATAGACAAATTCGATCCCCAGCGCCGTTGCGACGTTCTGATAGCCCTGGCCAAGCGACCGCCAGTATTCGTTGGTCAATGTCTTTGAAACACCGCCGACCTTGGTCCCCGCAGGTGGGGCGGGCAGCGGGCCAAACATGGCCTCCAACTCGGACCAGTCCATCCGGTCAGGCTCACTGTCCGAATTCAACGGTGACAGATCCTGCGCCTGGGCCATGCCCATAGACAGGGTGAACACGCTGGCGGCCAGCGCGCCTTTCAGAAAGTGTTGCATTGGTTTCCTCCCATTTTCAACACGTTTTAAGTCAGATTCGTAAAGTCAGGGTCGTGTCGCCTGTGCCAACGCCAGGCGTGCGAATTCCTGTGCCTCGACCGGGTCTTGTCGCCCTTGTGCCTGCGCCAGACGGTTGTCGCCGTCCATCCGGTGAACAGCCTCCAGCATGCGGCGCACGGTGCGGATGTTCGCCGCGCACTCGGCCACCGGATCAAGACCGGAGGCATCAGGAAAGGTGTCAAAATAGATTGCCCCGTCGAAACCACCCCGATGGACAGCCCGCAAAAGCTCTAACGTGGCCTGTTCGTGGACCGCCCCGACCATCAGCCCGTCATCGCGCTTGGCATAGCCATCGTTCAGGTGCAGCCCAAGGAGTCGTGACCGGCTTTGCACCAGCATCGCCGCAAAGGCAGGCTGCTCATCCGCATAAAGCGCGTGGGCAAAATCAATGGTCACGCCAAGGTTGGGCAGACCCACCTGCTGAATCGCCAAAAGCGTGGTCGCCGCATCGGGCAGGACCGCATAAGACCTTGGTTCATTTGGCTTATATTCAATTGAAATCAAACAATCCGGGTCATGGGCCGCCACTTCGGCGATACCTGCGATCTCATCATTCCAAAGGGCGGAATAGTCGCATTGAAACGCATAATCCCACCCGTCTTGACCAAGCCACAGCGTCATCATGGGCGCACCCATCCTGCGCGCCGCATCAATGCCCCGCTTCGTAAGATCAATCGCCTCTCGCCGCACGACGGGATCGGGATTGGTGAACGCCCCACGCTTGAAGGCCGGATTTGTGTAGTAGCGCATCGCCAACCCGGAAACCTGCAATCCGCAGTCGCGCACGATCCGCCCTGTCAAGGCCGGGTCTTCCCCGATGTGATCGGGATAGTTCAGATCAAGCTCGGTCAGCCCCTCGACCGTGGCCGCGCGCCGAACCAACTGTTCCAGACCCGGCTTTCCCGACAGATCCGGCCAGTAGCCCGCCGCCCCCGAAGCAAACGAATTGATCCGCGTTGCAAAACGATGTCCAAGCATTCCGATCCCCAAATTTACTTTACACTATCAAAGAAAGTTGTGAAGTAAATCGGAAATTTCGACTGTTACCCCGGCAGGCCCGTCATCAACGCAAATCAAGCAATCAGCTGCGGCCGAAAGCCGAGCTTTTTTCCATATAAACAATCACTTATGGCGGCGCGATCTGCCCCGTCAAAATGCCGATCTTCGTCCGCGCGGTATGCACGTATCTGAACCAGACTTCGGCAAGATCAGGCCGTCGGGCAAGCAGCTCTCACCGATTCCGTGAGGTGGCTCTGCGACAGCGGGCGCACGCCTACCTTTTCCCGAGCGCCACAAGAAAGAAGCGGCGCAAGGGTTCAATCAGATCGAAAAGGAAGGTGCGCTTGTTGAAATAGTTGTCCGTGACGCCGAACACCGGTTGCAGGTTTTGCCCTTTGTAAAAGGTGCCAAACAGATGGTCCCATATCGAAAAGATAACGCCATAGTTCTTGTCCCAGTGCTCTTCGACAAGGGAATGGTGAATACGATGGGTGCGTGGGGATATCAGGACATAATCCAGCCAGCCAAAGTGCCAGTCAAAATCCGAATGGAACCAGACATTTACCAACGAGACCAGCAACCAAAAGGAAATGAACTGCTCGATCGGGGCACCAAGAACAGCAAGCGGAATTGATGACAGCGCAGTCTGCATCGCCTTTTCAAAAGGATGGTCTCGAACACCGGTGATCAGGTTCATTTCCGTT
>CAWAPA010000041.1:0-13093 GCA_963783595.1 uncultured Alphaproteobacteria bacterium | reverse complement strand
TCAGGGGTAGTAGCGTTCTTCGGTGGTCTGGTCGACAAAGGCAGAGTGGCGGTGGCTGAACGTGCCGCGCGTACAATCCTGTCCCGACAGCCGAACCGGAAAGCCTTCAACCGCAAGGCCACCGAAGGCCAGCGCCTCGGCCGTCGCCCAGTCAAAGCCCGTACCGGTTTCGAACATTTTCGCCTTGGCTTCAAGCTGGCGGGTGACGGTCTTGTGAATATCGAACCCCTTGGGCACGCGGGTCAGGGCGGCACCCACTTCGGCCATGGTTTCGGGTTTCAGGGCTGTGGCACCGGGGGTGTAATCTTCGGTATCCTTTTCGAACCCCGACCAGCGCCCATCCAGCCAATCGGCCTTGTTGGGTTTGAAGTTCTTGCCGATTTCCATTTCCTCGTTCAGGCGGGCCTGAAACGCGGCCTTCATATCCTCGATCTCACCCTCTGGGATCAGGCCGTCGGCGACAAGGCGTTCGGTATAGATCTGCAGTGTGGTCTTGTGTTTCTTGATGGCGGTATACATCGCGGGGTTGGTGAACATCGGCTCATCGCCTTCGTTGTGCCCGAAGCGGCGATAGCAGAAGATGTCCAAGACCACGTCCTTGTGGAATTTCTGGCGGTATTCGATGGCGACACGGGCGGCATGTACGACAGCCTCGGGGTCATCACCGTTCACGTGGAAAATCGGCGCCTCCACCATCAGCGCAATATCCGTAGGATATGGCGAAGAACGGGAGAAGGCGGGCGAGGTGGTAAAGCCGATCTGGTTGTTCACGATGATATGGATCGTGCCCCCGGTGCGGTGGCCTTTCAGACCCGACAGGCCAAAGCATTCGGCAACCACACCTTGCCCCGCAAAGGCCGCATCGCCATGCAGCAGGATCGGCAGCACGCGGGTGCGGTCGGTATCGTTAAGCTGATCCTGTTTGGCGCGGACCTTGCCCAGAACCACCGGATTGACCGCCTCAAGATGGCTGGGGTTGGCGGTCAGCGACAAATGCACGGTATTGCCGTCAAAGGTGCGGTCGGATGACGCGCCAAGGTGGTATTTCACATCGCCCGACCCATCCACGTCTTCGGGTTTGTAGCTGCCGCCCTGAAACTCGTGGAAAATCGCGCGGTAGGGTTTGCCCATGACATTGGCCAGCACCGACAGACGCCCCCGGTGCGGCATGCCGACGACAATATCTTCGACCCCCAGATTGCCACCCCGTTTGATGATCTGTTCCATCGCGGGGATCAGGCTTTCACCGCCATCAAGGCCGAACCGTTTGGTGCCCATGTATTTGACATGCAGGAATTTTTCATACCCCTCCGCCTCGACCAGTTTGTTCAGGATCGCCCGGCGGCCTTCACGGGTGAAGGCGATTTCCTTGCCATAGCCTTCGATCCGTTCCTTCAGCCATGCGGCCTGTTCGGGATCAGAGATGTGCATGTATTGCAGCGCGAAGGTGCCGCAATAGGTGCGGCGCACGATGTCGATGATTTCACGCATCGTCGCGTGCTGCAGACCCAGCACGTTGTCGATGAAGATCGGGCGGTCCATGTCGGTATCGGCAAAGCCATAGGATTCGGGGTCGAGTTCCGGGTGGTTCTTCGTATCGCGCTGGCCCAGCGGATCAATATCGGCGGCCAGATGCCCCCGGATGCGGTAGGCGCGGATGATCATCAGCGCGCGGATACTGTCGAGCACGGCGCGCTTGATCTGGTCTTCGGTCAGTTGGACGTTCTGTTCGGTCGCTTTGGCGGCGATCTTTTCCGCCGTGCCCTTGGCGTCTTTCGCGGGGGCCATCGGCCATTCGCCGGTCAGGGCGGCGGTCAGATCATCCATGCGGTTGCGGCGGCCAGTCCTTGCGGGCCCATGACGGGCCAGCGGCGGCGCGGCTGGCATCCGTGTCGCTATCACCCATGGATTTGAAGAATTCGGCCCAACCGGCATCGACCGATGCGGGGTCAGCCGCGTGTTTGGCGGCGAGCTGGTCGATGTAATCGGCGTTGGCACCGTCAAGGGCGGTGGCGTTGAACGGGGTGGGGGAGTGGTCGGTCATGGGGATACCTCACGGGGGTTGGGACCGTAGCGGTTGGGGCCGGGGGAGGAGGGCGTGATAGCTGCGACCAGGTGCACCAAGGGTGCCAGGAAGATGACAGCTGGAGTCTCAACGACGACGGATCGAAGCCGGAATGTCGGATGACATCAAAGAGCTGCCGTAGAAACAGCAAAAAGCGACGCTGACGAAGGTAATCAGCGAAACCTGCCAGACAGCCGACTCGATTTCGCGCCAAACCTGCATCGTTGAACCGGCGTCTGGTGACGGAAAGGCTGGCAGGAAAGGTAAGCAAAGAGAATGTGTCTGAAAACGGAGCGACGAGTCGTCGGATCGTCATAATCGAAGCCGTAAAGCTGTTGCCTCGATGAAATAGAATACACAGCAATTTCGACTGAGGATTATCGCAAGAAGAAACCACCAGAACTCCGCCCGCGTGGCGCGACCGGAAAAGTCGAACGACTTTCGCAGGCAGGTGGTGATGGATTGCATCGGTCCCAAGGGTTGTCTCCGTAGGGCGGGGCCAGCCCCGCCGTGGTTGAGTCGGGGCAGGCCCCGACCTACGCTTTGATTGCCTTCAACACCGCCTCGCCCAGACCCGCTGGACTGTCGGCCACAACGATGCCTGCGCGTTTCATCGCCTCGATCTTGCTGTCGGCGTCGCCCTTGCCGCCCGACACGATGGCACCGGCGTGGCCCATGCGGCGGCCGGGGGGGGCGGTGCGGCCTGCGATGAAACCTGCGGTGGGTTTCCAGCGGCCGGCTTTGCGCTCATCCGCAAGGAATTGCGCCGCGTCCTCTTCGGCAGCCCCACCGATCTCGCCGATCATGATGATCGAATGGGTGTCGGGGTCGGCGAGGAACATCTCAAGAATATCAATATGTTCACTGCCCTTGATCGGGTCGCCGCCGATGCCCACGGCAGTGGTCTGGCCAAGGCCCACATCCGTGGTCTGCTTGACCGCCTCATAGGTCAGCGTGCCCGACCGCGACACAACGCCGACGGAACCGCGCGAAAAGATCGACCCCGGCATGATCCCGATCTTGCATTCCCCCGGTGTCATCACGCCGGGGCAGTTCGGCCCGATCAGGCGGGATTTCGACCCTTCCAGCGCGCGTTTCACCTTCATCATGTCCAGGACGGGGATGCCTTCGGTGATGCAGACGATCAGCTCCATCTCGGCATCAATCGCCTCAAGGATACTGTCGGCGGCAAAGGGTGGCGGCACATAGATCACGGTGGCATTGGCCTGCGTTGCGGCACGGGCCTCATGCACCGAATTGAAGACCGGCAGGTCAAGATGACTGGTGCCACCTTTGCCCGGCGTCACGCCGCCGACCATTTTGGTGCCATAGGCAATCGCCTGTTCGGAATGGAACGTGCCCTGAGAGCCGGTAAAGCCCTGACAGATCAACTTGGTTTGTGCGTTCACGAGGACGGCCATGGGTGGTTCCTTTTGATGGGTCAGTCCGCTGACGGCATTTGTGCCGACAGGGTCACGATTGTGGCGGTTTGGTTCAGCGTGATGCTGGCGTCTTTCACGCTATCGCCCGAAGACCAGAGATACATGCGCGCCAGCATGCCCTGATCCAGCACATCGCTGCCATGGCGGGTGACTGGCGCGCCAAGCACGTCCGGGGCGGCGACCGACACAAGATCGACAAGGTCGGGCAGCGCGACGGGGGTGCCGGGCGTATCAAAGCTGGCGGTGATGGTGCAATAGGCGACACCGTCGGCAGGCAGGACATAACGCTGATAGAACAGGCTTGCAAATGACGTTCCGGGGATGTCGATCACGGTGTTCAATTGCACGATGGCCTTGTCATTGGTGACGGCCCCACCGCCATTGTCCGATGCAATGGCCTGGGTGATCGCGGCGGCGGGGTCGGCGGCAGTGGCAGCGCATCTGTCCTGAAAGGTTTGCAGGAATGCGGCGGCGGTAATGCCATCCTGCGCCATGGCCGGAAGGCTGGCCAGTGCAAAGGTCGCGGCGAATATGCAGGGGTGAAGCAGGCGCATGATTGTCCCTATCGTTCCGACAGCAGGCGGACGTTGTAGTAACGCGTGGTGCCAACGCGCTGTGCCTCGCCCGAAAAGATGACGAGTGCCGCGCGCCCCCGGTATGTGGTGGCAAGGCCAAGCGGGGTAGGAGCAAAAGCACCAAAGCGCGACAAGGCTGACAGGACTGCGCCTTCGGGTTCTTTCGACCCGAAAACCATTGAACAGGTCCGTCCCAGACCGGGGCCCGCCTAAATCTGGAAGGACAAGTCTTCGGTCGCACTGTAACGGGTAGGGGTGCCGTTTGGCGAGGGCGCCGTGATGCCGTTGGCCGCCAGCGCACGCGGGGCAGCGTCAAAGTTTGGCAGCGTCCCCCCGCAGACCGCCTCAAAGACCTGCACAGCGCGCGCGCTGGTTATCGGCGTGGCGGTAGCAGTGGCAACAGCAGGCACGGTCCCGCTGGTAACGGTTGTGCCTGTCTCAACACAGGCCGAAAGGGTGGCCGTCGCAGCAAGCAGGGCGGTGATGATGATCGTGCGCATGATTGTCCCTATCGTTCCGACAGCAGGCGGACGGTGTGGTATCCCACCGCCCCGATCCGACCAGTTTCGCCGGATGTGATGACAATGGCGTTGCGGCCGCGGTATTTGGCGGCGGTGCCAAGCGGGGTCGCCTTGAACGTGCCAAGCGCGCCGAACGTGGCCTGCACCCCGGCGGCGGCATCTGTCGTACCGAAGGTCATGGCACAGGTCTTGCCGTCGGCGGGGCCGTCCTGAATGCGGACCGAGACGTCTTCGGTCAGGCTGGTCTGGTTCGGGCCGGTGATGCCGCCTGCGCGCAGGGCCGCGTCGATGGTCCCGAAATTCGGCAGGGCCGCGCCGCAGGTTGCCTCAAACAGTTGCAGCGCGCGGGTAGCGGTGATGGCTGTGGGGGTGGCGGCGGCGATGGGTGGCGGCGGTGGTGATGCCAGTTGCGGCTTGGTGAACTGACAGGCGGTCAGGGCGAGGGTAAGGATCAGAACGGCGCGCGTCATTGCGTCACCTCGAACCGCAGGGCGGCCTCGGTATCAGAGGTGCAGGCGGGGTCATTGCCGCCGCCGGTCAGGGTGACGGTGATGCTGTTGCCACGAATGCCGTTGGCCGTGACATATTCAGACGCCAACGGAAAGATGAATGTGCTGCAGCCTTGCGCATCGTTGCCCGTTGGCGGCGCCTCTAATGTGGTCAGCAACGCGGTCATTTCCGCTGTGTCTAGCCGATCCGTCTCGAACATGCAAAAGCCGGGCTCTTGCCAGAACATCGCAAAATCACGTCCCGACTGAAAGCCATAGGTCCCGTCGAATTCATCCGCCCGCGTCCAATCCGCGTCGATGAAAAAGCTGCTGGCCTTTTCGGGTTCCAGTGCAGCGTAAAGGCAGACCGTCACAAGCCCGGCGACGCGCGTGTCTGCGTCATCGGCGGCAAGATCGGCGACCAGATCGCGCGCCATGGCAGGCGATACCGCCACGGTACATGCGGCAAGCAGCGAAAAAAGAACACAAGCAAGGCGGATCATGTGGAGATGCCTTTGTCAGAACAGAAAACCCGTGACTCGCCGACGACGGGTCAGGTTGAAGGCGCGGTCAGTCAGGGGCAGGTGATGGTGATCTGCCCGCCAGCCGTCGTGCCGTTCCGCGCCATCGCGGACTGCTCGCCACATACGGCGTCGACACTGTTGTCGGGGCCGCCGCTTGATGCACAGGCTGACAGCATGGCCGCAACCAGAACACAAACCAACACACGCATGATGTTACCCTCTCACTGCTTTCACGATCTTCTGTGCGGCGTCTGACAAATTGTCCGCCGCGATTACATTCAGGCCGGAATTGCGGATGATATCCTTGCCCAATTCGACGTTCGTGCCTTCCAGCCGCACCACGAGCGGCACTGCAAGGCCCACCTCTTTCACCGCCGCGATCACACCTTCGGCGATGATGTCACACCGCATGATGCCGCCAAAGATGTTGACCAGAATGCCTTTGACGTTGGGATCAGAGGTGATGATCTTGAACGCCTCGGTCACCTTTTCCTTGGTCGCACCGCCACCGACGTCCAGAAAATTCGCAGGTTCCGCGCCATACAGCTTGATGATGTCCATCGTGGCCATCGCAAGCCCGGCACCATTGACCATGCAGCCGATCTCGCCATCCAGCGCGATGTAGTTCAGGTCAAACTTCGACGCCGCAAGCTCTTTGGGGTCTTCTTCCGTCTCATCACGCAGGGCCGCGATATCGGGATGGCGATACATCGCGTTGCCATCAAAGCTCATCTTGGCATCAAGCAGTTTCAGGTTGCCGTCCTTCAGCACCACAAAGGGGTTGATCTCCAGCATTTCCATGTCTTTTTCGACGAACATCTTGTACAGGCTGCGCACGATGCTGATGCATTGCTTGACCTGATTGCCTTCAAGTTCCAGCGCGAAGGCGACCCGGCGGCCATGAAAATCCGAAAAGCCTGAGGCCGGATCAACGTCGAATGTCACGATCTTTTCGGGCGTGTCATGGGCCACATCCTCGATGCTCATCCCGCCTTCGGTCGAGGCAACGAATGAGATGCGGCTGGTTTGACGGTCGATCAGGATCGCAAGATACAACTCGCGCGCGATGTCAGAGCCGTCTTCGATGTAGATGCGGTTGACCTGCTTGCCGGCCTCGCCCGTCTGGATCGTAACCAGCGTGCGGCCCAGCATCTGGCGCGCGAACTCCGCAGCCTCGCCCACCGAACGGGCCAGCCGCACGCCGCCCTTTTCACCAGCCGCCGGTTCCTTGAAATGGCCTTTGCCGCGCCCACCCGCATGAATCTGCGATTTCACCACCCAAAGCGGGCCGTCAAGTTCGCCTGCCGCGGCTTTTGCCTCTTCGGCGCGGGTCACAAGGCGGCCATCAGACACCGGGATGCCATAGCTGCGCAGCAGCGCCTTGGCCTGATATTCATGGATGTTCATTGGGCCGCCCCATACAAGGATGTTTGGCCCTGTGATGGCACATCGCATACCGCTTGCACAACGCCAAGTCGTGAAAATGCCGGAAACCGAAACGGAAAGCGGCCTTTGTGATCACGCGCAAAAAAGGTGTGATCACAAAGGTTGTTCCGGACTGCGCGACTCAGTTCAGAAAGACGGTGAACAACAGTGCATCGCCCGCCAGCATCTGTTCGAACGCCAGCCAGCTGTCGGCCGGAAACGGTGCGGCCCTCCTCCAGATAGGGCGTGGCGGCATAGCCCTGAAACCAGCCGATCAGATCAACAGGGGCCGGTTCCGTAAACATGCGCATCAGGTTGACGCCGCGCCCGTCCACCGCACGCCAATAGGGGATCAGCGCTTTGCCATTCAACAGCGATTTACCATCCGACAGCACCGCCATCCACATCTTGCCAGTGTCCGGCGGCAGGGTCAGACCAAGTGCGGATTGCTGTGCGTCGTTGGGCAGCCATTCGCGGTCATTGTCGGTTTCCTGCACGACCATGCCCCAGAATCGCCGGTTCTCGGCGATCATTTGCAGGAAATGTGCATGCGCAGAGGCAAGACGGGCTGCATCGGGCTGCTGATCCAGCGCGCCGGTGATGATGGAAATCGCATCGGCGGCCTCGTCCATGCCATAATACTCAAAGTTCGCAGCACCCGGCGTGATACCCAGTGCGGTGCGCGTCTCCTGCATCCGGCGGATCGCATCCGTGGGGCTGTAGGCCACCACGGTTTCGCTGATCCCACCCAGAAGATGGGTATACGCCGACAGCCACGCGGCATCGGCGGCATCAAAACGGATCACGGGCAGGGGGGCCGCCGGGTCGCGCGCGTCCCACTGCCACCCCATCAGGATCGGCCCCAGCGTGGTCGCCATATCCTCGCCGTCGTCGCGGGCGCCATTGGCATTGATGTCGAACCAGACATCGGCGATGGCGATCTCGACCCCGAAATCCGCGCCTGCGGGAATGGCGGCAAGTGGCGCGCGGGCGGCGTCCATCCCGGCAGCAATATCGGTGAAAAGGCTGGTGACAAGTGCGGGATCAAGCGGATTTGGGTTCGGGTTTTCCGGGATCGGCAGGCGCAGAACCGGCAGGAACATCATGCTGTCAGACACACCAGTCTGCCAACGCGCCTGCAACGCCGCCTCGATCGCACCCAGAAACCGCAAGGCACCCAAGGCGAACAGGTCTTCCGGTGCCGGATCGGTCACGGCCTCCAGCCGGGTGGCGGTGGCCGTTATGCCAGCCGCGCCAATCTCGGCTGACAGGGTTTGTGCCTGGGCGGCAGAGCAAAGAAAAGCCGCAGAAAGACCCGCAAGAAATATTCGTTTCATCAAACTACCCGTTGCATGTGTGCAAATTGAAAATGCGCGCCCGGTGGCGCGCATTCAATGGGCTTGATGGTATGGATTGCCTTACGCCAGCGAGGGGTCAATCGCCTTGCACGCCTCCAGCAGGCCATTTACCGCATCGACCGATTTGTCGAACATCGCCTGTTCGTCCTTGTTCATCTTGATGTCGACCACGCGTTCCACGCCCGCCGCACCGATCACCGTGGGCACGCCGACATACATGCCGCGCAACCCATACGCCCCGTCGACAAACGCAGCACAAGGCAGCACGCGCTTTTGATCTTTCAGATACGCTTCGGCCATTTCGATTGCGGCTGTTGCCGGGGCATAGAACGCCGATCCGGTTTTCAGAAGCCCTACGATTTCCGCCCCGCCATCACGGGTGCGCTGCACGATGGCATCCAACTTGTCCTGCGTCGTCCAGCCCATCGCGACCAGATCGGGCAAAGGAATGCCTGCAACGGTGGAATACCGCACCAGCGGCACCATCGTATCGCCATGCCCACCCAGCACAAAAGCCGTGACATCCCGCATCGACACGCCAAACTCCAGCGAAAGGAAATGCCGGAACCGCGCGCTGTCCAGCACACCCGCCATCCCGACAACGCGGTTATGGGGCAGGCCGGAAAATTCGCGCAAGGCCCAGACCATCGCGTCCAGCGGGTTCGTGATGCAGATCACAAAGGCATCCGGACAATGCGCCTTGATGCCTTCACCCACCGATTTCATCACCTTCAGGTTGATGCCCAGCAGGTCATCCCGGCTCATCCCCGGTTTGCGCGGCACGCCTGCGGTGACGATGCAGACATCGGCCCCGGCGATGTCGGCATAGTCGTTTGCCCCCGCCATGGTGGCGTCAAAGCCTTCGGCCGGACCCGATTGCGCAATGTCCAATGCCTTGCCCTGCGGCGTGCCTTCCGAGATGTCGAACAGCACGACATCGCCGAGTTCCTTGATCGCGGCCAGATGGGCAAGCGTGCCGCCAATCTGTCCTGCGCCGATCAGTGCAATCTTGGGTCTGGCCATGGGCAAGCATCCTTCGGTTCGGTTGATTTTCGCGCTAGGGCGTAGTCCTTCCTGCGGCCCATGGCAAGCCTGCTGCAACGCAGCGAACGGGCCTGGCCCCCGAGTTGCGGTTAAAACCGGCGTGAATCAGGGGCCAGCGATGGATGATACAGGTATCTTGGCAATGGCGGTTGCGACGGCACCGCTTGTCGGCACGGGCAGGGGCGGGACGCCTCGGATGGCGATGCAAGGGCGGTGCCCCGCGCCAAGCCATGCGATCTCGCCTGCGGCGGCGACAGAGCGGCCTCTGCCGGTTCATGATGTGTCGGATGTATCCGGCCTTTACGCCGACAGCGTGGCGTTGGCCGGGCGGTCCGGGATGGCCTGCCCGCCTGAACGGCGGCGGCCTTGGGGGGCATCGCGCCCCCGCTGCGGACGCGTTGACACCCCGCACCGATGGCGCGCCGGATCAGGCGGGTTCGCCCTTGGCGGGCAGTTCTTCGGTCACCGTTTCATAGCCTTGGCCGCTGGCGATCATGCAGGACGTGCCGTTTGGCAGGGTCATCAGGATCGTCCAAGTGCCGGTCGCATCGGCTGCATACACCTCCATCACCGCGCCCTGACCCGCCAGACCGATCCCACGCCGGGTTTCGCCATACTTGTCGGCCAGATGGGCCATCACCGTATCACGCGCGGCGCATTGCGCGCTTTGGGCAAGGCCCGCTTGGGTCGCCAAAACCAGCCCGGCAAAACCGAGCGACAGGGCAAAGAACATCTGTTGCATCATGTGCCTTTCCGGGGCCGCATCGGCCCGCAATCATCGGCGTCGGGGACGACGCCACAGGACAAAGCCTGCGCGCGGGATGCCAAGAAGTGGTTAATCGTTCGGGCGTTCCTGCTTTGGTCACGCAAGCGGTTGCAGACCGGGCCGATTGGCGGCAAGGTCAGCATCGTCGTCAACAGCCACGGGAACCGCCGCCATGACACTGCTGATCCTTGGTCTGATCCTGTGGTGGGCGGCGCATCTGTTCAAACGGCTTGCCCCCGGCCCGCGCGCCCGGCTGGGCGATCCGGGCAAGGGACTGGTGGCGCTGGCCCTTCTGGCGTCCGTTGTCCTGATGGTGATCGGCTATCGCAGCGCCGACTTCATTTCCGTCTGGCAACCGCCCGCCTTCCTGACCCACGTCAACAACCTGCTGATGATCCTTGCGTTTTATCTTTACGCCGCCAGCGGTGCCAAGACATGGATCACCACCAAGATCCGCCATCCGCAACTGACCGGGTTCAAGACATGGGCGGTTGCGCATCTGCTGGTGAATGGCGATGTGGCATCGATTTTGCTGTTTGGCGGCCTGTTGGCCTGGGCCGTGGTCACCGTCATCATCCTGAACCGGGCCGCACGCGAATGGGTTCCGCCCCGGCAGGCCCCCGCGCGCAAGGAAATCACCACCATCATCGCAACCCTTGTGGTCGTGGGTGTGGTCATGGGCATTCACAACTGGCTGGGCGTCAGGCCTTGGGGCTGACCATCGGGGAATAGCATGAAACTCTACCGTTTTTTGTCGGACGATGACACATCTGCCTTTTGCCACAAGGTGACGGCGGCGCTGAACAAGGGCTGGCTGCTGCAGGGCGATGCGACCTACGCCTTTGATGCCGCCCGCGGGGTCATGCGCTGTGGGCAGGCCGTGGTGAAAGAGGCGCCCGGTAACTACACGCCCGAGGTCAAACTGTCCGATCAGTAGGGCTTGCCAGAGTGCGGCATGCGCCTGCATGATCGGGCCGGATTGCACCAAGGAACAGCTTCATGTCAGTCTCCCTTCGACTTGCTCTTATCCTGACCTCGATCGCCACACAGGGCTGCACCCAGACAGTGCCTTCCTGCGCCTTTACCGGGCCGACCGTCTTTCCCGAAATGGAAGCCGCCAAGGCCGCATTTCTGGCGGGGGATTATGACGGCTTCTTTGCGCAGGCCGCCGCACAGATGCCCAATACCGATGGCGTGGCCCTGATGGCAGGCATCACCCAGGCCGTGCCGGACGGTTTCGCCAGTTGCACAACCGTGGTGCAGCGCGAAGATGTCGGTGGCCTTGTGCAGGAAATCACGCTGTTTCAACTGCCCGAGGCGAAAGGCCCGATCAGCGTCTATGTGCAAAGCGCGCTGATCGATGGTCAGCGCGTGATCCTGCAATTCAGCTTTGATTCAACGCTCGCCAACGTGCTTGAAAAGCTGCGCTGATGCGTCCGGCTCTGTGATCACAGCCCGAAAACCTGTGATCACATGATGGGGAAATCGCCCTCATTTTTATCTTTATGCTGCATCTGCGGCATCGGATCGCGTGACTTGGGTGAAATAACCGCTATTGATACAGCCATCAATCGACGTGAGCCCACACCGCTGTGGGTTCGCCAACGACGAAGGGAATGACCATGGCCGAGGGTAAGCGCGTTGAACGCCCGCTGTCGCCGCATTTGCAGATTTACCGCCCGCAACTGACTGCGATCACCTCGATCCTGACGCGGATCACGGGGAATGCGTTGATCGTGGGGGTGATGCTGGCGGTGTGGTGGCTGCTGGCGGCGGCGACATCGGATGCATATTTTGCCTTTGCCAACGCGGTGGCCACATCATGGTTCGGTGATCTGGTGTTCGCAGGATCGGCCTGGGCGGTGTGGTATCACCTGTTGGCGGGCGTGCGTCACCTGATTTTCGACGCAGGACACGGCCTTGATATTCCCACGGCGGAAAAGCTGGGCTGGGCCTGCGTGATCGGGTCGGTCGTGCTCACCATCATCACCATTCTGATCGTATAGGGGGCGGACATGCGTTATCTGACAGACCGCAAGCGCGCGATCGGCAAGGGTTCGGCCCATGCCGGCGCGCATCATCACTGGGCCATGACCGTCTCATCCGTGGCTCTGCTGTTCATGGTGCCGGTGTGGATATTCATTTTCGGCCGTGCCCTTGGTGGCAGCCGTGCCGATGTGGTCAACGCCTTTGGCCATCCGTTCACCGCCATTCTGACGGCGCTGATCCTGATCGTGGGAATGCGCCATTTTGCCATGGGTGCCACCACGATGATCGAGGATTATGCCCGCGGCACCACCCGCCGCCTGCTGATTATCCTCGTAAACGCACTATCTGCTGTGATCGCGGCGACCGGGCTTTTCGCGCTGGTTCGGATCGCACTGTAAAGGGACTGATATGACCGCCTATCCGTATGAAGTGCATGACTATGACGTGGTTGTTGTGGGCGCCGGGGGCGCAGGCCTGCGCGCGACCCTTGGCATGGCCGAACAGGGCTTGCGCACCGCCTGCGTGACCAAGGTCTTCCCGACCCGCAGCCATACCGTGGCCGCACAGGGCGGGATTGCGCTGTTCAAGCACAGCGGTTTGCAGCCACGGTTCAACGAGGACCACATCGTCTTCTACGGCAGCGAAGGCGCGATCTACATCAAGGGTCACTACGGCAGTGGCCCCCTGTACCTGCGGGGCCCGCGTCAGCAGTGGGAAGCGCAGCCGCTGCCGCCGGCGATTGCCGCCGCCATGCCCGGAGGTCGACGGCGAGACGCAGCGATGCTGGCATTACCTGGCGCGTGAGTTCGTCAAGGACATCCGGGGTGAAGCCGTCGAGCCCTACCCGACCTTCAGAGAAGGCAGCCGCTACCAGCAACTGATCGACCTGATACGCA
>CAWAPA010000040.1:0-7653 GCA_963783595.1 uncultured Alphaproteobacteria bacterium | reverse complement strand
CATGTGAACCGCATTCCAGTGCTGTTTGTGCCGGGGGATGTGTTTGCAAACCGTGGCCCGGACCCGGTTTTGCAGCAGGTTGAGGATTTTGGTGACGGCAGTGTTTCGGCCAATGACTGTTTCAAACCCGTCAGCCGCTATTTCGACCGGATCACGCGGCCGAACAACTGCTGACCGCGTTGCCGCGCGCGATGCGGACGATGACGGACCCTGCCGATTGCGGGCCTGTGACGCTGGCGTTTTGTCAGGATGTGCAGGCCGAAGGGTATGATTGGCCGGAGTCATTTTTTGAACCGCGCATATGGCGGCTGCGCCGAGTGCAACCCGATCCGGTTGAGTTGGCGCGCGTGGTGGCGATGATTGCGGCGGCCAAGAATCCCGTGATCGTGGCTGGGGGCGGGGTTCATTATGCGAATGCGACGCACGCTTTGGGCAGCTTTGCCGAACACTACAAGATACCCGTTGTGGAAACGCAGGCAGGCAAGTCATCATTGCCGTGGGATCACGCGATGAACCTTGGCCCCGTGGGTGTCACCGGAGCGGCATCGGCAAATGCGGTCTGCGCGCAGGCAGATGTCGTGATTGGCCTCGGCACCCGCTTTCAGGATTTCACGACCGGGTCATGGTCGCTGTTTTCGCATCCGGGACGAAAGCTCATCAGTATCAATGTGGCGGCCTATGATGCCATGAAGCATGGAGCAGAGCCATTATGTGCGGATGCGGAGGTGGCGCTGGAGGCGATCCGTAAGGCGATGGGCGATCAGAAGTTTGCAAGGCCGTCGGCCGGGTTGAAGGCGGACTGGTTTGCCGCAGTTGACCCGTTGACGGCCGCACCACATGACGGGAACGAACTGCCGACCGATATGCAGGTGGTGGGCGCAGTACAACGCAGCGCAGGTGAGGACACAGTGGTGATGAGTGCGGCGGGCACGATGCCAGGCGAGTTGCACAAGCTGTGGAAGGCGACGAAGGCAATGTCATATCATATGGAATACGGGTTTTCCTGCATGGGGTATGAAATTGCCGGAGCAATCGGCATCAAAATGGCCCAGCCCGAACGCGATGTCGTCTGCATGCTGGGTGATGGCAGCTATATGATGGCCAACAGCGAGCTGGCGACGGCCTGCATGATGGGGATCAAGATCACGGTGGTCATCACCGACAACCGGGGCTTCGGCTGTATCAACCGGTTGCAGATGCACACGGGTGGGGCAGAATTCAACAACCTGCTGAAAGACGCGTGGCAGGTCAACGCGTCGGCAATTGATTTCCGCGCCCATGCAGCGGCCATGGGGGCTACGGCGGTCAAGGCGGCAAATATCGGCGAACTGGAAGCGGCACTAAAGCAGGCGAAGGCGTGTCGCGGCCCGTTCGTGGTCGTGATTGACACCGACCCCTATCCATCAACCCCGCATGGCGGATCGTGGTGGGAGGTGGGCGTGCCCGAGGTGTCAGTGCGGCCAAGCGTCGTTGCGGCCCACAAGGACGCCATCAAGGTGAAGAAGACACGGCAGCTTGCCGACTAAAATCAAGGTGAATGATGATCCGTTACGGCACAAACCCGATTGCATGGTCAAACGACGATGACCAGACACTTGGCGCGCACATCTCGTTAGAGCAATGTCTGGATGACTGTGCGCAGATCGGCTTTGATGGCATTGAAAAGGGGCATAAATTCCCGACAACGGTTGATGGCCTTAAACAGGTTCTTGACCCGCGCGGGCTGGCCTTTGTGTCTGGCTGGCATTCGACCAATCTGCTGGTGAACAGTGTGGACGCCGAAAAGGCGGCCATGCAGCCGTTTCTGGACGTACTGAAGGGGATGAACTGCGATGTGATCATCGTCTGCGAAACATCGAATGCCATTCACGGGGCGGACGATCTGGCGGTGAATGACCGCCCGCATCTGAAGGATGCCGACTGGGCGGATTTTGGGGCGGGGATCGAGGCACTGGCCGCATTTGCAGCGGCGCAGGGGGTGACGCTGGTTTATCATCACCACATGGGCACGGTGGTCGAGGCTGAATGGGAGATTGACCGCCTGATGGCAGAGACCGGTCCACATACCCATCTTTTGCTGGATACCGGACATTGCCATTTCGGCGGCGGCGATCCGGTGCGGCTGGCGCGTAAACACATGGCTCGCGTGCGGCATATCCATGCCAAGAACGTGCGCCCGGATGTGATGGCAGAGGTGCGGGTGCAGGGGTTGTCGTTCCTTGAAGGGGTGCGGCGAGGGGTATTCACGGTGCCGGGGGACGCTGAAGGTGTGGTCGATTTCCACGGCGTTTTGCAGGTTGCGGCGGACCATGATTATCAGGGCTGGCTGGTAATCGAGGCGGAACAAGATGCGAGTGTGCGGGATCCTTTCACATATCAGAGCATGGGTCTGCGGGCGTTGAAGGCATTCGCGAAACGGGCGGGGTTGCGCGGGTCGTAAGCGGCAGGACCGGGGGCCAGCCCCCGGACCTCCGGGATAGTTTTTAACAGAGGAAGCGGGCGGAAAATGTATCTGTTGAGAAAACCAATGGATAGCCGTGGCCGTGTGCATGACATCACTGTGGCCAGTGCTGGCTGGGGTTATGTCGGGTTCGGCCTTTTTCGGTTGCAACCGGGCGACCGGGTCGCCGAGGCAACGGGTGACCGTGAGGTTATTCTGGTGCTGGTGGAGGGGCATGCGCATATCACGGCGGCGGGCCAGGATTGGGGCGTGATGGGCGACCGGATGGATGTGTTCGAGAAAACACCTCCCCATTGCCTGTATCTGCCGAACGGGTCGGACTGGACGGCGGTGGCGACTACGGCCTGCACGCTGGCGGTATGCTCTGCGCCGGGCATGGGGGGGCATCAGGCGCAACGCCTTGGGCCGGACGGGATTGTGCTGACGCCGCGTGGGACGGGAGCGAACACGCGGCATATCAACAATATCGCGATGGAAGGCCGGGATGTGGCCGATAGTCTATTGGTGACGGAGGTCTTCACGCCCGCGGGGAACTGGTCGAGCTACCCCAGCCACCGCCATGACGAAGACGATTATCCACGTATGACCTATCTGGAGGAAACGTATTATCATCGTCTGAACCCCGATCAAGGTTTTGGCGTGCAGCGGGTCTATACCGAGGATGGCGTGCTGGATGAAACGATGGCGGTCAAAAGTCATGACGTGGTGCTGGTGCCGCGGGGGCATCATCCGTGTGGTGCGCCCTACGGATACGAGATGTATTATCTGAACGTGATGGCGGGGCCGCGCCGGGCCTGGCGGTTTCAGAACGATCCCGATCATGACTGGATTGCAAGGCGCGACGCGCCCACGCCCTGAGCGGGGTCAGCTCATCGGTCCAGTCAGGCGGACGGTGAGACCGGGGACCACGACGGCAAGTTCACGTTCAACAATCGCGCGATTTGGCAGCTCCGGTCCGCGCACGATGACTGTGCCGCGATAGCCCAGCCGTTCCAGATGCTGCAGGGCCTCGATCGCGTCAAAGCCGTCACCGAAAAGTGGCAGGATGATCAGTGCGGGAAGCAGCGCGCCCAAGGTCTTTGCGTCGATCTGGCTGTACTGCAATGTGACGATTCGGGTGCCATCGAGGGTCGGGCCAGGACTTGCGCCCGCGACCAGCAGAATGACCTCCGCCTTGTCTCGCGTTTCGTCCGGGCGCACCATTATGAGCCCGCCGGTAAGCGGGCGCGCAGTCGTACTGTCATTGGCCCTCCCCCGAGGTCTTCTTTGGCCTCAAAATGGCGCTAATGCAACTTTACCGGGAATATTCGCAAGTGAAAGCAGAAAAACGAAAGTCTGGACCGGTTTTTGACGTGCTTGCGCGCATGGGCGTGGTGCAGAAGGCTGGACAGGATCAATTGCGACTGCCAATTCTGCGCGCATGGACAGCCAGATCATTCGTTCGCTCATCGAAGCCCTGCCGCAGGCGGCCTGTCTTGTGACGCAGGCGGATCGGATTTCTGTGACCAATGAGGCGGCGCGTGCGCTGTTGGGGCCAACGGCAGAAGGGCGCCATTTCGGAATGAGTTTGCGCCAGCCGAATGTGGTTGGTGTCATCGAGACAGCGTTGCGGGACGGCGTGGCGGGGCAGGGGCGCTACACTGTGCTGGGGCCATCCTCGGAAACGATATACCGGGTGACAGTCAGCCCGGTATCGGATGAGACGCAGCGCGGCGCGTTATGTGTATTTGACGACGTATCGGATGCCGAGCAGATGGGGCAGATGCGGCGTGAGTTCGTGGCCAATGTCAGCCATGAATTGCGCACGCCACTGACAGCGCTTCTGGGGTTCATCGAAACGCTGCGGGGGGCCGCGAAGGATGATCCTGTGGCGCGGGCACGGTTCCTTGCGATCATGGAGCGTGAGGCGGGCCGTATGAACCGGTTGGTCAGCGATCTTTTGCATCTGAGCCGGGTTGAGGCGGCCGAACGATTACGCCCCGGTGCCGCGGTCGATGTGGTGGGGACGGTGATGACCACCGTAGCCACATTGCGCGCGATGACAGACGCGGCGGGGGCAAGCGTGGAAGTGTCGGGCGTTCCGGGGCCGATTGCTGTGCCTGGCGATGCCGATCAACTGGTGCAGGTGTTTCAGAATCTGATCGAGAATGCGGTGAAGTACGGCCGGGCGGGCGGTGTCGTTTCTATCACGATCACGCGGGAGGATGAGCCGGCCTTGGGCGGACCCGTGGTGGTTGTCAGGGTCACCGATCAGGGCGAGGGGATTGATCCCGTGCATATACCGCGCCTGACCGAGCGATTCTACCGGGTAGACAGCCACAGGTCGCGTGAAAAGGGCGGAACGGGCCTGGGGTTGGCGATCGTCAAGCACATCGTGAACCGCCATCGTGGACGTCTGCGGATAGAAAGCGCGCCGGGCAGGGGCAGCAGTTTCACCATATCCCTGCCGGAAAGCTAGCGTTTTCGGCGTCGTCGAAAAGCATGTACAGCAAGCCCTGGTTCTTGTCATAAAACTGTTACGAAACTGTCGCAAAACCGATGTGATGGAACCCTAGACGGGCATCGTGTCGTCCCTCTGCCGGACGAACGTTGACAGGACCTTTGCAGGAGCAACCGATGTCCCTTCTGAAACTCTCCGCCTCGACCATTGCGATCGTCGCCGTGTCGGCCACAGCATCACTGGCGCGCGATCAAGTGCAAGTCACCGGATCTTCGACCGTGCTGCCCTATGCCACCATTGTTGCCGAAGCCTTTGGTGAAAACTTCGACTTTCCTTCGCCCGTTGTTGAGGGTGGCGGTTCGGGTGCCGGCCGCAAGAAATTGTGCGAGGGTGTAGGTGAAAACACCGTCGACATCGCCAATTCGTCGAGCCGCATTTCGCAAAGTGACATTGATCTGTGCGCCGCGAATGGCGTTTCGGAAATCATGGAAGTGCGCATCGGCTATGATGGCATCGTGTTCGCATCCGATGTGAATGGCCCGGCGTTCGCCTTTACCCCGGCACAGATTTACGGCGCGCTGGCGGCACAGGTGGCCGTCGATGGCGCGATTGTCGCCAACGCCCGCACCAACTGGTCGGAAGTCGATGCGAGCCTGCCTGCGCAGGACATTCTGATGTTCATTCCAGGCACGAAGCATGGCACGCGCGAAGTGTTCGACACCAAGGTGATCATCGCGGGTTGCAAGGAATCTGGCGCGTACGATCTGTTCTTCGCCGCCTCCACTGAAGCCGATGAAGGCGACAAGGAAGACGCCGCCGAGGCCGCCTGCATGGAACTGCGCACGGATGGCAAATCGGTGGACATCGACGGTGACTATACCGAAACGCTGGCGCGTCTGGATGCCGACAAGACCGCTGTTGGCGTGTTCGGGCTGTCGTTCTATCAAAACAACACCGACAAGCTGGCGGTCGCCACGATGAACGGCGTTGTGCCGTCGACCGAGAGCATTGCAGCCGGTGAATACCCGGTATCGCGTCCGCTGTTCTTTTACGTGAAGAAAGCGCATATCGGCGTGATCCCCGGCCTGAAGGAATACATCGAATTCTTCGTGTCCGATGACATGGCTGGTCCCGACGGTCCTCTGGCAGAATACGGTCTTGTGTCGGACCCGGAACTTGCGGAAACGCAGGCCGCTGTGGCCGCTGCAACGCCGATGGGTCCGCTGGAATAAGCTGATACTGAAGATGGCCCCCAAAGCGCGGGGGCCATCTTTGCAATTGACGGTGGAATTGGGGCATTCATGTCGACTTTGATGCTGCTTGGAATTGTTGTCGTCCTGGCCGCGATGGCCTTTGTCGTCTGCCGTCAACGTGCGGTCTCGACCGTGTCAGGTGATGTGCGCCGTCTGCATTCGCTGCCAAGCGCGTATGGGTGGCATGGGGCGTGGATGGTGGTGCTGCCAGCCCTTGCCGTTTTGATCCTGTGGCTGATCGTGCAGCCAATCGTAATTTCACGCAGCGTTTCGTCCGCGCTGCCACCTATTGTTGCGACCGGTGATGCGGGTGCCGATGCGGCAGCGGCAGAGTTGCGTCTGATTGATGTGCGCCGGATTGCCGAAGGGCTGGATGCAGCCGTCAGTCAGGGGCGGATGGCAGAACCGACGGTCGGCGTTGATTTTGACCAGGTGCGCGATGCGCTGGCAGCCTCAGGTGTTGCGCTTGGCAATGCCGTGGTGCCAGAGACGCTGCTTGCGGCACAGACCTATCGCAGCATGGCGGCATGGGGATTGGCGGCGCGGACGATAGCGACGTTGTTTGCAGCCATTGCAGGATTTGCGGCCGCGTTCGCGATGACGAAGCGCGAGTTTCGGGCCCGAAACAGGGTGGAAACGGTGGTGATGGGGGTGTTGATCCTGTCATCGCTGGTCGCGGTTCTGACCACTGTTGGCATCATCTATTCGATGTTGAGCGAGACCCTGAATTTCTTTGCGGCTTATCCGGCGGCCAGATTTCTTTTTCGGGCTGACGTGGTCGCCCAATTTCCGTGGCAACAGCGATTTCGGCCTGATCCCGCTGGTGTGGGGAACGCTGTATATCACCTTTATCTCGATGATCGTGGCGGTGCCGCTGGGTCTGTTTTCAGCGATTTATCTGGCAGAATATGCCAGTGCGCGGACCCGCAATGTGGTCAAGCCGTTGATCGAAGTAATTGCGGGTATCCCGACGGTGGTGTTCGGTCTGTTCGCGCTAGTCACGGTGGGGCCGTTTCTGCGCGATTGGATTGCACAGCCTCTGGGCCTTGGCGATAGCGGTGCATCCGTGATGACGGCGGGGCTGGTGATCGGCATTCTGAACATTCCCTTCGTATCATCACTGTCGGATGACATCATCAATGCCGTCCCCCAGGCGATGCGCGATGGATCATACGGCCTTGGCGCGACCAAGTCGGAAACCATCCGGCAGGTTGTGCTGCCAGCGGCCCTGCCGGGGATTGTGGGGGCCGTGCTGATGGCAGGCTCGCGCGCCATTGGCGAAACGATGATTGTGTCGATGGGGGCAGGGGCCGCGGCCAAGATGGACCTGAACCCATTCGAGGCCATGACCACGATGACCGTGAAGATCGTGGGCCAGTTGACAGGCGACACCGATTTCGCCAGCCCCGAAACGCTGGTCGCCTTTGCCCTTGGGATGACTTTGTTTGTCATCACGTTGGGGCTGAATGTTCTGGCGCTCTACATTGTGCGCAAATACC
>CAWAPA010000039.1:0-11292 GCA_963783595.1 uncultured Alphaproteobacteria bacterium | reverse complement strand
TGCGCGACGGCATGCAGCAATTCGGCGAGGCGCTGGCCGAAAATCAGCAGCAGCAGCAAGGAAACGCCCAGCAAGGGCAGGAATTCGGGCAGGCCGATCCCAACGGCCAGCGCGATCCCTTGGGCCGCGAACCCGGCAATTCGGCCCGCATCGGATCGGACCGCAACATGTTGCAAGGCGAAGATGTCTATCGCCGCGCGCAGGATCTGCTGGATGAAATTGCCGCCGGTCCGGCGATCAGGCCCGCCCCGAAGGCGAACGCGATTACCTGCGCCGCTTGCTGGACATGTTCTGATCGGCGGCAAAGCCGGTTGCGGCCTTAACCGCCCGATCCCGATACCTGGCGCACCGCATCCGTGGCGGATCGCATCAAACCGTCCAGCCAGAGCCGCGCGCCGTCAATCCCGCTGACATAGGCGCTGACCGCGCTTTCGCTGGCAGGCACCATCGCCACGATCCGTGGGGCCGCGACATAGGCGGCAAGACCCAGCACGGCGATCAGCATCGCCACGGCAAAGCCGCTCCGAAAGCCGCGCGCATTGCTGGCCGGGCCTTCCGTCGCGTCATCCATCGTGGCCGAGGCGGCTTCGCCACCCTTCAGCGACGAATTGATCTCTTCGATATCCGGCAACAGGTCGCGCCGTGTGGCGGGTTTGGGGGGGGCCGGTGGCGGGGCATCAGGATCAAGCCCCTTCATCTGTGCAATCCGCCGCGCGGCCGCGGCCAACCCGCCCGCATGGGCAGGCGTCGGGATCGCCCCTGCCGCACGGGATTGTTCGGCCGAAGCGACAACAGCGGCCGCCGCAGCCGCAGCCGCCGCAGCGGCCGGCGCGGACAGGCCAAGTTCGGTCTGTGTCTCGATCGGGGCGGCGGATTCGGCCTTGCGGGCGGCGGCCTCGCGCTCGGCTTCTTCGCGCAACACGGCCATCAGGTTTTCGTCGATGCTGCGTTTGGGTGGATCGGCCATCCCGGCGGGCGGCGGGCCGGGATCTTCGTCATCGGCATCCAGATCGGGCAAAGGGTCTGGCATCCCCGAGGCGCCGAACAATTCGTCCTCCTGTTCCAGCGCAAGTTCAATCTCTGGCGGAAGCTGAAACCAGGCGTGGCCGCAATTTGAACATTGCACATCCCGCCCGGTATCCGGGATCGCCGCGTCGTCCACCTCGTATTCGGCTTCGCAATTCGGACAGATCAGCCGCATTCGATACTTCCCCAATTCCCCCGGATCGTCCGGCACCTGGCCCGCACGACCGTCACCGCAGGATTACACCATCCAGCAAGGTCCACAACCGGCACCCACCCCGCATTGCAACCGCGCCCACCTTGGGCAATGCTGCCTTTGCAAGCAAGAGGTTGTGAAACACAAGTGATCGCGTTCGACAATGTCGCCTACAATTACGGCGGGGGGGAATTGCTGTCAGAGGTCAGCCTGCGCCTTGCGCCGGGGTCTTTTCATTTTCTGACCGGGCCTTCGGGTGCGGGGAAAAGCACCTTCCTGAAACTGGCCTATGCCGAACTGCTGCCCACCGCAGGCCGCGTCACGATCTTTGACCGCGAGGTTCGGGGACTGACCCGTGATGACGTGGCCCTGACCCGCCGCCGGATCGGCGTGGTGCATCAGGATGTGCAGTTTCTGGATCACCTGCCGCTGGCGGCCAATGTGTCGATGCCCTTGATGGTGTCGGGGCGAACGGGGGACAGCCGCGATCTGACCGATCTTTTGGGCTGGGTGGGGCTGGGGCAGTTGGCCGATGCGCTGCCGCCGCAACTGTCGGGGGGCGAACGCCAACGGGCGGCGCTCGCCCGCGCGGTGATCATGGGGCCGGATGTCATTCTGGCCGATGAACCGACCGGCAACCTGGATTGGGAGATGTCGCTGCGCCTGCTGACCCTGCTGGTAGAGTTGAACAAGATGGGCAAGACCATCCTTGTCGCCACCCATGACATGAACCTGATCCGCACCGCCAAAAACCAGGTCGCCGCCCGTGTGCTGCGCATCCGCAACCGCCGTATCCAGCTTGCGGGGGCCGACCTGTGAACCAGATCCGTCGCCTGCGCCTTCTGGTGACCCCCGATCGTCAGGCCGACCGCGTCGTGCCGCCATCGGGCCATTCCGCCTGGCTGACCAGCTTTACCGCCGGGGCGATGACCTTTCTTGCGGTTTTTGCGCTGGCGCTTTCGCTGGCGTCAGGCCGCCTGGCGGACCGCTGGGCCGATGCCCTGGCACAAACCGCCACCGTCCGCATCTCCGCCCCGCCCGACCAGATGGAGGCGCAGACCTTCGCCGTGCTGGAGGTGCTGAAAACCACCCCCGGCATCGCATCGGCCCGCGCGCTGACCGATGACGAACAAAAGGCCCTGCTTGCGCCGTGGTTCGGCCCCGACCTGCCGCTGGATGCCCTGCCCCTGCCCCGGTTGATCGAGGTGACAGAGGATGCCGCAGGCTATGATAGCGAAGGTCTGCGCCAACGCCTGTCGGCCGAGGCACCGGGGGCGGTGCTGGACGATCATACCCGCTGGCGCAGGCCGCTGGCCACGGCGGCGGCACGGCTGAACCTTCTGGGGGGGCTGTCGATCCTGCTGATCGGGGCCACTATGGCCGCGATGATCACGCTGGCCGCAAATGCCGCGCTGGCCGCAAATGCGCAGGTGATCCGCGTGCTGCGGATCGTGGGCGCACAGGATGACTATATCGCCGCCGCCTTTGTGCGCCGCTTCACCCTGCGCGCCCTGGCCGGGTCTGCCGTGGGCGCTGTGGTGGGGCTGATCGGCGTGGCCCTTCTGCCCCCGGTCGATGAGGCGGGGGGGTTCCTGACCGGGCTTGGCTTTCAGGGGGCTGGCTGGCTGCTGCCGCTTCTGCTACCCCCGGTCGCAGCGGTGGTGGCACTTGTGGCCACTCGTGCCGCCGCGTTCAGGAAACTTCGGGAACTGCCATGATCTATGCGCTGCGCTGGCTGATGTCGCTGCTGTTCATCCTGCAAATGTATGTGATGATGGTGGTTCTGGCGCTTGCCTACGGCCCTTATGCCGCCATAAGCCGTGATGGTGCCTGGGCTGGCATCCACGCCTTTTGCCGTTGGGTCCGGTTTTCGGCGCACTGGATGGTGGGCCTGCGGTCCGAGGTGCGGGGAACTGTCCCCACGGGCGAGGTGCTGATTGCCTCAAAACATCAAAGTTTTCTGGACATCATCCTGATCTGTTCCGTCGTTCCGCGCCCGAAATTCATCATGAAGAAGGAGCTGAAATGGGCGCCGCTGCTGGGCTTTTATGCCTGGCGCACGGGCTGCATTCCGGTGGATCGTGGCAAAAAGGGCCGCGCGATCGCGGAAATGAAAAAGGCCGTGGCCGCAGGTGCCGCCATTCCCGGCCAGTTGATCATCTATCCGCAGGGCACCCGCGTCGCCCCTGGGGCCACGCTGCCCTACAAGGTGGGGTCGGGCCTGCTTTACAGCCAGATGGGGCAACCCTGCATCCCGGCTGCCACCAATGTGGGCGTGTTCTGGCCGCGCCACGGCATCTATCGTAAACCCGGTCTGGCGGTGGTGGAATTCCTGCCCGCGATCCTGCCGGGCCGCAGCGTTGCCGATTTCATGGCCGAACTGGAACGCGTGATCGAAGGCGCGTCTGATCGGCTGATGGCCGAGGCGGGCTTTGTCGTGGCACAGGCCGCCTGAACGGGGAAAAGGGCGATGGATTTCATCACCACGCTGGATGCGCTGCACGGTCATTACGGCACCCCCGCCGATCCAGCGATCCGCAAGGTGACGGCGCGGCTGACGCCCAGCTATCGCGCGGTGATCGAACGCAGCCGGTTCTGCATCCTGACAACCGTGGGGCCCGAGGGCACCGATGGCAGCCCGCGCGGCGATGACGGCCCGGTCGTGATGGTGCTGGATGACCGCACCCTTGCCCTGCCCGACTGGAAGGGCAATGAACGGATCGACAGCCTGCGCAACATCGTGCGCGATGGCCGGGTCAGCCTGTGTTTCCTGATCCCCGGCTGGAAAAACCTGCTGCGCGTCAACGGCACCGCCCGGCTGACCGCCGATCCCGCCTTGCGCGCAAGGTTTGACCGGGGCGGCATCCAGCCACGCACGGTGATCGTGATCGACCTGGCCGAGGTCTATTCCCAATGCGCCCGCGCCGTGGTGCGGGCGGGGCTGTGGACAGCGGGGGATCAATCAGACGGTCTGCCCAGCGTGGGCCAGATGATGGACGAGGCATCGCAAGGCCAGATCGACGGCAAAACCTATGACGCCGTCCGCGCCAACCGCGCCATGACCGACATCTGGTAAATCACACCTCGAACCGGGTTGCCCCGCGCCGCTTTTCATCTACCGGCTGTGACAACACCACCGCCTGATGCGCGCGCTGGTCACAGCCTGATCTTGGGCAGATGCGGCAGTTGATCCCCACCGGCGTCATCCGCGCGCCGGTCACGGAAAACGCCTCGGCATAGCCGATTTCCGGCGCGTGTTCGATGGCACAGCCCATTGCCACCGCAAGCCGGTTGTCCTGCGCGTGCCGCGCCCAGGTGGGCCGGTCCACGGTGCGCGAAAACACAAAGAACTGCGACCGATCCGGCATTTCCACAAATTGTGGCACAATCCGCCCCGGCGTGCGAAAGGATGTATGCACATCCAGCCGGGGGCAGGCCCCGCCATGTTCCGCCAGGTGAAAGCCGGTCGCGTTGAACCGCTTGGTCACGTTGCCGCCCTTGTCGATCCGCATGAAAAAGAACGGCACCCCCTGCGCGCCTTCGCGTTGCAGCGTGGTGGCGCGGTGGCAGGCTTGCTCGAACGATACGCCAAAGCGGGTGGCGATGTGATCCAGATCGTATTTGGTGGCCCGCGCCTCGGCCAGAAAGGCATCATAGGGCATCAGCACGGCAGCGGCGAAATAGTTGGCCAGCTCCACCCGCAACCGCGCCACGCCGCGCGGATCGGTGATGCCCGACCGCGCCGCCAGATTGTCCAGCAGCGCGCGCTGTTCCAGCAACCCGCACATATGCGTCAACTGAAAGATGCGGTTGGTGTGATCCAGCGCCTCGGACAGCAGGATCTCGCGCCGCGCCTCATCATATTGGCGCAGGGTGCCGGGCAGATCATCCACCTGCACCAGCCGCACCGTCACCCCCACGCCATCGCGCAATCGGCGTTTCAGGGCCACATAAATCTCATCCGGCTCCACCACCGCGCCCGCCCAGAACCCTGCCGCCGCCTCCTCCAGATCACGAAAGTGGTTGCGATGGCGGCGGAATTCGTTGTGAACCGCCGCTTCCGGCGTGGAAATGATCTGCGGCGCTTCGCCCTCGGTCAGTGACAAAAGCTGATCGGTGGCCGCCTGATAGGCGCTGTGCAGCCGCAGAAAGGATTGCACCAGCGCGGGCGCATGCACCATAGACGCGCGCAACTGTGTCAGGTCGGGCCGGGTTTCCGTAAACAGCGGGTCTTGCATCACCGCCCGCAGGTCGGCCAATTGGCTGGTGCCATCCTCATCCGCGATTTCGCGCCAATCGACGCCGTAAACTTCGAACATCCGCAGCAAAACCGAAACGGAAACCGATCTTTCGTTGTTTTCCAGCAGGTTGACATAGGACGCGCTGATCCCCAGCGCCTTGGCCATCGCGCCTTGGGTTTCCCCCCGTTCCAGCCGCAGCCGCCGCAGATGTGGGCCGATAAAGGTCTTTTGCATACCGTCGCACACATCTGCGGTTTCGTTATGTTTACAATATTACAGATTACAGCTTTTGTAAATTCTCGCATTCACAGCAGAACCCGCTTTCAGTTTGCACATCGCCTGCTTGATGGCATGGACAATCCAACTGATCGGGAGGACAGCATGAAAACCGGAACCCAACACCTTTACATCCCCGGCCCCACCAATGTGCCGGAATTGGTGCGGCAAGCCATGATCGTGCCGATGCAGGATCACCGCGCGCCGGATTTCGGGGATCTGACGCTGGGTCTGTTTGCCGATCTGAAAAAGGTTTTCAAAACCGAAACCGGTTCCGTGATGATGTTCCCCGGTTCCGGCACCGGCTGCTGGGAAGCGGCGATCACCAACACGCTGAACCCCGGTGACAAGGTTCTGATGGCGCGGCATGGCCAGTTCAGCCTGCTTTGGGCCGATATGGCGAAAAAGCTGGGCCTTGATGTCGAAATCGTCGATCTGGCCTGGGGCGCGGGCGTTCCGGCCAATGAATTCGCCCGCATCCTGGGCAATGACCGCCACGGCAAGATCAAGGCCGTGTTCGTCACGCATAATGAAACCGCGACCGGCGTCACCTCGGACGTGGCCCTAGTCCGCCGCGCGCTGGACGAATTGTTCCATGATGCGCTTCTGTTCGTTGATGGCGTGTCCTCCATCGGTTCCATCGACTTCCGCATGGATGAATGGGGCGTCGACCTTGCCGTGACCGGCAGCCAGAAGGGTTTCATGCTGCCTGCCGGTCTGGGCATGCTGGGCGTGTCGGCCAAGGCGATGGCGATGGCAGAAACCGCGCAGATGCGCCGCGCCTATTTCGATTTCACCGACATGGCCCGCGCCAACACCACCGGCTACTTCCCCTATACCCCGCCGGTGCAACTGTTCCACGGCCTGCGCCGCGCGCTGGACCGGATGCTGGACGAGGGGATGGAAAACATCTTTGCCCGTCACCGCCGCCTTGCCACCGGGGTGCGCAACGCCGTTGCCGCCTGGGGCATGGACCTGGCCGCCGAACACCCGTCGCTGTATTCCGATACGGTCAGCGCGATCCGCGTGCCGAACGGGGTGGATGCGCGTGACGTGATCCGCGTGGCCTATGACCGCTACAACTGTTCCTTCGGGGCGGGCCTTGGTCCGCTGAACGGCAAGGTGTTCCGCATCGGCCATCTGGGCGATCTGAACGAAGGCATGTGCCTGACGGCCATCTCTATCGCCGAACTGTGCCTTGCCAATGCCGGCGCGCAGGTGCGGTTCGGGTCTGGCGTCGCCGCCGCGCAGGAAATCTATGCCGAACCGATGGCCCGCGCCGTGCAGCGCACCACCCGCGCCACCACAAGCATCGCCGCCGAATAAGCACCCAGAGGAAATCATGTCCCACACCCTGTATCCGCTGCGGCGTCAACGCCTGCAGCGATCGGAACTTGCCGTTCCGGCGTCAAACCCGACCATGATCGACAAGGCCGCCGCAGGCCCCGCCGACTACGTGTTCCTTGATCTGGAAGATGCCGTTGCGCCCCCGGAAAAGGAGCAGGCCCGCAAGAACGCCATTCAGGCGCTGAACGACATTGACTGGGCCGCCAAGGGCAAAACCGTTTCGGTCCGCATCAACGGGCTGGACACGCATTACATGTACCGCGACGTGGTCGATGTCATGGAACAGGCGGGCAGCCGCGTGCACACGCTTCTGATGCCCAAGGTCGGCGTGCGGGACGACCTGTATATGGTCGAGGCGATGGTCAACCAGATCGAACAGGGCAAGGGCTATACCACCCGCGTCGGGCTTGAGGCGCTGATCGAAACCGCGCTTGGCATGGCGAATGTGGAAGCCATCGCCCAATTCGGCGGCCGGTTCGAGGCGCTGCATTTCGGCGTGGCCGACTACGCCGCGTCGATGCGCGCCCGCACCATCAATATCGGCGGCCTGAACCCGCATTATCCGGGCGACCAGTGGCATGCCGCCATCTCCCGCATGGTCATCGCCTGCCGCGCCTATGGCCTGCGTGCGATCGACGGCCCGTTCGGCGATTTCTCCGATCCCGACGGCTACAAGGAAGGTGCCCGCCGCGCCGCCGCCCTGGGCTGTGAAGGCAAATGGGCCATCCATCCGTCACAGATCGAGATGGCGAACGAAGTGTTCTGCCCGACCGAGGCCGAAGTAACGAAAGCCCGCCGCATCATCGAAGAACTGCGGAAGCCGAAGCCCAAGGCAAGGGCGCGGCCTGCCTCGACGGCAAGATGATCGACGCCGCGTCGGAAAAGATGGCGAACAACGTCCTGGTGATCGCCGAGGCGATCGCCAACAAATAATCGGCCCGACGGGATTCAGGCCAAAGAACTTGGGGAGGAATACCGAATGGACATTCACGAATATCAGGCCAAGGAAATCCTTGCCCGCTTCGGCGTGCCGGTCCCGCGCGGCGGTCTGGCCTACAGCCCGAACAGGCCGGCTACCGCGCCCGCGAACTGGGCGGCAACGCCTGGGTCGTCAAGGCGCAGATCCATTCCGGCGGGCGCGGCGCGGCGGGCGGCGTCAAGCTCTGCCGGTCCGAGGACGAGGTTCAGGATTTCGCCGCCACGCTGTTCGGCAAGCAGCTGGTCACCAAACAGACCGGATGCCAATGGCAAGGGCGTCTATCGCCTCTAGGTCGAAGGCGCGTCCGACATCGCCCAGGAAATCTATCTGGGCTTCGTGCTGGACCGCAAATCCGAACGCATCATGATCGTCGCCTCCGCCCATGGCGGCATGGAGATCGAGGATCTTGCCGAAACCGACCCGACATTCGCCTGCGCCGCATGACCGTCGACCCGGCGGTCGGCCTGCCGGACTTTCAGGCCCGCGAACTGGCCTTCGGCCTGGGCCTGAAGGGCGGGCTGATCGCGCAGATGGTGACCATCCTGGGCCTGCTACCGCGCCTTCCGCGATCTCGACGCGATGATGGTCGAGATCAACCCGCTGGTCATCACCGGCGACGAGCGATCTGGTGGCGCTCGACGCCAAGATGACCTTCGACGACAACGCGCTGTTCCGCCGCCCGCAGATCGCCGAACTGCGCGACAAGAGCCAGGAAGACCCGCGCGAAAGCTACGGCAGCCGATCGCGGCCTGGCCTATGTCGGCCTCGACGGCGACATCGGCTGCATCATCAACGGCGCGGGCCTCGCCATGGCGACGATGGACATGATCAAGCTGGCCGGGCGGCGAGCCTGCCAACTTCCTCGACATCGGCGGCGGCGCCTCGCCCGAACGCGTCGCCCAGGCCTTCCGCACCGTGCTGGCCGACAAGCAATGTCAGGTGATCCTCGTCAACATCTTCGCCGGCATCAACCGCTGCGACTGGGTCGCGAAGGGCGTGGTGCAGGCCTACCGCGAGCTCGGCCTGACCGATGCCGGTCGTCGTGCGTCTGGCCGGCACCAATGTCGAAGAAGGCCGCCGCATCATCCGAACGTCCGGCCTGCCGATGATCAGCGCCGACACGCTGGCCGAGGCGGCCGAAAAGGCCGTCGCCGCCCGTCCAGCAAACTCGCTGCCTAAGGAGGAACGCACATGGCCATCCTCATCAACGAGAAGACCCCGGTCATCGTGCAGGGCATCTCCGGCCGCATCGGCACCTTCCACGCCGCAGGACATGATCGACCACGGCACCAACGTCGTGGGCGGCGTCACCCCCGGCAAGGGCGGCGCGACCCATCTCGGCCGCCCGGTGTTCAACACCGTGCGCGAGGCGGTCGAGGCGACGGGCGCCGAAGCCTCGCTCGTCTTCGTGCCGCCGCCCTTCGCCGCCGACGCGATCATGGAGGCGGCCGATGCGGGCATCAGCACTGCGTCTGCGTCACCGACGGCATCCCCGCGCAGGACATGATCCGGTGAAGCGCTTCCTGCGCCGCTACCCGAGCGAGCGCAAGATGCGCCTGATCGGGCCGAACTGCGCCGGCATCATCACGCCCCGGCAAGGGCTTCATGGGCATCATGCCGCCGCACATCTACATGCCGGGCCGCGTCGGCATCGTCGGCCGCTCCGGCACGCTGGGCTACGAGGCCGCCAGCCAGATGAAGGAGCTCGGGCATCGGCGTGTCGACCAGCGTCGGCATCGGCGGCGACCCGATCAACGGCTCGTCGCTTCCGCGACATCCTCGAACTGTTCGAGGACGACCCCGAAACCGATGCCGTGATGATGATCGGCGAAATCGGCGGCCCGCAGGAGGCCGAGGCCGGCGATCTGCGCCCGCGATCACATGACGAAGCCGGTCGTCGCCTATATCGCCGGTCTGTCGGCGCCCAAGGGCCGCAAGATGGGCCATGCCGGGCGCGATCATCTCGCGCCTTCGGCGAAAGCGCGCAGGAAAAGGTGGAGATCCTGTCCGCCGCCGGCATCACCATCGCGCCGAACCCGTCGGCGATGGGCGAGACGATGGCGCGCGTGCTGTCTGGCCGCGCGCGGCAGCCTGACCTTGTTTCATCGCAACTTCATCGGGCGGCTTCCGGGCCGCCCCTTTTTCTTGGGCTTACGACTTCATCTTGGCCCAAATACCCAAAATCGGCACTTGCCACCCCGCGCCGTCAGGCGAATTTCAGCGCGATGATCCCGGCGATGATCAGCAAGACACCCGACCACCCGCCACAGGTTGACCGGATCGCCGAACAGGAACACCGCCAGATCGCCGTGCCCACCGCCCCGATTCCCACCCAAACGGCATAGGCCGTGCCCACGGGCAATTCCTTCATGGCGATGGACAGCAGCCAAAACGATGCCAGCGCCCCCACGATGGTCAACACCGACGGGATCGGCTTTGAAAACCCGTCCGAATACTTCAACCCCAGCGCCCAGCCGGTCTCCAGCAAGCCCGCGATCAGAACGATCAGCCAGGCATTCATGCAGCCAGACCTTTTGACCCCATGTCCAGAAACTTCTCGCGCCGATCCTTGATCAGGGTGTCGGGTTTGCGGCCCGACAATTCGCGCAGCATGGTTTCAATCGCCTTGCCCACGGCATCCATCGCGTCCTTGCGGCCGCGCTGCGCGCCGCCCAAAGGTTCCTTGATGATCCGGTCGATCACGCCCAGTTTTTGCAAATCCTGCGCGGTCAGGCGCAACGCCTCGGCGGCTTCGCGCATCTTGTCGGCATCCTTCCACAGGATGCTGGCGCAACCTTCGGGGCTGATCACGGAATAGATCGAATGTTCCAGCATCGCGACGCGATTGGCCGTGGCAAAGGCCACCGCACCGCCGACCCGCCCTCGCCAATGATGACCGAAATCACCGGCACGCCGATCTGCAGGCATTTCTCGGTCGACCTTGCAATCGCCTCGGCCTGCCCGCGTTCTTCGGCGCCCTTGCCCGGATAGGCGCCGGGCGTGTCGACCAGCGTGATCACCGGCAGGCGGAACCGATCCGCCATATCCATCAACCGGATCGCCTTGCGGTATCCTTCGGGCCGCGCCATGCCGAAATTCCGCTCGATCCGGCTCTTCGTGTCGTGGCCCTTTTCATGGCCGATGACCACCACAGGCAGATCGTTGAACCGCGCCAGCCCGCCCATGACGGCGTGATCGTCGGCAAAATTCCGGTCGCCCGCCAACGGGGT
>CAWAPA010000038.1:0-37252 GCA_963783595.1 uncultured Alphaproteobacteria bacterium | reverse complement strand
TAAAAAAAAAAAAAAAAAAAAAAAAAAAAAAAAAAAAAAAAAAAAAAAAAAAAAAAAAAAAAAAAAAAAAAAAAAAAAAAAAAAAAAAAAAAAAAAAAAAAAAAAAAAAAAAAAAAAAAAAAAAAAAAAAAAAAAAAAAAAAAAAAAAAAAAAAAAAAAAAAAAAAAAAAAAAAAAAAAAAAAAAAAAAAAAAAAAAAAAAAAAAAAAAAAAAAAAAAAAAAAAAAAAAAAAAAAATGTACAAAACTTACCCTTACCTTACCTAAAACAAACAAACTAACATGACCTCTAAAAAACCTAAAAAAAAAAAAAAAAAAAAAAAAAAAAAAAAAAAAAAAAAAAAAAAAAAAAAAAAAAAAAAAAAAAAAAAAAAAAAAAAAAAAAAAAAAAAAAAAAAAAAAAAAAAAAAAAAAAAAAAAAAAAAAAAAAAAAAAATTTTTTTTTTTTCTTTCTTTCTTTCTTTCTTTCCTTTCTTTCTTTCCTTTCTTTCTTTCTTTCTTTCTTTTTGTTTGTTTGTTGTTTGTTTGTTTGTTGTTTTGTTGGTTGGGTTGAGTCGTTGCCCGTCTGTCTGACCAGCCAGTGGTTTGTTTATCTGGCTCACTGATTTCTCATCTTTCTGTTGCCTGGATTGTGCGCCCCGGGTCCCGAATGGTCAGATGTTCAGGGCGCAGCCCAAGGATCACCTTTCCCCGATCAATCATCGCACCACCGTCATAGCCCGCCATATCCAGCGCGATATCGCCTGCGACAAACACCCCATCCGCGACCGCCCCTTGCAGCATGTTCATCGACGGGCTGCCGATGAAACCCGCCACAAACAGGTTCGCAGGACGGTTATAGATTTCCTGCGGCTCGGCCAGTTGCTGGATCACCCCGCCCTTCATCACGGCGATGCGGTCTGCCAGCGTCAACGCCTCAATCTGGTCATGGGTGACATAAACCATCGTGTTCTGCAGACGGGTATGCAGACGCTTGATCTCCACCCGCAATTCCGACCGCAACTTGGCGTCCAGATTGGACAGTGGTTCGTCAAACAGGAACACATCCACGTCGCGCACCAGCGCCCGCCCGATGGCGACCCGCTGCCGCTGCCCGCCCGACAGCGCGGCAGGCTTGCGGTCCAGCAGCGGGCCGATCTGCAAAACCTCGGCGGCGCGGGCCACGCGGCGCGCGATCTCATCCGCCGGTATCTTCGCGTTCTTCAGCCCGAACGAAAGGTTCCCCCGCACCGTCATCTGGGGATAAAGCGCGTAAGACTGGAACACCATGCCGATGCCCCGCTCGGACGGTTCAGCCCATGTCACATTCTTGCCCTTGATCCAGATCTGCCCATCCGTGATGTCGAGCAGCCCGGCCAAGCAGTTCAGCAGCGTTGATTTCCCGCAGCCTGACGGGCCCAGCAGCACGATGAACTCGCCCTCTGCCACATCAAGGTTCATGTTGCGCAGAACCGAAACCGCGCCGAAATTCAGGGTCAGGTCCTTGACCGATATCGAATGCGTCATGTCAGCCTTTCACAGCACCGGCCGCTATGCCGCGGACGAACAACTTGCCAGAGATGAAATAGATGAACAGTGGAACCAGCCCGGTGATCAGGGTCGCCGCCATGTTGACGTTGTATTCCTTGACCCCCTGCACCGCGTTGACGATGTTGTTCAACTGCACCGTCATCGGGTAAAGATCGGGCTTGGTATAAACCACACCCAACAGGAAATCGTTCCAGATTCCGGTCACTTGCAGGATGATCGCGACCACGAAGATCGGCAGCGACATTGGCATCAATACCCGGAAATAAATCCCCCAGAACCCGGCCCCGTCAACGCGGGCGGCCTTGAACAACTCCTCCGGGATGCCCGAGAAATAGTTTCGGAACAGCAGTGTCAGGATCGGCATGCCAAAGATCGTATGCACCAGCACAAGCCCGGTCAGGCCGCCGTAAAGCCCCATTTCCCGCAACAGGATGACAATGGGATACAACATCACCTGATAGGGGATGAACGCGCCAAAGATCAGGATGGTAAAGAACATATCCGATCCCTTGAACCGCCAATAGGTCAGCGCATAGCCATTCACGCTCGCCACGGCGATCGACAGGATCACGGACGGGATCAGGATGCGCACCGAATTCCAGAACCCCCGGCTAAGGCCTTCGCAGTTCAACCCCGTGCAGGCCTCGGCCCATGCTTTCACCCAAGGCTGAAACGTGATCTCCATCGGGGGGGCAAAGATATTGCCCATCCGCACTTCCGGCATGCCCTTCAGCGAGGTCATCACCATGACCCACAGCGGCAGAAGGTAGTAAAGGCAAAACACGAACAACGTGCTGTAAAGCATGATGTTGCCGGGCGAAAGACGACGGCGCGGGCGCGCACCACGCGGGCCGGATGCCAGATCAGCCATGCTTCTTGCCCCCGAATTCGAGGTAAGCCCAGGGGATCAGCACGATCAGCACGCTCAGCAGCATCATCGTCGAGGCCGCGAACCCTTGCCCCAGGTTCTGCGCCTGAAACATGTAGTCATAAACATACATTGCTGGCACTTGGCTCGCCACACCCGGCCCGCCGCTGGTTTGCGCCACAACCAGATCATACAGCTTCACAATCCCCGCCGCGATGATGACCAGCGTCGTGATGAACACCGGGCGCATCATCGGGATCACGATGAAAAGATAGGTTTTCCATGCCGGGATGCCGTCGACCCGCGACGCTTTCCAGATATCTTCATCAATCCCGCGCAGCCCTGCCAGCATCAGGCACATCACAAACCCCGTGCCTTGCCACAGCCCCGCTATCAAAAGACCATAGATAACAATGGATTGGTCATTCAGCGGGTTGAAGGTAAACCCTGTCCAACCCAGATCGCGCACGATCTTCTGTATCCCGTAATCCGGGTTCAGGATCCATTGCCACACCAGCCCCGTCACGATGAAAGACAACGCAAACGGGTAAAGCATGATCGTCCTGAACGTGTCTTCAAACCGGATTTTCTGATCCAGCAGCACGGCGAGCAGAAATCCGATCACCAGCGTGAAGATCAACGAACAAACCCCATAGATCAAAAGGTTTTCGATCGAGGTCAGCCAGCGGCTGTTGCTCCACAACCGTTCGTATTGATCGAAGCCCACAAAGGTTTCGCGCGGCAGCAGCTTGGAATTTGTGAACGAATACAACACCGTCCACAAGGTGCCGCCAACAAACACCACCAGCGTGGTCAGCACCATCGGCACCGCCGCCAGCTTGGCGTTCAGGTTGCGAAACAGCCGGTTCGGCCGATCATTCTGTGCCATCTTGTTCCCCCGGCCGGCGATGAAAACGGGCCGCCCGAAACACGGGCGGCCCCATCGTCAGATCAGCCGTTGGCTGACAGAATCTCGACCCAGCGGGCCTGCGCATCGGCCGGGGTCATGTCCACAGACTTGAAGAATTCAACCATCAGGTCTTCAACCTGGGTCACCGTGTCCGGCGTCCAGACCTGATCGCCCGACGGCACGACATTGCCCGCAGCAAGAATGGCCAGACCCTTCTTCATGCAGTCATTGGCCGCCGAAAGATCAATGTCGCCACGAATGGGCAATGATCCCTTCTTCAGGTTGAACGCGACCTGCACCTCTTGCGACACCATCAGCGCGGCGAGTTCCAGTTGCGCGGCCTCTTTCGCCGGATTGTCCAGTTTCGGGAAATAGAACGCATCGCCGCCGGTCGAGATGTATTCGTTCACGCCCAGCCCCGGCAGGCAGGTGTAATCGACGCCCGCCACCTTTTCCGCAATGGAAAATTCGCCTTGCGCCCAGTCGCCCATGATCTGGCCGCCCGCCTCGCCCGTCAGCACAAGGTTGGTCGCCTGATTCCAGTCCTGCACCGTCGAATTCGCCGCCAGCGCCCGCGCCTCTGCAGCCGCCTCGAACACCTTCAGCATCTCCGGCCCGGCTGCGGCCTCCATGTCCTTGTCGATATTGACGGCCTTCCACAGGTCCAGCCCGCCAATGGCCACGGTGATCGCCCCGAACGCAAGGTTCGACTGCCACGGCTGGTTGCCAAGCGCCAAGGGCAGCTTGCCCGCCGCCTCAAGGGCCGGGGCTGATGCCACGAATTCCGACCAGTTGGTCGGCACCGGGATGCCGGCATCTTCATAGGCCTTGTTCGACAGCCACAGCCATTCCGGCGAATGGATGTTCACAGGCACACAGTAAATCCGCCCGTCCACCGTGCAGCTATCCAACAGCGATGGCGGATAGATCACTTCGCGCCAGCCATCGCGTTCCGCAATCTCGGTCAGGTCCAGCATCAACCCCGCCTCAACCAACTCCAGCGCCTGCTGGCCATGGTTGAACTGCGTCGCCCCCATCGGGTCGCCCCCGGTAATCCGGCTGATCATCACAGGGCGCGCGGTATCCCCACCACCTGCGATTGCGCCATCGACCCATGTGTTGCCCGTGGCATCAAACGCCTTGGCGAACTCGGCCACCGCCGCAGCCTCACCCCCGGATGTCCACCAATGGGTGACTTCCAGTTCTTCCGCCAATGCCATTCCCGGCAGTGCGACCGACGCCAAAAGCGCCGCCAGAGTATAGGTTTTCATGCAGTCCTCCCAAACCAGCTTTGTTGCCTATAACGTTATAGAATCAGCCTATAACGTTATAGATTTTCAGATCAAGCAATCTTTTCGCTTGTGGGATCACTTTTGGCGCGCATTCAATGGTTTCGGAATCTCGCCCAGAAAGGCCGCGCAGATGGCGTTTGCCACCGCAGAAACCCGTCTTCAGATCGGCCACCAAACACCTTTCATGGGTGGGTTTTTTCGGCTTGCCGCACCTGCATTGCATTCACGCGAAACCGGTCGCTGTCGGTCGATGCGCAACTCCAAGGTGATTCGTTTCACACTGGCAATACACCGGCCCGGATGGCAAAAAGCCGCCGTGACAACAGGCAGGCGTAAATGATGGCTCCGGTGATTCTCGACCATGACACGCGCCCGACGCTGAAAACCATCGCGCAGGAAACCGGGCTGGCCATCGCGACTGTCAGCCGCGCGCTGAAAGATGCCCCGGATATCGGCGAGGCGACGAAACTGCGGGTCCGCGCTGCCGCCGCCCGGCTGGGGTATCGCCCGAACCGCGCGGGGGTGCGCCTGCGCACCGGTAAGACCAATGTCATCGCCCTTGTGCTGTCGACCGAGGCCGATGTGATGAACCATACTTCGCGCCTGATCTCCTCCATCGCGCAGGAATTGCGCGGCACCTCCTATCACATGGTCGTCATGCCGTTCTTCCCGGATCAGGACCCGATGGAACCCGTGCGCTATCTGGTGGAAACCGGATCGGCGGATGCCATCATCCTGAACCAGACCACCGCAAATGACCCGCGAGTGCGCTATCTTGCGGCCCAGAACTTGCCCTTTGCCACGCATGGCCGCACGGAAACCGGGATCGAGCATCCGTATTTTGATTATGACAACGCCGCCTTCGCCCGGCTTGGCGTGGCGGCCTTGGCTGCGCGCGGTCGTCGGCGCTTGCTGCTGATCGCACCACCCCATGCACATGCCTACGCCGAGCATATGATTGACGGCTTTACCTACGGGGCTGCCGATCATGATGCTTTTGCCGAGGTGTTTGCCGACGCCACCAGCGATTCCGGCGGCACCGCGATCGAGGCGGCCATGACCCGGCGCATGGCCACTGCCCCGGTGCCTGATGGCATCATCTGCGGATCAACCACCGCCGCCATGGCCGCCGTCTCGGGGGCCGAGGCGAACGGCCTGCAGATCGGGCGTGACTTCGACATCGTCGGCAAAGAGGCTTTCCACTTCCTGCGCCGTTTCCGGCGCGAGATGCTGGTGCTGCGTGAAGATGTGGGGCGTGCAGGCGCACATCTGGCGCGGGCGGTGATTGCCGCGATCGAAAGGCCGGAGGGACCAGTTGCACAGGCCCTTGACCAGCCGCAGGAATTGGATTGGGATTGAACAAGGGGTGGCGATAGCGACCCGCACGTCAGGGGGGACGAATGAAAACGATCAAGGGACCAGCGCTGTTTCTGGCGCAATTCGCGGGCGATGCGGCCCCGTTCAATTCATGGGACGCCATCACGAAATGGGCGGCCGATTGCGGCTACAAGGGTGTGCAGGTGCCCTCATGGGATGCGCGCCTGTTCGATCTGGAAAAGGCCGCCACGTCAAAGGATTACTGCGACGAATTCAAGGGCATTGCGGCGGCATCCGGGATTGCGGTCACCGAACTTTCCACCCACCTGCAGGGCCAGCTTGTTGCCGTTCATCCCGCCTATGACGACGCGTTCGACGGCTTTGCCGCCCCGCATGTGCGCGGCAACCCAAAGGCGCGGCAGGAATGGGCGGTCGATCAGGTAAAAAAAGCGCTGACCGCGTCACGAAACCTTGGCATCACGGCACATGCTACATTTTCCGGCGCGCTGGCATGGCCTTACGTCTACCCATGGCCGCAACGCCCCGCAGGCCTGATCGAGACCGCGTTTGATGAACTGGCCAAACGTTGGCTGCCGATCCTGAACCACGCCGAAGACTGCGGCGTCGATGTGTGCTATGAAATCCACCCCGGCGAAGACCTGCACGACGGCATTTCGTTTGAGATGTTCTTGCACCGCGTGAAAGGTCATGCCCGCTGCAACATGCTGTATGACCCCAGTCACTACGTGCTGCAACACCTTGATTATCTGCAGAATATCGACTTTTACCATGATCGTATCAAGATGTTCCACGTCAAGGATGCCGAACTGAATCCCACCGGGTCGCAAGGCGTTTACGGCGGCTATCAATCATGGGTCGACCGCGCCGGGCGGTTCCGGTCACTGGGTGACGGGCAGGTCGATTTCGCAAGCGTGTTCTCCAAACTCACCCAGTATGATTTCGAAGGCTGGGCCGTGGTCGAATGGGAATGCGCCCTGAAACACCCCGAAGACGGTGCGCGCGAAGGGGCCGAATTCGTCAAACACCACATCATCCGCGTCACGGAAAAGGCGTTCGACGATTTCGCTGACAGCGGCACTGACATGGCCGCGAACAAACGGATGCTGGGGATCTCGTGATGCCCATCGGGTTCAACCTGCTGCTGTGGACGACCCATCTGACGCCTGATCTGCTGCCAACACTGCGCGCGCTGAAATCCGCGGGCTATGACGGGGTCGAAGTGCCGATCTTTGGCGGTGATGCCACCCACTACCGGGCCGTCAAGGACATGCTCGATGGCGAAGGGCTGCGCTCAACCGTGGTTGCCATCGTGCAGGACGAGGCGCGAAATCCGCTGTCGGCCGCCCACGAATCCGCAGGCGTCGATTATCTGAAGTGGCTGGTCGATTGCGCCGTGGCCTTGGGGGCCGAAGTGCTTGGTGGCCCGTTCTATCAGCCGCTCGGCACGTTTTCCGGCTTGCCTCTGTCAGATGATGAATGGACGCGCCTTGTGCGCACCCAGACCGCCATGGCCGATCATGCCGGTGGGGCCATCACGCTGGCCGTGGAACCGCTGAACCGGTTCGAATGCTATGCGCTGAATACCTGCGAACGCGCGGCGCGTCTGGTGCAGGCCGTGAACCGGCCCAATTACGGGTATCTGTTCGACACCTTCCATGCCAATATCGAAGAACGCGATCCGGTCGGTGCACTCACCGCGACCATGCCACAGGTCAGCCACATCCACATTTCCGAAAATGACCGTGGCACGCCAGGACGCGGCCACGCCCCCATCCTGCCCGCCATCGCCGCCGCCCGCGCGGCCGGATACACCGGCTGGCTGACGGTTGAGGCATTTGGCCATGCCCTGCCCGACATTGCCGCCGCAACCCGCGTCTGGCGGCCCCTGTTTGGCGACACGACCGAAGTTTTCACCGAAGCCATCGCCCTGATCCGGCGCGGCCTGCTGCAACAGGAGACAGCCCATGCCCATTGATGCCGCCCACGTGGCCCGCCCGCCCCGCATTCGCCTTGGCATGGTCGGCGGGGGTCAGGGGGCCTTCATCGGCGCAGTCCACCGCATCGCATCGCGCCTTGATGATCAGTATGAACTGGTCGCAGGGGCCTTCAGCAGCACGGCCGAAAAGTCAAAGGCCAGCGGTGCCGATCTGGGCATCGACCCCGCCCGCGCCTATGGCAGCTATGCCGAAATGGCACAGCGCGAAGCCCGGCTCAAGAACGGGATCGAGGCCGTGGCGATCGTCACCCCCAACCACATGCATGCGCCGGTCGCGGTGGAATTCCTGCGCCGTGGCATCCACGTGATCTGCGACAAGCCACTGACCGCCACGTTGCCTGACGCAAAGAAGCTGGCAAAAGCTGCTGCAGCGTCCGGTGCGATCTTTGCACTGACGCATAACTACACGGGCTATCCGATGATCCGCCAGGCCCGTGCGATGGTGGCGAGCGGCGATCTGGGCGATCTGCGCGTGGTGCAGGTCGAATACGCGCAAGACTGGCTCAGCACCGATCTTGAGGCATCGGGCCAGAAACAGGCTGGCTGGCGCACAGACCCCGCGCAATCGGGTGCAGGCGGGGCCACGGGCGACATCGGCACCCATGCGTTCAACCTTGCGAATTTCGTCACCGGCCTGACACTCGACAGCCTTGCTGCCGATCTGCAATCCTTCGTGCCGGGCCGCCGCGTTGATGACAACGGCCATGTGATGCTGCGCTATCATGGTGGCGCGCGGGGGATGCTGTGGTGTTCGCAGGTCGCTCCGGGCAACGAAAATGCATTGCGCCTGCGGGTCTACGGCACCAAGGCGGGGATCGAATGGGCGCAAGAGGACCCGAACTATCTGTGGTATACCCCGCTTGGCGAACCCAAACGCCTGCTGACGCGCGGCGGGGCCGGGGCCAATGCCGCCGCCGGGCGCGTAACGCGTGTGCCGCCCGGCCATCCCGAAGGCTATCTGGAGGGCTTTGCCAACATCTACGCCGAAGCCGCCCGCGCCATCATCGCCCGGCGCAGCGGTGCGGCACTGGACGGCGAGGTGACCTTTCCCGGCCTCAAGGAAGGGCTGGAGGGCGTGGCCTTCGTCGATGCCTGCGTGCGATCATCCAAACGCAACGGGGCATGGGTGGCCCTCGCGTTGTAGGGCGGGGTTCACCCCGCCACCTTGGTCCCTGCCCGCATTGCCGCCCGCTCCCGCTGCAACCACAGCACCGTCAGCAGCAACGGCGCGTTGTTCACCTCGCCACTCGCGACCAGTTCCATCAACGCATCGAACGACACCAGATGGCCGCGAATATCCTCGGCCTCGCCTTCCACGCCGAATACGCCTGCAATGCCATCCGGCAGATCGGTGACGGCAACATAGGAATACAGATACTCAGCCTTGGCCCCCGGCGTCGGGTAATAACCCGCGACAAACCGCAGATCGCGCAAGACCAAACCCGCCTCTTCCACCGCCTCGCGCCGCGCGGCATCCTCAGGCGTCTCGCCCGGATCAATCCGGCCCGCAATCGCCTCCAGCAGCCAGGGCTGTGCATCGCCTCGCGCATACGGCCCGACGCGGAATTGTTCGATCAACAATACCCGGTCGCGTACCGGATCATAGGGCAGCACCGTCACGGCATCGCCCGAAATGAACGCGGCACGGTTGACCACCGGGCTGAACGTCCCGTCAAAGCGGCGATAGCGCAGATCGTATTCCTCGACCGCAAAGAAATGCGCATAGGGCGTCGTGCGCCCGACGACCTCGACATCGCCCTTGCCCATCGCACGGCGCAACGCCACCGGGCCCGCCGCCGCTGCCCGCACGGTTGACGCCCCGCGCACCAGCATCGCGCCATAGCGTTTGCGGATCGCGGCCGGGTCCGCCTGCCCATACAGCGCCATGAAATCATGGGCCGTCGCGGTCGCCACATCGCCCCATTGCGCCTGCCAGTCGGCAAACAGCCAATCCGCGCCCGCCCGCCACTGGCCCGGCAGGGCAAAATAGATGCGCGCAACGGCGGGCGGCTCGGCCTCGACCGCCAGATCGCGCGCCTCACAGGCAAAACCCGCAGTGTAAAAGTCAATCCGCCGGATATCCGCCTCTGTCAGCCCCCGCACCAGAACGCCAGGCGCCGACCGCCCCGTCGCAGGCACGATCAGGGGAAAGCTCTGCCCTTCCGCCCATGCCACCCGGTGCCCCGGCACCGTCGCAGGCACGGTCTCCACATCGCGCCCAACCACGGCGCGCAGCAGGGGCGCGTGGCACATCGTGCCGAAAAAGAAGAAATCCGTCACATCCAGCCCGTCATGGCCAACGACGATCGGCCCATTCCGTCGCCATCCCGGCCAGCGCGCCCCCCACGAACAACGTGCCCAAAAGTTCAGGCGTCAGCATGCCCTGGCCGAAATCCAGCATGATCCTGAAAACATCCAAAACCGCCTCCATCGGGCCATCATACAGGCCCTTGGTGGACGTCACGACCATTTTGTAGATCGCAAAGAACAGCAGCACGAAGAACAGAATGGTCAGCGCCGTGCGGATGCCCGACCCGATTGCATCGCGCATCCCCTTGCCCGCCAACCTGCCCATCACTCGCCAGCCGCACACCAGCCCGATCACCGCCGCACCTTCACGCAGGTAAGAGGTGTTGGTCCCGTCGGTAATGCCCTGCGCATACAGATCGGCGATGAAGAACGAGATGGCCGCAAACAGAACGGATGCGACGAGTTTTGCAGCGGTCGGCATATCGGCACCTTTATGGACGTGTCACCGTGATCTGTGTCACATCGCAGTTACCGCCGTGAAAGGTCCCCGCGCAAGAGGTCAGATAAAAGTTCCACATCCGGCGAAACCGGTCATCAAAGCCCATCGATGCCACTTCCGGCCAGCGTTCGTTGAACACATCATGCCAGCGACGCAGCGTCTGGCTGTAACTCGGGCCAAACTCGATGGACCCTTTCAGCCGCAATCCCGCCCGGTGGATTTCGGTCTTCAGCGCGGATGGCGATGGCAACATGCCGCCCGGAAAGATGTATTTCTGAATGAAATCAACGCCGCGCTTGTACACTTCCCAGCGTTTGTCCTGCACCGTGATGATCTGCAGCGTGGCATGCCCCCCCGGTTTCAGTCGGTCGCGCAGCGTGTTGAAATAGACGGGCCAATACCGCTCGCCCACGGCCTCGAACATCTCGATGGATGCGATGCCGTCATACATCCCCTTCTCATCGCGGTAATCCTGCATCTTGATTTCCACAAGATCCGACAATCCTGCCTTCGCGATCCGCGCCACGGCATAGTCATGTTGCGCCTGACTGATGGTCAAACCCGTCACCCGCAGCCCGCGCTCCTTGGCCGCATATTCCGCAAACCCGCCCCAGCCGCAGCCAATCTCCAGCACATGATCGCCGGGTTTCGCCCCCATCTGATCAACCATGCTCTTGTATTTCTGCTCTTGCGCCTTCTCCAGACTTTCCTGCCCCGTGGTGAACAGACCCGACGAATAGGTCATCGTGTCATCCAGCCACAGCTGGTAAAATTCGTTCCCCAGATCATAGTGATAGGCGATGTTCTTTTTCGCCTGCTCTTTTGAATTGGACTGCCACCAGAACCGCAGCTTTTCGAACGTCCGGATCACCGCCATGCCGGGATAGCCGTCATAAACGGCATTGTTGCCCTGATGGATCAGATCCATGAACGCCATCAGATCGGGCGTCGACCACCACCCATCCAGATAGGCCTCGCAAAACCCCAGATCGCCCTCACGGATCAGCCGACCGAACGTATCGGGATTGTGGATGGTGATTTCTGCCGCCGGGCCCGGCGCCTTGCCTTCCGCGCGAAACCGCCGCCCGTCTGGCAGCACGAAATCCAGCCGCCCACATTCCAGCTGCCGCGCCACCTCAAACCCTGTCGCGAAATAGCGCGGCAGGTCGGGCTGGCCCTTTGTCGTCGTGAATACCGTCATATTCCTCCCCCGAGGGTCATTTGTTGATACGTCACAGATACGCATGGGATGCTCAAGAGTTTCTTTCCCCATAAGCCTTTAGTGCCCGCGCCCGGCCATCCCCCAGATCAATCAGGGGCATCGGATAGGGTGCCGTGTCGTCAAGCGCCCATTTACGCGGCACTGCATCAAAGAATGACAAGGCAACAGGGCCGGGCCGTGGCGACAATTCCGCGATGAAGCGTTTGCGATAGACCGCATCTGCGTCAAACTTTTCCGCCTGTGTCGCCGGGTTGAATATGCGGAAATAGGGCGACGCATCCGGCCCCGACCCCGCCGCCCATTGCCAGCCCATCGCATTGGACGCAGGGTCCCAATCCGTCAGGCAATCGTCAAACCACGCCATTCCCACCCGCCAATCCGTCAACAGATGCTTGGTCAGATAGCTCGCCACGATCATCCTGCCACGGTTGTGCATCGTGCCGGTGACATACATCTCGCGCATCGCGGCATCGACGAACGGCTCGCCCGTCATGCCTTGCCGCCAGCGCATCGCGTCGGGGTTATCGCCGCGCCACGGAAAGGCGTCCCAGTCCGGCTTCCAGTTCGCATGCGTGATATGAGGCGTGTGATACATCAGATGGTAGGCAAACTCGCGCCACACGATTTCCTTGCAGAATGTCTCCGCCCCCGCGCGCCCCTCATGCAGTGCACGCATGCCCCCATGCCAAACCGTGCGCGGCCCGATCTCGCCCAGTGCCAGGTTCTGCGACAGGCCCGATGTCCCTTCCACAGCACACAGGTTGCGGCCCTCGTCATACCTGTCCACCGGACCCGACAAAAACCAATCCAACCGCTCCAGCGCCGCCGCCTCGCCCACCCGCTGATAGGGGCGCACGACATCCGCCCCCCGGTTCATCGCAGCCCCCAGATGCCACTCGGCCAACCGCTCTGACGCGGGCCAGATCTGAGGTGCGCGCAGCGCTTTTGGCGCGGGCAAGGGCCAGGCCACGTCGCGCCCCTTCACCGCCCGCCAGAACGGCGTGTAAACCCGGTAAAACCCGCCTGTTCCCGTCTCCACCATATGCGGCTCATGCAGCAGATGGCCCGGATGGCTCGCCACCTCCACCACGCCCTTCAGCGCGGCCTTCACGCCGGTATCCCGCGCAATCGCCGCCGGATCGTACAGCCGCGACCAATGCACCCCCGCCGCACCCGTCTGCGCAATCAGCCCCTGCAACACCGCCAGCGCCGCCCCGCGCCGGAACACCAGCCGCGACCCAACCCCTTGCAACGCTTCATCAAATGCCGCCAGCGACAGCCCCAGCCGCCACTTCGCAGCCGCCCCCAAGGCCTCTGTTTCCGGGTCCAGAATGAACAGCGGGATCAGTGGCCGCCCGGATGCCACGGCCGCCGCCAACATCGGATGATCGCCCAACCGCAGGTCACGGCGAAACCACAGGATCAGCGGCGCGTCAGTCATGTTGCGGATAAAAATTCCCTTTAGAAACTGTTACGCGTGACCCTCGTGTTTGGATCACTTTTGCAGCTTCCTCTGTTTCCAACTATCCTGCGGGGGTGAATTGGCCAGAGGCCAAGAGGGGGCGCAAAGCCCCCTGCCTTTCACAACACCTGATCCAGCGCCGCGATCAGGCCCGCCACCTCTGCGGCAGTGGTGTAATGCGCAAGGCTCATCCGCAGCACCCCCCGTTCCAGATCAACCCCCATCGCCGTCAACGGCCGCACGCCATAGAAATCCCCGCCGCCACAGTTGAACCCGCGCTGGCCCAAGGCGCGCGCCACAGGCTCCGCCGCCCGGTCCAGCGCCACGGCCACCGTCGGTGCCCGCGCCCCCGCATCACGCGGCCCGATCAGCCGCAGGTCATTGCGCGCGGCCAGATAGTCCAGCAGCGGCGCCACCACCGCGATCTCGGCACTGCGCATCAGATCATGCACCCCCCGATTGCGCGCGCGTGCGTCCCCCGTGATGCCATGATGCGCCGCCAGATCGTCGATGTAATCGGCCATCCCCGCACAGGCCGCAATCTGCGCATGATCGGGGCCCGCAGGCGTAAACCGTTTATACAGGCTGCCCGCATTGAAATGATGACACTGCGCAGGCAGCGTCTCACCCATGGTGCGCGCAATCGTCATGATCCCCTGATGCGGCCCGTAGGTCTTGTAGGCCGAAAACAGATACACATCGCAACCAAGGCTGGGAATGTCCGGCAGCCCATGCGGCGCATAGGACACCCCGTCCACCACCGACCACGCGCCGCTTGCGCGGGCCATCGCACAGATCGCCGCCACGTCATTGATCGCCGCCACCACGTTGGAACAATGCGGAAAGGCCACCAGCCGCACCTGCCCATCCGCCAGCAACCCCGCCAGATCGCCCGTATCCAAAAGCCCCGTCTGCGGATCAATCTGCCACTCGCGCACCTCTACCCCGCTGTCGGCCAACCGCCGCCAGACGCCTGAATTTGCCTCGTGGTCCTGATTGGTCACCACAATGGCGCCCTTGCCCGCCATCCATTGCCGCATCGCCTGCGCCAGCACGTAAGTGTTGGCCGACGTCGATGGCCCAAAGCTCACCTCATCCGCTGCCACACCCATCATCGCGGCCAACCTGTCGCGCGCCTCGTCCATTTCCGCCCCGCCAATCTCGGACGGTGGGAAAGGGTGATAGGGCTGCACCTTGCGGTCATTGTAAAACCGCGCGAGGCGCTCCACCACACGGCTGCAAGGGTATGACCCGCCTGCATTTTCAAAATGCGCCTGTCCCGCAAAGCCGGGCGAGGCAAAGGCGGGGAACTGGGCACGAACAAAGGATAGATCAAGGGGCATGGCTTACTCCTGCTGCTGGCCCAAGGGATGACGCGGCGCGCAGCACAAGACAAGCCTTGTCAGATGAAAAAGGCCCCGCGGCGGATTGCGCGCGGGGCCCTTCTTCAAACCTTGATCGGTCCTATTCGGCGGGCGTGCTTGTCGGCTCGCCATAAGGATCAATCCCCGCCGCATCGCGACGGCTGTCGTTGTAGATGGCCTTCAGCAAGGATACGCACATCAGCACCATCACCACCGAAAACGGCAGCGCACCGATCACCATCGCGGTCTGGATCGCACTGATCCCACCGATCAGCAGCAAGGCCGCCACCACCGCACCAAGGGCAATGCCCCAGAAGATGATATGCGGCCGCGCCTTGGGCCCTTCGTCACCGGCCGCATTGATCGTGTTCACGATCAGGATGGCCGAATCCGCCGATGTCACCAGATAGGTCATCAGCAGAATGACGATCAGCACCGCCATCAGCCAGCCCAGTGTCCCTGTGCCAAGAAGAATATCCGTCATTGCAAAGATCTTGCCGCCATCGGTCGCACTGTTGATGGCCCCCTGTGCCACGCCCGAAAGCTCCAGATCAATCGCCGTGCCGCCCGCAAAGGCGAACCAGACAAAGCACATGATCGCAGGCACGATCACCGCCCCCAGCACGAATTCGCGGATCGTCCGCCCCCGGCTGATACGGGCAAGAAACAGCCCCACGAACGGCGCGAAAGCCACCCACCAGGCCCAATAGAACACAGTCCAGCCGCCCTGCCAGCCCACCAGCGCGTCGCCCACTTCAGTGCCGCCCCGATAGACAGTAAAGATCATGCCCGGCAGCGCGATGACATAGTTCCACATGCCGACGAACAGCGCCCACAGGCCAAAGAAGGTGGACCCGAAGATCAGGAAGAACGCGAGCAGAAAGATCGACAGCCCCATATTGATGTTCGACAGCCACTTGATCCCCTTGCCCACGCCCGACAGCGCCGAAAGGGTTGATGCGCCCATGATGATCGCGATGGCAAAGATGATACCCGCCGCCGACGGCGTGCCTTCCGCATTCATCAGCCAACCACCGACTCCGATGCGCGACAGCCCGTCAACGAACTGGTTCACACCGAAACCCAGCGTCTGCGCCACGCCCAGAATGGTCGCCACCACGGCCACGATGTCGATCAGATGGCCCAGCGGCCCCGACAGCGATTTGCCGAACAGCGGTGCCAGCGACGACCGGATGGTCAACGGCAGCCCGCGCCGGTAGGCGAAATAGCCCAAGGCAAGCCCGCAGACAGCATAGGACGACCACGCCGAAAAGCCCCAGTGCAGATAGGACCATTTATAGGCGTTCAACTGGTTGTCTTCTGTTCCCCCGGTGGCAAGGCCCTGAATGACATCGGGATTGTTGGCAAAGTGATAGATTGGTTCGGCCACGGCCCAGGTCAGCATGCCGACCCCGATGCCCGCGCCGAACATCATCGAAAACCACGAAAAGTTGGAAAACTCCGGCACATCCTCGGGGCGTCCCATCTTCAGCCGGCCGGCGGCAGGCCAGATCGCCAGCACGATGCACATCAGCACAAAGCCGGCCATCACCGCCACATACCATGTCGCGAAGTTCGACAGGATAAAGCTGTTCAGACCTGTCAGCACCGCTCCGGCCTGTTCCGGCCAGGCTACGGCCCAGATCACCAGAACGCCGATGATGGCCTTGCTGATCAGGGTCACGTCGATGCTGAAGCCGCGATAAAGGCCGCTTTCGGCGGTCTTGATCGGCAGCTCTGTCATTGGTGGTTTCAATGCCATGGTGGTTCCATCCCTTCTGGTTGATTGCCGGGCGCATTGACCACACCACTGGGTTGTTGGCGCAAAGATTGGTCACAACTGCGGCAAATCGCGCGTGTCGGAATCGAACCCTGATTGCGCAAGAACCGACATGATCGTCGGCCTATCGCCACAAAATTTCCCTGCGCGGTCCGTCAATGGCACGCGGGCGCGCCGGGCGCATCCGGCCCGTCAGAACCAGCGCGCCGTCGGGCGGTCGATCACGCAATGTTTCAAGAAGTCTTAACGCAGCCGAGGTAATTTTTGCCAAGCTGTTGTTTTACAATGATAAAACTGAAAATTGACAGCCGTCAATTTCACCCGTTCACATCCACCACCACGCGCCCCTGCACCTCGCCCTTCAGGATCGCCGCACCCAAGGCGGGCAGATCGCCCAGCACTGCAGGCTGGATCATCGCCTCCAGCTTGTCCATCGGCAGATCGGCGGCGATCCGGTCCCATGCCCGCACCCGGTCGGCGTAGGGGCGCAGCACGGAATCGATGCCCAGCAGATTCACCCCGCGCAGCAGGAACGGGATCACGGTCGCAGGCACCGCCGCCCCGCCCGCCAGTCCCACTGCGGCCACGGATGCGTTGTATTTCATCTGCCCCAGCACCCGCGCCAGCATGGCACCACCGACCGCATCAACGCACCCGGCCCATGTCTCGGATTCCAGCGGCCGCTTGACCGTTTCCGCAAGCTCCGCGCGTGGGATGATGCGGGCGGCCCCAAGATCGCGCAGATAGCCTTCCGTCTCGGGCCGCCCCGTCACCGCCGCAACCTGATATCCCAGATGCGCAAGGATCGCCGTCGCGACCGACCCCACCCCACCCGCCGCACCCGTCACCAGCACCTCACCCTTGTCGGGGCTCAGCCCGTGATCCTCCAGCGCCATCACCGCCAGCATCGCCGTCAGCCCCGCCGTCCCCACGGCCATTGCCGCGCGCGGCGAAATGGTCTCCGGCAGCGGCACCAGCCAGTCCGCCTTGACCCGCGCACGGGTGGCATAGCCGCCCCAATGCGCCTCACCCACGCGCCATCCCGTCAGCACAACCTTGTCGCCCTTGGCATAGCGCGCATCGGTCGATGCCTCGACCACGCCCGCGAAATCAATCCCCGGCACATGCGGCCATTGCCGCACCAATCCGCCCCCCGACCCAAGGCACAACCCGTCCTTGTAGTTCAGCGTGGAGTACTGCACAGCCACCGTCACGTCGCCCTCCGGCAACCGGTCATCGGGCAATGTCTGCACCTGCGCCGTGGTCGCCCCGGCGTCATCCTTTTCAACAACCAATGCTCGAAACATCGCCTCTGCCCCCTGATCTTGCGCCAAATGCGGGCATTTCCCCGCATTGCCAGCCCCTGCGCCGCCAGACGCGCGAAAAATTTGCGTCCGCAGCCTTGTCATGCGATCACAATCTATACACCTGTATTTGCGCGCTTGTGCAAGCGTCCCTGCTATTCTAGCGTTCAGGTATAAGGACAGTCCGGTTCGGGGGGATCGGCGTCCACATCAACCGCCGAGGAGAACACATGACCGTCAGAGCATCACTTTTCACAGGCGCGGCCATTGCCGCGGCAATGTCCCTGCCCGCCCACGCAACCGACCCCGATCTGCTGGTTTTCGACTGGGCCGGTTGGGAAATTCCCGGCCTCAGCGCAGGCTACACCGCGACGCATGGCCAGGCGCCAACCTATTCGTTCTTCGCCGATGATGACGAGGCGTTCCAGAAAGTATCCTCCGGCTTTAAGGCCGATGTCGTGCATCCCTGCTCGCAGATGGTGCCGAAATACCGTGCCGCCGGTCTGATTGAACCTTGGGATACCAGCCGCATCCCGGAATTTGCCAACATCGCGCCGCGCATGCTGGAAAGCAGCGCCTTTGTTGATGATGAAGGCGTGTGGTTCCTGCCGACCGACTATGCGTTCACCGCAATCGCCTACAATACCGAAAGCGTGCCCGCCGAAGACGTGGCCTCGCTCTCGGTGTTCCTCGACCCGAAATACGAAGGCCGCATCTCGTTGCCCGACAATACCGATGATGTCTGGACGCTCGCCCTTCTGGCGACGGGCCAGTCTACATGGACGGATATAACGGATGAACAGTTCACCGCCGCCGCTGACTGGCTGCGTCAGGTCCACCCCAACGTGCGCGCCTACTGGTCTGACCCGTCGGAACTGACGCAACTGATGGCGACGGGCGAAGTGCAGGTGTCATGGGCATGGAACGACGCCGTGGCGTTGCTGCGCGCCGACGGCTTTCCCGTTGGTTTCCAGCGCACCCCGGCCGAAGGTGTCACCACATGGTTCTGCGGCCTTGTGAACATGAAAGACGGCCCCGGCAGCGAAGACAAGCTTTATGACTACGTCAATTCCTTCATCGCCAAAGAGTTGGCGCAGGTGATGCTTGATAACTTCGGCTATGCCAGTGCCAATGATGCGGGTCTTGCAACGATCGCCCCCGAAGCGCTTGTCGCGGCCGACGTGAACCCGATCGACGGCAAACTGATGCCGCAGGTGCCGATCCCGACCGAAATGCGCGACCGCATGCTGGAAGAGTTCGAACTGATCAAATCCGGCTTCTGATCGCACTTGAATTGAACCTGAACGCCCGGAAGGTCAGGCCTTCCGGGCGTTTTCATGTGTGCCTTGCGCGCACCGCCCCCGGCTCCTATATTGCCACTTGTGCGGGGCAACCCGGACTATGGCGATAAACGCACCCGTAATACGCGGCTCGGACCCGGGGGCGGTACCCGGCGACTCCACCACTTCTCCCTCATTGGGGGCGGTTGGGGTCGAAATAGGATCGACGAACGTCTAAAGGGGCCAGCTTTTGCTCGGTAGGTACCACCGTTATCGGACCGCAAGTACAGTTGCCAATGACAACCGTGCTCCGGCAATGGCGCTTGCTGCGTAAGCAGTTCGCGTCGCCGAAACTAAGTCCTTGCGCTTAGCCGCGTAAGGCGGGGTTCGCAGGCACCTGGCAACAGAAGCCTGCACTTCATTCCCCGGACGGATTTTTCTTGCTTCGGACTGGCCCATACGGAAGGGTTGTCTCTGACCCTTGCAGAGGCCGCAATGAAACACCTTGCCTTCGTCCTTGCCTGTCTGGCCACACCCGCCGCCGCAGAAATTCCCGGCATCCGCTTTGACCAGATGCCCGTCGGCTGTCGCATTTTCGGCAGTTATGGATCGGGCGAAGAGGTGGTGGATGAATACGTGGGACAGCGCGGCAATACCCATGTGATGAAAACCTATGAAGGCCCGGAAGGCCGCCGTCTGATCCGCACAACGACCTATTCCGCAGACGGCCTGATGCTGCGCAAGGATTGGGCAGGCGGCCAGTGGGAGACGTTCGATCCTGCATCCTGCAACAATCTTCCGGGCGCCTGCCGCTATGTCTATCGCAACGCCGATGGTGCCGCGCAGGTCTACGTCGGTCAGAACACGTTGCGCGGTCAACGTCTGACCACGAACGGCGGATTTGAAGGCGAACCTGCCTTTCCACCAACCGTTTCGACATTTGGCCCATTCAACAACCAGGAAAGTTTCACAGAAGGCCAGACCTCCTTTCAGGTTACCCGCTATCAGAACTGTGGCATCGGTGCGTAACCCCTTCGACGCTTGACCACCGCAATGGCGTGGGTCTATGACAAACTATGGGGTTCGCGACCGCCCCGTGAGGCGTCAGCCCAAGTATCGCATCCCTTTTCAACCCTGATGAAGGATGCCCCTGATGCCCGGACCGACCCAGATCACGCCTGCCCAACTGATGCGCTTGGTAGGCACACCTGATGCACCCCGCATCATCGACGTGCGCATCCCCGATGATTTTGCCGCCCATCCCCATCTGATCCCGGCCGCCACGCGCCATGCGCACGGTGACATCGCCGGATTGGCTGCCAGCCTGACGGGCTTGCGCGTGGTTGTCGTCTGCCAACGTGGCCAGAAACTGTCCGAAGGTGCGGCCGCCCTGCTGCGCACCTCTGGCATTGCGGCAGAAACCCTTGAAGGCGGGACCGAGGCATGGCGCGCGGCATCCCTGCCAATGGTGCCCGTATCCAGCCTGCCCGCGACCAACCTCTGGGTCACCCGCCATCGCCCGAAAATCGACCGTATCGCCTGCCCATGGCTGATCCGGCGCTTTATCGACCCGGCAGCGCGGTTCCTGTTCGTCGCCCCGTCCGAGGTCGAGGCCGTGGCATCCCGCTTTGACGCCACGCCCTTCGACATCGCGGGCGTATTCTGGAGCCATCGCGGCGACACCTGCACCTTTGATACGCTCATCACCGAATGCGGCCTGTCCACCCCCGCGCTGGACCGTTTGGCACTGGTTGTGCGCGGGGCTGACACCGACCGGCACGATCTGGCACCGCAAGCGGCAGGCTTGCTTGCCCTTTCGGTCGGGCTGTCACGGATGTTTCGTGATGATCTGGCACAGCTTGACGCCGGAATGCTGATGTATGACGCCCTTTACCGCTGGGCCCGAGACGGGTTTGACGAAGGCCATGACTGGCCCGCTGGTCACCCAGCATGATGCCAACCCTGTCCGAACTGATCCGCACCTTCGGGCGCATCGGCATCCTGTCCTTTGGGGGACCAGCCGCACAAATCGCGCTGATGCACCGCGAGGTGGTGGACGACCGCAAATGGCTGAATGAGAAAGACTACCTGTCCGCCCTGTCATTCTGCATGCTGCTGCCGGGGCCCGAGGCGATGCAACTGGCCACGTGGATCGGCTGGCGCCTGCATGGCGTTCTTGGCGGGCTGATCGCGGGGCTGTTGTTTGTGCTGCCGGGGGCCATCGTCGTGCTGGCGTTGTCGATGGTCTATGCCAGCTTTGGTCATGTGCCTTTGGTGGGCGCGCTGTTCTTCGGCATTCAAGCCGCCGTCGTTGTGGTGGTGATCGAGGCGCTGCTGCGTGTGGGCAAACGCGCATTGAAGGGCCGCGCACAATGGGTCATCGCGGGGCTGGCCTTCGTCGGACTTTTCGCCTTTAACCTGCCGTTTCCGGTGATCATTGGGGCCGCTGCGCTGTGGGGCTTTGCCACCGCAAGGGGCATGGCCCCGGCTGTGACCTTAGCCCCGCCCGCTGCGCTGCGTCAGTCATTGCAGGCCATCGCGATCTGGGGTGCGGTCTGGCTGGTGCCGCTGGGCCTGCTGATCTGGCTTGAAGGCGGCCTGCTCGCCGATCTGGCCACGTTCTTTTCCAAACTCGCGGTGCTGACCTTTGGCGGTGCCTACGCCGTGCTTGCATGGATGACACAAGAGGTGGTGCAAGACCGCGCCTGGCTGACCCTGCCCGAAATGATGACGGGGCTGGGACTTGCCGAAACCACACCAGGGCCGTTGATTCTGGTCACTGAATTCGTCGGCTATATGGCCGCGTTCAAACAGGGCGGGATCTGGTATGGCATCGCGGGGGCCATCGTGACGCTGTGGATGACCTTCGCGCCCTGTTTCCTCTGGATCTTCGCAGGCGCGCCGTGGCTGGCCCGGATCACGGCGATGCCGCGCCTTGCCGGCGCGCTATCGGCGATCACCGCGGCGGTCGTCGGCGTGATCGCCAACCTGTCCTTGTGGTTTGCAACCCATGTGTTTTTCGCCCGCGTCACCTCGCTGGAGGCAGGCCCGTTGCACATGATCCTGCCTGATCTGACCTCGCTCCACCTGCCCGCCGTCATCATCGCGGTGCTGTGCGGATGGTTGCTTCTGATCCGGCACTGGAACCTGATTGCCGTGCTGGCTGTGGCAGCGACAAGTGGCGCACTGGCCTTGATGATCTGACCAAAGCCCTCTTTCCTTCGCGCCAGACCCCCCCTATGCTGACCCCACTGGCGAAGGATTGTGGCATGGCGCGGTCGATTGATTACGGCAACCTGATGCACCGCGCGATGCGTGGGCTGATCCAAAGCGTGCTGTCCGACGTGGCCGACCATGGCCTGCCCGGCAATCATCACTTCTTCATCACCTTTGACACCAATCACCCGGATGTCGCCATCGCCGACTGGCTGCACACACGTTATCCCGATGAAATGACGATCGTCGTGCAGCATTGGTTCGAAAACCTGAACGTCACTGACGACGGCTTTACCATCACGCTGAACTTCGGCAACGCACCTGAACCTTTGGTCATTCCGTTCGATGCCGTGCGCACCTTTGTCGATCCTTCCGTTGAATTCGGCCTGCGGTTTGAAACACATGACGACGACGGTGATGACGACGATGACGACGACGACGATGGTACCGACGACGACGACGATCACCCCCGCCCCGAGGCCGAGATCGTGAGCCTCGACAAATTCCGCAAATAGGCAGCATCGCGCGGGTGCGCCCGCCCTGTGCTGCGCCGCCTAGCCATGACCGGGTCCGCATCCCACCGACCCCTTTGACGGAGACTGCATGCCAACGGATTTTGCCCTGTTCATGCGACAGCTTGCGCGCAATCCAACCACGATTTCTGCAGTTGCCCCGTCATCGCGAGGTCTTGCTCGCGCAATCACGGATGGTATTGGGCCGCAAACCGGCCGCGTTGTCGAATTTGGCCCCGGAACAGGGGTCTTTACCCGTGCCTTGCTGGACCGTGGCGTGTTGCCTGACAACCTGACGCTGTTCGAACTGAACCCCGATTTTGCGACCGCTCTGCGCGCAAAGTTTCATGGCGTGCACATCGTGACCGGTGGCGCACAGTCAGTCGCCGACCATTGCGCGGATGTCGGTGCCATCGTTTCGGGCCTGCCCCTGCTGTCGTTTCCGGCCGCCTTGACGCGGGCCATCCTTCTGTCCTCCATCCATGCAATGCGCCCGGATGGCGTCATGCACCAATTCACTTATGGCGCGCGGGCGCCTGTGCCAGACGACATCCGTGCCAGCCTGAACCTTGCCGTCACCCCCGGCCCCCGCGTCTGGCGCAATCTGCCGCCCGCGCGCGTCTACTGCTACCGCAAGACCGCTTAGTATACTGTCGCATGCCGATTGATTTCCGCGATTGCCCGTCCTACAGGGACTGAAACCAGACAGAGGCCCCCATGACCAGCACCCGCTCAGAAACTGACAGCTTTGGCGCACTCGACGTGCCCGCCGACAAATACTGGGGCGCACAGACGCAGCGATCGATCATCAACTTCCCCATCGGCTGGGAACGCCAGCCCGTTGCGATCATCCGCGCACTCGGTGTCATCAAGAAGGCCTGCGCGCAGGTCAACATCGCACAGGGCGACATCGACAAGACCTTGGGTGAAACCATCGCGGCGGCGGCACAAGAAGTGATCGACGGCAAGTTTGACGACAACTTTCCGCTGGTGGTCTGGCAGACCGGGTCCGGCACCCAATCCAACATGAACGCAAACGAGGTTATCAGTAACCGCGCCATCGAAATGCTGGGCGGTGTGATGGGGTCGAAAAAGCCGGTCCATCCAAACGATCACGTCAACATGGGGCAATCGTCGAACGATACCTTCCCCACAGCAATGCATGTGGCCATCGGCATGATGGCGCGCGATGTGCTGCTGCCGGGGCTGGAAAAGCTGCATCACGCGCTGGCCCACAAGGCGCAGGATTTCTATCATATCATCAAGATCGGCCGTACCCATACGCAGGATGCAACCCCACTGACCCTTGGGCAGGAATTTTCCGGCTATGCGCATCAGGTCGCCAAGGGCATCGCACGGGTCAAGCAATGCCTGCCGGATATCTATGAACTGGCCCAAGGCGGCACCGCTGTCGGCACCGGGCTGAATACGCGCGTCGGCTGGGATACCCGCGTGGCCGCCGCGATTGCCGAAATCACGGGCCTGCCCTTCAAGACGGCACCCAACAAGTTTGAGGCGCTGGCGGCCCATGACGCCATGGTGATGTTTTCTGGCGCGCTGAAAACCGTCGCCGCATCGTTGTTCAAGATCGCCAATGACCTGCGCCTGCTGGGGTCCGGCCCCCGGTCAGGCTTGGGCGAATTGATCCTGCCCGAAAACGAACCGGGGTCATCCATCATGCCCGGCAAGGTCAACCCGACCCAGGCCGAAGCGCTGACCATGGTCTGCGTGCAGGTCATGGGCAATGATGCCGCTGTCGGCTTTGCCGGATCGCAGGGGCATTTCGAACTGAACGTCTACAACCCGGTCATGTCCTATAACGTGCTGCAAAGCATGCAGCTTTTGGGCGATGCGGCGGGATCGTTCACGGACAACATGGTCGTGGGCACCCAAGCCAACACCGCGCGTATCGACAAGCTGATGAAGGAATTGCTGATGCTGGTCACCGCGCTTGCCCCGACCATCGGCTATGACGCCGCGACCAAGGTTGCCAAAACCGCCCACAAGAACGGGACCACCCTGCGCGAAGAGGCGATTGCACTTGGCTATGTCGATGCCGAAACCTTTGATCGCGTGGTCCGCCCCGAAGACATGATCGGCCCCAAGGGATGAGTGTTGTCAACCTGAACAAGGCCCGCAAGGCAAAGGCGCGCGATGCCGAACGCGCCACTGCTGCTGCGAACGTCGCAAAGTTCGGGCGCAGCAAGGCGGAAAAACAGCGCGAGGCCGCCGTGGCCGAAAAGGCCGCGCGCGATCTGGACGGACACGCCAAGGAATGACCGGGCGGCCCGTCAAACACTCGGTCACGCTGCACGGGCACCGCACCAGTATCTCGCTTGAATCCGCGTTCTGGGACGCCTTCCGCGCCATCGCGGCGACGCGTGGTCAGACGCTGAACGCGCTTGTCGCAGAAATTGACGACGCGCGCGACGGTGATGTCGGGCTTGCTTCGGCCATCCGGGTGTTCGTGTTGCAGGCCAGTCAGACGCAAGGCGGCTGACGACCCCCGGCAAAACAGCAATACGAAAGTCGATCATGGCCACAATTTGGCCCCGGCCCGGCCCAAAATTCGCCCGGCAAAACCGTCAATCCGGCATCAACCAAGCAGGATTGTTGCCAGATGCCAAAAATCGCGCCGCCGCAGCAGCTGGTTTCACCGGGCCTGTTTGACCTCCGCAACCTTGTGACGCAAGACTGGGGTCGTCCGGCGATGCAGTTCCGCCTGCTCGTGACCCTGCTTTCGGTCTTTGCCGTCGGTCTTCTCGGTGCCTTGGCCGAAACATCCCCGTGGGTGGCACTGGTGACAACTGTCGGCGTGTATCTGATCGCGGCGACGGCCCTTACCCTGCTGTTTTTCTTGCCTGCTTTCATCTTCGGACGCATCAAGGCGCTGCGCACAAACCCGCAGCAGGCCGGCGGTGCGTGGTATCGCGCCTATTTTCGCAACCCTGCCATCGTGGATTTGGCCTTTGGCCTGTGCGGCTTTGCCCTGACAGTCGGCAGCTTTACGGTCTATAAAACCCTCGTGATCCGCAGCGGCGGCTTTCACCACGACGCGCTTTTTGCGGCGCTCGACCGCAGCCTGCTTGGCGGCACCGACGCGTGGGTCCTGACCCACGCGCTGTTCCCGCAAGCTGCTGTCACCGCGTGGATCGACTATATCTACCACCCCGCATTCCTGCCGATGATGATCGGCTACACCGCTTGCGTCGGCCTGCGTCTGCACCCCGCCCTGCGCTTTACCTACATGAGCACGTTTCTGCTGGGCTATGTCGTCGTCGGCATGATCGCGGCGCACCTGCTTGCATCCGCTGGCCCGGTCTTTGACGGCATTCTCTTTGGCGATGGTCAAACGTTCGGCGACCTGCAGACCCGCTTGCGCGGGCAATCAGACCCCGCTGCCCCGCTGTTTGCGCTGCGCGCGCAGGACTATCTGCTTTATGCCTATAACGAAGGCATCGTCCGTGTCGGTTCGGGCATTTCTGCCATGCCCTCGATGCACATCGTGCTGGCCTCACTTTGGGCTTTTGCAGCATGGCACATCAGCCGGGTGCTCGGCGTCGTGCTGGCGGCCTATGTTGCACTGATCTGGGTCGGGTCGGTGCATCTGGGCTGGCATTACTTTTCGGACGGGCTGGTCAGCCTTGCGATAATTGCAGCAGTCTGGTGGATCATGGGGCGTCGCATGGGGCTTTATGGCCAGCGACCGCCTGCGTGACCAACGGCTTGCTGTTCCGCGCCAGCCCAATCGCCGCAACGGCACCTGCACCAGATCACGGCACCATCGACACCATGCCGACCTTGAACTTCTGTCGCTTGTCTTGCGGTGTTGACAGCGCGCCGCCCACTCAGGTCGTATAAAGCGCCGAACGAAGCCGCGCCATGCTCTGGCGCTGCAAATTTTCTGCCGCAGTGAACTCGGTGTCGGGCGTTTTGACGATCCGCTTTACGGGGCGCAATTCACTGTGGAACAGCGCAACCAATTCCTGTTGCGACAGGCGGCATGCCCCTTCTTCTGCTGCATGTTCTCGGGGCAAACGCCACGCCGGGACCGCAATTCTGATCGTTCCCATTCCGTGCACGAGACGACCAAATGACCAACGATTGGAGCCCTGAATTTCAGCAAACATTTTTCTAGTCCCCCGACGAAACGATCAACCCAAACTGGCAGCAAGGGTCCGATGCGACGCGATTTACAATGCAATCAATCTCACGCGCATGGGAAATCTTCAGGGAAAATAACCTTCTCCTCTGGATTGAGTCAATCTTTGGTCGAAAACTCCTTCTGGTAGATCGCAACACTGTGGTTTTCGCGCAAATACGCCGAAATTACTTGAAATTATGGAAACAGTCAGGTCATCAAGGCCATCATTATTTCAGATATGGAAACAATAGCCTGCCGTCGCACAACGATTTGACGTAACGTCAATAATTTTCACGAAGCCCTGTCGTTGGCGAAGTTCCGCTGATACCGCACCAAAACCCTTGTGAAAGCTCTGGGGTCACGGCGGAAACGAATCACTTCGCGGCGCGTGGTCCGATCTGCAACCATATGCCGTCCTGCGCCCGCACCGTCAGATGTGCCACAGGCACAGGATCGCGACCAGTCACACGGTCAAAACGGAACGCGCGGACCAGCATGGCGAGCAGCAGCACCCCTTCGACCATCGCAAAACCGGCCCCCGTGCACACCCGCGATCCTGCCGAAAACGGCAGATACGCATCCCGCGCGCAACTCCGCCCTTCTTCGGTCTGCCAGCGCGCCGGATCAAACCCATCCGGGTTCGCCCAAATGCGCTCGTGGCGATGCAGATGCCACGGGCTCAGCACGATCTGCGCGCCGGGTTTGACGCGGCGCCCGCGCAATTCCTCTGGGCGGGTGTTTTCGCGCACCATCATCGGCACCGGTGGATACAGTCGCAGAACCTCGCGGAACACATCGCGCGTGTATTTCAACCGCGCCATCACCGCAAAATCGGGCGTATCGCCCAAACTGGCCGCCTCGGCCGCAACCCGGTCCTGCACATCCGGGAACATGGCCAGCAGATACAGCGCCCAAGACAGGGCCGAAGCGCTGGTTTCATGTCCCGCCAGAAAAAAGATCGCAACCTGATCAACCATTTCCGATGTCGAAAACCGCTCTCCGGTTTCCGGGTCCGCCGTGACCATGATCTTGGTCGCCAGATCATCAGGTGCCGTGCCTGCCGCAATCGCCGCCGCCCGCCCTTCTGTCAGGCGCGCAATCAATCCCCGGATCACCGCCGCCGACCGTTTGGTCGCACCCCGATGCAAGCGCGGAAACCACGCAGGCAACGGCAAAAACGCGGCAAGGTTCAAGATCGGCTGCGTGCGCTGATAGGTGCGAAATTCGGCAAACACCTCTGCCGCGATCTCATGTTCGATCGGAATGGAAAACAGCGTGCGAAAGATCACATCTGCCGCCGCATGGCTCATTTCCGCCTCAACCTCCACCGTGCCATGTCGCATCCGCGCCACCGCCGCCTGCCCCGCCGCCCACATCGCCGGGAACGTGTCGCGCAAGCGCCCCCCTTCAAACGCCGGGTCGATGATCCGCCGTTGCCGCCGCCAGACATCGCCATTGGTCACGAAAACCGAATTCCCCAGCAACGGGCGCAACCCTTCGCCAATCCGGTCGGATTTCGGGAAATCGTCGGGGCGGACCTTCAGCACAAGATCAATCAACGCCGGATCATTGCACAGATAGCTGCGAAAGAACGGCGTGCGAAATTCGGCCATCCATGCCCGGTACAGCCGTGCGGGCTGCGCCGACAAAATATCGGCACGAAACAGCCGCATGTAGCGCCATAGCGACACGCGGTCCGCACGGGGTGTGGGCTTGGGCGGGATCATGGCACCATGCCGCGATAGCCTGACAACGGTGTCTCGATCCGGCTTCCGGACGGTTTTCGCCCGGCATAGCGCGCTGCCAGGGTTTGCGGCCCCGCGGTGATCTGGAAATAGTCATAATCGCCGGGGCGGTCAAAGGCGCACAGATACTGGAAATGCAGCCGAAAAAACTTCCACCGCAATTCCTTCCACCGCGCGGGCGACAGCGTCTGCGTAAACGCCGCCGACATCACCAATGGCCAACGCTTGTTCTCCGGCGCAACCCCCGTCACCGCCACCGGATCGCATAGTGCAAAGGCGCAGCCATCACCGGGTGCCGTCACGTCCACCCACGTCAGCGCATCGCTGGCCGACAGGAAATGCAGATCGCCCCGCAACCGACCGGCCTTCGGCAGAAATGACACCATCGGCACCACCTGCCCAAGGCTCAGAAATGACAGCTCCGGGCCATTATCCGGCAAACCCGCCCGGATCATGTCCGACAGTACCGACACCGCCAGATGCGCGCCGGATGAATGGCCCACCACCAGCACCTCGTCGAAATCATCTGCCATCGCCGCACGGATGCTGCCCCGAAACGCCGCCATCCGGCCTTCCAGCGCAGGCGGGTTGGCCCCCCCGCCTGCGCCGAATAGGCGTAGTCATGCATCAGGTAATAGGCAAAAACCTTGTTGTCGTACCGCCGGAATGTATTCAGGATCAGCCAGATTACCCCAACCGCAACAACCACGGCCCGCCGCCCAATGGCCATAACGCGCAACAACGGCCCCCAGCCCCCATCCGATGCCAACGGCAATACCCAATTGCCCCAGCAGAAAGAAGATCGGATACAGCGCCGCAATCATCGGCCCCTTGCGCAACCGCATCAGCCGGAACAGCGCACCCGACCCGATATAGGCCCAAGCCGTGCGCAGCAGTTGCAGATAGGTCGCCGCAATACCCGCCGACATCGACGCCTTCACCAGATCGGACCAGACCAGAACCTCGATATCCGCCGCCGCCTGCTGGCCGCCCATCCGCGCGCGCACATGCCAGCCATACGGCCCACCCGCCGCCTTGGGTGCCAGCGCCAGATCATATCCCGATATGGCGGCCTGTGCCGTGCCCTCTTTGCGGTAAAGTTCGCGATAGCGGCGCGGATGAAACGGATCATAGCCGGGGATGTAAAACACCCGGCGACGAAATCCCCCCTGCCCTGCCTCTGCGCCGCTCATGCGCCGACTATGCCGGGATAATCTGGCAATTCTAAGGGGAAATCAGCCCAAGTTCGCCAGGAACGGCACGTTTTCCAACAACCAGTAAGAAAACTGCGAAAATCCGCCCGTCAGCATCAGCAACCCTACGGTCCACAACAGCAGACCCATGATCCGCTCGATCTGTTCGGTATGGCGCTTGAAAAAGGCCATCAGCGGCCCCATCCGCGGAAAAAATGCCGCGACCAGCAGGAACGGAATTCCCAGCCCCATGGCATAGACGGCCAGCAGGGTCGTGCCGCGCGCCACGCTGGCCTCTTGCGCTGCCAGCGACAGGATCGCCCCCAGTTGCGGCCCGATGCAGGGGGTCCACCCAAAGGCAAACGCCAGCCCCAACACATAGGCACCAAATGCCGAACCACCCTTGTTGCCGGCCTCAACTCGCAACTCGCGGTTCAGAAACCCGATCCGGATCACCCCCAGAAAATGCGCGCCAAAGATCATCACGATGATCCCGGCAAGCATTGAAAACCATTCCGCATTGGTCAGGAAAAACGCCCCAAACACCGACGCCGTAAAGCCCAACAGCATGAACACCGTCGACAGGCCCAGCACAAAGAACGCCGCCGCCAGCAAGGCCGACCGCCCCGCCCGCATCTCGCCCACCGAAATCCCGCTCATATAGGCCAGATAGGGCGGCACAATCGGCAAAACGCAGGGGCTCAGAAAAGACAACAGGCCCGCAACCAACGCGATCAGCATCGCGGGCAACAGGGCAGCGTCCATGATTTCAAACCCGAACATGCGCAACACGTAACCCACCGGGATCACCACGTCACGTTTCAGCCCGTCACATTTGCGTTGCGGGTTGCAGGCGGGCATCATCCCGTCCATGCACGCAGCGCAATCGTGACGGGGAACGGAATGATACGCGGGGATGTCTTTCTTGACTGTCAGGGTCTGCTTTGCCCCCTGCCCGTGTTGCGCGCGCGCAAACGGTTACTGACGATGCGCCCCGGTCAGGTGCTGTCGGTCACCGCAACCGATCCCATGGCCGCGATCGACATGCCCCATTTCTGCGACCAGGCCGGACATATCCTGCTGTCGGCCACGCAGTCCGGCGGCATAGGAACCTACCTGATCCGGTGCGGGGACAACCGCACCTGACGCAGAACGCCTCTGGCAACGCCGCATGAAAAAAGGGCGCCGGATCACTCCGACGCCCTTTGTTGCAAATGCCTGCCGGTCAGCGCGCCAGCGACCACCAGCCCTTGCGCTTGGGCTTTGCCGCCGACGTCTTCAGCAGGCTCCTCAACCGCCGGTTCCGCTGGTTCGGCCACAACGTCCGGCACAGCCGCTTTCGGTGTCTCAACGGGCTCCGCTGGCGCAACCGGGTCCGCCGTGACAACCGCTGCATCTGCGGCCACCGGCTTTTTCGCGCGCGACCGCGCCGGCTTTTTCACCGGCGCTTTCACCGGCGCCACGGGTTCGTCCAGATCGGTTGTGATGACCTCGATCTCGGCCACCACAGGCGCATCTGGCACGACAGGCGGCTCCACGATCACGGCATCGGCTGGCGGCGCATCGGCAACCTTGCGCGTCCGGCTGCGGGTGCGTTTTTTCGGGGCTTCGGCAACCACCGCGACCTCGGGCGTTGCAGCGTCTTCGCCCGTCTCATCACCCGCATCCGCATCGGCGTCATCACCGTTCTGATCGGCACTATCACCAGCCTCGCCCGCCGCACCACCACGCCGCCGCCGACGCCGCCGCCGCTTTTTCTTGCCACCTTCACCGGGCGCCTCGGCCCGTTCTGTGCGTTCCGCCCCCCGCGCAGGGCGTTCGGCCTTTTCGACCACCTCTTCCACCAACTCCTCGTCGTCGTCGGGGATTTCAGGGTCGATAATATCGTCGTCTTCCGCAACAGCCGCCCCCATCAGGGCCGCATTGCCGGAAATCACAGATGATGGTTCCGGGATCACCCGCGTCGCCGTTTTCAGCTTGTCCATCACATAATCGGGGCTGATCAGCGACGGATCAGCCTCGATCCGCACCGACATCGCATAGCGCGCCTCGATCAGCGCGATATGCTCGCGCTTGTTGTTGATCAGGAAGTTCGCAATCGCGACCGGTGCCCGCACCAGCACTTCCTTTGACCGTTTCCGCGTGCCCTCATCCTCCAGCGCGCGCAGGATCTGCAACGCCATACTGTCATCGCTGCGGATCAGGCCGGTGCCATGGCAATGCGCACAAGGCGCTGTCGATGCCTCCAACATACCGGGACGCAGACGCTGGCGGCTCATCTCCATCAGGCCAAAGCCTGAAATCCGGCCGACCTGAATCCGCGCGCGGTCTGTTTTCAGCTTGTCTTTCAACCGCTTCTCGACAGACGCGTTGTTGCGCCGTTCTTCCATGTCGATAAAGTCGATCACGATCAGGCCGGCAAGGTCGCGCAAACGCAACTGGCGCGCCACTTCCTCAGCTGCTTCAAGGTTGGTCTTCAGCGCGGTATCTTCAATCGACCCTTCGCGCGTGGACCGGCCCGAGTTGACGTCAATCGCCACCAGCGCCTCGGTGATCCCGATCACGATATAGCCGCCCGACTTCAACTGCACCGTCGGGTTGAACATGCCCGCCAGATAGGTTTCCACCTGATATTTTGCGAACAACGGCTGCGTTTCGGTATAGGGCTGCACCGCGCGGGCATGGGATGGCATGATCATCCGCATGAAATCCTTGGCAACGCGGTAGCCTTCGGCACCCTCGACCAGAACCTCGTCAATCTCGCGGCTGTAAAGATCGCGGATCGTGCGCTTGATCAGGTTGCCTTCCTCGTAAATCGCGGCAGGCGCGATAGATTTCAGGGTCAGCTCGCGGATCTGTTCCCACAGCCGCATCAGATATTCATAGTCGCGCCGGATTTCCGGCTTGGTCCGCTTGGCCCCTGCCGTGCGGATGATCAATCCCGCGCCTTCCGGCACTTCGATCTCTTGCGCGATTTCCTTCAGCTTCTTGCGGTCGGTCGCCTGGGTGATCTTGCGCGAAATGCCGCCCCCGCGCGCGGTGTTCGGCATCAGCACGCAATAGCGCCCGGCAAGGCTCAGATAGGTTGTCAGCGCAGCACCCTTGTTGCCGCGCTCTTCCTTGACGACCTGGACCAGCATGATCTGGCGCACCTTGACCACTTCCTGGATCTTGTATTTCCGGTGGCGCGGCTGGCGTGGTGCGCTGATCTCGTCGGCCACATCCTCTTCTGCGATGGATTCGATATCGGCATCGGTTTCCGATGCGTGATCCATGGCGCGGTAGGGCGTCTCGCCATTCTCGCCCGCATGATCATGCGCCGCATGCGTGTCGGGGGCTGCCTCACCGGTATCGGCCGCAGCTTCGGGCACCTCGTGCAGCAGTGCGTCGGCGCCAACCTCGTCGCCCAGATCGACGACATCCATGCCGCCGATCCCCGATGATTGCACCATATCGCCCGCAGGGTTTGCGGCCTCGGCCTTGGCGGCAGGGCGGGGCGTTCTGCGCCGCGCGCGGTTGTTGTCTTCGTCATCCTCGGCACGGGCCAAGGCGCGCTCTTCTTCCAGCAGCGCTTTGCGGTCGGCGACGGGGATCTGATAATAGTCGGGGTGAATTTCGGCAAACGCCAGAAACCCGTGCCGGTTGCCGCCGTAATCCACGAAGGCCGCCTGCAATGACGGCTCCACCCGCGTGATCTTGGCAAGGTAGATATTCCCTGCCAGTTGCCGCTTGTTTACCGTTTCAAAGTCAAATTCTTCGACCTTGTTTCCGTCCACCACCACCACGCGCGTTTCTTCGGCATGGGTGGCGTCGATCAGCATCTTCTTTGCCATGATGTTCCATTGCGCCGCGTGCCACAGCGCACCTTGGGCAGTGCCCAGGCGGTGACAGCGATAACAGACGGCGACTTGTTGGGGCAAGGGCGCGGATGGGTGTGACCGGGGTCAGGACCAGTGGCCCACCCGCATCTTTCACCCGTTCAATCACACGCTCCATCGCGGTTCACACATGGGTCGCGCAAGGCGACCCACCTTTCAAAGCCCGCATCGGTCAAGGACTGACAAGGGCGGTTCATCCGGCCCAAAGGCCGATCCGACTGCGGGGTCCGGGGACACGAAAATCGCGCTCCTCCGGCACCACAGAGAATTCTTCCGCATGTTCACACAAGCGTGGCGCGACCGTAGCGGCAAAGCAGGGGTCAGGGCAATGGGTGATTTTCACGCAGTCACACGCAAAGGTTGAAATTTCATCCTTGCGTAACGGTGAACTGCGACAAAATCATCGGTGATCCGCACCATGGCCATGCCGTGCTTGGCCAACAGGTGCTGCCGGGTGACCGATCACGGAATGTTTCAAAAGTCTTAACGCGCACAGGAAAATAAATCCTAGTATCTTGTTATAAAACAATAATAGTGAAAATTGACAGCCGTCAATTTTCGGAAACATAGGTAGGAACACCCATCACTTTCACGGCGGGTGTTCCATCTGGTCGGGGTTCACACGTATTCGCTGCGCGTCAGCCCGTACTTCGCCATCTTCTCGTTCAGCGTCCGGCGCGGCAGGCACAGCTCATCCATCACGGCAACGATGCTGCCCTTGTGACGGCGCATCGTGTTGTCGATCAGCATCCGCTCGAACGCCTCTACATAGTCCTTCAAAGGCTTGCCTTCCGTCGTCATCGCAGGCCCCGACGCCTCGTTGTCCGCCATCAGCAGGCTGGCAATCGACCCCGATCCCCGGCGGTTCTGCAACACCGCGCGTTCGGCAATATTCACCAACTGCCGCACATTGCCCGGCCAAGGCGCCTGCAGCAGTTGCGCTGCCTCCTGCGCCGTCACCTGTGGCGCATCGCAGCCGTATTCTTCGGCAAATTGCTCGCTCATCCGGGTGAACAGCGTCAGGATATCCTCGCCACGCTGGCGCAACGGCGGCAGCACAATGGTCATGGCCCCCAACCGATAGAAAAGATCGGGGCGCAAACTGTCTTCCAGTGTCTTGTCCTGCACATGCTGGTTGCAGATCGCAATGATCCGGGTTTCCGGCGGCACACCCTGTTCGTTGATCGTGGTCAAAAGGCGCGACTGCAACCCGTGGCTCAATGCCTCTACATCCTCAAGGCAAATCGTGCCGCCCCGCGCCTCTTCCACCAGCGGAATGGTGCCATCCTCGGCCGGGCCGAACAGTTTCGCCACCAGCTGATCTTCCGACCATGCCGCACAGGACAGTGTCACGAACTTGCGCCCCGCACGCGGGCCCACCGCATGCAACGCATGGGCCACCAGCGTCTTGCCCGTGCCGGTTTCCCCGTCGATCAGGACGTGGCTGTCTGCCTGCCCCAGATCAAGAATATCCTCGCGCAGCCGGTCCATCACCTCGCTCGTGCCGATCAGCTTTTTCATCAGCACACTGCCGTCCGACAGCTCGCGCCGCAGGGCGCGGTTGTCCAGCGTCATCCGCCGCGCCTGTGTTGCCTTCTTGGCAAGCTCGGTCATCCGGTCCGGGTTGAACGGCTTTTCCAGAAAGTCATAGGCCCCGACCCGCATCGCCTCGACCGCCATCGGCACATCGCCGTGTCCGGTGATCATGATCACCGGCAATCCGCTGTCCAGCGACATCAGGCGCTTCAGAAACGCCATCCCGTCCATGCCCGGCATCTTGATGTCACTGACCACGACACCGGCAAATTCCGGCCCGATGCCTTTCAGCGCATCTTCCGCACTCGCATAGGTTTCGGTGTCGAACCCCGACAATGCAAGCCACTGGCTGATCGATTGCCGCATATCCGCTTCGTCATCGACAATTGCCACTTTCATGGATCGTGCCATGCATGTCCCCTTTGTTGCCGTTTATTCTGCTGCTTCGACTTCTTTGCCCATCAGGGGCAACTGCATTTCAAACACTGCACCACCGTCGTCACTGTTGCGCGCGGTCAGCCGCCCGCCCAGTTCGGTGACAATCCCACTGGAAATCGCAAGGCCAAGACCCACGCCCTCGCCCGGCTTCTTGGTCGTGTAGAACGGCTCGAACAGGTTCTCGAGATCGGTCAGCCCGTGACCGTTGTCGCGCACCGTCAGCGTCGCCGTATCGCCCACCGACAGCATGATGTCGATTTGCGGCGTGCTCAGGTCCTTGCTTGCATCAATCGCGTTGCGCAACAGGTTGATGATGACCTGTTCCAGCCGCAAACGATCGGCCATCACCATCACCGGTTGGCGCGGAATGGCGCGGGTAATCTTGACGACCCGGCTTTTCAGTTGCGGCTCCATCATCGACAGGGCCGCGCTGACGGCGGCGCGCACATCCACCGGCTCGAACGCCTCGGCGCCCTTGCGGGCATAGGATTTCAACTGCCGCGTGATCGCGCCCATCCGTTCGATCAGATCATCAATCCGCTGGAACGACGACAATGCCTCTTCGGGTCGCTTGCGCTGCAACAGCAACCGCGCGCCCGCCAGATAGGTCTTCATCGCCGCCAGAGGCTGGTTCAATTCATGGCTGACCGCCGCCGACATTTCGCCCAAAGCCGCCAGTTTTGACGATTGCGCCAGCGTCAGTTCGGCAACCTCCAGCGATTTCTGCACCCTTTCACGCGCGGCGATCTCGCGCTGCAACCGCGCGTTCAACTGCCGCAGTTCCGCCGATTCCCGCTGAAACCCCAAGGACTGCGACATTGCCCGGCGTGACAGGAAATAAAACGTCAATGCCAGCAGTATGGCAAAGCCCATGATCTCAAGTGCAAGCACCCCGTTCACCTGATCGCGCACCGATGCATAGGCAGTGAACGTCACGATCCGCCAGCCCCGGAACGGTACCCGCGCTTCGGTGCGCATCACGCCCTCGCCGCTGACATAGGCGTCGGGCGCGGTTTGGGTCCAGCCCGCCGTGACCTGCAATGCCCTGTCAAACGCAGATACCGAATCCTGCGACGCCAGTGCCGCATCCATCGTCATGCCCCGCCAGCGCGGCACTGTTGACAGGATCACCTGCCCCGAACTGTCGGTGACAAGAACGGCATCCTGCAGCCCCGCCCAGGCGCGTTCGTACTTGCGCAGATCGACGCCCACCACGATGACGCCCAGCAAAAGCCCGTCCTGCCTGACCGCGCGGGAATAGATGAATTCGGTTGTCCCCGCGTCGTTGGCAACGGACGAAAACACCGTGTCGTTCACCCGTTGCGCGTCAATGAAGGCCGGACTTGCCCGCATGACCACACCCAGCAGATTGCGGTTCGTGGCGCCGACCGTGCGCCCGTCCGAATCCAAAAGCTGGATCGACGCCGCTCCGATTTCCGACTGGAACGAAATCAGCCGCGCCGATGTGCCGGAAAACTGCTGGTCGACCAGGGCGCG
>CAWAPA010000037.1:0-142330 GCA_963783595.1 uncultured Alphaproteobacteria bacterium | reverse complement strand
AAACGATTGCTTTGGCGAAGAGCCGCGGATAGTGGTTTTCCCATGGCCCTTGTCGCTCAGATCAATTTTTCGGAGTTGCCTGCAATAGATGATTTTCCGACGCAGGGCGTTCTGCAGATTTTTTCATCGTTCAATCTGATTGATGAAACAGGTGCATGCGAGCGGGTTATCCGGTGGGATCCTGCCCCGCAGACTGATGAATTGCTAGACATTCCCGCCGACATTCAAACAACCACGCGCCAAACACGAGACTTTTCAGAAAGGGCGCGACGTGTCGGGCTTCCACTCGTATTCGAAGCGGACACGGCACTAGGCAATCCGTTCAACTGGCCGTTCGAGAAGGCCAGTCCCGTGTATGACAACCGACTTCCGGATGGCGATGAGGTCGCCGCAATCATGGACGTTTGGGAGAGCAGAACAGACCAGATCACTCTGGGCTATGGCGATCACTGGGTCGGTGGTCACCCCCGCTTTGTGCAAGATGATGTGCGCGAAGAACATCCGGAATGCCGGCATCTTGATCGAGTTGTCTTTCATTTGGGATGCGACGAAGAGATCAACCTCGGCGACGGCGGCGAGGTCAACATCATGATAAGTCGGAATTCGCTGTTGCAGAGGGATTTTCAGAAGGCATTCCTGACTTGGGACTGCAGTTGAACGTCTGTCAGTGTGGCCAGAGTGAACTTTAAGGGGGTTGACGGCAATACACTGTCTATTGGCGCGACGGCGGCAAACATCACGTGATACCGGTGGCGGCGGTTGGTGGCAGGCAATGAGCCACGGGGCACGACTGACGCGCGACGTCAAGGCAACGTTCCGTCGATTCGCGGTGGTAGCGGCGACAAACGACGCCAAATGTCGCGCTCAGCCGCGACGGGGGAACGCCCGCGGCGTGAAGTAGGGCCATCACATCATGGCCAATCGTTACCTCCCCCTTTTCCTGCGTCACAGTCCGACCGAGCGGGTGCGGGATTTCGCTTTGTTGACGGGACTTGAGGCGGCGGTCAGGGGGACGCTGATTTCCGCCATGCCGCTGACGGTTTATGCGAGCCTTGGGTCGGCGGGGGCGACGAGTGCGGTGTATTTCGTGGCCGGGATCGTGTCGCTGTGCTGGGGGCTGATGGTGCCTTGGGCGACGCGGTATGTGCCGCGACGGTGGGCCTATACCGGCGGTTGCCTGATGTATCTTGTCGGGATGGGTCTTGCCATCATCGGGACGCCCGTGGCGGTGACGGCGGCCCTTTTGTGCAATGCGATGGCGACGGTGACGATTTTCGTCTGCCTGAACGCCTATGTGCTGGATTACGTGGGCCGGGCCGATCTGGCGCGGAACCAGTCGACGCAGATGCTGTATGCGGCAACGCCCTGGGCCATCGGGCCGCTGCTGGGCGTGTGGCTGCGCAGTTACTGGGCCCCGGCGCCGTTCCTGCTGGCGGGGTTTTTCGCGCTGTGTCTGCTGGCCACGTTCTGGTGGTTGCGGCTGGGCAATGGCAAGCAGATTGCCAAGGCGAAGGGGCCTGCGCCCAATCCGTTCGCCTATCTGGGGCGGTTCTTTGCACAGACGCGGTTGATTGCGGGCTGGTCGTTCGCGGTGATCCGGTCCTGCGGGTGGTGGGTTTATGTGGTGTATCTGCCGATTTTCTGCATCGAGGCGGGGTTGGGCGACAAGGTGGGGGGTGTGGCCCTGTCGCTGTCCAACGCATTGTTGTTTGTGGCCCCGCTGATCGGGCGCAGGGCCCGCGCGGCCGGGGTGCGCACGTCGGTGCGGTTTGCGTTCGGGGCCTGTGCCGTGGCGATGTTGCTGGCGGCGCTGGTGTCGCCGATGCCGTGGGCGAGTGTGGCGATTCTGATGATAACGTCGGGGTTTCTGGTGACGCTGGATGTGGTGGGGGGGCTGCCGTTCCTGATGGCGGTCAAGCCGAGCGAGCGGACAGAGATGTCGGCGGTCTATTCCAGTTTCCGCGATGTCAGCGGGATCGTGACGCCGGGTGCTGCGTTTCTGGTGCTGTTGGTGGCCCCGCTGCCCGCGATTTTCGCGGTTTGCGCGGGCGGCATGGCGCTGGCTTGGGCGGTGGCGGGGCGGTTGCATCCGCGGCTGGGCGAGGTGCGGCAGCCAAGGGCAGGGTGAAATTGACGGCTGTCAATTTTCAGAATTATACAATAAAATCAATGATATTTTGAAGTTATCCACAGGCGGCGTTAAGACTTTTGAAACATAGCGTGATCGGTGGGTGGCGTTTGTGATTGCCGATGGGCATTTGCCTGCCGCCGTGTTGCGCGGGGCAGGGCGCTGCTGACAAACCGGATCAGACCCTGATGATCCGGTCGTTCAGCGTGATCTCGCCATCCTGTTCGATGGAACACAGGATGCCGCGGAGGCGGAGATTTTCGCGGGCGGGGGCCGACACCCAGTCAAAGGCCGGGCGGCCGTAGCGCACCTTCCACTTTGCGCAGGCATCATTCCAGACGTCGGACACGCGCAACACCGCAGTTCCCGCCCGGATCAGGCAGCCGGGCGGCAGCGCGGTGGTCGATGTATCGAGATCGGCGATGATCGTGTCGCCGGGGTGCGGTTGTGCCGTGCGGTCGCGCCAGACAAGATCAAGCACCCGCACTGGCAGGATCGACACCTGAATACGCGGGTCAGGGCGGCCATCCGGCAGCTTTAGCCAAGGCTCTCTCATGTCAAAGGCCCCGGCGACGCCGCCTGCGACGGTCAACGTGATGCGGTCAGGATAGACACGTTCACCATAGCCGGGGCGGGTGCAAAGAAGGTGGATCGGCGCGTCGGTGGCGGGTGCGGCAAGCACGTGCGGCAGGGCGCGATCAAGCTCTTCAAGGGTGGCAAATGCGGTCATGGGCGGGGTCCTTCAGGGTTGGGTGCGGGCGGCAGGGCATCTTCCACGTTGGGCGGTGCGGGCGTTTCGGGGCACAACAGGGTTTGGTCGCGGGCGGCACAACTGCTGCAACCGGGCGGGGGGCGGTTATTGCGGCCACCCCCCCCGGCGTGGCGGCCATCGCAACCGTTGCCGGCAGAGCGTGCGTCCAGAGGGCATGCATCGTCATTGCGCCGCCGCGCGCAAGGTCGGGGTCAACAGGCCGACATCGACCTTTTCATGTCGCATCGGCAGGTCGATATCCACGTCGGTATCCAGTTCCTGCGCATAGCGATGCCCGGCATAGGTCGCGGCCGCGATGATTGCAGGTGCCTCGCAGTCGCCGATCCGGGTCAGGTGAAGGGCAGACGGCACGCCCTGCCGCTCGCCGGCTAGCGCAGCGCGTGGTAAAGGTCATCGACCGGGCGCGCGCTGGCCTACCACGACCAGCCCCGTTGCGCGCAGAATCTGCGCACGACCGGAATGCACGCAGGCCAGTCGTCACCGTCTGCGCCGTCAAACCGGTCAGTTGTGCGCGGTGAGCAAGCTGTGATCCCCAGCCCCATCAGATGGCCCGGCACGCGCCAGCCTTCGCCGGTGTTCAGTGCCCAGGCGACACGCGGTCATCCGGGGTGACCAGCGTCACCTCCAGCCCCGCCGCGCGCAAGCGTTTCGGCGATGATGCCGCCCATGTAATAGCCGTCGCTGTCATAGACGACCGTCGGGCCTGTTGGCAGGCGGCCATCCATGATGTCATCGGGGGTGAAGACTTCGCGCGTCCGTCCTGCGCGACGGTCCACGAACCGCTTGCCGTCGAACACATCCGCGCCGCCAGCGTGCGCCGGTGGCGATCACGACATGATCTGGCGCCGAAGTCGAGCACATCCTGCGCGGTCAGCCGGCTTTCGCGGAAGATCTCGACATTGGGCATCTTGGCAATCTGGCCTTCGCGGTAGTCGCGCACGCGGATGTATTCGCGCCATGCCCGGCAAGGCGGCCTCGCGCACCACCCGGCCGCCCAGGACGCGCGTCGCCTCGGCCAGTGCCACGCGATAGCCGCGCTGCCCCAAGCGCGCGCGCCGCCTCCAGCCCCGCAGGTCCGCCCCCACGATCAGCACCTGTGCGTCGGACCTCTTGGGCGCGATCCGTTCGGGGTGCCAGCCGCGCCGCCATTCCTCGCCCATCGTCGGGTTCTGGGTGCAGCGGATCGGCAGCGCCAGACTGTCGCCGGAATAGCAGACGTTGCAGCCGATGCATTCGCGGATGTCCTCGAGGCGGCCCTCCTCGATCTTCTTCGGCAGGAAGGGGTCGGCAATCGAGGGCCGCGCCGCGCCGATCAGGTCGGTCATCCCGGACTTGACCATCCGCGACCATGGTATCGGGCGACGTAAAGCGGCCGACCGTCACCACGGGCTTCGTGGTGACCGACCGGACCAAGCGCATGTAGGGTTCCAGCGCGCCTTCCTTGACGAAGCGCGACGCGCCCATTTCCAGCGAATAGTCGGCGATGTTGATGTCCCACAGATCGGGCAGTCTCGGCCATCATCGCCAGCATCTCGCGCCGTTCGCCCATGATTGGCGCACCGTCCTCGCCGATCTCGTTCGTCGGCGGCAAAGCGCACGGCCACGGCGCAGCGGTCGCCCACGGCATCCTTGGTCTCGGCAATCAGTTCGCGCACCAGACGGGTGCGGTTTTCCAGCTGACCGCCGTATTCGTCGCTGCGCGTGTTGGTCTCGGGGTCAAGGAAATGCGCCAGCAGATAGCCGTGCGTGGCATAGACATAGACGATGTCGAACCCTGCCGCCTTGGCGCGCAGGGCGGCGTTGCGGTGCCAGCGGCGAAAGTTGCGGATGTCGGTCTTGTCCATCGCGCGGGACTGGAACGGGTGGCCGACCGCATTGGGCATGTCGGCCACATCCATCGACACCAGCCGCGTGCGCAAGGTTCGCGCTGCGCGCGCCGCCATACCACAGCTCCGCCCCCGCCAGCGCGCCATGGGCATGCACCCTGTCGGTCATCAGCCGGTGCGACCGGATGTCGGTGTCATCCCACAGCGTGCGCTGAAATGTGCAGCTGATCGTCCGACGCCGGGTGGATCGAGCAGTATTCGGTACAGACCACGCCCCAGCCGCCCTCGGCCTTGACCGCCCGCATCTCGGCCAGCGTGCGGGGCCGGACCCAGCCCATGCCGGTGCAATGGGGCACCTGATAGAAGCGGTTCTTCGTCGTGACCGGGCCGATGCGGACCGGTTCGAACAGGATGTCATGGCGGGGGTCGCGGGTCATGGTCGGTGTCCTTGGGTCGGGCATGGGGGTCGGGCATGGGGGTCGGGTGCGGCCAGCGTCAGTGGCGCAACCGGTTGCGGGAAACATGGCGTGGAAAGACGGGGGCCGGTGCGTTCGGTCGCGTGGTCTGGTGTGCTGCTGCCGGGCCTGTGTTGCGCCATGCAATCAATTGTCGCCGCAGGCATCTGATCGCGGCGCAGGGCGCTTGCATTGCTGCGTTTGGTGCGCGGTCTTGCGGTGGTGTCTTTGGTCACGCGGCGGTTCCTTGGCGGGGCTGAGAGCCTGTTGGCGGGTCAGGCTCCAAGAGAACCATCGCATCTTGTCGCCATCTGAGCCAGACTTTGCCGCGTTCGTCCAGCGCTGCGGGCATCGCGCATCTGGTGGTCGCCGTGGATGGGGCTTTCTTCGACCGCGACGTCGAAAAGGTGGTGCGATAGACGATGGCGGTCTGGCCCCATGCAAACGGCACGAGCCATGGTTTGCCGTTCGCCATGTTGAATGGCACGCCAAAGCGTTCAGGGATGATGTCGGGCCAGTTTGGCTGGTTGCGAGGCCGCAGGTGCAGTTCAAAGCGGTCTGGTCCTGGACTACCTGTGTTGACATTGGCGCCGCACAGTTGGGGCCGTGTGGTTGTTGTGATTGACGACTTGTTCAACAATTGACGCTGCCGGATGGGCCTATCAAGGGATTGGTGGTGGTGGTCTAGTGCGGGCGGGGTTGGCGATCTGACGGCCCTGCAATGCCTTGGCGGATGGAGATCAGATGTCACAGCCTGATGTCATAGTGATTGGTGCCGGTGCAGCCGGGCTGGGTGCGGCCCGGACGCTGGTGGAGGCGGGCAGGGATGTTGTGGTGCTGGAGGCGCGCGACCGGATTGCCGGGCGGGCATGGACCAGCATGCTTTGGCCGGACCTGCCGGTTGATATGGGGGCAAGCTGGATCCATGGCGTTCGTGGCAACCCGTTGACAACGCTTGCAGACAAGCTGGGCCTTGCGCGGTCTGAAACCGCATACGCAAGGACAGTTGCGGTTGATGCGGCGGGCCAAGCCGTCGATTACGATCGCGCGGGCAGGGATGCGGCGCGGCTGGTCAGGGATGCGCGCGCGGCGGCGCGTGATCTGGACCATGACATCTCGCTTCAGGCTGCGGTGGAGCGGTCTGCGGGCTGGACCGCGCTGCCAACCGCCCGCCGCAAGGTGATACGTGCCGCGATTCACACACGGATCGAACATGAATATTCCGGTGACTGGAGCCGCCTTTCCGCGTGGGATTATGACGATGGCCACAATTTTCCCGGTGGCGACGTGGTGCTTTCTGGGGGGTTTGGACAGATCATGGATGATCTGGCACGTGGCCTGATCATCCGGCGTGGTGAAATCGTGGTCAGCATCGCGCCAAGCCGGGACGGTGTGAGCGTGAGAACACCAAGCGCAAGCTATGACGCACCGAAGGTCATCGTGACGTTGCCGCTGGGTGTTCTGAAATCCGGTGATGTGCGATTTGGTGCGCCGCTTGCGGCCACGCGACAGGCGGCCATTGACCAGCTTGAAATGGGTCTGCTGAACAAATGCTGGTTGCGTTTTCCCCGCGCCTTCTGGCCTGCCGATACTGACTGGATCAACTTTCTTGGTCACGAAGAAGACGGGCTTGACTGGTCCGAGTTCACCAGTTTTTTGCGCCCGACCGGCGTGCCGCTGCTGGTTGGTTTCAACGCCGCATACCCCGCGCAAAGGCTGGAGATGCTGGACGATGCCGCAACCGTCGCGTCGGCGATGCAGGCCTTGCGGGCGATGTTCGGCAGTGCCATTCCCGACCCTATAGGCCACCAGATCAGCCGTTGGCACAGCGATGCCTTTGCGCGGGGTTCTTATTCCTTTCAGCCGGTTGGCACCAATGCCAAGACGCGCCGTGCGCTGTTTGGTGGTGATTGGGACGGGCGGCTTTTCTTTGCCGGTGAGGCCACATCGCATGACCATCCCGGCACCGTCCATGGGGCGCTGATGACCGGGCGCGCGGCGGCGGCGCTTGCCCGCTAGGCAGACGGGCTGTCGCCAAAGTGGCGCGGATAAAACGCACGGGCGACAGACCGCACCGTCGCAAGCGCCTCGTCCAGACTGTAGGGCGCCTGCAGGGTCATCATGTCGAGCCACATGCCCTCGACCGTGACGCGCAAGGCGCGGGCGATGCGTGCGGGGTTGCCGGCATAGCCGTGTTCGGCATTCATCCGCAGGCACAGTGCCTCAAGGCAGATATTGTATTGCTCGTCGTTGGAGCCGCAGCTTTGCTGGTAGATCGGCCTGCTTTGCGCCTCGCCCCAAAAGGCGCACCATGCGGCAAGCCGGTCGGGCGTGCAGATCGCGGGGTTGAAATCGGCCTTCAAGAGCGCGGCAATCTGATCGGGGGCGGATGCCCCTGCCGCATCCAGCGCAGCGGTCCAGTTCAGGCGATATTCCTCGGCCAGAAACAGCAGCGTTTCGCGCAGCAGGTTGTCCTTGGTTTGGAAATGGAAATTCACAAGGCCATGTGACAACCCCGCCTCGCGCGCGACATCAGTCATTGTGGTGCGGGCAAAACCCTTTTGGGCGATGGTCTTCACCGTCAACTCGATCAGTTGCAGCCTGCGCGCATCGCGGGGCAGTTTTCGCGGTGCAGGGTCAGGCGCTGCGTCTGGCGGATCGGTAGCAAGAGACATGTTTTTTCCTTGGTTGGTGCCCATCCAATGCGCAAAAACGCCCTGCAAGTAAAGCCACTACAACGCTGATTGACAGATCAGTCAATACAATGCCACCCTGTCCGGACCCAGAAAACAGGCGATTCCGACCATGACCCCACGGCCCCAACGTGACCTTTCCAGATCGAACGCGCAGTTTCAGCGGGCGGTCAAACGCCTGCCGCTGGGGGTTGCGTCGACCTTTCGTTACTGGGGCGATGACCGCACGATCTATGTCAGTCATGGCAAGGGTGGGCGGACATGGGACATCGACGGCAATAACTATGTCGATTATCGGCTGGGCTATGGGCCTGCAATTCTGGGTTATGCTGACGACCGGGTCGATGCCGCCGCCCGGCGCGGGATGGAGGTGGGCGGGGTGTTTGCGCTGTCGACCGAACGCGAGTTGACGGTTGCCGACCGTATCGCCGCGATGGTTCCTGCCGCCGAGTTGGTGCGGTTCTCCAATTCGGGGACCGAGGCCGTGATGGCCGCCCTGCGCCTTGCCCGCGCCTATACCGGGCGGGAAAGCTATCTGTTGGTCGAGGGAGGGTACCACGGGCTGTTTGATGCCGCCATGTGGATGGCCAATCTGGAGGCGTGGGATCACAAATCCAACGCGGACCCAGACGTGGTGCCTTATGGTGCGGGTATCCCCGATACCGTCAAGAAACTGGCGCATCTGGTGCCGATGAACGACATGCAGCGGCTGGAGGATACGTTCCGCCGCCATGGCGACAAGCTGGCGGCGATGCTGATCGAACCCATTCAGGGCAATTGCTGCGGGATCATGGCGCGGGTCGATTATGTGCAACTGGCGCGCAAGCTGTGCGACCAATACGGCGTGATGCTGATCATCGACGAGGTGAAAACCGGCTTTCGGGTCGGCAAGGGCGGCATTCAGGGGATCATGGGGGTCGTGCCCGACATCACCACCTTTGCGAAGGCGGTCGCCAACGGCTATCCCATCGCCGTTGTCGCGGGGCGCGAAGATGTGATGCGCACGTTCCGCTATGGCGGCGCGTCGCATGGCGGCACGTATACGGCGCATTCCGTCAGTCTGGCGGCGGCCGAGGAATGCCTGCGCATTCTGGATGAGACGCCCGCGCTGGATACACTTGCCAACCACGGCACTGCGCTGAAAACCGGGATTTCTGCAATCCTTGATGCGCGGGGGATCGTGCATTCCTACACCGGGCATCCGTCGATGTTCGGCCTGTTCTTTGCCGAAAACCCGCCCGACAATTACCGCGACTGGAAGACGTCAGACTACACGTTCTATGATACGATGGCGCATCATCTGCATGATCTGGGCGTGATCGTCGAGCCCGACAGCCGCGAGCCGTGGTTCATGTGCGAAGCGCATGGCACCGACGCAAGTTGCCTGACCGATACGCTGAACGCCGTCGCGCGGGCGGTTGATCTGACGCTGGAGCAAATCGAGGCGGGGGTCTGAGGTGTATTACGACGCCGTCATTGCGGGCGCAGGGCATAACGGGCTGGTCACGGCCTGCTATCTTGCGCGGGCCGGCATGAAGGTTTGCGTGGTGGAAAAGAATGACTGGGTTGGCGGTGCCGCCGTCAGTCGCGAGTTGTATCCCGGTTTCACCTATTCCAACTGTTCCTATGTCGCATCGCTGTTCCGGCCGGAAATCATGCGCGATCTGGAACTCTCGCGGCATGGTTTGCAAATCCTGCCCTACGAAGGCGGCGCGGTCTTTACCAAAGGCGGCGATTACCTTGGCATGTTCCGCGACCACGACGCCAACCGCCGCGAATTTGCCCGCCACTCCAAGCGCGACGCCGAAGCCTATGACCGCTATTCCCGCGATATCATGCGTTTTTGCCGGTTCATCCGCCCGATGTTGATGCGGACGCCGCCGGACCCGTCGAGCTTTCGTCCGCGTGATCTGGCGGAAATGGTGTGGCTGGGCCGCAAGATGGGCGAGATGTCGGAGCGCCAGATCGCCCTGATGGTGCGGTTCTGGACGATGTCGATTTCCGACTTTCTGGATGAGTATTTCGAGAACCCGGTGATCAAGGCCTATCTTGCCGTGTCGGCGATCATCGGCACCGCACTTGGCCCGATGAGCCCCGGTTCGGCCTATGTGCTGCTGCATCATTACATGGGCGATGTGGACGGCAATATCGGTGCATGGGGCTTTGCACGGGGCGGGATGGGGTCGATCAGCCGCGCTCTGACGAAGCTTCGCTGAAGGCGGCGGGGGGCGAGGTGCGGGTGGGCCGGGGGGTTGAAAAGATCCTTGTGACCGACGGGCGCGCGGTGGGTGTCGTGCTGGAGGGCGGGTTTGAGCTGCGCGGCGCGCGGGTGATTTCCAACATGGACGTCAAACGCACCTTCCTGAAACATGTGGACGCGGCCGATTTGCCCGATGCCTTTGTCAAGCGCGTGAAGGCGTTCAAGATTCGTGGGTCTTCAGGCAAGCTGAACATCGCGCTGGATGCGGCCCCGGTGTTTCCCGCCCTTCCCGAAGGGGCGCCGAACCTGAAGGGCGATCTGCATTTCACCGACAGCATTGAACGGATGGAACGTGCCTATGACGACTGGAAAGCCGGCCAGTTCAGCCGCGACCCGTTTCAGGACGTGATGATCCCGACGATGATCGACCCGACCATGACCCCGCCGGGCAAGCATTTCATGTCGTGCTTCGTGCAATATGCGCCGCCGAAAATCGCGGGGGGTGAGTGGACCGACGCCGACCGCGATGCATTTGGCCGCGCCTGTCTTGACCAGATCGAAGCGTATTCCCCCGGTTTCAAGGACCGTGTTTTGCATGTCGAGGTTCGCACCCCGCGTGAGCTGGAGGCAGAGGTCGGCCTGACCGAAGGCAATATCTTTCAGGGCGAGCTGACGTTTGACCAGCTTCTGTTCAACCGTCCGGTGCCGGGCTATGCGCAATATCGCAGCCCGATCAGGGATTTGTGGATCTGCGGATCGTCGACCCACCCCGGTGGTGGGGTGATGGGCGCGCCGGGCCGCAATGCCGCCGCCGAAGTGCTGCGCGAGGCGCGGATGCCGTCGGGGATGAGTGATGCCTATGCCGTCCTGTGATGCCATTGTCATCGGTGCCGGGGTCAATGGCCTTGCCTGTGCCACAAGGCTTGCCGCAAAGGGCCGCAAGGTGGTGCTGCTGGAGGCCGGCGCGCGTGTCGGTGGCGGGGCTGCGATGCAGGAAATTGCCCCCGGTTTCCATGTGCCGACGCTTGCCCATAGCACACAGGGCCTTGATCCCCGTATCATGGCAGGGATGGACCTTGCCGGGCATGGCCTTGCCTTTCATCCGGCACTTGCAACCACGGTTTTGTCGCACGCATGGCAATCTGGCTGGTGACCGGAACCCGGACCAGCGGCCCGGATGCGGCGGCCTTTGATGCGCTGCACCAGAAACTGCTGCGGTTTGCCCGCGTTCTGGCCCCGTTTCGCGCGATGACCGCCGCCGCGTCTGGCACCCGCGGGCAACGACTGGGGCAAGCTGATCCGCCACGGATTTGGCGTCCGTGCCGCTTGGGCGTGCGGATTTCCGCGAGCTTCTGCGCATGATCCTGATCAACATCCACGACGCTGCCGCCGATGAATTGACCGATGATCGGCTGATGGGGCTGATGGCCTTTGACGCCACACTTGGATCATGGCTGGGCCCTCGGTCGCCCAATTCGCTGATCCTCTACCTTAACCGGTTGTCGATGGGCGTGGCGCCCCTGCTGCCGAAGGGCGGGATGGTGGGTTTGTCTGCTGCGATGGCAAAGGCCGCGATCGCCGCAGGTGTGGACATCCGCACGAACAGCAAAGTCGCTACGCATCCTGACCGACGGCGATCGTGCGACCGGGGTCCGCCTTTCTTCGGGTGAAGAAATTGCGGCGAAGCTGGTTGTCTCGGCCATCAACCCGCGGCTGACGATGCAGCAACTGGTCGGACCTGCCGCGCTTGATGCCGATTTTTACCGCCGCACCTTTCACATCCAATCGCGGGGGGGCGGCGGCAAAGCTGAACCTTGCGCTGCGGGCGGCCCCTGATTTTGGTGCGCCGCTTACGTCGCGCCTTGTCATTGCACCCTCGTCCGAGGCGGTTGAACTTGCCTATAACCCGGTGAAATACGGCGAGGTGCCAAAGGCGCCCGTGATGGAAATCGTGATCCCTTCGGCGCATGAGACGGGTCTTGCCCCAAGTGGTCAGCACATCCTGTCGGCCATCGTCCAATTTGCCCCGCATGCACCCAAGGCCGGGTTGGAGGCGGCGCGGGCGGACATGCTGGAAAACACGCTGCGCCAGTTGGAGACGCACGCGCCCGGCCTGCGCGACCTGATCCTGCACGCCGATTTCCTGATGCCGCAGGATATCGAGCAGCGCTTTGGCATGGTCGGCGGCAACTGGCACCATGGCGAACTTTCGGTGGAACAGATGCTGTTCAACCGCCCGATGCGCGAAGTTGCGCAATATGACACGCCGCTGCCCGGCCTGTGGCTTGCCGGTGCGGGCAGCCACCCCGGCGGCGGGATCAATGGGGCTGCAGGCTGGAACGCCGCAGACCGGATTCTAGGCGAGGTGCGGCCATGACCGTCGCTGCACCCATTTCAAGACACCGCTGATTGCAGACCCCGTTTCATGCCCGGACGGCGGCGGCCAACCGTGCTGAACCACTGGGGGCCGTGGGCGGGCTATATGACCGCGCTGTGCTTTGGCGACACGGAGATGGAATACACCGCCATCCGCAATGCGGCATCGGTCTACGACCTGTGCCCGATGGTGAAATACGCGGTCGCGCGGGCCGGATGCGGCGGCCTATCTGAACCGGCTGACGGTGCGCGATGCGGGCAAGCTATCGGTTGGCGGGGTGCAGTATACCGTCTGGTGCGATGACGCCGGCAAGATCCTTGACGACGGCACCCTGTTCCGCCACGCGCCAGATCACTACATGATCTGCTGTCAGGAGCGGCACCTGAACTGGCTTTTGGACTCGGCGCTTGGTTTTGATGTCACGGTGGCCGAGATCACCGAGGATATTGCCGCGCTTTCGCTGCAAGGCCCCTGTTCGGCCAGCATCCTTATCGCGGCTGGTTTCGATGTCAGTGCGTTGAAGCCCTTTCGCATGGCGCAGTTTGCCTTTGATGGGGGCGAGATCACGATTTCCCGGACCGGGTTCACCGGCGATCTGGGCTATGAGATCTGGCTTGATCCTGCTCGATGCGCTGGCGTTCTGGGACCATCTCTTTGCGGCGGGCGCGCTGTGGGGGCTGCGGCCCATCGGATCACAAGCCCTTGATCTGGCGAGGATCGAGGCGGGGTTCATCATCACCAACATGGATTTCATTCCTGCCGATCAGGCCCTGCGTGAAGACCGGGCGCGCAGCCCGTTGGAAATGGGTCTGGACTGGCTGATCGACTGGGAAAAGGGCCCATTCACAGGCCGCCGTGCGCTGTTGGCAGAGCGTGAAGCGGGGGCGGCATGGGCGCTGGTCGGGCTTGATGTGCCGGGCAACGTCGCTGCCCAAGGCGCGATCCTTTACCACCGCAAAAAGACTGAGGCGGGGTTCATCACGGCAGCCGCATGGTCGCCGGTTCTGAAACGGTCCATTGCGCTGGCACAGGTGCCTGCCCGGCACCGCGCGGGCCATGACCTTTGGGTTGAAATCTATGCGCTGCGTGAATTGCAGTATGTCAAGCTGATGCTGCCCGTTACCGTCGTGCCGCGCCCGTTCTTCAACCCGCCGCGCCGCCGCGCGACGCCACCGGGGAGGGTCTGATGAACCGCCACCCGGAGTCGCCAAGGCTTGACCATTGCCCTGAAGGGCTGCCGCAGGCTGCCTATCTTTCACCCGACTGGTACGACCGCGAAATGGCGACAGTGTTCGCGCGGCAATGGATTTGTGTCGGGCGGCTTGGTGATCTTCCGCCCGGCCAGATGCGCCGTGTAACCTTGGGCAAGGCTGAAACCATCCTGTGCCGCGACGATAGCGGCGCGGTATCGGCCTATCACAACAGTTGCCGTCATCGCGGGTCAGAGCTGTGTCGCGATGCGCAGGCACCCTTGGGCAAGCTGATCCGCTGCCCCTATCACGCCTGGGCCTATGCCGCGGCGGACGGGCGGTTGGTGTCGACGGGACATGCACACCCGACGCCTGATTTTGACGCGGCGGACTATGGGCTGCACCCCGTTCAGCATCGCATCTGGAACGGGTTCGTTTTCCTGAATGCCGCCACGAACCCCGGCGCGATTTGGGCCGATGTGCCGTTGGCGAGCCTTGATCACTGGCCGATGGACGCGCTTGTCACAGGTCACCGCTGGGAAAGCGAGATTGCCTGCAACTGGAAATCCTTCTGGGAAAACTATTCCGAATGCCTGCACTGCCCCGGCATTCATCCGGAACTGTGCGACCGGGTGCCGGTCTATGGCAAAGGCATCATGGGCGCATCCGAGGCTTTGGGCTGGACCCCAGACCAGCCTGCCGCGCCCAACCTGAAGGATGGCGCGCAAAGCTGGACGCTGACGGGCGCGCCCTGTGGTCCGGTGTTCCCCGGTCTGACGCAAAGCGAACGCGATGCGGGGTATCATTTTGTCACACTTTGGCCGTCTGCCTATGTTGTGGCGCATGTCGATTACGTCCGGTCGGTCCGGATTGAGCCGTTGGGGCCAGAACGCACAAGGCTGGTCGCGGAATGGCACTTTTCGCCAGAGACCCTTGCGCAACCGCAGTTTGACGCAAGCGAGGTCGCGGCCTTTTCGAGAACCGTCATGCAGCAAGACGGTGCTGCGGCCGAGATGAACCAGCGCGGCCTGCGGTCACCGTCATTCAAGTCAGCCCGCCTGATGCCAGAGGAATATGAGATCCATCGATTTCACCAATGGCTGTTGGCCGAAATGGAGGGAGTGTCATGATCGAAGTCCCCAAAACATGGGACCGGCGCGGATTACCGGGCTGGACCTACCGATCCGCCGCGCTGTTTGATCTGGAACGCAGCCACGTCTTCCTGAATCACTGGCAGGTTGCGTGCCATGTGAATGATGTTCCCAATCCCGGCGACTGGCAGGCGTTCGATCTGTTGGGCGAACGTGCCGTGGTGATCCGCGGCGCTGATGGCGACGTGCGGGCCTTTCACAACCTTTGTCGTCATCGTGGTGCGCGGGTGGTGGATGGCATTTCCGGGCATTGCAAGGGTGCGCTGGTCTGCCCGTTTCATGGCTGGGTTTACAACCTTGATGGCAGCTTGCGCGGGGCGGCGCGGCCGGAAACCTTTGGCGATATGGACCGGACCGACTTTGGCCTGAAACCCATCGAGATGGAGGTCTGGCGTGGTTTTGTCTTTCTGCGTTTCCGGCCCGGACCGCAGCCTTCGGTCGCCGAATGCCTGCGCCCCTATGACGCCGATTTCCGCGATTTCCGCAGTGAAACCGTGCAGCCCGTGGGGGAATACGGCTATTGGGGCGAAACGGCCGTCAACTGGAAATCGGTCTGCGATGTGGATAACGAAGGCTATCATGTCGCCCTTGCCCATCCGGGATTGCAGGACCTTTACGGGCCCAGCTACCATGACATCTTTCACGACAACGGCCTGTTCCAGTCCAACGCCACTTATGGTGACCGTCCCGGTCGCGGTTGGTCAGTGCGCAATTATGTCAAACTGTCGCCGCGCAAGGATTGGTTGCCTGCACACCTGCAACGCGCATGGAATTACTACGGCCTGTTTCCCAACACCGTTTTCATCTGCACCCCTGAAGCTGTGCAATTCTATCAGGAAATCCCGATGTCGCAGGGCGAAACGCGGATGTCCTTTGCCAGTTACCGCCGACCCGACGAAGACCGGCAGTCGCGCCTTGCCCGCTATCTTGGCGCGCGGATCGACCGTGAAACCTCGGCCGAGGATCAACAACTGACGATCTGGTCCAACGAGTCGATGAAATCGGCCGCATTCGACAGCTTTCATCTGTCCGATCTGGAATACGGGGTGAAGCTGCATCACGACAAATTGCGCCGCCTTTTGCCCGTCATGACGCTGCAAAACGCGCCGTCCGAGGGCGAAATCGCCCGCATCAACGCGGAAATGCTTGGTGAAACCGCAAAATGAGTCAATCCTGACCCAAACAGCGTCGACTTGTGGCGCATAACAGAGGAGGTCCACCCATGATACTCACACGGCGCTCGACGCTTGCTGTTCTGACCGGAGCCCTGGCCACGCCCTATGTCCGCCCGTCCTGGGCGCAGTCCGGCACGGTGAATGTCTATAACTGGGCCGATTACATCGGCGAGACCACCCTTGCCGATTTTGAGGCGGAAACCGGGATCGGAGTGGTTTACGATCTGTATTCCAGTTCGGAAGAGGTCGAGGCCAAGATGCTGGCCGGATCAACCGGCTATGACGTGGTCTTGCAATCGGGCCTTGGTCTGCACCGGCTGGTGGCGGCGGGGGTCTATCAGGCGCCCGACCGCAGCAAGCTGACCGGATGGTCGAACCTTGACCCGGCGATCCTGAAGATCATCGAAGGGTTTGATCCCGGCAACCAGCATGGCGTGCCTTACATGTGGGGGTCGGTCGGCATCACGTACAATGTCGACATGGTCATGGAACGGCTGCCTGGCGCCAATCTCAACTCGCTCGACACGATCCTGAAACCCGAAAATGCGGCCCTGCTGGCCGATTGCGGGATTTCGTTTCTTGATAGCCCGACCGACTTCGGGTTCATGGTGCTGAAATACCTTGGGATTGACCCGGATACCGCTGGTCCGGCCGAATGGGCCAAACTGGCCGAGGCGCTGGCCCCCGTTCGACCCTATGTTGCGACCTTCGACAATGCCAATTACCTGACGACGCTGCCCAATGGCGAGGCGTGTGCCGTCAACAACTGGTCTGGCGACTATGGTGTCGCGAAGACCCGTGCAGCCGAAGCAGGGCTTGACGTCAACCTTGCCTATTTCGTGCCCGAAACCGGCTCTCCGGCATGGTTTGACCTGTGGTCCATCCCGGCCGACTCGCCCAGCCCCGAAAACGCGCATCTGTTCATTGACTATATGCTGCGTCCCGACGTGGCCGCCGCCTGCACCAATTACACAGGCTATGCCAATGCCAACAAGGCCGCGACGGCCCTTGTCGATCCCGCCATTGCCTCCGATCCGGCGGTGTACCCGGACGAATTAACCCTGTCGCGCATGTATACGCCCAAGCCCCAGACCGCCGATCAGGAAACCCAACTGAATCGCGTCTGGGCCGAGATCAAGTCGGGCGGCTGAGGTGCCAACCGCCGACGATCCTTTCCTGCGCATCGAGGGCGTATCGAAGTCCTTTGGTTCGTTTCAGGCGGTCAGGGATGTGTCGCTGACGATCCGCAAGGGCGAGATATTCTCGCTTCTTGGTGGGTCGGGTTGCGGCAAGACCACGTTGCTGAGGATGCTTGCTGGGTTTGAGGAGCCTACGGCGGGGCGCATCTATCTGGATGGCAAGGATATGGCGGGGGTGCCAGCCTATTCCCGCCCCGTCCACATGATGTTCCAAAGCTATGCGCTGTTTCCGCATATGACGGTGGAACAAAACATTGGCTACGGGTTGAAACACGATCCAATGACCCGTGCCCAGCGGGACGACCGGGTGCGCGAAATGCTGGAGCTGGTGCAGTTGACGCAATTCGGCGCGCGCAAACCGCATCAGATTTCCGGTGGCCAGCGGCAGCGTGTGGCGCTGGCCCGCGCGCTGGCACGGCAACCAAAGCTGCTGTTGCTGGACGAACCGCTGGCCGCGCTTGACAAGAAGCTGCGCGAACAGACGCAGTTCGAACTGATGTCGATACAGGAAAACACCGGCGTTACCTTTATCGTCGTCACCCATGATCAGGAAGAGGCGATGACCTTGTCGGACCGCATCGCGGTGATGGACAAGGGCGAGGTCAAGCAGATCGGCACGCCGACAGAGGTTTACGAATTCCCCAACAGTCGCTTTGTCGCGGGGTTCATCGGGTCGGTCACAACCTTTCCGGCCACGGTCAAGACGTTGGGCGAGGGCACTGTCACGCTCGACGTGCCCGCCTTTGCCACAACCATCACCGCCCGTGCCGTTGCGAACCTGACCGCGGGGCAGGATGTCAGCCTTGCCCTGCGCCCGGAAAAGCTGCGCATCACCCGTAACCGCCCGGCATCCGGCAATGCGGTCGAAGGCACGGTCAAGGATCTGGCGTATTTCGGAAAGGACAGTCTTTATCGCATCACGCTGCCGTCGGGCGATCTGGTATCGGCCCACGCCGTCAACAGCCAGCGCGGGGATGAGGGCGAGCGTGTTGTGGATTGGTATGAGAAGGTGTTTTTGTCGTTCGACCCCGGCTCTGCCATTGTGCTGACGGACTGACCGGCATGGCGCGCCCGACATCCTCGCTATCGCGCTGGTTCAACCGCAAGGGCTGGTCTGATTTGATCATTGCCGTGCCCTATGGTTGGCTGGTGGTGCTGTTTCTGCTGCCGTTCCTGATCGTCGTCGCGATGAGCCTGGCCACCAAGACCCCCACAGCGCCCCCGTTCGGCTTTGGCGGTGAAAACCCCCTGATCAACCTTGAAGGCTACCAGCGGCTGTTCACCGATACGCTTTACATACGCGCCTTCGGCATCTCGCTTTTGAATGCGTTCGTTGCGATGATTTTGTGTCTGCTGTTGGGGTATCCCATGGCGCTTGGCCTGACGCGCGTGTCCAAAAGCTGGCGCAACATCCTGTTGATGCTGGTGATCCTGCCATTCTGGACCTCGTTCCTTTTGCGGGTCTATGCGTGGATGGGGCTGATGGGTAAAAGCAGCTGGTTCAACAAATTGCTGACAGAGATGTGGAATGGCGTCGTGCCCGTAGACTGGGCCGTGCAGTCGATCCCCATGATGAACACCAATTTCGCTGTGGTTCTGGTCATGGTCTATACCTACCTGCCGTTCATGATCCTGCCGCTGTTTGCCAATCTTGAACGGCTGGACCCAACGCTGAACGAGGCGGCCTTCGACCTTGGTTCGCGCCCCTTCCGGGTGTTCTGGGATATTACGCTGCCGCAAAGTATTCCGGGCATCATCGCGGGGGGGCTTTTGGTGTTCATCCCGGCAGCGGGTGAGCTGGTGATCCCGTCGCTGGTTGGCAGTTCGTCCAGCCCGATGATTGGCCGCATCATTTCGGACGAATTCGCCTTTGCCCGCGACTGGCCCATGGCGTCGGCTGTGGCGGTGGCGCTGTTGGTGCTGATGGTGGCGCCGATGATGGCCTATATCCACTATCGCGCGAAATCCGAAGGGACGGCACCATGAACCGCCGCCCCGTCTTTCTGATTACCGTGATGTGCTTCGGCTTTGCCTTCTTTTACATCCCGATCCTGTCGATGATGGTCTATTCCTTCAACGGCTCGCGGCTGGCGACGGTATGGGGCGGGTTTTCCACGAAATGGTATGTCTCGCTTTTCGCGAACCGACAGGTGATCGCCGCGTTGATCCTGTCGTTGAAGATCGCGCTGCTGTCCGCCACTTTCGCGACAATCCTTGGCACCATGGCGGCGCTGGCGCTGGCGCGGTTTCAGAAATTTCGTGGGCGCGTACTGTTTTCGGGCCTCGTGAACGCGCCCTTGATCATGCCAGAGGTGATCACCGGCATATCGTCGCTGATGTTCTTTATCCTGCTGGCCGAATGGATCGGCTGGCCTGCGCAACGCGGTTTCACCACGATCACGCTGGCGCATATCACCTTCTCGATGGTGTTCGTCACGACCGTTGTCTATTCGCGGCTGATCCAGTCCGACCGCGCAATTGAAGAGGCCGCGATGGACCTTGGCTCGCGGCCCTGGCAGGTGCTGGTCGACATCACCTTGCCGGTGATCTCGCCTGCCATCCTGTCTGGCTGGTTGCTGGCCTTCACGATCTCGCTGGATGATGTGGTGATCACGTCGTTTACCACCGGGCCGGGCAACACGACGCTGCCGCTGCTGATCTGGTCAAAGGTCAAGTTGGGGGTGACGCCGGATATCAACGCGCTGGCGACGATTACCGTGCTGGTGGTTGGCGTTGGTGTGGTTCTGGCGGGATGGATCATGAACCGCGCCGAAAAGCGGCGCGACCGGGATGCGCGCGTGGCCTATCAGGAAAATGGCTGATGCAGGCGGGTTTGCTTGGCATTCCGCTTGGTGGCGTTGGATCGGGTCGCGCGCGATACGCGGCCGCAATGGCGCTATATCAGTCGGGCCAGATTGGCCATGCGCAACTGGAAGCCTACCGGATCGCCGCCGCGAGCGACCGTGCCCCCCCGGACGCGCTGTTTGCCGAGCGTGGCTTGCCGTTGCCCGACCGGCACCCGGTGCACAGTCTGATCGACGCGGCGGATGGCTATCTGCAAACGCTGCCCGGCCCCGGCGTCGTCGAGGTGCGGGCGGGCATGGCGCGGTTTGGCAATGGCCTGCCTCGCACGGCGCCGCGTGAAAACGCGGTGCTGACCGCCCATTTGCCTGCTGCCCTGAATGCCCTGCGCCAGACCCATCCTGACCTTGCAACCGCCATAGCGCTGGCCATCCCGCACCTGACATGGATCACCTATGACGGCTACGATCCCGCACAGATCGGCCCGGATTTTGCCCAAGGGCATGCCTATGCCTCGATCATCGGCGAGGATGCCACGATCCCGGCGGTTGGCTTTGACTTCGGACTGTTTCTGATCGCGCCTCACGTTCTTTACCGGGACCACAACCATGCGGCACCGGAACTTTACGCACCCCTGACCGGCCCCCACGGCTGGCGCTTTGCGCCGGGCGCGCCGCTGGATATCCGCGCTGCCCATCATCCGGTGTGGAACCCATCCTTCCAGCCGCATCTGACCAAGGTCGGCCCGGTACCTTTCCTCGCCTTTTTTGGCTGGACCGCCGAGGTGACGGCGCTCGCCCGTGTGATCCCCGCCGATGACTGGCCCGAACTGGAGGCGCTGCGCCTTGCCATCTGATACCCTGATCTACAACGCGCATATCCGCACGATGGACCCCGCCCGCCCACGCGCGACATGGGTGCATATGGCGGCGGGGCGGATTTCTGGCGCTGGGCGATGGTGCGCCGCCGAAGGCAGAGACGGAAATCGACGGCAAAGGCCGCCTTGTCCTGCCCGGCTTTCAGGATGCCCACATCCACCTGCTGTCTGGCGGCGCCGATCTTGCCACAGCGGCGCAGCTTTACGACGTGACCGCGCTGCCGCAGCTTCTGGAGACACTCCATGCCCATGCGAAAGCCAAGCCCGCGCTGCCGTTGATCATCGGTTCCGGTTGGCAGGCCGGTATCTTTGGCGACGACAACCTGACCGCCGCGACCATTGACCCGGTGACGGCAGATCGCCCGGCGGTGCTTTATGACAGCTCTTATCACAATGCCTGCCTGAATACGGCGGCGCTGAACCTTGCAGGCATCACGGACCACACGCCCGACCCACCGAATGGTCATATCGTCCGCGATGCTTCGGGCCGCGCGACTGGTATGCTGCACGAGGAAGCCATCCCTTGGGCCGTCGCCCGCTTGCCGCAATTGACTGACGATCATCTGATGCTGGGCCTCGCTGCCGCGCAGTCCCTTGCGCACAGCCACGGTCTGACCGGCGTACTCGACCCCCGCATCACCGAGCTTGAGGCGCGAATTTATGCCCGCGCGCTGGACGAAGGCCGCCTGGCCTTGCATGTCGCAGGGGCGGCGCTGGTGACCGAGGCCGACACGGCGGCAACCGCGACAGCGCGCCTGACCGCCCTGCGCGCCCGCCACCCCGGCCCCGATTTCCACGTCCATTCCGCCAAGTTTTTCATGGACGGCGTGTTCGAAAACCGCACAGCCGCGCTGCTTGCCCCCTATGCCGACCCGCCCGGCGGCAATGCGCCCTGCATGTTCAGCGCAGACCAGACCCGTGCGCTGTTCACCGCGCTGGATGCTGCGCGTTTCGCCATCCATGTCCATGTCATCGGCGATGCCGCCGCCCGCCGCGCGGTCGAAGGGTTGGAGGCCGCACGTGCCGCCAATACCCCTTGGCCCGCAGCACATCAGCTTGCCCATCTGCAACTGACCGACCCCGCAGACCACGCCCGCATCGCCGCCGTCGCGATGGCCAATATCCAGCCCCTGTGGGCGCGGCTTGATCCCGTGGTGCCTGACATCGCGCTGGACATGATCGGGGCGGCGCGGCGGGGCGATACCTACGCCTTTCGCAAGATGCTGAATGCAGGGGCAAACTGGTGCCTGTCTTCGGACTGGCCGGTCAGCACGCTGAACCCGTTCGAGATCATCGAGACCGCCGTCACGCGTCAGGCGATGCGCAAGGACGGCCCCGGCGCACCGTTTCTGCCCGATCAGGCGTTGACGGTAGAGGAAGCCGTGCTTGGCTATACCACCCATGCCGCCACGGCCTGCTGGCGTGCGGGGTTCACCGGTGCGTTGAAGCCGGGCTATTCCGCCGACATGATCGTTCTGGACCGCGACATCTATGCCTGCGCGGCGCATGAAATCGCGCAGACCGCCGTGCTTTTGACGCTGTTCAAGGGCCGCCCTGTCCACCAGTCAGCCGATCTGTGAGCGAAGGAGCCGCCATGACGAGCCAAGACCACTACCCGCCGCAGATGATCGCCATGCTGGAAGCCGTCTGGGGCGCGGGCTTTCTGTCGCCGGGTGGCGCGGCCGAAGTGGCGCGGATACTGGACGGCCATGACATTGTTGGCGCGTCCGTTCTGGATATTGGCTGTGGCGCGGGCGGCATCGACATTGCGCTGATCGCCAACCATGGGGCGGGCTATGTGACCGGCATTGATGTCGAAGACCCGGTCTTGCACCGTGCGCGCGAATTGGTTCAGGCGGCTGGTCTTGCGACGCGCATCGGGTTGCTGAAAGCCGCACCCGGCCCGCTGCCATTTGCGCCCGGCAGTTTCGACGTGGTGTTTTCCAAGGATTCCATCGTCCACATTCCCGACAAGCACGCATTGATGACCGAAGTGTTCCGCATTCTGAAACCCGGCGGGCGGTTTCTGGCGTCGGACTGGCTGATCGGCACCGAAAGCATTTCGCCCATGATGGCCGATTACATCGCTGCCGAGGGGCTGGATTTCGGCATGGCAACGGCTGCGACCTACCGTGACGCGATGCAGGCGGCGGGTTTTCAGCGGGCCGTGACCACATCGCGGAACCTTTGGTATCGGGCGCAGGCGCGGGATGAGCTGGCCCTGCTGGAAGGTGATGCCGGGGCGCGGGCGGCGGGTGTCGTCGGACAGGATTTTGTCGACAGGAACATTGAGATATGGCGCCGGATGATTCCGGTTCTGGACAGTGGCGAGCATTGCCCGACACATCTGTCGGCACAGAAACCATAGTGGAGACGGCAAATTGACGGCTGTCAATTTTCACTATTGTTCAATGAAATCAAAGAAAAGACAGAGTTATCCACAGGCTGAGTTAAGAGTTTTGAAATATTTCGTGATCGTGGATTGTGTCCCCTCTTGACCCCTTTGCGTCGGGTAAGGGGGTGTCAGGCCTGCCCGTTTTTCACCAGCCAATCGGCGGATGCGCGCAGGGCGTCCTGGGGGGTGTTGAAGGTGAGGCCCATATCGGCCGTGGCCCGCGCGCCGGAAACATCGTGGATGATGCCGAGGCTGGGCAGGATGGCGCGCAGGGCAGGGTCAAACAGCGCGATGATGCGCAAAAGGAACGCGGGTGCGGTGCGGGTCGGGATGCGGCGGGTGGGGTAGGCGGCTTTCAGGGTGGCCCCCATGGCGGGCATCCACATCGACCCTGCGACGGCGGCATAGCGGTTGCCCGCCGTGGCGGGGCGTTGCAGCGCGCGCAGGTGGAGTTCGGCCACATCGCGCACATCAACCATGGCAAAGCCGATCTTTGGCAGCATCGGGTCTTTCCCTTTCAGAAACCGTTTCACGACCCCGATGGAGGAGCCGTAATGCGCATCGAGCGGCGGGCCGACGACAAAGCCGGGGTTGATGGTGGTGAGCAACAGGCCTTCGGCCTTGGCGATGCGCCACGCCTCCTTTTCCGCGAGGGTTTTGGATTTGGCATAGGCGCTGGTGCCGGGGGCGTCGAGGTTGCACCAGTTATCCTCGTTCTGCGGGCCGTGGACGCCTTCATCGACGATTGCGACGGTGGAGGAGGTGAGGATCACGCGGGTGATGCCTGCGGCCTTTGCTGCCATCAGGACGCGGCGTGTGCCCGCCACCGCCGGGCGGATCAGCACCTGTGCGTCCTTGGGCTGGGCGATGGGAAAGGGCGATGCGGTGTGGATCACGGCGGTGACGCCCGCCATGGCATCGGCCCAGCCGGTATCGGATTCCAGATCCGCGTTGGCGAAGGTCAGGCGATCCATCGCGGCGGGGTCGGTGAGGTGGGGTTTGAGGGCGCTGCGCACTTCATCTTCGCGTTTCGGGCTGCGGATGGTGCCGCGCACGGCATAGCCTGCGTTCAGCAGTTTCAAGGCCACATGTTTGGCGATGAAACCGGAAATGCCGGTGAGGAGGATGGTGTCGGTCATGGCGCGCCCTTTATCTTGTCAGTGACAACATAGGGCGAGGGTGAGGGAAAGGAAAGGGCGGGCGTGAATTGCGCCGATGCCTGGGAGGGGCCTTCGGATTCTGCCCGGCATGCCTTTGCTGGAGCACCCCCCCCACCCCAACCCTCCCCCACAATGGGGGGAGGGAGGCACCAGGTATTCTGGAGTGAGTGACGGTTGTTGGCGGAATGGGTGCAGGTGCGCCCTAGTCCAGCAGCCGCCGCGCGATGACCTGCGCCTGAATTTCTGCCGCGCCTTCGAAGATGTTGAGGATGCGGGCGTCGCAGAGCACGCGGCTGATCTGGTATTCCAGCGCAAAGCCGTTGCCGCCGTGGATTTGCAGGGCGTTGTCGGCGCAGGACCATGCGGTGCGCGCGCCCAGAAGTTTCGCCATCCCGGCCTCAAGATCGCAGCGGTGGCCGTGGTCTTTCTGCCATGCGCTGAAATAGGTCAGTTGCCGGGTGACCATGATTTCGACCGCCATCATCGCCAGTTTGCCCGCAACGCGCGGGAAGGCGATCAGCGATTTGCCGAATTGCTTGCGGTCTTGCGCATAGCCCATCCCGAGTTCCAGCGCGTTTTGCGCCACGCCAATGGCGCGGGCGGCGGTCTGGATGCGGGCGGATTCGAAGGTTTGCATCAGTTGCTTGAAACCCTGCCCTTCGACGCCGCCCAAGAGGTTGTCGCCCTTCACCGCGAAATCGTCGAAGTTGACGGTGTATTCCTTCATGCCGCGATAACCGAGGACTTCAATTTCACCGCCCGACAGGCCGGGGTCGACGAAAGGTGTCTCATCCGTGCCGGGGGTCTTTTCGGCCAGAAACATGGACAGGCCGCGGTAATCGGTAGTGCCGTCGACGGTGCGGGCCAGCACTGTCATCACATGGGTGCGGGCGGCGTGGGTAATCCAGGTCTTGTTGCCGTTGATCGTCCAGTCGTCGCCGTCTTTGCGGGCGCGGGTGCGCAATGCACCAAGGTCGGACCCGGTGTTGGGTTCGGTGAAAACCGCCGTTGGCAGGATTTCACCTGATGCCAGTTTTGGCAGCCAGTGGGATTTCTGCGCATCGGTGCCGCCGCACAGGATGAGTTCGGCCGCGATTTCGGTGCGGGTGCCGAGTGAGCCGACACCGATATAGCCGCGCGAGAGTTCTTCGGAAACCACGACCATGCTGGCCTTGGTCAGACCCAAACCGCCGAATTCCTCGGGGATGGTCAGGCCGAATACGCCCATTTCAGACAGGCTGTCGATGACGGACATCGGGATGAGTTCGTCTTTCAGGTGCCAGTCGTGGGCGAAGGGGGTCACCTCGGTATCGGCAAAGCGGCGGAACTGATCGCGGATCATTTCCAGTTCTTCATCCAGACCCGTGGCCCCAAACGTGGCGCGACCGTGATTGTCCTGCATCAGGGCCACAAGCCGCATCCGGGCGGCATCGGTGTTGCCGTGGGCCATCAGGGTGGCGCAGGCGTCATTCGGGGTGGCGGTGACCCAGACATCCTGCAGGCGGGCGATTTCGCCCTGTGACATCGGGATGCCGCCGAAAATCTGGTTCAGGTACTCGCCATAGGCGATCTGCAGCAGCAGGCTTTCCATTTCGCCCAATTGGGGCAGGCGGGTGGCCCAGGCCTGCATCTGGCGCAGGGATTCCGTGTAGGTTGCAAGCCACGCGAGGGTGTGGGCGGCAAACTGGTGGGTTTCGATCGCTGCGGGGGCGATCTTGCCTGCGACAGTGACGCGGGCGCGGAGATTTTCGCGGGCGGTGTCAAACAGGGCTTCGATCTGCGGCAGGGCCGCGGCTGTCAGCGCCGAAAGGTCCGCCAAGACCGGCGTTACGTCGACGGCTTGTCCATCATGTGCCATTTTGATTCCCGTATTCTGCATCTGCGAAGGAGATAGGGCCATTGCAGCGACTGAGCAACAAAAATTCGCGCAGAATACAGTTTGCGAATGAAAGTGTCGCAGTCAAATTGGGATGCTGTGGCCCGGCCGCTCTGATAAGCGGGTGTCAGGGGGGCTGATATGGATGCGATGATGGCGGGACTGTCGCCCGCAGTGTTTTTGGCCTGCCTTGCGATCACCGGGTTTGCGGGGTTTGTGAAGGGGTCTGTCGGCTTTGCCATGCCGATGATCATGATATCGGCCATGTCATCCTTTCTGGAGCCGCATCAGGCGCTGGCGGCGTTGATTTTGCCGACATTGGTGACGAATGCCAGTCAGGCGTTCCGGCAGGGGGTGGGGGCGTTCTGGGGGACGGTGGTTGCGTTCCGGCGGTATCTGGCGGTGACGGTGGTGTTTCTGGTGATTTCGGCGCAATTCGTGGACGACATTCCGCAGGGGGTGTTCCTGATGGCGCTGGGGCTGCCGATCACGCTGTTCGCGCTGGTGCGGTTGACGGGGCGGTCACTGGCGTTGCGGCTGGAGCATCGGGGGCGGGCGGAGGTGGCGACGGCCGTCGTGGGCGGGCTCTACGGCGGGGTGTCAGGGGTCTGGGGGCCGCCGTTGCTGGTGTATCTGATGAGCATTGGGGCGGACAAGGAAACCACCGTGCGGGTGCAGGGGGTGGTGTTTCTGGTGGGCGCGGTGGTGTTGGTTGCAGCGCATCTGCAATCGGGAGTGCTGAATGGCGGGACGCTGCCGTTTTCGGCGGTGCTGGTGGTGCCTGCGATGATCGGGCTGGGGTTGGGCTATGTGATGCAGGACCGGCTGGATCAGGCGCGGTTCGGGTTCTGGACGCAGGTCTTGCTGGTGCTGACGGGGGTCAACCTGATGCGGCGGGCGGTGGGGATGTGAGGCGCGGGCAGATTTGTCGACGGACAAATCTGCCAAGCAAAGTCTGATTTGATGTCAGCCGATTGCCGCAGCCTTCACATCATCGCCGATGAAGGGCGTGTACTGGCCGAAGTTTTCGGCGAACATGGCCACCAGTTTGCGCGCCTGTGCGTCATAGGCCGCAACATCGGCCCATGTGCCGCGCGGATCGAGCAGGGCGGCATCAACGCCCGGCACGGCGGCGGGGACATCGAAGCCGAAGTTCGGATCGCGGCGGAAGGTGGCGGTTGCCAGCGAGCCGTCAAGCGCTGCGGCGAGCAGGGCGCGGGTGGCCTTGATCGGCATCCGCCGCCCCGTGCCATAGGCGCCCCCCGTCCAGCCGGTGTTGACCAGCCAGCAGGACGCGCCATGCTTGGCGATCTTGGCCTGCAGCAGCGCGCCGTATTCTTCGGGGCGGCGCGGCATGAACGGCGCGCCGAAACAGGTGCTGAACGTGGGCTGCGGTTCGGTTACACCGCGTTCCGTGCCCGCGACCTTGGAGGTGAAGCCGGACAGGTAGTGATACATCGCCTGCGCCGGCGTCAGCCTGGCGATGGGGGGCAACACACCGAACGCATCGCAGGTCAGCATGACCACATGGCGGGGATGTCCGCCAAGGCCCGTGGGCGATGCATTGGAAATTGCATCCAGCGGATAGGCGCAGCGGGTGTTCGCCGTCAGGCTGTCATCGGCGAAGTCCAGTTCCAGCGTTTCTGGATCAAACACCATGTTTTCGATCACGGTGCCGAAACGGCGGGTGGTGGCGTAAATCTCGGGTTCAGCCTCGGGGTTGAGGTTGATGGTCTTGGCGTAACAGCCGCCTTCAAAGTTGAAGGTGCCGCGATCAGACCAGCCATGTTCATCATCGCCGATCAGCGTGCGGTCGGGGCTGGCCGAAAGGGTGGTCTTGCCGGTACCCGACAGGCCAAAGAACACGGCCGTATCGACCGGGTTGCCGGGCGCATGGTTTGCCGAGCAATGCATTGGCATGACGCCCTTTTCGGGCAAGAGGTAGTTCAGCAGCGTGAACACCGATTTCTTGTTTTCGCCGGCATAGGCGGTATTCGCGATCAGGATCAGCTTTGCATCGAAATTCATCGCGATCACGGTTTCGCTGCGGCAACCGTGGCGGGCAGGATCGGCCTTGAACGACGGGCAATTCACAATCGTCCAGTCGGGGGTGAAGGTGTCAAGTTCGGTCGCGTTCCGGGCGGCGCAGCAGGTGGCGGATGAACAGGCCATGCCACGCAAGTTCTGTGACCACGCGGACATCAAGGCGGTGCAGCGGATCGGCCCCGGCATATAGGTCCTGCACAAAGTAATCGCGGCCCTGCATATGGGCCAGCATATCGGCGTGCAGCAGATCAAAGGCGGCAGCAGGCATTGCCGCGTTGTTGTCCCACCAGATCGTCTTTTCGACCGAGGGCGTGCGGACCACGAATTTATCGCGTGGTGAGCGACCCGTGAATTGCCCGGTTTCGCACATGAAAGACCCGCCAAGGCCCAGCCGCCCTTCGCCACGCATGACGGCGGCATTCATCAGATCGGCCTCGACCAGGTTGTAGTAAACGTGCGCCAAACCATGAAAGCCCTGTTTTTCAAGTCTTTGTGCGGGGTTTACGCGTCCGTCGATCATGCCTGATGCTCCCTTTCGCCAAGATCGTAATGGCGCTGACGTGGATCGTATCTGGTTCTGCTGTGGGCGTTAGAGCGCGTCACACCATCGTCATAACACTTTGCTTTCCTGCGATAAAAGGGTCTTTCCGGACTGTTAGCGCAACCAAGAAGGTGTTAGCGCAACCAAAACCAGTCGTTTCGGGCATGTGTCGCAAATTAGCCATTCCTTGAGAAATTTAGCGCCCCAATCGGGGCAAGAGCATGGGTGATTCGCACTTCACTGTTGATATTTTGCACCGGAACAAGGATCATCACGCAAAACAATAATACCAGCAGAGCAGGAAAATCGCAGATGTCCAGAATTGCCCTTGTCGACGACGACAGGAATATCCTGACGTCGGTGTCGATGACACTTGAAGCCGAAGGCTTTGAGGTTGAGACGTATAATGACGGCCAGTCCGCGCTGGATGCGTTCAACAAGCGCCTGCCCGACATGGCGGTGCTGGACATCAAGATGCCGCGGATGGACGGGATGGACCTGTTGCAGCGGCTGCGGCAGAAAACCACGATGCCGGTGATTTTCCTCACGTCCAAGGATGATGAGATCGACGAGGTTCTGGGCCTGCGGATGGGCGCGGATGACTACGTGAAAAAGCCGTTCAGCCAGCGTTTGCTTGTGGAACGTATCCGCGCACTGCTGCGCCGCCAGGAGGCGATTGCCACCGGCGAAGTTGCGACCACCGAAGAGACAAAGCTGATGGAGCGGGGGTCGCTGTCGATGGACCCGTTGCGCCATTCGGTATCGTGGAAAGGGCGCGACGTTTCGCTGACGGTGACGGAATTTCTGCTGCTTCAGGCGCTGGCGACCCGCCCCGGTTTCGTGAAAAGCCGCGATCAGCTGATGGATGTGGCCTATGACGATCAGGTTTACGTCGATGACCGCACGATCGACAGCCATATCAAGCGTCTGCGCAAGAAGATGCGGTCGGTTGATGACGATTTTTCTGCCATCGAAACACTGTATGGTATCGGCTATCGTTACAACGAAGAATGACTGCGATCCCGCGCATCGGAATGGACCGTAACAGCAACCGAGATGGAAATGTGCTGATCGGTGAGGATTGGGTGAATCCCGATGCCGACACCGATGCGGGCCTGCGCGAGGCGCGGACCCGGCGGGGTCTGTTTGCGCTGAAAGGGTCGCCCCTTGCGCGCAAGATCATCGTCTTCAACCTGATGGCGCTTTTGATCATGGTGGCGGGGGTTCTTTTCCTGAACCCGTTCCGCGACACGTTCGTCCAACAGCGCGAGCGCGGTCTGGTGACCGAAGCGCGGCTGGTGGCCAATGTTTTCGAAGCGCGGCTTGCGGCGGCATCGGCGGCGGGTCTGGCGTTCAACAGCAAGGACGTTCTGCCGGACCTTGACCTTGAAACCGGGGTTGAGATTTTCGTGTTTGATCCGGCAGGTGCGATTGTCGCGCAGGCTGTCGGGGATCAGGTCAACGCGGTGACCGAAGCCGCCGAAGACCGCCCGACCGTCATCACCGATTTTCTGAGTGCGATCTGGGACGGCGTTTCACGCATCGTCAACAGCGGCGGTGATGGTGAGGCGATCATTTCACCGGAGCGGATGGCAGTTGATCTGTTCGGGCGCGCGCTTGTCGGCGAGACGGTATTGAACACCGGGCGCAATGCGGATGGCGGGCCTGTTTTTCGGTGGCAACCCCGATTGCGGTCAGCGGTCAGGTGGTGGGCGTGGTGGCGCTCGCCTTTACCGAGGGCGAGATCGAACGGCTGGTGCGAAACGAACGCGAGCAGATATTGCAGATGTTCGTGATCGCGTTGTTGGTGTCGATCGGGCTGAGCATCCTTTTGGCGTCGACCATCGCAAACCCGCTGGCGGACCTGTCGGCTGCGGCGGAAATGGGGCGCGACCGGGATGCACGCAAGTTCGCGCCCGGACGTGTCCGGATACCGGACCTTTCGGCGCGGCCTGACGAGATCGGGCGGCTGTCGGTTGCAATGCGTGGCATGGTGGCGGCGCTGTATGACCGGATCGAGGCGAATGAACAGTTCGCCGCCGACGTGTCGCATGAAATCAAGAACCCGCTGGCGTCATTGCAATCGGCCGTTGGCACGATGCGGGTCGCCAAGCGCGATGACCAGCGGGAGCGTCTGCTGGAGGTGATCGAACATGACGTGCGCCGGCTGGACCGGCTGGTCAGTGACATTTCGAACGCATCACGGCTGGATGCGGAGCTGGTGAAGGAAGAGGAAGAAAGCTTTGATCTGACCAAGACAGTGCGCAACCTGTCGGAATATCTGGGCACGCAGGCGCGGGCCAAGGGTGTGGAGTTTGTGACCGATCTGGTGGACGAAGTGGTGATGATCCGCGGTCTGGAAGGGCGTCTGGCGCAGGTCTTCGTCAACCTGATCACCAATGCGATTTCGTTCTGCGAAGATGGTGACGCCGTGCGGGTCTGGGTGCGCAAGCGCGACGACCGGGTGCTGGTGGTGGTCGAAGATACCGGGCCGGGCATTCCGGAACAGGCGCTGACCAAGGTGTTCAAACGGTTCTATTCCGAACGCCCCTCGGGCGATTTCGGCAATCATTCGGGGCTTGGCCTTGCGATTTCAAAGCAGATCGTGGAGGCGCATGGCGGGGTGATCTGGGCCGAGAATATTCGCCCGACACAGGCCGATATTGCCTCGGAGCCGCTGGGCGCACGGTTTGTCGTCGGCTTGCCTGTGTGATGCAAGGCGCGGGCATCCGCGCAACGTTGCATGCGACCGCGGTCGCGGTTGACGGGCGCGGCCTGCTGATTACCGGGGCTTCGGGTACGGGCAAGTCGAGCCTTGCGCTGGCCTTGATCGGGTTGGGTGCGGCACTGGTGTCGGATGATCAGACGCTGCTGGAACGGGCGGGCGACAAGGTGGTGCTGGACTGCCCGCGGCCCGACCTTTGCGGCGTGATCGAAGTGCGCGGCATGGGGTTATTGCGTGCGCCGGTTTCGGTGCGGCCCATGCTACAACTTGTAGTTGATCTGGATGCGGACGAGACGCAACGTCTGCCACCTACACGCACGATTGACCTGCTGGGATGCGTTTTCCCCCTTGTCCGACGACCGGAACATGCGCATTTCCCGATAGCGGTAATGCTGCAACTGCGGCATGGTCGCCATGTTTGAACGTGTTAGCTGGACCAACCTTGTGGACCAAAGCCAGACGCCACCGCTGATGCATCGCCTGGTCTTTGTGACCGGGCCGTCGGGGGCTGGACGTTCGACAGCGATCCGTGCGTTCGAAGATCTGGATTACGAGGTGATCGACAATCTGCCGCTGCGTCTGGTGACGGGACTGGTGGCGGGCACGCCCACCGGGCGGCCGATTGCCCTTGGCCTTGATGTGCGCAACCGCGATTTCAATGCCACCGCACTGATCGAGTTGATCGACACGCTGACGCGGGATGCGCGGGTGGCGCTGGAGGTGCTGTATTTGGATTGCGCGCCGACCGAATTGATCCGGCGCTATTCCGAAACCCGCAGGCGGCATCCGCTGGCCCCGCACGAGACGCCAAGTGAAGGCATCGCGCGCGAGAATGACCTGCTGATGCCGATCCGGGTGCGGGCGGATCAGTTGATCGACACCACGGAATTGTCGGTGCACGACCTGAAGGCCGATATCGGCCGCTGGTTCGGGCGCGAGGGCACGGCGGGGTTGGCCGTATCATTGCAATCGTTCAGTTATCGGCGCGGTCTTCCGCGCGGGGTGGACATGATCTTTGATTGCCGGTTCCTGTCGAACCCGCACTGGGTGCCTGCCCTGCGTGGGCTTGACGGGCGGGATGGCGCGGTGGTGAGCCATATCCGCAGCGATGCCCGCTTTGCGGCCTTTTATGACAAGGTGCGTGATCTGGTCTTGTTGCTGCTGCCTGCGCATCTGGATGAAGGCAAAGCGCATCTGACGATCGGATTTGGCTGCACTGGTGGGCAACACCGGTCGGTGGCGATGGTGGAACTTTTGGGACAGGGGCTTGCAGAGGCAGGATGGACAGTATCAAAACGGCACCGCGAACTGGAACGCAAGGGACCGCAATCAACACCGGACACAGCAGGGGCGATGCAGCCGTGATCGGGATCGTGATTGTGGCGCATGGTGGCCTTGCCCGCGAGTATCTGGCGGCGGTAGAGCATGTGGTGGGCCCGGTCACGGGTGTGCGGGCGATTGCAATCGAGGACGACCACGACAGGCAGGACAAACAAGCCGAAATTTGCGCAGCCGCCGACGCCGTGGATGCAGGGGCAGGCGTCGTGGTGGTGACGGACATGTTTGGCGGATCGCCGTCGAACCTGTCACTGTTGGCGTGTTCGGGGTCTGACCGCCGTATCATTTACGGTGCCAATCTGCCAATGCTGATCAAACTGGCAAAATCGCGTGATCTTGCGATGCCGGATGCAATTGCCGCCGCGCTGGATGCGGGCCGCAAATACATTGATTGCCTTGATGTGGGACCGGGAGCCTGAATGACGACGCGGACCTTGCAGATCATCAATGAAAAAGGCCTGCATGCGCGTGCATCGGCCAAATTCGTCGAAGTGGTGGAACAGTACGACGCGCGGGCGCAGGTCAGCCGCGACGGCATGACGGTATCGGGCGACAGCATCATGGGGCTTTTGATGTTGGCAGCATCGCGCGGAACGACTATTGAGGTGACCACAAGCGGGGAGGAAGCGGCGGTTCTTGCCGATGCGCTTGACGCATTGGTTGCGAACCGGTTCGGCGAGGACTACTAAGCGACTTGCTGAAAGTGTTCTGTGCATTTCCTGAAAGGAACGCGGCATGGTACATCTTGATGACCGGGGGGTGGAGCGAACGCTTCGAATGGACGATATCGTAAAACCTGCTGCCGTGGTCGAGAACCCGAACAAGCCCTATGACAAGCGGCGCCTGTCTTATGCGGGCACGTTCAGCAATCCGTGGAAGATCGGCACGATCCGCGTGATTGAATGGACGACTGCGAAGTTCACACTGCTGCACCTGATCCGCAAATTCGAAAAGGCCGGGGCGCCGTTCGGCGCGCCGTTCTGGTCAAAGGCGATCAAGCATATGGGCATTGATATTCAGACGCCCGACGCTGAAATCCGGCGCATTCCCGCCACGGGGCCCGTGGTGGTCGTGGCCAACCATCCGCATGGGCTGGTGGACGGGATGATCATTGCGGAAATGGTCAGCCGGGTGCGGCCCGATTTCAAGATCCTGACGCGATCCTTGCTGACCGGTATTCCGGAAGTCGCGGAATTCATGATCCCAGTGCCGTTCCCGCATGAGGAAAACGCGCGCGAGCTGGGGCTTGAAATGCGCAACCTGACGATGGATGCGCTAAAGAAGGGTGGGGTCATCATCCTGTTTCCAGCGGGCAAGGTGGCCTGTTCGCCCGGATGGTTCGGCCCGGTTGTCGAGGCGGAATGGAACCTGTTCACGCACAAGATGATCCACCGGTCGGGGGCGACGATTGTGCCGATCCACTTTACCGGGCGCAATTCGCGGGCCTATCAGATTGCGAACCACGTGTCGGCGACCGTGCGGCAGGGCTTGCTGTTGTATGAAATCAAGCGCGCGCTGTTCAAACCGCAGCGCCCGTTTGTGGGCGAGCCGATTTCGGCAGATGTGCTGAACGACTGGGAAGGCAACCCGCGCGGGTTTCTGGCTTGGCTGCGCGAGCATACCTTGGGGCTTGGCAGCTAATCTTCATCTTCCTCTGTTCTCAACTATCCCACGGGGGTCCGGGGGTGTGAAACCCCCGGTGCCTGCCGTCAGGATCACCGCGTCGGCACAGGCACGTCGCCCCGGTAGTCATAAAACCCGCGCTGCGATTTGCGGCCCAGCCAGCCTGCCTCCACATACTTGGTCAGCAGGGGGCAGGGGCGGTATTTGGTATCGGCCAGCCCGTCGTGCAGCACGTTCATGATCGCAAGGCAGGTATCGAGGCCAATGAAGTCGGCCAATTCCAGCGGCCCCATCGGGTGGTTGGCCCCGAGTTTCAGGGATTCGTCGATGGATTTGACCGACCCCACGCCTTCATAAAGGGTATAGACCGCCTCGTTGATCATCGGCATCAGGATGCGGTTGACGATGAAGGCAGGAAAATCCTCGGCGCTGGCGGCGGTCTTGCCCAGCTTTTTCACCACGGCATGCAGGGCGTCATAGGTGGCGGCGTCGGTGGCAATGCCGCGGATCAGTTCCACAAGTTGCATCACGGGCACGGGGTTCATGAAATGAAAGCCCATGAACTTTTCCGGCCGGTCGGTGCGGCTTGCGAGCCGCGTGATCGAGATGGACGAGGTGTTCGATGTCAGGATGGTGTGCGGTTTCAGATGCGGCACAAGGTCTTCGAAAATCGCGACTTTGACGGTTTCACGTTCGGTTGCGGCCTCGATGATCAGATCGCAGGCCCCCAGATCGGCGAGCCGACCCGTGGTCTTGATGCGGGCCATTGCCGCGCGTTTGTCGGCGGCGAGGACGCGGCCCTTGGCAACCTGACGTTCGATGTTGCGGTCGATCAGGGCTATGGCGGCGGTCATGCTATCGGCCTTGACGTCGGTCATCAGCACATCAAACCCGGCCAACGCAAAGACATGCGCGATGCCGCTGCCCATTTGCCCCGCACCCACTACGCCCACGTTCTTGATGTCTGCCATCGCGGCCTCCTGCCTTGGCGCGAACCATAGGCCGCAAGGGCAGGCCGCTGCAAGCCCGCTGCAGCGCGGCAAAAGCCATTCGCATTCGAGGCAACTGTGAACTTTAGCCTTTTGGCAAGGCTTCGCCGTCATTCTGCCACATGGGTGTAGAAAATATTTGGGTGGGTGTGATGGCCTTTTTATCAGCGGGCGCTGCGGCGCTCGACTATGCGCCATGTCATTATGGGGCGTCAAAACTGGTGTTCCGGGGGCCGCGTCGGAACCTTGCGGGCCGCTATATGGTGGCGATTGGCGGGACGGAAACCTTTGGCAAGTATGTGCCGCTGCCGTTCGTTGACCAGTTGGAGCAGGCGCTTGGGTTGCCGGTCGTCAATCTGGGGATTGCGAATGCGGGGCCGGATGTCTTTCTGGCCGATGATGAGATTGCCCGTATTGCGAGCGCGGCGGCGGCGGCGGTGGTGCAGGTGGTGGGGGCGCATAACCAGACGAACCCCTATTATGCGGTGCATCCGCGGCGGAACGACAGGGTCCTGTCGGTATCGCCACGGCTGCGCCGTCTGTATCATGATGTGGATTTTGCCGAGTTTCACTTTACCCGGCATCTGGTGCAGACCTTGCAGACGGTGTCGCGGACCCGTTTTGCCGTGATCGTGGCGGAATTGCAGACCCTGTGGGTAGAGCGGATGATCGCCTTTCTGCGACGGTTGGGCCCCAACACCGTGTTGATGTGGACGGGCTCGCAGCCGCCCAAGGACGTGGCGGAAGACGAGATCGGGCCGCGCTATCCGGCGCTGGTGGATCGGGGGATGATGGAAAAGGTGGCGGCCCATGCAGCCTTGCAGATCGAGATTTGCCCGCCGGCGGAACGTCCTGAAGGCGAGGATGCGATGCAGGTGATGGCGGCGGAGGCGGGTTTGCCGGGCATGCGGGCGCATCGGCGGATTGCCGATACGCTGATCCCGATCTTGCGGAAGTTTCCATGAAAAAGGCGCGCCCCGGTGCGGGGCGCGCCGTATCAAGGGGTGGTCAAGTCACAGCTTTTCGATCAGTTCCGGCACAGCGGTGAACAGATCGGCGACAAGGCCATAATCGGCAACCTGAAAGATCGGCGCCTCTTCATCCTTGTTGATGGCGACGATGACCTTGCTGTCTTTCATACCCGCCAGATGCTGGATCGCGCCGGAAATGCCAACGGCCACATAAAGATCGGGGGCGACAACCTTGCCGGTCTGGCCAACCTGCCAGTCGTTCGGTGCATAGCCACTGTCGACGGCCGCACGGGACGCACCGACGGCGGCGCCGAGTTTATCGGCGAGTTTTTCGATCATCGCGAAATCGGCCTGGCTGCCCACGCCGCGTCCGCCGGACACCACGATACCTGCGCTGGTGAGGTCGGGACGGTCGGAGGAGGCGACTTTATCCTCGACCCATGTCGACAGGCTGCCATCGGCGGCGGTGGTCATCTTTTCGACCGGGGCGCTGCCGCCCTTGCCTGCGGCATCGAAGGTCGCGGTGCGGATCGTCATCACCTTGGTCGCATCCGCCGATTTCACGGTCTGGATCGCGTTGCCGGCATAGATCGGGCGATCGAACGTATCTGCGTCGATCACAGCCAGTACTTCGGAGATTACCATCACGTCCAGAAGGGCCGCTACGCGCGGCAGAACAGATTTGGAAAACGCGCCCGAGGGGGCAACGATATGACTGTAATCACCTGCAAGCGACTGGATCAGAGTGGCGGTGGGTTCGGCCATGGCGTGGCAATAGGCGTGGTCTTCGGCAAAGATTACCTTTGCCACGCCCGCGAGCGTCGCGGCCTCTGCCGCCGCCGCATCACCGCCAGTGCCTGCTACCAGAACGGTGACGGGGCCAAGGGCTTTGACGGCTGTCAGGGTCTTTGCAACCTGATCCGTGGCAAGCGCGCCTTCGATGACATCGGCAAGAAGAAGAACAGCCATCAGATTACCCCCGCTTCGTCTTTGAGTTTTGCAATCAGTTCGGCGACTGAGGCCACCTTGACGCCAGCCTTGCGGCCTGCCGGTTCCACGGTTTTGACCACCGCAAGACGCGGGGCCACGTCCACGCCGTAATCGGCGGGGGTTTTCATCGCCATCGGCTTGGCCTTGGCCTTCATGATATTGGGCAGCGACGCATAGCGCGGCTCGTTCAGGCGCAGGTCCACGGTCACAATCGCAGGCATCTTGACGGTGATGGTCTGCAAACCGCCATCAACTTCGCGCGTGACGGTTGCGGTATCGCCCGCGATGGCAAGCTCGGATGCAAAGGTCGCCTGCGACCAGCCCAGCAGCGCCGACAGCATCTGCCCGGTGGCGTTCATGTCATTGTCGATGGCCTGCTTGCCGCACAGCACCAGACCGGGGCCTTCTTCCTTGACCACGGCGGCCAGCAGTTTGGCCACGGCGAGCGGTTCGATATCGGTTTGCACGTTGTCGGTCGCCTCGATCAGGATGGCGCGGTCGGCCCCCATGGCCAGGGCGGTGCGCAGGGTTTCCTGCGACTGTTTCACGCCGATGGAGACAACGATGATCTCGGTCGCGACACCTTTTTCCTTCAGGCGGATCGCCTCTTCGACGGCGATTTCATCGAACGGGTTCATCGACATCTTCACATTGGCCAGATCGACGCCAGAGCCATCCGCCTTGACGCGAACCTTGACGTTATAGTCGATCACCCGTTTGACAGGCACAAGAACCTTCATCGGCACGAATCCTTCACTTGCGGGCGGAAGCCCGATGTTTACGCAATGTGGTTACCGCGTCAGGCGGCAGGAATACAGGCCAAATGCGACAAGCTGCAGTGGCAGGACGCCGCGTTTTGTTCATGTAGCGCTAAGGTGGCATGCCGCCATAAGTGACGATCAGATCATAGACCTCCAAAGCCCTCTCATTACCTGCCATCGCCGCCTGTTCCATCCGCGCAGCAAGTGCGGGCGAAGTGTACCAGTTCCAGGCTAGCGTCTTCGCAGGCTCGACGCTCCAGAATGCGTTACAGGGCAGGCAACCGAGGCCCTCGTAGAACCAGTCACGATACAAAAGATCAGCGAGATCGTCGTCGGTCAACGTTTCCAACTGTCGAAGCATGGGGGAGATATCAATGCCACCCTGACCGATCATACAAAGCCAGCTGTCGATGTCTTGCAAACCGGGTGGAACCTTCTCCGCCAGTTTTGCATCGAAAAGGGCGTGCGCAAACCGATTAATGGCGGAGACCTCCTCCTTTGACCACTGATCCGGGAAACCTGCAAAGGGAAGGCGGCTGAGTACGACCTCTTGCCCGACCACCGCAATTTCCTTTCCGGCGGCCAGCAGTTCCATTACGCGCGGCAGAAACCATGCGACGTGATCATGGCTCATGCTGTTGTCGTAGGCACCGTTGTACCATTCACTGATGTAGTTGTCAGGTAAGTCGCGGGCCTTCCGTTTCAGAAAATCGGCTTCTATCGCGCGATCCATACAGCAACGCACACAAACCCCTGTCGTTGCGGGCGCAGGCAGATCAAACACCTGTCAAGCATGTTCAATTGCCGCGTTTAGCGCGTCAGACCCGGCACCCATAGCACGTCATCCTTGCCGTCGTTGTTGGCGATGCGGCCTGCGACGAAGAACCAGTCGGACAGGCGGTTGAGGTATTTGACGGCCTCGGGGTTCACTTCCTCCATCGTCGCGGTTTCGACAACAAGGCGTTCTGCGCGCCGACAGACGGTGCGGCAGAGGTGCAGTTGCGCGGCCAAGGCCGAACCGCCGGGCAGGATGAAACTGCGCAACGGCGTCAGACGCGCATTCATCGCGTCGATTTCCTGTTCCAGCCGCAGGACTTGGCTTTCGATCATGCGCAGGGGGGTATAGGGCAGGTCGGCGTCCTTGTGCATGTCGGGCGTGCAGAGATCGGCACCAAGATCAAAGAGGTCATTCGAGATGCGCATCAAAGCGGCGTCGATGTCACCGCTTGCATGCTGGCGGGCAAGGCCCACGGTGGCGTTGGTTTCATCAACCGTGCCATAGGCCGACACGCGCAGGGAATGTTTGGCCACCCGCGCGCCGTTGCCAAGCGCAGTTTCGCCTGCATCGCCGGTCTTGGTGTAGATTTTCGACAGAACGACCATCAGTTGCCCCCCCGGCTGCGCAACCATGCAAAGGCCACGATCAACACAACCGCGCCGAATTGCGCGTAAATCCGATAGCGCATGATGCGGTTGGCGTGTTTCTTGTTGAAATCGCCGCCCTTTGCAAAGCCGCCGATCCCGATCAAAAGGATGGCCAGCACCGCAAGAGCCGCGATTGATGCGACGATGAACAGGGGGTCTTTGGCCATGAGATGCTCCGGTCGGTTTGCCCTGATGTAGCGGGGTCACGGGGAAAAGCGAACGGGAAAATTATGTGCGGTCGGCGGCAAGAATTGGAATAATGCAGTTGAGTCTGCAAAAAAATAGAATATATGTTCTGGAATACCAGCGCCATGCAGGCGCGGGCTTGTGCCACAGACAGCGGGTTGCGCGACAAACCCGGAACGGAGCAAAGAAATGACGGTCAAGTTCGGGCTTTTGGGCGCAGGGCGCATCGGCAAGGTGCATGCGCGCGCAGTGACGGGCGATGCAGGTGCTGTTCTGGTGGCGGTTGCCGATGCGATGACCCCTGCGGCACAGGCGATTGCGGATCAGTATGGGTGCGAGGTGCGCAGCATCGACGCGATTCTGGCGGCCAAGGACATTGACGCCGTGGTGATCTGCACGCCGACCGATACGCATGCCGATCTGATCGAGGCGTTTGTGAAGGCTGGCAAGGCGGTGTTCTGCGAAAAGCCGATTGATCTGTCACTGTCGCGGGTGAAAACCTGTCTTGAAGTGGTGCGCAAGCACAAGGGCACGCTGATGGTGGGGTTCAACCGCCGCTTTGATCCGCATTTCCTTGCGGTGCGGGCCGAAATTGACAAGGGCACCATCGGCGCTGTGGAGATGGTCACGATCACCAGCCGCGATCCGGGTGCGCCGCCGCTGGATTACATCGCGCGGTCGGGCGGGATTTTCCGCGACATGACGATCCATGATTTCGACATGGCACGGTTTCTGCTGGACGAAGAGATTGCCGAGGTGTCTGCCATGGCGTCGGTTCTGGTGGACCCCGCCATTGGCAAGGCAGGGGATTTTGACAGCGTGCAGGTGATGTTGAAAACCGCCAGCGGCAAGCAGGCGGTCATTTCAAACTCGCGCCGGGCCACCTATGGCTATGACCAACGGATCGAAGTGCATGGCGCGTTGGGATCTGTTGCCGCGGAAAACCAGCGGCCGGTGTCGATTGAGGTGGCGAATGCCAATGGCTATACCCGCCCGCCGCTGCATGATTTCTTCATGACGCGGTATACCGAGGCTTATGCGGCCGAGATTGCCGCGTTTATCGCGGCACTGGGTGGCAAGGGCCGCGCGGCACCCACGGGCGAGGACGGGTTGATCGCGCTGGCGCTGGCCGAGGCGGCGCTGCGATCGGTGGCCGAGGGGCGCATCGTGAAAATGGCGGATGTGCTGGCCTGATCTTTTCAGCGCAGGGGCTTTCGGGTTAGGTGAACCAAACCCGGAGGCCCGATGCAGACCCGCGATATTCTTGCCAGACTGATTGCGTTCGACACGGTCAGTTCAAATCCGAACATGGCGCTGATGGAATTTGTCCGTGACCTGCTGTCGGGGGCGGGGATTGATGCGCTGCTGATCCCGGATGCGGGCGGGGGCAAGGCCAATCTATATGCAACCGTTGGCGGGCCGGGGCCGGGGGTGATGCTGTCGGGGCATACTGACGTGGTGCCGGTGACGGGGCAGGCCTGGACCAAACCGCCCTTTGCGCTGACCGAGGCTGATGGGCGTTATTACGGGCGCGGGGCTGCCGACATGAAGGGCTTTGTTGCCTGTGCGATTGCCGTGATGATTGCTGCGGCGGGGCGGGATTTGCGGACGCCGCTGCATCTGGCGCTGTCATATGACGAAGAGATCGGCTGCATGGGCGTGCGGTCCTTGATCGACATGCTGGCGGCAGCCCCGGTGCGACCTGCGATGTGCATCGTGGGGGAGCCGACGGGGATGCAGGTGGCGACGGGGCACAAGGGCAAGGTGGCGTTGCGCGCGACATGTGTGGGGCACGAGGGGCATTCGGCGCTGGCACCCATGGCGCTGAATGCGCTGCATCTGGCGGCGGATTTCATTGGTGCGGTGCGGGGTATTCAGGCGGATGTCGCGGCTGATGGGGTGCAGGACGCAGATTACGATGTGCCCTATGCGACGCTGCATGTGGGCAAGATGCAGGGCGGCGTTCAGGTGAATATCGTGCCCAATCTGGCGGTGATCGACTGGGAAATCCGCGCGCCCGCAGGCGAGGATGTGCCGGGGTTGATCGCCGGGTGGAGGCAGCGGCAGAAGGCATCGTGGCACCGTTGCGCGGCGCATTCCCTGAGGCTGCGATCCGGGTTGAGCGGTTATGGGACTATCCGGGGTTGGGTACGCCGACAGATGCGGGTGTGGTGCGGTTTGTGCAATCCCTGATGGGGGCGAATAGCACGATCAAGGTCGCGTTCGGCACCGAAGGCGGGTTGTTTTCAGAACGCCTTGGCATTCCCACGGTGATCTGCGGGCCGGGGTCGATGGCGCAGGGACACAAGCCCGATGAATGGGTGAGCGTCGCGCAGATCGCGCGGTGCGAGGCGATGCTGGGGGCGTTGGTAGATCGGTTAGCGACGGGAATTTGACGGAGGGATGGGTAGCATTGCCCATCCTTCCAATCACAGGCTGGCATCCAGTGCGGCGATTACCGCGTCGCCCATCGCGGTGGTCGAGATGGGCGAACCGCCCTCGGGCCCCAGCAGATCGGCGGTGCGCAGCCCATCGGCCAGCACCTTTTCAACCGCCTTTTCAACGCGGGCCGCATCATCGCCCATGTCAAACGAATAGCGCAGCGCCATCGCGAACGACAGGATGCAGGCGATGGGGTTTGCCTTTCCCGTGCCCGCGATATCGGGGGCAGAGCCATGCACGGGTTCATAAAGCGCCTTGGGCCGCCCGTTGGCCATCGGCAGGCCAAGGGACGCGGATGGCAGCATGCCGAGCGACCCCGTCAGCATGGCCGCGCAATCGGACAGCACGTCGCCAAACAGGTTGTCCGTGACGATCACGTCGAACTGTTTGGGCCAGCGCACCAGCTGCATCGCGCCGTTGTCGGCATACATGTGGGTCAGCGCGACATCGGGATATTCCTTGTCATGGATTTCCTGCACGACCTCGCGCCACAGAATCCCTGACTCCATGACATTGGCCTTTTCCATCGAACAGACCTTGTTCGCGCGGCGGCGGGCGAGCTCGAATGCAGAACGCGCGACGCGGGCAATCTCGGATTCGGTATAGCGCTGCGTGTTGATGCCGACGCGTTCGTTGCCTTCGGTAAAGATGCCGCGCGGTTCGCCGAAATAGACCCCGGAGGTCAGTTCGCGGACGATGACGATATCAAGGCCTGCCACGACCTCTTTCTTCAAGGATGAGAAATCGGCCAGCGCATCAAAGCATTGTGCCGGGCGCAGGTTGGAAAACAGATCCATTTCCTTGCGCAGACGCAGAAGTCCGCGTTCGGGTTTCACGCTGAAATCCAGGGTGTCGTATTTCGGCCCCCCGACAGCGCCCAGCAGCACGGCGTCGACCGCTTGTGCCTTTGCCATGGTCGCATCCGATAGCGGCACGCCATGCACGTCATAGGCGGCACCGCCGACAAGGTCTTCGCTGACATCGAAGGTCACGCCACGTTTGGTGGCAAACCAGCCAATGATCTTTTTCACCTCGGCCATGACTTCGGGGCCGATGCCGTCACCGGCGAGGATCAGAAGGGAAGGGTTTGCCACGGGATGCTCCTGCAAAATGCACGCGCCTCGCCTAGCCCGTGGCGCGGGGGGGGTCAAGCGGGCATGGCTTCAGGGCAGGGTCACATCGACCCAGACAAGGCGGTGGCGGGATGCGGTTTGCACTGTTGTGGCAAAGGGATCATCTTGGGGAGGCCAGATCACGCCGGAGGCCGCGACCGTCAGATCGCGCGAGGGCAGAACGTAGTCGACGCGAAGTGCGCCGGGGCCGTCGGGAAAACTGGCGGTATCGAGGGCGGGGTCGCCCTTGTGGGTGGGGTCCGTGTGATTGGAAAGGCTGCGCGGGGCGGGGTCTTGCACACGCGGGTGGGTCAGCAGCGCGAGAAGGGCGGCAGGCCGCCCGTCACCATCGGCGGGATCAAGGTTGGCGTCGCCCAGCAGGACGAAAGGGCCAGCGGGGGGTGCAAAGGGCAGATCACCGGCCAGATAGTGCTGCCACAGCGCCGCCTCGTCATGATTGCGGCGTCCATTGCGGTCTTCGGGGCCGTCAAACACCGGGGGGCTCGCGTGCCACGCCATCAGGGTCAGGGCGCCGTTTGGCCGTATCAGGGGCACGGTCCAGTGCCCGGTGGTGGACAGGCGCTGTATGCGAGCGGCATCGGGGGCAAGATCGGGGGGCAGCAATGCGCCGGGAAGATCGCGCCACAAGAGCGGCGTCATATCCTGCACGGCTGCCGTGTCGATGGGGATGCGCGACAGGATCGCCATGCCGCCATCACCGGCAAAGCGGCCATAGCCCATGGCATCGCGCGCCTCGGCCTTTCGGCCATTGCCATCCAGATCAAGGCCGGTCGGCAGGCCGGAATTGGGGGGCAATGCAAAGCGGTAGGGATAGGCGGCGCCTGCGATGGCGAGTTGATCGGCCAGCAGGCCGAGGGCCACAAGCCCGTGGTCATAGTCAAGATCGGTCAGCAGGATGACATCGGCGTCGGCCTTGACCAACACGGCGACGATCGCGGCCACCTGCGGATCATCGCCCGCCATCAGATCGCGGACCAGAAGGCCGGGGCCATCGCGCGACAGTTCAACCTGATACGTGGCGATGCGCAGGGTTTCGGCGATGGCCGCGACTGGCAGCCACAACAAACCAAAGACCAGTGCTACGCGGCGTAGGCCGAGCCGCCACTGTTGTTCTGGCTGCGTTTGTCGCGAATCATGTCGGCGATACGCCCCATGGCGATGCCACGCATGAACAGGGATGCAGGTAGGAAGGCCCATGCCGTCATTGTCCAGACCAAGGTTTGTGGCGACGAACTGGGCAAGTGGGCCATGTTATCAAGGCCCATCTTCACCACCGCCGGGATCAGGAATGGCAGCAAAAACCCTAACGCAATGTTAACACGCGCGTCGCGGTTGAGCCTGTCTACCACATCGCCACCGCCAGTGGGGTCAAAGGTGGGCAGGTTGATCCAGACGTTGAAGGCGCGGCCGCGCGCAGGCCAGCCGCCGATTTTCAGCGCAATCATGAAGACCGCGAGCGAGATCAGCGAGATCAGATAGGTCAGGCCCGCTGCCGACCGGATCAGCGAAATCTGGGCCGGCGTGGCGCCCTCGGCCATAGTCAGCATGACAAGGCGCACCGGGCTGTAGGGGAAATCCATGGCGAGGCCGATCAGGGCGCCGACGGCGGTGATCAGATCGGTCATTGTGGACGGCGAGTTGGTGCCGCGTTCAAGCATGGACAGCAGAAACACCATGGCAAACAACATGCCAAAACGGATGCGGTTGAAGGGTGGTGCATTGCGGAACTCGACAAGGCCGGGGTAGGTGGCATTGTATTCGATAAAGGTCAGCAGACCCGCAAATAGCGCAACAAGGGCGACCATTTGCTTGCCCTCGGGGCTGACGTTGGGCAAAAGTGCCGATGGTGCCGCAATCAGGAACACCACCAGACACGCCCGCACGAATGCGCCGACCATCTGCGAAACCACGTCTTTGCCGCCCTCTGCCTGCAGGGCGCCGATGCTTTGCCGGGCCCGTTTTTTGAAACTGTCCCACCAATTAAGGCGGGTTGCCACAATCTTGCCCAATTTCTGCCTTCTTTCGCTCCGCAGTGCAACGATCTGACGACTAAACAGGTTCAATGGGGCAGTTTCACGGAAGATGTGTCGCGCAATTGCATCAAACTGATGGCTAAAAAGTGACCGCCCTAGGGGGCGGCCCAACATATTGTGTATGCTGTCTTTTCAGGCCCAAGGGCGATGCAGCGCGGCTTTGGACTCATACGCGTCGATTGATGAAGATTTCTCCATAGTCAGGCCGATATCGTCCAGACCGTTCATCAGGCAGTGCTTGCGAAACGGGTCCACGTCGAAATTGAAGCTTTGTCCGTCCGAAGTTGTGACAGTCTGATCTTCAAGACTGACGGTTATCCGCGCATTGGCGCCTTTGCGGGCATCGGCCATCAGCACATCGACCACCTCTTGCGGCAGCACGATGGGCAGGATGCCGTTCTTGAAGCAGTTGTTGTAGAAGATGTCGGCGAACGAGGTGGCGACCACGCAGCGGATGCCGAAGTCCAGAAGTGCCCATGGCGCGTGTTCACGGCTGGAACCGCAGCCGAAGTTATCGCCCGCGATCAGGATTTCGGCGTGGCGGTAGGCGGGCTGGTTCAGCACGAAATCCGGGATTTCCGCGCCGTCCAGCGTATAGCGCATCTCGTCGAACAGGTTCTTGCCAAGGCCGGTGCGGGCGATGGTCTTCAGAAACTGCTTGGGGATGATCATATCGGTGTCGATATTGACCAGCGGCATGGGCGCCGCGATGCCGGTGAGGGTGGTGAAGGGGGTCATCTTTCAATCTCCACGTGACGTTATCAGCCACTCTTTCGGGTTCCACTGGGCGCTGCGGGCGCCCAAGCCTGTAATTTCCGTCTGCGGATCCGTCACATGCACAAAGGCGAGAAGCCTGCCTCCGTCAATCATATGGTCCCGCGAATTCGTCTCGATCATGTCGAGAACATTCCAGGCGGACGGGCGGTCCCGTTCCTGAAAATCATCGAAACGGGTAAGCGCCAGAACGATCCTTGACGGCCCGTCGCGCGGATCGGCGCGCAACGCATCGTTGAGGGCGTCCAAGTTGAGCAACTCCGGTTCATACCCGAACCTCTCGGACCAATTCAGCGCCCTCGCAAAATCGTGGATCAGGTTTGCGGCAGTGCTGCAGTCTATGTGTTCGATGACATATCCTTCGCTCTGCATTGCCTCTATCGCGGCATTCAGAGTGCCCTGTCCACTGAAGAGCGTGATTGCGCCGTTCTGGATATACGGCCAGTCCGCGCGAAGGTGTGCTGGGGGCTCTTCCATCGTCCCGCCTACATCATCTCCCGCACATCCGTCAGCCGCCCGGTGATCGCCGCTGCAGCGGCCATTGCGGGCGAGAGGAGGTGCGTGCGCCCGCCGCGGCCCTGACGGCCTTCAAAGTTGCGGTTCGAGGTTGCGGCGCAGCGTTCGCCGGGGGCGAGTTGGTCGGGGTTCATCGCGAGGCACATGGAGCAGCCCGCCAGACGCCATTCGAATCCCGCGTCGATGAAGATCTGCGCCAGACCCTCTTCCTCGGCCTGCGCGCGCACAAGGCCCGAACCGGGGACGACCATGGCGCGTTGCACCGCGATCTTCGTGCCCTTCAGTATGGCGGCAGCGGCGCGCAGGTCTTCGATCCGGCCATTGGTGCAGGAGCCGATGAAGACGGTGTCGATCTCGATCTCGGACAATTTCTGGCCCGGCGTCAGACCCATGTAGTCGAGCGAGCGTTGCACGGCCTCCACCTTGCCGCCTTCGAAATCGGATGGGCTGGGCACCACGCCGGTGATCGGCAGCACATCTTCGGGGCTGGTGCCCCAGGTGACGACGGGGGCGATATCTTCGCCCTTGATGGTGACCACCTTGTCGAAATGCGCGTCCTCATCGGTGTAAAGCGTCTTCCAGTAGGCCAGTGCGGCCTCCCACTTCGCACCTTTCGGCGCGTGGGGGCGGCCCATGCAGTAGGCGAAGGTCTTCTCATCCGGTGCGATCAGGCCAGCGCGCGCGCCGCCTTCGATGGCCATGTTGCAGACGGTCATGCGGCCTTCCATCGACAGCTCGCGGATCGCCTGACCGCAGTATTCGATCACGTAGCCGGTGCCGCCCGCGGTGCCGGTTTCGCCGATGACCGACAGGGTGATATCCTTGGCCGTGACGCCGGGGCGCAAGCTGCCGGTGATTTCCACCTTCATATTCTTGGCCTTGCGCTGGATCAGCGTTTGGGTCGCCAGCACATGTTCCACCTCGGACGTGCCGATGCCGTGGGCAAGGCTGCCGAACGCGCCGTGTGTCGCCGTGTGACTGTCACCGCAGACCACGGTCATGCCCGGCAGGGTCCAGCCCTGTTCGGGGCCGACGATGTGGACGATGCCCTGGCGCACATCGGTGACGGGGTAGTAGTGGATGCCGAACTCTTTCGCGTTGGTATCAAGCGCCGCGACCTGCACACGGCTGTCTTCGGTCATCGTCGCGGCATTTGCGCGGTCGAGCGTTGTGGGCACGTTGTGATCGGGCACGGCGATGGTTTTTTCAGGCGCGCGAACCTTGCGGTTCGTCATGCGCAACCCTTCGAATGCCTGTGGGCTGGTCACTTCGTGGACCAGATGGCGGTCGATATACAAGAGGCAGGTGCCGTCATCGGCCTGGTGGACAACATGGTCGTCCCAGATTTTGTCATAAAGGGTGCGTGGAGCGGTCATGGCTCATCTCTTTTTGCGAGGGGGCAGGGGAAGGGAAGGCGGGGATTGTGGGCGCGGTCAAAGGCGCGCGAGCACCGACCGTGTATCACGGCTGAACCGCTGCGGCAGGCGGGCGTGGTCGGTGATATTGAAATACCGGATCATGGCCTGCGTTCTACGCCTTTCAGGGCGGTGAGTAAAGTTCCCGGATGCGGGTTTGCTGCTGGCGCGCAATCGTGCAAAACTGCTGCAAAAGACGCAAAACAAACGCGGCGGGGCAAGGCGAATGGATCCCACGATCATCGACAGTGCGACGGGCCTATTGGGGAATTTCACCGATTTCCTGCATTCGCTGCTGTTGCCATCGCGGCTGATCCAGGTCGGCGTTCTGGTCGGACTGTTCGTGGTGGCCTGGGGTCTGGCGCGGATTGGGGCCGCGCGGCTGGATGATTGGTTGCGCACGCAGGAAAACATGACACGGTCGCGGATGCGGCTGTTCGTTGTGTTGCGCAACCGGATGCGGGGGGTGATCTTTGTCATCCTTGCCTGGACCGCTGTGTGGGTCATTCAGCAGATCACGCCATTTCCATCGCGCCGGTATCTGGTGGCGATCTTTGCCACGATTGCGACGGCGTGGGTCATCATCAGCTTTATCGCGTCGCTGATCCGCAACCCGGTGCTGCGGCGGACGGTGAAATATGCGGGCTGGACCTATGTCACGCTGCATTTTCTGGGGTTTCTGGAAGCCTCGAGCGCGTTTCTGGATACGCTGAGCCTGCAACTGGGTGATTTCCGCATTTCCGCATTGGGGGTGCTGAAGGCGCTGGTGGTGACGGGGGTGCTGTTTGCGGGCGCGCGGATCATCACGCGGTCTGCGCAGAAACGAATCGCGGCAAACAAGGACATCGCGCCATCATTCGGGGTGCTGGCCGTCAAGGTGTTGCAGATCGTGCTTTACGGGTCTGCGTTCTTTCTGGGGCTGAAGGCGATCGGCTTTGATCTGACGGGTCTTGCCGTGCTGTCGGGTGCGATTGGTGTGGGCCTTGGCTTTGGTCTGCAAAAGGTGGTGTCGAACCTTGTGTCTGGCATCATCATCCTGCTCGACAAGTCGATCAAGCCGGGTGATGTCATCAGCCTTGGCGATACCTTTGGCTGGATTGCCAGTCTGGGCGCGCGCTATGTGTCGGTTGTGACGCGGGACGGGCGCGAATACCTGATCCCGAACGAAGACCTGATTACCGGGCAGGTGGTGAACTGGTCGCACTCCAACGAACTGGTGCGGATCGATCTGGAATTCGGCACGTCCTACAACGACGATCCGCACCTTGTGCGCAAGGTGGCGATTGCCGCCACCAAATCGGTCAAGCGGGTTCTGGGTGGACATGAACCGGTTTGCCACATCACCGGATTTGGCGACAGTGCGGTCAACTACATCCTGCGGTTCTGGATCAGTGACCCGCGCGAGGGGCTGACAAACGTGCGCGGCAACGTGTTTCTGGCGCTGTGGGACGCGTTTCACCGCGAAGGTATTTCGTTGCCATTCCCGCAACGCGAGGTGCGGATACTGGGGGATGTGGCGCGGCCTGCCGCGAGCGATGCCGCACAAGGATAGGCGGGTGTGCGCCATTTGGCCTTGCGCCGGGGCATGATCGGAAGTATCGCAGCGTCCTTTCGGGGCAGGGATCATTGAGATTTCGGGCCGCGGATGTTACATTTGACCATGCCGCATCGAAAATTGTCGGCAAACCCCGGAGGGTGATGCTCTGTCTCATTCTGATCCTGCAACCGGCATGCCGGTTGGGCAGCGGCCGTCGCGCATGACGGGCGATCTTGCCAGCGAAGCCCTTTTAGCCGCAATCATTGCCTCGGTCGAAGACGACAAGGCCGAAGACGTGGTGCAGATCGATCTGCGTGGCCGGTCGGACATGGCCGATTACATGGTCATCTGTTCGGGGCGGTCGACCCGGCAGGTGGCGGCGATCTCGGAAAAGCTGGTGGACCGGCTGAAGGCCGATTTCGGGCGGCTGTGCCGGATCGAGGGCAAGGAAACCGGTGACTGGGTGCTGATTGATGCGGGCGATGTGATCGTACATGTGTTCCGCCCCGAAGTGCGCGAGTTCTATCAGCTGGAAAAGATGTGGCTGCCGGTCGGCGCGGCCCATAACGGCTGATGCGGGTGCATCTGTGCGTGGTGGGGCGGCTGCGGTCTGGCCCCGAGCGCATGATGGTCGATGACTACATCACACGGTTTGACCGGACCGGGCGCGCGCTTGGCCTTGGGCCTGTGACCACACATGAGGTCGAAGACAAGCGCGGTGGCGGCATGGCGGCAGAGGCCGATCTGCTGACACGTGCGCTGCCGGGCGGTGCGCTGCTGGTCACGCTGGATGAACGCGGGCAGCGGCTGTCATCGCCGGAATTTGCAGACCAACTGGCGCACTGGCGCGATGACGGGCGGCAGGATGTGGCGTTTGTCATCGGCGGGGCAGACGGGATTGACCCTGCATTGCGGTCGCGGGCGGATTTTTCGATCAGTTTCGGTGCAATGGTGTGGCCGCATATGCTGGTCCGGGTGATGCTGGCCGAGCAGTTATACCGGGCGGCCACGATTCTGGGCGGTGGTCCTTATCATCGGGCGTAAGGCAGGGGGGGCTCGCCCCCCCTGACCCCCCGAGGATAGTTTCAAACAGAGGAAGGGCGTGACGTCGGGTTTGGGCTGACTTCGCGCGGCTGCCGGGGCATCGTGGTGGCAAAAGGGAGCCATGCCATGAGCCACTATCCGCATCTGTTGTCACCACTGACCCTTGGCCATGTGACGCTGCCCAACCGGGTGTTGATGGGCTCGATGCATACGGGGCTGGAAGAAACCGGCGACTGGAACCGGGTCGCCACGTTTTATGAGGCGCGGGCACGCGGCGGGGCCGCGCTGATCGTGACGGGGGGGATGGCGCCGAACCGTGAAGGGGGCGTTTTTCCGGGGGCGGCGGGGTTGTTCACGCCACAGGATATCGCGAACCATCGGGTGGTGACGGACCGGGTGCATGGCGCGGGCGGGCGGATTGCGATGCAGATCCTGCATGCGGGGCGCTATGCGTATGGGCCGCAGTGTGTGGCACCCAGTGCGATCAAATCGCCCATCTCGCCCTTTGCGCCCACAGCCTTGGATGCGGCGGGCATCGAGAAGCAGATTTCCGATATCGTGACAGCGGCGGCGCGTGCGCGCGAGGCTGGCTATGACGGCGTCGAGATCATGGGGTCGGAGGGGTATTTTCTGAACCAGTTCCTTGTCGCGCGGACCAATCAGCGGGACGATGACTGGGGTGGGTCATATGCGAACCGGATTCGGCTACCGGTAGAGGTCGTGCGGCGCGTGCGGGCGGCGGTAGGGGCCGATTTCATCGTGATCTACCGGATCAGTCTGATTGATCTGGTGGATGGCGGGTCAAGCTGGGACGAGGTTGTGCTGCTGGCCAAGGCGATCGAGGCGCGCTGGGGCCAGCATCCTGAATTCCGGCATCGGCTGGCACGAGGCGCGCATTCCCACGATTGCCACATCGGTGCCGCGCGCGGCCTTTGCGCATCTGACAGGCAAGCTGCGGCCCGAGGTGTCGATCCCGGTGATTGCGTCGAACCGGATCAATACGCCCGAAGTGGGCGAGGCGGTGCTGGCCGAAGGGCTGGCGGATATGGTCAGCATGGCGCGACCGTTTCTGGCGGATGCGGATTTCGTGGCCAAGGCGGCGGCGGGGCGCGCCGATGAAATCGCGCCCTGCATCGCGTGCAATCAGGCGTGCCTTGACCATACCTTCAGTGGCAAGCTGACAAGCTGCCTTGTGAACCCGCGCGCCTGCCATGAAACGGAGTTGGACTATACGCCTGCGGCGGTGGCGCGGTCGGTCGCCGTGGTGGGGGCCGGGGCGGCGGGGATGATGTGTGCGCTGGTGGCGGCGGGGCGCGGGCATCGCGTGACCTTGTTCGACAAGGCAGGTGCGGTGGGCGGGCAGTTGAACCTTGCCCGCCGCGTGCCGGGGAAAGAGGAATTTCATGGCCTCGTGCGGTGGTTTGACACCATGGTTGCGCGGGCGGGGATTGATCTGCGGCTGGGGGTGGCGCCGGGCGTGGATGATTTGCGCAGTTTTGATGAGGTGGTCATCGCCACGGGCGTCACCCCGCGCGATCCGGGGATTGCGGGGCAGGACCGCGCGCATCAGCTATATCGACGCGCTGATGGGGGCCAAGGTCGGCCCGCGTGTGGCGATCGTTGGGGCGGGCGGCATCGGGTTTGATGTGGCGGAATTTCTGGTGCATGCAGGCGACAGCCCGACGGAACACCCCGATCTGTGGCGGCGCGAATGGGGGGTTTCGGACCCGGCCGCGGTCCGTGGCGGGCTGGTCGAGGCGGCACCGGAAGCGCCTGCGCGGCAGGTTTATCTGCTGCAGCGCAAAGAGGGGCGGCCGGGCAAGGGCCTGGGGAAAACCACGGGATGGATTCACCGGGCGGCGCTGGCAATGAAACAGGTGCAGATGCGCGGCGGCGTAAACTATGAGGCGATCACCGATGCGGGGATCATGCTGTCGGAGGGTGCTGCGCGGGAAAATCCGGGCTTGTTGAACGTGGATACGGTGGTCCTGTGCGCAGGACAGGTGCCGGAGCGGGGGCTGGCGGATGCGCTGGATGCGGCGGGGATTGCGCATCATGTGATCGGGGGGGCGGATGTGGCGGCCGAACTGGATGCCAAGCGCGCGATTGATCAGGGGGCGAGGCTGGCGGCAAGGTTGTAAATTGACGGCTGTCAATTTTCAGCTTTATTCATATTTATCATATGGATAACTTTTTTTCGGCAAGTTGCGTTAAGACATTTGAAACAATCCGTGATCGACCGTTGGTTGCAGACCCCGGCCCCCTTCCCATGCAGGGAAGGGGGAGCGCCCGGCTCTGCTGCGGTGTGATGGGAGCGGTGGAGCCGGGCGCAGGGTCACGGACGTGCAAGGGGGGGCAGGGAGCGGCCCCCCTCGCTGTGCCGTTGTCAGCCGCCTGCGGGCACCGTGCCATCGGCGATGCCTGCGGCCAGTTCGGCCTGATCGACCGCACCGTCGACGTTCACGTCGAGTGTGGTAAAGGTGTCGGCCGTCATATCGGGATATGCCACCACAAGTTCATCCATCGACCAGGTGCCGTTGCCATCGGTGTCGGCAATCTCGGGTGCGGCGGCGTCCTGGGCAAAAGCGGGGATTGCCCCAAGGCCAAGAACAGTCGTCAACAGGATTGAGATGCGTTTCATCAGGTTCGTCCTTTCTGGTTTCAGGGCGTTTCGTTGTTGCCCTGCCATCCACCTAGGCGGCGACGGAATGATGTTCCAGAGGGGTTGGCGCATGCCCCGGAAACCCGGCTGAAAGCCGAAGATTTCCGCGATTCGCAGAACATTTTTCCGCCCAGCAAAATGGCTTTGGCAGGATGCCGCAGACTGCTTTGTGCCGGTTGGCACGTCCCTGCCTGTTTCCCTGCCTTCAACGATCCGCTTTATTACCCCGGACTTGTCGTGGATCAGACGCAATACTGCCCCAATTGGCAGTCATGAAGGGGGCTACGACCTCAATGCCTGCCAGAGGAAGACAATGGATCGACTTACAGAGATGGAAGCCTTCGCCACCGTGGTGGACCAAGGCGGCTTTACAGACGCGGCCAAGAAAATGGGGATTTCCAAATCCGCGGTGTCAAAGCATGTATCGGCATTGGAGGCGCGGTTGGGGGCCCGTCTTCTGAACCGGACGACACGCCGGGTCAGCCCGACCGAAATCGGGCTTGCCTATTATGACAGGGCGCGGCGCGTGCTGAATGATGCCGGCGAGGCGGATGCACTTGTCACATCCATGCAATCGGCCCCGTCGGGGTTGCTGCGCATCAGCGTGGCGACGGATTTCGGGGTAAACCTGTTGTCACCCATTCTGGGGGATTTCCTGCTGGAATACCCGGACATCACGGTGAACATGGTGCTGAACAACCGCTATGTGGAACTGATCAGCGAAGGGTTCGACATGGCGATCCGGGTGGGTGAGCTGGAAGACAGCAGCCTGCGGGCCCGCAAGTTGACCGATACGACCAAACGGATGATCGCAAGCCCGAGCTATTTCCAGAAATACGGCCGGCCGATGAAGATCGACGATCTGAACGACCACAAGCTGTTGCATTATTCGAATCAGGCCAATGGCAACGTGTGGAAGATCACAGCACCATCGGGCGAAAAGCGGCAAGTGCGCACGGCGGGCTGGCTGACGGTGAATGACGGGCAATCGCTGCTGAATGCGGCGGTGTCGGGGTTGGGGATCGCGTATCTGCCATCGTTCCTGTTTGCGGATGCGATGAAGGATGGTCTGGTGGAAGAGGCGATCGTGGGTCTGCCGGTGGAAACGCTGGGGATTTATGCGGTCTACCCGCCGGGGCGTTTCACGCAGCCCAAAGTGCGCGCCTTCATCGATTTTCTGGCGCGGCGCTATATCGACAAGGGTCCTGACGTCTGGTGAATGGTGCTGTGTGGCAAGGTGTTGATGAACGGCAGGAAAACGAAGGGGTCGGTGTCTGTTTGGCGCTGGCCCTTTTGAGTGTGGGCGGGCTGTCCAACCTAGGTATTCGGCAGGTTGCCTGAATTTCGCAGATGCAGTGCTGCCACGATCTGTTGCGGCAGGATTGCCGCACAGGCGGCATAGCGCGGGATCATGCGGCGCGGGCTGGACAGGGCGCGCCATAGCCATTCCATCGCCATGGCGCGCACGAAAGCGGGCGCGCGGGTCTGGGTGCCTGCCAGAAAATCAAGACCTGCCCCCACGGATGCAAAGCCAACGGCGGGCGCAAGGTCGCGCCCCATTGCAGCAAAGGTTTCTTGTTTGGGGGCACCAAGGGCGATGAAGCACAACCCGATCCCGGCATCGCGCAGGCGGTAAAGGATATCGACGGCGTCAGGGCCCGTGGGGTCAAAGCCGAAGGCAGGCGCAATCCGTTCGGTGATCTGCAGGCCGGGAATGGTGCGTTCCATCGCCTGTGCGGCCGCAAGCAATGCCGCGTCGGATGATCCCACCAGTGCTACGGGCACGCCCGCCTTTGCGGCAAGTCGTGCCAGCGGCAGCACCATATCCGACCCCGGCACCAGCGCCACCGGGCGACGCGCGAGCCGCGACAGCCAGACAATCGGGTTGCCATCGGCCACCACCATCGTCTGTGCCGCATAGGTCCGGCAGAACGCGGGGTCTCGGCGCAGTTTCACCAGATGGTCAAGGTTGATCGTGGCCAGCGCAAAGCCTTGCCTTGCCCGCAGGGCCGCACCGACGGCGGATTGCAACGCGGCGGCATCGGGCAAATTGACGGTGATCGTCGTGGGGTGAAATTGAAATTGCACGGCTGCCAAGGGGTGTTGCGGGTGTGCGCCTTCTAACATGGGCTTTGCCAAAAGCATGCCCCTTCTGCACGCCGCGCCGAAAGAACACAGCGTTTCCATTGCCGTGACGGTCTGGTGATGGACTGGCGGTCCGGCGCGGATTTGCCCTATAATCGCCGTGAAGCGTTGTTAACGCTGCGCGCAAAACCCCCGAAGGTGCCCCGTCTTGGCCAGCCCGAACGCCCTTGCCTATCTGATGCTCGCGGTTTGGCCGCTGGTGGGGTATGTGCTGTATGCACGGATTGATCCGGCGCGGGCTTTGATCTGGACGCTGCTGGCGGGGTATCTGGTGTTGCCGCCGATTGCGGCGTTCAACCTGCCGGTGGTGCCTGACTTAGACAAGTATTCGATCCCGTCGCTGGTGGCGCTGGCCTGTGCGCTGCTGGTGTTGAAGGACCGCATTGGCATTCTGCCCGACAACTGGATCGGGCGCGGGTTTCTGGTGATGTTCGTCATCAGCCCGTTTGCCACCGTGCTGACCAACGCCGAACCTGTGCCGATTGCGGCGGGCGATCTGCCGGGACTGCGGATTTATGACAGTGTGGCGGCGGTGACCAATCAGGCGATTGCGCTGCTGCCGTTCTTTCTGGCGCGGCGGTATCTTGCGACGCCCGAGGCGCTGCACAAGATCATGGCGGCGCTGATTGCGGCGGGGCTGGTGTATTCGCTGCCGATGCTGGTGGAATCGCGATTGTCACCGCAGATCAACGTCTGGGTCTATGGATTTTTCCAGCATGATTTCTTTCAGACCATCCGGTTTGGCGGCTATCGCCCGGTGGTGTTTCTGCCGCATGGGCTGTGGGTCGCGTTTTTCGCGCTGATGTGCGTGATTGCTGCGGTTGTGGCGCTGCGCGAGGGGCCGGCTGCGGCGCGGCCGCGTCAGTTGGTGATCGCGCTTTATCTGCTGGCGGTGCTGGTGATCTGCAAAAGCGCGGGTGCGCTGGTGTATGGACTGGCATTGATCCCGGTGCTGCTGGTGGTGGGACGACGGGTGCAGATCATGCTGGCGGCGGCGCTTGCGGTGATCGTGATGGTCTATCCGATTTGCGGGGCGCGGGGGTGATCCCGCTGGATGAACTTGTTGCCTATGCACAAGGCTTCAGCCCGGAGCGCGCCCTGTCGCTGCAGTTCCGGATTGACAATGAAAACATCCTGCTGGCGCGGGCGCAGGAAAAACCGTGGTTCGGCTGGGGCGGGTATGGACGCAATCTGATCCTTGATCCGGTCAGCGGGCAACCCTGGACGATTGCGGACGGGGCATGGATCATCGCCTTGGGGATTTACGGCTGGATGGGGTATATCGTGCAATACGGGTTGTTGTCGCTGCCGCTTGTGCTGCTTGCGCGTGAGGCGTGGCTGCAACGGGGGGCGGTGCTTGCGCCGGTTGCCTGCGGGCTTGCGTTGATGCTGGCGATCAACATGGTGGACATGCTGCCCAATGCGACGCTGATCCCGCTTACATGGCTGATTGCAGGCGCACTATTGGGGTATGCCGAGGCGCTGGCGCATGCCCGGCGCGGGGCAAAGGCTGCGGCATGGCGTGACGGCCTGCATGGCGGGCGAACATCGCGGACTGTGGTTTAGGGGGTGCGTGATGCGGGTTGATCTGGGGCTTTTCGCCAACAACGAGGCGTCTGGCATTGTTGCGATGATGCAGCGCCTTGCCGCGCAGGATGCCTTTTTGACCGATGGCATTGATCTGCAGGTGCATGTGCTGGCCAACGGCTGCACCGATGATACGGCGGCGCAGGCGCAATGGGCCGCCCCTGAAGGGTTTCGCGTGCATGACCTGCCCGAGGCGGGCAAATCGCAGACATGGAACCGGTTCGTGCATGGTCTGTCGCGGCGTGATGCCGAGATACTGCTGTTTTGTGATGCCGACATCAGCTTTCCTGACGCAGGATGCCTCGCGCGGCTGATCCACGGGCTTGATGCGCGGCCCGATCTGCATGTGCTGAACAGTCAGCCCGTGAAGGACATCACCCTTGCCCCACCGCGCGGGGTGATCCAGAATCTTATTGCTGCATCCGCCGGGGGTCTGGACGATTGGCACACGGCCATCTGCGGGCAGTTGTACGCGATGCCCGCAACTGCCGCGCGGCACTATATTCTGCCCATCGGTCTACCGGTCGAGGACGGGTTTCTGCGTGCCATGATCGCCACAGACCGCTTTACCGCACCGCAGGATCTGTCGCGGATTGATGGGCACGAGGGGGTGTTTCACATCTATCCGTCAGAACGCACCATCCCCGGACTGATCCGGCATCAGACGCGGCTGGTGGTGGGGTCGGCGATCAATGCCGCGATCTTCCGCCATCTGGAAGCCGAGGGCGAATTGCGTCTTGCGCGCGAGTTGTCGCGGGCGGCGGCGGATGAGGCGTGGTTGCCCGGTGTTCTGCGGCTGCGTCTGCCGCGCCTGCCTTATATCTATGTGCCGTTTCATTTTCTGTTCAAACGGTTGACGCAGGCCCCCGCGCGGTTGCTGCATCCCAAGCGGCTGCTGCTTGGGATTTTCGGGTTTGGCTTTGATGCCATTGTTTACCTGAACGCCCAGATCCGGATGGCGCGTGGCACGGGGTCGGGACATTGGTAGGCGATTTTGCCTTGATTGGCCGGGGTTTGCGGCGGCAATGTGGCGACATTGTGGCATTGGCGTCAAACACGGGACACTCCGTTGGCGGGTGCAGTTGGGGTGTCAACTGACGGGATTTTACGCTATTTTCGCGGTTGTGGGTGGCACCGGTGCGGATTGCGGCCCGGTCGGGGTTTGCCGCAATGGCGCGTGATGAAGTGAACGAGAACAAGATCAGTGACACCGACATCGCCATCGTCGGAATGGCCGCGCATCTGCCGGGTGCCGCCGATCTGGCGAGTTATTGGGCCAATCTGGCGGGCGGGGTGGAATCGATCCGGGCCTTGTCGCCCGCCGAATTGCTGGCGGCAGGCGAAAGCCCCGCGCGGATGGCCAAGCCAAATTATGTGCCCGCCGCCGCCGTACTGGATGATTTCGCCCATTTCGATGCGGATTTCTTTGGCTTTTCGCCCAAAGAGGCCGCGATCATGGACCCCCAGCACCGCCAATTCCTGGAGGTGGCCTGGGAGGCGCTGGAAAACGCCGGCCATCCGCCCGAAAACTTCGACGGGGCCATCGGCGTTTTTGCCGGCTGCGGCATGGGCAGCTATTTCTATTTCAACATCTGTTCCAATCCGGGCCTTGTGGCCGACACGGGCATGTTCCTGTTGCGCCATACCGGCAACGACAAGGATTTCCTGTCGACCCGCGTCAGCCATATCTTCGATCTGAAGGGGCCGAGCGTCAATGTGCAGACGGCCTGCTCGACCTCGCTGGTCGCCGTGCACTATGCCGCGCAGGCCCTTCTGAACGGCGAATGCGACATGGCGCTGGCGGGCGGCGTGACGATCGAACTGCCGCATGCGCGCGGCTATCTGTTCACCGAAGGCGAGATCCTGTCGCCCGACGGCCATTGCCACGCCTTTGACCACCGCGCGCAAGGCACGGTGTTCGGGTCGGGCGCGGGCTGCGTGGTGCTGCGCCGTCTGGCCGACGCCGATTGCCGACGGCGATCATATCTGGGCGGTGATCAAGGGGTCGGCCGTCAACAACGACGGCGCGGCCAAGGCGGGCTATCTGGCCCCATCGGTGGACGGGCAGGCGGCCGCATTGCCGAGGCGCAGGCGATGGCGGGTGTGACCGCCGACACCGTGGGTTATGTCGAATGCCACGGCACGGGCACGGCTATCTGGGCGACCCGATCGAGGTCGCGGCGCTGACAAGCGCGTTTCGCGAAACCACGGATGCGGTGGGGTTATGCCGGATCGGGTCGGTCAAGACCAACATCGGCCATCTGGATACGGCCGCGGGCGTGGCGAGCCTGATCAAGGCGAGCCTTGCGCTGCATCACCGGGCACTTGCCGCCATCGCTCGGCTATGACGCGCCCAATCCGGCGATTGATTTCGCAGCCTCGCCCTTCGTGGTCAATGATCGTCTGACGCCGTGGCAGGCGGATGGCCCGTTGCGGGCAGGGGTCAATTCGCTGGGCGTGGGCGGCACCAACGCGCATGCCGTGCTGGAAGAGGCGCCCCTGCGCGCGGCGTCGGAGGACAGTGACTGGCCGTTTCAGCCCATCATTCTGTCGGGGCGCACGCGGCCTGCGCTGGATGCCAATGCCGCCCGCCTGTCGGCGCATTTGCGCAGCACCGTTGATCCTTTGGCCGATATTGCATGGACCCTGAAGGAAGGCCGCCGCGCGTTTGACAAGCGCCGCGTACTGGTGGCCGGATCGGCGGCAGAGGCGGCCGATCTGCTCGATGCAGGCGATCCGCGCCGGGTGTTTGCCCATGACCATCTGGGCGATGATCCCGATGTGGTGTTCATGTTCCCCGGTGGTGGCGCGCAATACGCGGGCATGGCGCGCGATCTTTACGAAACCGAACCGGTGTTTGCCGACTGGATGGATCAGGGTCTGGCGATCCTGCAACCGAAGCTGGATTACGACATCCGCGCGTTGTGGTTGCCTGCGCCGGGGGATGAGGCTGCGGCGAACGCCCGCCTGAAACGCCCATCGGTGCAACTGCCGCTGATCATGATCACCGAATATGCGCTGGCGCAGTTGTTCATCAGTTGGGGTGTGACGCCCCGCGCGCTGGTCGGGCATTCGATGGGCGAAAATACCGCCGCCTGCCTTGCCGGTGTGATGTCGTTTGCCGATTGCATCGGACTGGTGCATCTGCGGGGCGCGGCTGTTTGACAGCGTGCCCCCCGGCGGAATGCTGTCGGTGCCGATGGCGGCGGGCGATCTGGAATCTGCCCCCCGACGTCGACCTTGCGTCCGTCAATGCGCCGGGATTGTGCGTGGTCTCCGGCCCCGATGCTGCCCTTGATGCGCTGGCTGAAGCTCTCCGCGCAAGTGGGGTCGACACGCAGCGCATCGCCATCGACATCGCCGCCCACAGCCGGATGCTGGCCCCGATCCTTGCCACTTTCGAAGACTATCTGCGCCATATCCCCCTGAATGCGCCGACGATCCCGATCATTTCGAACCGCACCGGCGTCGCGCTGACCGAAGCCGAGGCGACCGACCCTGCCTATTGGACGGCGCATCTGCGCGGCACGGTGATGTTCGAGGCCTGCATGGCAACCCTGACCGCCACACCCCGCCGGGTGTTCGTGGAAATGGGCCCCGGTCGCGCGCTCACGTCGCTGGCGCAGGCGAATGGTGTGCCGTCCGGGCAGGTGATCGCGGCGCTGCGCCATCCCGAACAGGCGATGGCCGATGATGCCTGGCATGTGCTGACCATTGCGCGGCTGTGGGCCTGCGGTGTGCCGGTGGACTGGCAGCCGATCTGGGGCGATGCGCGCCGCAACCGGGTGGTGCTGCCGGGCTATGCGTTTCAGCGCAAGGAATACTTCATCGCCCCCGGCACGGCAGCGGTGGCCGAGGCTGCCCTGCCCGCCCGGCAGGATGACATGGCCGCGTGGGGCTGGAAAACCCATTGGCAACCCACCGCCGCCGCCTGCGATGTCGATGTGGAGGGCGATCTGGCCGAGGCCCCGCCGCAAACATGGCTGGTGTTCGAGGATGACGCAGGGCTGGCCGCCACCGCCACCGCCCGGTTGCGCGCGGCAGGCCACCGCGTCACAACCGTGCGCGCGGGCGATGCCTTTGCGCGCACCAAGGGCGGCTATGTGCTGGCCCCCGAACGCGGCCGCGAAGGCTATGATCTGTTGATCCGCGATCTGGTGGCCACCGGGGCAGCCCCGTCGCGCATCGCCCATTTCTGGGGTGTTACGGCGGCGCAGACGTTCCGCGCAGGCTCCAGCTTTCAGGATCGCAACATTGAACAGGGGTTCTATGCCCTGTTGTTTCTGGCGCAGGCCGTGGCGGATGAAAACCTGCCGAAACCGATCCACATCACCGCCTTTACCACCGGTGCCGCACAGGTGCGCGGCGAGGCGCTGCCCGATCCCGAAAAGGCCATGGCTCTGGGCCCGGCCCGCGTGATCCCCAAGGAGTTGCCGGGCGTCACCGTGGCGCTGCTGGACCTGACCCTGCCCACGGCGCGGCGTGGCACCGGACCCTTCGATACGCTAGCAGGCCCCGTGCTGGAGGAAATGCTGGCGACCCCCGCCAACACCGTAGCCGCCCTGCGCGGCGCGCGGCGCTATGCGCAAACGGTGAAACCCGCGCCCCTGCCGGATGCCGACCTGACCCTGCCACACGGCGCGCCCGTGTTCATCACCGGGGGATTTGGCGGCATCGGCCTGACCATCGCCGAAGACCTGATAACCCGCCATGGGGCCAAGATCATCCTGATCGCGCGCCGCGCCTTGCCTGACCGGGCCGCATGGCCCCGGCATCTGGCGAGCCACGGTGCGGATGATGCCCTGTCGCGTCGCATCATGGCCCTGCAACGGCTGGAAGGGTTGGGCGGCGATGTGATGGTCATCACCGCCGATGTTTGCAACACGGAAGAGATGCGCGCCGCCAAAACCGCAGCAGAAGGCCGCTTTGGCCCCATGCGCGCGGTGATCCACGCGGCGGGCGTGGTGGATGACGGCCCCTTGATGACCAAGACGCTGGCGCAGGTCGGCGATGTGCTGGCCCCGAAACTGCACGGCACGCAAGTGCTGGCCGGGCTGTTCCCGGATGGCACGATTGACCTGATGGTGCTGTTTTCATCAACATCAACGCTGACCGGGCCTGCGGGGCAGATCGACTATGTGGCGGCGAACGAATACCTGAACGCCTTTGCCAAGGCCCGCGCGGGCGGCAAGACCCGTGTCGTGGCGCTGAACTGGGGCATCTGGACGGGCGTCGGCATGGCGGCAGAGGCGCTGGCCGACCGCACCGGGCGCCCGCCCGCGCCGCGCGTGCCGATTGCCGCCCCGATGCTGGATGCGGCCACGTTCGATGCGGCGGGCAACCGGATGTTTACCGCCACATGGGGCACCACGCACTGGGTGCTGGATGGCCACCGTCTGGCCAACGGGCGCGCGCTGATCCCCGGCACCGGGTATCTGGAGGTGATGGCCGAGGCGATGGCCGCGCAGGGCGAGGCTGGGGCCTTTGACATTCGCGATCTTTTCTTCTTTCGCGCGCTGGATCATGGGCGATGCTTGACCGGCGCGAGGTGCGCGCGACGCTGGCGCGCAGTGACGAAGGCTATGCGTTCGAACTGCGATCCGCCGTCACGCATCAGGGCCGCATCGGCTGGCAGTTGCATGCCGCAGGCGCGGCTGGTGCCGATCACCGCCACGGCCCCGCAGATTGATGTGGCGGCCATTGCCGCGCGCCTGCCCGCGCCCGAAACCGGCATCGGCCTTGCCGCCCCGCAAGAGGCGCATCTGCGGTTCGGTCCGCGCTGGCGGGTGCTGAACGGGCGCAGCTTCGGGCAGGGCGAGGGGCTGGCGACGCTGGCGCTGCCTGCGCCATTCGCGGCGGATGACAAGGACTGGCTGCTGCATCCGGCGTTGATGGATATTGCCACCGGATGGGCGATGAACCTGATCGCGGGCTATGCCCCCGATCATCTTTGGGTGCCGGTGTCCTATGCCCAGGTGCGCGTCTACCGTGCCTTGCCTGCGTCCATCGTCAGCCATGTGCGCAATGCCGCCGACAACCGCGCGGGCGATGCCAGCGCCAGTTTTGATGTGACGCTGGCCACGCCGGACGGCGCGGTCTGCGTGGACATCGAGGGCTTTACCATCCGCAGGCTGGACGGCGCGCTGGCGCTTTCCTGCGCCCGACCCGCCGCGCGCTGGCATATGACGACAGCCCCACCAAGGCCGCATCCCCGGCCGAGGAACGCCTGCTGCACGCCTTTGCCCAAGGCATCCGACCGGGTGAAGGGGCCGCCGCCTTTCGCCGCGCCGTGGCGACGGGCGCGTCACAGATCATCGTGTCATCCCTGCAGCTTGCCCGCTCTGATTGCGCAGACGGCGGCGGTGGATGCGGCAAAGACCGATGGCCAGACCTTCCAGCGCCCCGATCTGGACACCGCCTATGTGGAGCCGCGCAACGATGTGGAACGCACGCTGGTCGGGTTCTGGCAGGATTTGCTGGGCGTGGCGCAGGTGGGCGTGGAAGACAGCTTTTTCGACCTTGGCGGCCACAGCCTGATTGCCGTGCGCCTGTTTGCCATGGTCAAAAAGGCCTACCGCGTCGATTTTCCGATTTCCGTGCTGTTCGAGGCCCCGACGATTGCCCGCTGTGCCGCGCTGATCACCGACCGGATCGGCGATGCACCGGGTGCGCCGCAGACCGCAGCACCCTCGCGCAGGTTTACCCATCTGGTCGCGATGCACACGGGCGAAGGCGGGTCGAAACCGCCGTTCTTCCTGGTTGCGGGGATGTTCGGCAATGTGCTGAACCTGCGTCATCTGGCGCAACTTCTGGGCACGGATCGCCCGTTCTATGGCCTGCAGGCGCGCGGTCTTTATGGCGACGCGCCCCCGCATGCGACCTTCCCCGAGGCGGCGGCAGACTACATCACTGAGATGCGCAGCGTGCAGCCGCACGGCCCCTACATGATCGGCGGCTTTTCCGGTGGTGGCCTGATCGCATGGGAAATAGCACGGCAACTGGAGGCGGCGGGCGAAACCGTGGCCATCGTCGTGCTGCTGGATACCCCCATCCCGATGCGGCCCCATCTTTCGCGCGCTGACAAGGCGTTGATCAAACTGGCCGAGCTGCGCGCCAAGGGCCCGCGCTATCTGCTGGACTGGGCGCGCGCGCGGCTGGAATGGGAACGCGCCAAACGCAATCCCCAGACCATCACGCCCACCGATGCGCAATTCGACAATGCCGCGATCGAGGCGGCGTTCCGGGCGGCACTGCCGGTCTATGACATGCAGCCGCGCAGCGGTGCGACCGTCCTGTTCCGCCCGCCGCTGGATCGGCATTGGCGGGTGACGCAGGGCCGCTGGGTCAGCCGGGCCAAGGAATTCGTGTTGCCCGACAATGACCTGACCCGCTTTGCCCCCGGCCTGCAGGTGATCGAGGTGCCGGGCGACCATGACAGTATGGTGCTCGAACCCAATGTCCGCGTCATGGCCGCGCGGCTGAAGGCGATCATCGACGCCGTGGAATCCCCCATCCCCCTTGCACAGGCGGCGGAATGATGGCGCAGGTGCTGACGGTAATCCTGAACTGGCGCACGCCCGACATGACGCTTCAGGCGGCAGAGGCCGCATTGCGCGCGATGGAACCCGTGCAGGGGGCCATCACCATCGTCGACAATGACAGCGGCGATGGGTCGTTCGATGCGATCTGCGACGCGATCCGCCAGCGCAACTGGTCCCGTGTGCGGGTGATCCAGTCAGGCCGCAACGGCGGCTTTGGCGCGGGCAACAACGCTGGCATTCGCGCGGGCCTGCCGGATGGCGGCAAACCCGACTACGTCTATCTGCTGAACTCCGATGCCTTCCCCGCCCCCGATGCCATCCGCGCCCTGCGCGACCATCTGGAGGCGAACCCCGCCACGGGTTTTGCGGGCAGTTTCATCCACGGCCCCGACGGCGCACCGCACCGCACGGCCTTTCGGTTCCCCTCTGTCGCGTCGGAATTCGAAGGTGCGATCCGCCTTGGCCCGGTCAGCCGGATGCTGCGCGACCATATCGTGGCCGCCCCCTTGCCGACTGCGACAACCCGCGTTGACTGGCTGGCAGGTGCGTCGGTGATGATGCGCCGTTCGGTGCTGGACCAGATCGGCCTCTTTGACGAAACCTTCTTCCTGTATTTCGAGGAAACCGAGCTTTGCCACCGCGCCGCCCGTGCAGGCTGGCCCACTGATTACGTGGTGGAAAGCCGGGTCGAACATATCGGGTCGGTGTCGACGGGCATGAAGACATGGGCGCGCATTCCCGGTTTCTGGCTCGACTCGCGGCTTTACTATTTCACCAAGGTCCATGGCCGGGCGTACGCGACGCTTGCCACCCTTGCCCATCTTGCAGGCGGCGTTCTGTGGCGCGCGCGCCTTTTGGTGCAGCGCAAGGCCCCCGCTGATCCGCCGCATTTCCTGCGCGACCTTGCCACCCATGCCCTGCGGAACGCCTTCACCCGCACGCCCCCCCTGCAAACCCGTCCGGCGGAATAGCCCATGCCCCTGACCGCCATCCTGATCGGAAATGAAACGCTGACCCTCGAATGCGGCCGGATGTGGCTGGCGCGCGGCCATGCGATTGCGCGCGTGGTGACCGACAGCCCCGATTTGCGCAACTGGGCGGCAAGTGCCGGGATTGTGACCGATGTGCTGCCGGGCCTTGCGGCGCGGCTGGAGGGGCCTATCGACTGGATTCTGTCGATTGCCAATCTGGCCGTTCTGCCCGCCTCGGTTTTGGCCTGTGCAAAGGGGGCGGTGAACTTTCACGATGGCCCCTTGCCGCAGCACGCGGGCCTGAATGCGCCGGTCTGGGCGCTGCTGGCGGGGGAGGCTACGCATGGCATCACATGGCACCACATCGCAGGCGGGGTCGACGCAGGCGCGGTACTGGTCACGCGCGCCTTTGACATCGCCCCGGATGATACGGCCCTGACGCTGAACACCAAATGCTTTGCCGCCGGGATGGACAGCTTTCCCGATGTCATCACCGCGCTGGAGGCAGGCACGCCCACGGCACCCCGCAAGCCGACGGCCCTCACCAGATGCACCGCCGCGCCGACCGGCCCGCAGCACAGGGGCGGATCGACTTTGCACATGACGCGCAAAACATCGTCCAACTGGTGCGCGCACTGGATCACGGGGACTACTGGAACCCGCTGACCCTGCCCAAGATCGTGGCGGATGGCCGCGTCGTCTGGGTGGATCATGCGGAAATCGCCCCCGGAACAGGCGCACCGGGGCAGGTTCTGGCGTCCGATGCCGCAGGGATCACGGTCGCCTGTGGGGCAGGGGCCGTGCGCCTGACGGGCCTGCGCGATGCCCGACGGCCCGGTTGATCTGACAGGGATCACCCGTCTGCCATCCCCCGACGCGGCAGAGGCGACACGCCTTACCGCCGCGCTTGCCGCCCTCGCCCCGCATGAAGGCGCGATGCGCCGCGCCCTGCACGATTTGCAACCTGTCACCCTGCCCGTCACCCCCTCCACCCGCTTGCCCGAATGGCGGCAGATGGCGCTTGATGCGCCCTTGGCAGCCCTCGCTGCGGGCGTTGTCCGGCTGGCCGGACAGGCCGCTGCCGATCTGGCCCTTGGCACCCCCGGCGATGGCTACACCAGCGGCTGGTCGCCATGGCGGATCGACCTTGCGCAACCGCTGGCCACCCTGCACCTGCCGCAAGACGCAGGCTTTCCCGCCGACCTGCCCGCCCGCGACCCGGCCTTGCGCGGCCTGACCATCCCGCCCGTGGGCGTGACCCATGGCGCACACCCGCTGCCCGGCACGATCATCACCCTTGCCCCCGGCACCTTGCACTATGACGCCAGCGCCCTGCCAGAAGCAGAGGCCGCCACGCTTTGCAAGCGTCTGGCGGCCTTCAGCGCCGTGGCCAGCGCCGCACCGGACGCGCCCCTGTCCACCCTGCCTGTCCTGTCGCAAGCCGAATTGCACGCCCTGCTGCACAGCCCCAACCAGACCGCCGCCGATTACGACCGCACCCTGACCATCCCGCAGGCCTTTGCGGCCCAGGTCGCCCGCACGCCCGATGCCACCGCCCTTGTCTGCGAAGGCACCTCGCTGACCTATGCCGCACTGAACGCCGCCGCGAACCGCACCGCCCATGCCCTGCGCGCCATGGGCGTCGGCCCCGGCAGTCTTGTCGGCCTGCATCTGCGCCGCACGCCCGCCCTCGTGATCGCGGCCCTTGGCATCCAGAAGGCGGGCGGGGCCTATGTGCCGATGGACCCGGCCTATCCCGCCGACCGCACTGCGCTATACATCGCCGACAGCGCCTGCCCGGTCATCGTGACACAGGGCGATCTGATCCCCCACCTGCCCGCCCATCAGGCGCAGGTGCTGGACATTGACGCCGTCACCTGGCCCCGAGAATGACCCCGCGCTGACGGCCACCCCCGCCGACCTTGCCTACATGATCTACACCTCCGGCTCCACCGGGCGGCCCAAGGGCGTGATGGTCGAACACCGCAACGTCATCAACTTCTTCGCCGGGATGGATGCCCGCATCGGCACCACATCCGGCACCTGGATGGCCGTGACGAGCCTCTCCTTCGACATTTCCGTGCTGGAGCTGTTCTGGACGCTGACGCGCGGCTTCAAGGTCGTCATCACCACCGATGAAAACCGCGCGCTGTGTCGTCGAACGGGCCTGCACACGGGCGGCATGGATTTCTCGCTGTATTACTGGGGCAATGACGATGGCGCGGGGGCCGCGAAATATGATCTGCTGCTGGATGGCGCGCGGTTTGCCGATGCCAACGGCTTTACCGCCGTCTGGACGCCGGAACGCCATTTCCACGCCTTTGGCGGCCCCTATCCGAACCCGTCCGTCACCGGGGCTGCCGTCGCGGCGGTCACGCAGAACATCGGCGTGCGTGCGGGCTCTTGCGTGGCCCCCCTGCACCATCCCGCCCGGATTGCCGAGGAATGGGCGGTGATCGACAACCTGACCAACGGGCGCGCGGGCATCGCCTTTGCCTCGGGCTGGCAGCCCGATGATTTCGTGCTGCGCCCCGAAAACACGCCGCCCGCCAACAAGCAGGCCCTGCTGGACAGCATCGACCAGCCGTGCGCCGCCTTGTGGCGCGGCGAGGCGGTGGATTTTCCCACCGCCACAGGCACTTTCCCCGTGCAAACCCAACCCCGCCCGGTGTCACGCGACCTGCCGGTCTGGGTCACCACCGCCGGCAACCCCGACACATGGCGCGAGGCCGGGGCCTTGGGGGCCAACGTCCTGACTCACCTTCTGGGCCAGTCGGTGGAAGAGGTTGCGGGCAAGATCAAAATCTATCACGACGCCCTGCGCGCGGCGGGCCATGATCCCGGCCAATCATGCCGTGACGCTGATGCTGCACACCTACATCGCCGCAACCCGCGACATGGCCCGCGACATCGCCCGCGAACCGATGAAGGACTACCTGCGTGCTGCGGCGGGCCTCATCAAGACAATACGCCTGGGCCTTTCCGGCCTTCAAGAAACCGCAAGGCGTGGCCAACCCGATGGACATCGACCTTGGCATCGCTTGATGCCGATGAGATGGACGCCATCCTCGATTTCGCCTTCCAGCGGTATTTTGACGACTCCGGCCTGTTCGGCACGGTGGATGATGCGCTGGCGCGCGTCGCACAGGTCAAGGCCATCGGCGTGACCGAGGTCGCCTGCCTGATCGACTATGGCATTGCCCCCGCCACCGTGCTGGAAGGCCTGCGCCCCTTGGCCGATGTCGTCCGCGCTGCGAACCCGGCGCGTGACGACTTCTCCATTGCCGCCCAGATCACCCGCCACACCGCCACGCATCTGCAATGCACGCCGTCGATGGCCCGGATGCTGGCGATGAACGACGATGCCCGCGCGGCCCTTGGCAACCTGCAAACGCTGCTCATCGGCGGCGAGGCGCTGCCCGGCGCGTTGGTGGCCGACCTGCGCGCCGCCACGGATGCGCGTATCCTGAACATGTATGGCCCGACCGAAACCACGATCTGGTCCACCACCGAAACGGTCGGCGCGCCCGAGCCCACCACCAGTATCGGCACGCCGATTGCCAATACGCAGACCTATATCCTTGATGCCACACTCTCCCCCGTGCCCGATGGGATGGAGGGCGAGTTGTGGATCGGCGGTGACGGCGTGGCGCGCGGCTACTGGCAGCGCGATGATCTGACCGCCGACCGCTTTCACCCTGATCCGTTCGTGACGCCGGACCGCGCCTGCCCATGGGGCGCGCGGATGTATCGCACCGGCGATCTGGTGCGCCGCCGCCCGGATGGCGCGCATCGACTTTCTGGGCCGCACCGACCATCAGGTCAAACTGCGCGGCTACCGCATTGAACTCGGCGAGATCGAGGCAGCACTTGAGGCCCACCCCGCCGTCACCCAATCCATCGTGCTGGCGCGCGAAGATACCCCCGGCGATCTGCGCCTTGTTGCCTACCATACCGGCACGGCAACCGAACCTGCCCTGCGGGCCGCTGTGGCGGGCCTGCCCGACCATATGCACCCCGCGCATTACGTCCATCTGCCCGCCTTCCCCTTGACCCCCAACCGCAAGATCGACCGCAACGCCCTGCCTGCCCCCCAGGCAACCCGCCCGGCGCAGACCCCGACAGCAGGGCCACCCGTCGCACGGGGCCGCCGCCAAAATCGCAGCCATCTGGCAGCGCATCCTTGGCGTGCCCCATGTCGGCCCGCAGGACAATTTCTTTGCCCTTGGCGGGCATTCCCTGCTGGCCGTGCAGGCGCATCGCGACATCAGGGCCGAACTGGGGACCACGCGCCTGTCGATCACCGACATTTTCCGCTTTCCCACGCTCGCGGCCCTTGCCCAGCACCTTGGCGATACACCTGCGCCCGCCGCCCCGAACACTCGAGCTGATACCCGCGCCGATGCCATGGTCCGCAGGCGCGCCATGCGAAAGGCCCGCACCGATGCCTGATCTTGCCGCCCGCCTGCATGCGATATTGCCCGGCCATGTCGCCGTCGCCGGGGCCGATCCCACGGCCCGCTATCCCGACATCGGCCCGCCAAACGCCACGCCCCAGCGTCGCGCCGAATTTGCCGCCGGGCGCGCGGCGGCGCAGATCGCGCTGCAAACGCTCGGCTTTCCTGCCAGCCCCATTCCGATGGGCGACGACCGCGCGCCGCGCTGGCCCGTTGGCATCAGCGGCAGCATCACCCATACGCGCGACACGGCCCTTGCCGCCGTCACCCGCACCCCCGCCCTGATCGGGATTGATCTTGAACCCGCCGACGCGGTGGCACCGCCAATGTGGAACGCAATCTTTTTGCCCGCCGAACGCGCGCTGATCGCAGATGCGCCTGACCCCGTCCGCATGGCCACGCTGATCTTTTGCGCCAAAGAGGCGACCTACAAGGCGCAATACCCGCTGACCCGCCTGCTTTTCGGCTTTGACCGCATTGAAATCGGCATCACCCTCGACCACTTCGGTGCCACCTTCCGCGCCGATACCGGGCCGATCCCGAAAGGCACCACTTGGACGGGCCGCCATACCCTTGCGTATGACCACATCCTGACGGCCGTCTATCGCGCCTGACCCCGCAATCTTCCGCCGACGCACCGACCGCCCCTTTCGCCCCCGTCACGGGCATGGCACCCTCATGGAAAAGACCAATGAGCAGGAGCCACCGATGCGCCTATCCGCCATGATCCTTTGCCTATTCGCCACGCCCGCGCTGGCCGAAGACCGCGCCGTCCTGATCGGCAATGAAAGCTACAGCGCGGTTTCGGGCCTGTCAGGTGCCGCCGCCACGCCAGAGGCCGCGCCCGCCCTGACTGCCGCCGGGTTCCGCGTCATCACCGGCAGCGATCAAACCGCCGCTGATCTGCGCACCATCCTGTCCGACCTGATCGCCCAACCGGTCGAGGATGGCCGCCTTGTGATCGTGCTGGCGGGGCATTTTGCCACCGGGGCCGGGCAGACGTGGTTTCTGGGAACTGATACCGACACCGCCGATATCGCCACGGTTGGCGCGCAAGGTATTGATCTTGCGTCCGTTCTGTCCATCGCCGCGCGCAGCCCCGGTGGCGCGATTGTCATGCTGGGCACCGAAGATCGCCGCCTTCCCCTTGGCCCCGGCCTGACCCCCGGTGTCGGCCCCCTGACCCCGCCGCAGGGCGTGACCTTGGTGCAGGGCGATGCCTATGACATCGGCAGCTTCGCCGCCGAAGGTCTGACACAGCGGGGGCTCAGCCTTGCCGCCCTGCTTGCCGACACCGATTTTGAGGCCACAGGTTTCCTCGCCCCCCTGATCCCGTTCCGAGAAGGTGATGGCGCGACCCCTGTCCGCCCCGTGGGCCCCGATGGCGATGATACCCTGTGGCAGGCGACCGAGGTGATCGGCACCGTGGAAGGCTACCGCGCCTATCTGCGTCGCTATCCCGATGGCCGCCATGCAACGGCGGCAAAGGCCGCCATCAGCCGCATTCAGGCCGAACCGCAGCTTGAGGCGCGTCTTGCCGAAGACGCGCTTGCCCTGACCCGCGCGGGCCGCCGCGCCGTGCAAGAGGCGCTGTCGATAACAGGGTATGATCCACGCGGCATCGACGGCGTGTTTGGCGCAGGTTCACGCACCGCCATCACCGATTGGCAGCGCCGCTATGGCCATGCACCCACCAGTTACCTGACGCGCGAACAGATCGTGCAATTGTCGGCCCAAGCCGACCGCCGCCGCGCCGAACTCGCGGCCGAAGAGGCCGCCCGCGCCGCGACCCGCACCGCCGAAGATCGCGCCTATTGGGACCAGACCGGCAAGGCGGGGGATGAGGCGGGCCTGCGCGCCTATCTGCGCCGCTATCCCGACGGCGCGTTTGCCGATCTTGCCAACCAGCGCGTCAAGGTCATCGACGATGCGCGTGCCGCCGAATCCGCCGCCATTGACCGCGCCGCATGGGACGCCGCGCGCGCCGAAAACACCGTGGCATCCTACACCCAATATGTGACCGACTACCCCGAAGGCGGTTTTGCCGATCAGGCCCGCGCGCGCATTGCGGCCCTGAATGACACCGATCAGCCCCTGCCGGGAACCGAGGCCGCGCAATCGGCCGAACTTGCCCTGCAACTCAGCCCGATTGCCCGCACGCTGATCGAGGGGCGCCTGTCCACGCTCGGCCTCAATCCCGGCCCGGTGGACGGCACATTCGACGCCGCTGCCCGCCGCGCCATCGGCGCCTTTCAGCAAAGCCGCGATTTGCCGGTGACCGGGTTTCTGGACAACAAAAGCATGGTCGCGCTGATGGCCGGGGGCGTGTTGGATTTGCCGAATTGATCCGGAGGGTGGGGTTTCACCCCACCAATCCCCCGATCACGCAATGTTTCAAAAGTCTTAACGGACAACTGAAAATAAAAGTCAATTATCTGATTTATATAGATAAAGTCAGAAATTGACAGCCGTCAATTTATGCGGTTTCTACCGGCCTGCGCACCTTCGGTGCGGCCTCGATCACCAAGGGATGGAATGCCGCACCCGCGTCCACCAGTGCGAAAAACTGGTTCCGCATCCGCGGCTCCCAATAGGCGTTGATGTGGTCGGCCACCCCCGTTACGCCTTCAGCGTGCGGTTTGGTGGTGAAAAAGGTGGCGATCTGGTTCGCCATATAGATCATCTTTTCAGGCGACATCGGCGGCCCTTTCCGGGTTGATACGATGGGAATGGGTGAATACCTCGAACCGGTCGGCGCGTGCCAGCGCCACCAGCGTGATCCCCGCACGGTCGGCCAGCGCCACAGCCTCTGCCGTGGGGGCCGACACAGCGATCAGGACGGGCGCGCCCAGCATCGCCACTTTTTGCACCAGGTCGGTCGACACCCGGCTGGTCATCACAACCGCCCCCGGCCCCACCGGGAATGTCGCCCCGATCAGCTTGTCCAGCGCGTTGTGCCGCCCCACATCCTCGCGCGCCGCAACAATCCCGCGCCCCGGTTGCCAGAACGCCGCCGCATGCACCGCGCGTGTCGCATCATGCAGCCGCTGGTGCTGCGGCAAAGCCGCCACCGCATCGCAAATCTGCGCAGGTGTCAGGCGCAGATCGGCGGTCACGCGCGGCACATCGCGCAACGCCTGTTCGATGGAATCGATCCCGCACAGCCCACAACCCACCGGCCCCGCCATCACCCGCCGCCGCGCCGCCAACCGCGCCTCGGCCGCAGGGGCGAGCCAGGTTTGCACATCAATGCCCCGGTCGGTGTCGACCACCGTGATGCTTTCAATCTCGTCCAGCGCCGCAATCCCCTCGCTGATTGCGAAACCCCGTGCGAAATCGGTTAGGTCCGAAGGCGACGCCATCATCACCGCCTGCGTTGTGCCGTTGAACGACAGCGCCACCGCCACCTCATCCGGCAGATCACGCGGACCTGTCGTCATCAGCCCGCCCGCATAAACCTTGCGCGATATGGGGCGGTGCGCTTTCATTCGGCAGCCGGAAGGATGCGCCGCGAATGCGCGGCCTGGGCGTTGTATTCCTCTTGCCAATCGGTCGGCCCGTTCGATGGGCTGACCTGCACCGCCGTCACCTTGTATTCAGGGCAGTTCGTGGCCCAATCGCTGAAATCCGTGGTGATGACGTTGGCCTGCGTGTCGGGATGGTGGAACGTCGTGTAAACCACGCCCGGCGACACGCGGTCCGTCACCTGCGCCCGCAGCGATGTCGCCCCCGACCGACTGGCCAGCCGCACCAGTTCGCCATCCCGCACGCCACGCAATTCGGCATCATGCGGGTGGATTTCCAGCACATCTTCGGCATGCCATGTCACATTCGCCGTCCGCCGCGTCTGCGCGCCGACGTTGTATTGCGACAGGATGCGCCCGGTGGTCAGCAGCAGCGGGAAACGCGGCCCGGTCTTTTCATCAGTCGGTACATATTCCGTCACGATGAACTTGCCCCGACCTCGCACAAACCCGTCAAGGTGCATGATCGGCGTCCCCTCCGGCGCTTTTTCGTTGCAAGGCCACTGGACCGACCCTTTGGTTTCCAGCATTTCATAGCTGACGTTCGCAAACGACGGCGTGGTCAGCGCGATTTCGTCCATGATCTGCGAAGGGTGCGTATATCCCCAATCCGCACCCATTGCCTTGGCGAGCATCAGCGTGATTTCCCAATCACCATAGCCATTCTTGGGCGCCATCACCTTGCGCACCCGGTTGATGCGGCGTTCGGCGTTGGTGAATGTGCCGTCCTTTTCCAGAAACGTCGATCCCGGCAGGAACACATGCGCGTAATTTGCGGTTTCATTCAGGAACAGGTCCTGCACCACAACCAATTCCATCGCCGCAAGGCCCGCCGCCACATGTTTGGTATCGGGGTCCGATTGCAGGATGTCTTCACCTTGGATGTAGATGCCCTTGAACGTCCCCTCAACCGCTGCATCCAGCATGTTGGGAATCCGCAGGCCCGGCTCAGGGTCAATCGTAACCCCCCACAGTTTCTCAAAAATATCGCGTGCGGCATCGCCCGACACATGCCGGTAGCCCGGCAATTCATGCGGGAACGACCCCATGTCGCAAGCACCCTGCACGTTGTTCTGGCCGCGCAACGGGTTCACGCCGACGCCCTCGCGCCCGATATTCCCGGTCAGCATTGCAAGGTTCGCAATCGCCATCACGGTGGTCGATCCCTGGCTGTGTTCGGTGACGCCAAGGCCATAATAGATCGACCCGTTGCCGCCTTTGGCATAAAGCCGTGCCGCCCCGCGCAGATCTGCGGCAGGCACGCCGGTCAGCAGTTCCATCGCCTCGGGGCTGTGCCGCAGATCGCTGACGAAGGCCGCGTAATCCTCGAATTCCGACCAGTCGCAACGTTCCTTGATGAACGCCTCGTCATATAGACCCTCGGTCACGATCACATGCGCAAGGGATGTGACCACGGCCACGTTCGTTCCGGGCTTCAGCGGCAGGTGAAACGACGCCTCGACATGCGGTGTTTTCACCAGATCAATCCGACGCGGGTCGATCACAATCAGTTTCGCACCCTTGCGCAGGCGTTTTTTCAGCCGGCTCGCGAATACCGGGTGGCCATCCGTCGGGTTGGCCCCGATCACGATCACCACGTCGGTATGTTCGACGGAATCGAAATCCTGCGTGCCGGCTGACGTGCCGAATGCCCGGCCAAGGCCGTAGCCCGTCGGCGAATGGCAGACGCGCGCGCAGGTATCCGTATTGTTGTTCATGAACACGCCACGGATCAGCTTTTGAACCAGATAGGTTTCCTCGTTCGTGCAGCGGCTCGACGTGATCCCGCCAATGGACCGCCGCCCGTGTTTCGCCTGCAGATCCTTGAACTTCGCGGCGGTATAGCGGATCGCCTCATCCCACGACACTTCGCGCCAAGGGTCATTGATGCTGTCGCGGATCATCGGGTTCAGGATGCGGTCGCTGTGGCTGGCATAACCATAGGCAAAGCGGCCCTTCACGCAGGAATGCCCCCGGTTGGCCTTGCCATGCTTGTAGGGCGTCATGCGGACCAGCTCATCCCCGCGCATTTCTGCCTTGAAACTGCATCCCACACCGCAATAGGCGCAGGTGGTGATGACGGAATGTGATGGCGTGCCGATCTCGATGATCGACTTTTCCTGCAGGGTCGCGGTCGGGCAGGCCGCCACGCAGGCCCCGCAAGACACGCAGTCCGATGCCAGCGCGTTGTCGGTTCTTGGCCCCAAACGACACGCGGCTGTCGAAACCGCGCCCTTCGATGGTCAGCGCGAAGGTGCCCTGCACTTCCTCGCAGGCGCGCACGCAGCGGGAACAGACGATGCATTTCTGCGGATCATAGCTGAAATAAGGGTTGGAATCGTCGCGCGGGATGTAAAGCGGGTTGGCGATACCACTGGTATCTTTCGCCTTGAAATGCGTATCAACCGCCTCATACCGCACATCGCGCAGACCGACGGCGCCGGCCATGTCCTGCAATTCGCAATCGCCATTGGCGCTGCAGGTCAGGCAATCGAGCGGATGGTCACTGATGTACAATTCCATCACGCCGCGCCGCAGTTGTTTCAGGCGTGCGTTCTGCGTGGTGACCTTGATCCCCGGCGCCACGGGTGTCGTGCAGGATGCAGGCGTGCCATTGCGGCCTTCGATTTCCACAAGGCACAGACGGCACGATCCGAACGCATCGACGCTGTCGGTGGCACAAAGTTTCGGCACCTGAATGCCCGCCTCTGCCGCCGCGCGCATGATGCTGGTGCCCTCGGGCACGGTGACGTCGAAGCCATCAACGGTCAATGTGACCATCTGTTTGCTTTTAGCCGCAGGCGTGCCGAAATCGCGGTCGGGGATGATGAAGTCTTTCATTCGGCGGCTTCCTTCATGGGCGTAAAGTCATCGGGGAAATGGGTCAGCGCGGACATCACCGGGTAAGGCGTGAAGCCACCCAATGCACAGAGCGAGCCTGATTTCATCGTGGCACACAAATCCGTCAGCAGCGGGATCGCGGCAGAATCTCCACGCGCAATCCGGTCAATCGTCTCGGTGCCCCGCACTGCACCGATCCGGCAAGGCGTGCACTTGCCACAAGATTCAATCGCGCAGAATTCCATCGCAAACCGCGCCTGTTTCAGCATGTCGGCGCTGTCATCGAACACCACGATCCCGGCGTGCCCGATCAAACCCTCCTTGGCCCCGAATTCCTCGTAACCAAAGGCGGTGTCGAACAAATCACGCGGGAAATAGGCCCCCAGCGGCCCGCCCACCTGCACCGCTTTCACCGGACGCCCTGTGGCCGTGCCGCCTGCGATATCGTCCACGATCTGCCCCAACGGCAGACCAAAGGCCACCTCGAACAACCCGCCCCGCGCCACGTTCCCGGCAATCTGCAACGGCATCGTCCCGCGCGAGCGGCCCAGTCCGAAATCCTTGTAGAACGCAGCACCGCGTTCAAAGATCACCGGCACGGTCGCCAGTGAAATCACGTTGTTCACCACCGTCGGGCAGCCCATGAATCCTTCCAGCGCGGGCAGCGGCGGCTTTGCCCGCACCACACCGCGTTTGCCTTCAAGACTGTTCAGCAGCGATGTTTCCTCACCGCAGACATAGGCCCCGGCGCCAACCCGAATTTCAATCTCGAATGTCGAACCGAACCCCAGAATTGATGCGCCCAGAAGGCCCGCCTCATGTGCAAGCTGAACAGCCGTTTGCATAACCTCGATTGCGTCAGGATATTCCGAACGGATGTATACAAACCCCTTGGTCGCACCAACGCCAAGGCCTGCAATGATCATCCCTTCGATCAGGGTAAAGGGGTCACCTTCCATCAGCATCCGGTCGGCGAATGTGCCACTGTCACCTTCGTCGGCATTGCAGACGATGTATTTGCGATCAGCCTTGGCCCCCGCAACCGTGTTCCACTTGATCCCGGTCGGGAACCCCGCGCCGCCGCGCCCGCGCAGGCCCGATGCGGTGACTTCTGCCACGATCCCCGCCGCGTCCATCGTCAGCGCACGGTGCAGGCCTGCCAACCCGCCATGGGCGCAGTAATCCTCCAGCGACAAGGGATCAATCACCCCAACCCGTGCGAATGTCAGCCGTGTCTGCTGCACCATCCACGGCAGGGCATCGACCAGCCCCAAGCGCCCGCGCATGCCCCGGCGCAAACATCCCCGCCACATCGGCAGGTGTCATGGGGCCAAAGCCGATGCGGCCTGCGTCTGTTTCCACCTCAACCAGCGGTTCCAGCCAGACCATGCCGCGCGATCCGTTGCGCACCAGCGTGATGTCAATGCCGGCCTTCGCGGCCTCGGCCACAACAGCCGCCGCCACGGCATCGGCACCCAATGCGCGCGCAGCGGCATCGCGGGGAACGTAAACCTTCATGCCCGCACCTTTGCCATGATTGCATCGACGCCCACGCGCCCCATCAACTCGCCGTCCACCATTGCAGCAGGCCCGCAGGCGCACAGGCCCAGGCAGAACACCGGCTCCAGCGTCACATCGCCTGCGGTTTCGTGCCAGTCGCAGCCCAGGGCCGTTTGCACCCGCGCGGCCAGCGCATCTGCGCCCATCGCCTGACAGGCCTCTGCCCGGCACAGTTTCACCACATGCCGCCCTGCCGGAGCCTCGCGGAAATCGTGGTAAAACGACACAACGCCATGCACTTCGGCGCGGGAAATGTTCAGATGTTTTGCAAGGACCGGCAGGCAGTCCTGGGGAATATGGCCAAAGGCCGCCTGCACAGCATGCAGAATCGGCAAAAGCGGGCCCTCAAGCCCCTGATGTTCGGCCAAAATCTCATCAAGTCTTGAAATCGTGACAGAATCCAGCATGGCGTCCCCTTTTGGTGGCTGCCCTGTCCTACCCCGCTTGATAATAAAAGCAATATTGAACTTTCGTTGTACGATAGATGAAATCTATCATACGGCCATCTTGGACGCTGTGTCGATCAGCGCGGCGAGCAGTGGTGTCTGCGGGTCATGCCGCGCGGCAATCAGGCCTACCAGATGTTCGACCTCTGGCTCCACAATCGGGATCGACCGCAGCCCGCTGCCTGCAAACATCGCGGCCAACGCCATCGGCACGACCGACCCCCATCGCCCGGTCAGCACATGCGCGACCAACCCGACCATCGAATTGCTTTCGATTTGCGCATCGACCTTTACGCCAACCTCGGACAGATGCTGGTTCACGATCCGGCGGTTCTGCATATCCCCCGTCAGCAGGCACAGCGGTTGATCGGCAAGGTCCGACCAGGCAACCGTTTTCCGCCCGGCCAGTGGCCCGGTATCGGCACAAAGATAGCGGTAAAACTCGCTATAAATTGGCACCTGCGCCACCCGGCCAAGGGGTTCATTGTCCAGATAGGTGATCCCCGCATCCAGATGCAGGGCTTCGATCCCGGCCAGAATCTCGGCCGATGTCCGTGACAGGATGGCAATGCGCACATTGGGATGGGCCGCCGTAAAAGGGGCCGTCAGCCGGGCAATCATCGGCAAGGCGGTGGGAATGACCCCGATCCGCAGATTGCCCGACAACCCGCTGCGCGCATGGCGCATCTCGTCGCGCATCGCGCGGGCATCGCCCACGATGCGCCGCGCCCATTCCAGCACACGCTGCCCTTCGGGTGTCAGGCCCTGAAACCGGCTGCCGCGGAACACCAGTTGCACGCCAAGCTGATCCTCCAGTTGTTTGATGGCCGATGACAGCGTGGGTTGCGTCACCCGGCACGCCTCTGCCGCGCGGCCAAAGTGGCGCGCATCCGCTAGGGCGAGGAACATTTCCAGCTTGTCGATCATCACGCATTCGTGCCCGCGAAGCTGGCGCGATGCAACCGCCCCTTGCTGGTGCACGCGTCCCGGCCTACCTGTAGCGGCATGAAACGTTTCATTCCCTTTCTGCCGAAGCCCGCCTTCGTGCCCGTCATCCGCCTGCAGGGCACCATTGCCGCAGGTGGGCGCGGCCTGAACGATATGGCCCTTGGTCCGCTGATCGAACGCGCGTTTACGCGCGGCAAACCGGCGGCGGTGGCGCTGATCATCAATTCGCCCGGTGGTTCGCCCGCGCAAAGCAGCCTGATCGCGGCCCGCATCCGCAGGCTGGCCGAGGAAAAGAACATCCCCGTCCATGCCTTTGTCGAGGATGTGGCTGCATCAGGCGGATACTGGCTGGCCTGTGCAGCGGATGACATCTGGGTTGATGCCACATCCATCGTCGGCTCTATCGGGGTGATCTTTGCGTCCTTCGGCTTTCCCGAACTGATGGCGCGGCAGGGGATTGAACGACGTGTTATCACTGCGGGCAAGAACAAAAGCTTTGCCGACCCGTTCCTGCCGCAAAAGCCCGAAGATGTGGAACGCCTGAAGGCGTTGCAGGCGCCCTTGCACGAAACCTTCATCAATCACGTCAAAGCGCGCCGCCGTGCGCGGTCTGAAGGATGATGCCGATCTGTTCAACGCCGATGTCTGGGTCGGGCAGGGCGCGGTGGACGTGGGGCTGGTCGATGGCGTGGCGCATCTGCTGCCGAAACTGCGCGCGCTTTATGGCGAAAAGGTCCGCCTTGTGCCGTACGGCCAGAAACGCAGCCTTGCACAGCGGTTCGGCCTTGGTCTGACAGAAACCATGATCGCCGGGGTCGAAGAGCGCGCGCTTTGGGCGCGGTTCGGGCTTTAGATGCTGGTCAAGGTGATCATCATCTTTCTGGCCAGCATGGCGCTGTTGGGCATGATCGGCAAATGGCTGTTTCCCGGTGCTGTCGGCCGCGCGGTCCGGCGGCGGGCTCGGCCCACGAAATGCCCCCGATGCGACCGGTTTCTGATGGGGCGCAGCACCTGCGATTGCGGACGAAAGGGTTAGGCGATGCGGGCATTGGTGACAGGTGCGGGCAAACGGCTGGGGCGGGCGATTGCGCTTTCGCTGGCGGGGCGCGGCTATGACGTGGCCGTGCACTACAGCACGTCAAAGGCCGATGCCGATGCAACCGTGGCCGACATCCTTGCCATGGGTCGCCAAGCGGTGGCCCTGCAAGCCGATCTGCTGGATGAAGGGCAAACCACCGCCTTGGTCGGTGCAGCGGCAGCAGGGCTTGGCGGGGCGCTTACGCTGTTGGTCAACAATGCGTCGATCTTTGAATACGACACCTTGCAGACCGCCACCCGCACCAGTTGGGACCGCGCACATGGAAAGCAATCTGCGCGCGCCGTTCGTGTTGACACAACAGTTTGCCGCACAGGCCCCCAAGGCCGTGGCCGATGCGCAGGGCGAACCCGTGGCGCAGGCGCTTGTCATCAACATGATCGACCAGCGCATCAACAAACTCACGCCAGAGTTTTCCAGCTATACCATCGCCAAGATGGGGCTCTGGGCGCTGACGCGGACCGCAGCGCAGGGTCTGGCCCCTGATGTGCGCGTCAATGCCATAGGCCCCGGCCCGACAATGCAGGGCACACGGCAGACCGCCCGGCACTTTGCAGATCAGCGCGCCGCCACCATTCTGCAACGCGGGGCCGATGCCGACGGCATCACGGCGGCCCTTGGATATTTCCTAGAAGCCCATGCCGTGACCGGCCAGATTCTGTGCGTTGACGGTGGTCAGCATCTTGTCTGGAAGACTGCCGGATGTTCTTGGGGTTGAGTAGATTTGCGAACCTTGCAGGCATAAGTTGTCCACGCGGCGCGGCACTGTCACAAATCCGTCAAGAAATCCCTTGGAAAATCAGGGATTTGTGACGGACATAAAAATCTTCTCAATCTTTTCAATAGGTTGAAAACATGCCTAAAAAATAGGCAGATCGACGAAGCCCCCTGAAAACAAGGGAATTTGCGCTGTTCCTGAAACTTCCCCCCAAGATTATCCACAGAAACCGTGGATGCCTTTCCTCTTGCCCTCGGGTATCTGTCGTTGCAGCCGCAAACGGAATCGCGCTGTGCCTGACACTTCGGTCAAAACCGGCCATGTGGTCGTTCAAGACTATCTCAAGACGCTGGACTGCATCGCCCGGCGTCTACCGGATGCTCGAACGCGCAGGTCGAGGTTCTGTATGTCGGCAAGGCGCGCAACCTGAAGGCCCGCGTGTCGAACTATGCCCGCCCCTGCGGCCATTCGGCCGCATCGCGCGGATGATCCACGAAACCGCGTCGCATGATGTTCCTGACGACCCGGACCGAGACCGAGGCGCTGCTGCTGGAACAAAACCTCATCAAACAGCTCAAGCCGCGCTACAACGTGCTGCTGCGCGACGACAAGTCCTTTCCGAACATCCTGATCGCCAAGGACCATCGCCTTTCCGCAGATCAAAAAGCATCGCGGCGCAAGAAATCCGAAAAGGGCACATATTACGGCCCCTTCGCCAGCGCGGGTGCCGTGAACCGCACGCTGAACCAGCTGCAAAAGGTGTTTCTCCTGCGCAACTGCTCCGATGCCATGTTCGACAGCCGCACCCGCCCCTGCCTGCACTACCAGATCAAGCGTTGCGCCGCCCCCTGCGTGGGCTATGATCGACGGGCCGGACTATGCGACGCTCGTCGCCGATGCCGAACGTTTCCTGCAAGGCAAGACCACCAACCGTGCAGGCCAACCTCGCGGCCGAGATGACCACGGCCGTCCGAGGCGATGGAATTCGAACGCGCCGCCGCCCTGCGCGACCGGATCAAGGCGCTGACGCAAGTGCAATCCGCCCAAGGCATCAACCCGCGCGGCGTGGCCGAGGCGGATGTCGATCGCCCTGCATCTGGATGGCGGGCAGGCCTGCGTGCAGGTCTTCTTCATCCGCGCCAACCAAAGCTGGGGCAACCGCGACTTCTATCCGCGAACCGGGTCAGGGCGCCGAAGAACCGGAAATCCTGGAGGCCTTTCTCGGCCAGTTCTACGACGACAAGGAACCGCCCCGCCTGATCCTGCTGTCACACGCGATCGAAAACCCCGATCTGGTGGCCGAACTCCTGTCGGATCGCGCGGGCCGCCAGGTCGAAATCGCCGTGCCGCAGCGCGGCGAAAAGGCCGAACTGGTGGAAAACGCCGCCCGCAACGCCCGCGAAAGCCTTGCCCGCAAGATGTCCGAAAGCGCGACGCAGAGCAAACTGCTGAACGGTCTGGCCGAGGCCTTCGATCTGGACGCCCCGCCAAAGCGGATCGAGGTCTACGACAACTCGCATATCCAGGGCACCAATGCCGTGGGCGGCATGATCGTGGCGGGGGCCGAGGGGTTTCATCAAAAGCCAGTATCGCAAGTTCAACATCAAAGGCGACGCCTGGCCCCGGCGACGATTTCGGCATGATGAAAGAGGTGCTGACGCGCCGCTTTGAACGCCTGCTGAAAGAAGACCCCGACCGCAAATCCGACATCTGGCCTGACCTCCTGCTGATCGACGGCGGCGCGGGGCAAGTGTCTGCCGTGGCAGGCATCATGGCCGAACTCGGCGTCGATGACATCGCCATGATCGGTGTTGCCAAGGGCGAGGACCGCGATGCGGGCAAGGAAGAATTTCACCGCACCGGCATGCGTCCCGTGGCCCTGAGGATGAACGACCCCGTCCTTTATTTTGTCCAACGCCTGCGGGACGAGGCGCACCGCTGGGCCATCGGCGCCCACCGCGCCAAACGCGCCAAAGCCTTCGCTGCCACACCGCTCGACGACGTCCCCGGCGTCGGTGCCGCCCGCAAAAAGGCGCTCCTCGCCCATTTCGGCTCCGCCAAGGCCGTCGCGCGCGCCGGCCTGTCCGATCTGAAGGCGGTGGACGGCATCTCGGCCGCCATGGCGCAATCCATCAGCGACTTCTTCAACGCGCGCGGTTGATCCCCGTATGTCCGATAGCACTAGACAGCATCGGACGTGCTGCCCTACGGTAGCAGTCCATGCCGCGTCCACTGCGGACGCGAAGACAAGAACGGCCGTGTGAAACGCCGTCATGACATACCGCGCAAATTCCGCGCTTTGGGAGGAGAGAATATGAAACACTTCATGCTGGGCGCAGCCCTGTCTGCCCTGATGGCCCTGCCTGCCATCGCCGAAGATTACACCATCATGGCCCCGGCGGCCCCCGGTGGTGGCTGGGATGCCACCGCCCGCACCATGCAGGAAGTGATGCAAGCCGAAGGCATTTCGGGCAACGTGCAGGTGCAAAACGTGCCGGGTGCCGGCGGCACCGTGGGCCTTGCGCAATTTGCCTCATCTGCTTCGGGCGATCCGACGCAGCTGATCGTGGGTGGCTATGTGATGGTCGGCGCCATCCTGACCAACGCGTCGCCCGTGTCGCTGGCCGATGTCACCCCCATTGCCCGCCTGACCGGCGAGGCCGTGGCAATTGCCGTGCCAACAGATTCGCCGATCCAGACCATCGCGGAACTGGTTGACCTGATGAAGGCCGATCCCGGCGCCGTGTCATGGGCTGGCGGTTCGGCGGGCGGGGTCGATCACATCACCGTGGGCCTTCTGGCCAAGGCGGCAGGCGTCGATCCGACCAAGATCAACTACATCGCCTTTTCTGGCGGGGGCGAGGCATTGGCCGCGATCCTTGGCGGTCAGGTGACGGCGGGCATTTCTGGTGTGGGTGAATTCCTGCCGCAAGTCGAGGCTGGGTCGATGCGCATCCTCGCGGTCTCCACCGCCGAACGCTGGGCCGGGACCGATGCGCCGACGCTGATGGAATCCGGCTATGACGTGAACGTGCAGAACTGGCGCATGGTCGCCGCAGCACCCGGCCTGTCGGACGAACAGAAGGCCGCCGTCGCCGCCGATGTCGATGCGCTGGTGAATTCGGCGGGCTGGAAGGCCGCGCTTGAAACCCAAGGCTGGGCCAACACTTACCTTGCGGGCGATGATTTCAACGCCCAACTCGCGACCGAGATCGAAACCACCGGGGCCATCCTGAAGGACATCGGTCTGGTCCAATGACCACGCCTGCCCCTGAAAAGACACGTCGCCCCGATGGGGCGGCGTTCGTCATCGCGGGCCTTCTGGCCGCCATCGGCGCGCTATTGCTGTGGGAGGCCGGGCGCATCCCCGTCAAGCCCGGCTATGCCGGGGTCGGGTCTGCCGATGCCTTGCGCCTAGTCGGCTGGTGCCTTGCGGGCCTGGCACTCTGGACGGCCATCGCCGGCTGGCGCGGCGCGTTCGAGGCGCGCCCCCGCCAGAACGTGCCCCCCCTGCTGTGGATCATCGCGGGTCTTAGCCTGCAACTGATCCTGCTTGGGATTGCCGGGTTTTCCATCGCGTCGGGCGTGCTGTTCGCCTGCACCGCCGCTGCCTTTGGCAAACGGCAACTTCTGTTCACCCTGCCCATCGGCATCGCGTTTGCGTTCGCGGTCTACGGCATCTTCGATCAGCTCTTGAAACTGAACCTGCCGGGCGGACCGCTGGAAATCCTGATCTACGGGGGCTGATGTGACAACATTCGAATTCCTGCTGCAGGGCCTGTCGGTTGCCTTTGACCCGGCGATCCTGATGTATGCCCTGATTGGGGTGACCCTTGGCACCGCCGTCGGCGTGTTGCCGGGGATCGGCCCCGCACTGACCGTCGCGCTGCTGCTGCCCGTTACCTACGGGCTTGATCCTGCGGGTTCGCTCATCATGTTCGCGGGGATTTATTATGGCGGGATGTATGGCGGATCGACCACGTCAATTCTGCTGAACACGCCGGGAGAAAGTGCCTCGATTGTCACCGCGCTTGAAGGAAACAAGATGGCAAAGATGGGCCGTGGCGGCCCCGCCCTCGCCACCGCCGCCATCGGATCATTCGTCGCAGGCCTTCTTGCCACCCTCGCCCTCGCCTTCCTTGCCCCGCATGTCGTCAAGCTCGCCCTCGTCTTTGGCCCGCGCGAGTATTTTGCGCTGATGATGTTGGCCTTTGTCACCGTATCCGCCGCGTTTGGCGACAGCACCCTGAAGGGTCTGACCTCGCTGTTTATCGGCCTTGCGCTGGCGCTTGTCGGGATTGACCAGCTGACCGGGCAGACCCGTCTCGCCTTTGATGTGCCGCAGCTACTGGACGGGATCGAGGTTACCACTCTTGCCGTCGCCATGTTTGCCGTGGGCGAGGCGCTGTTTGTCGCAGGCCAGTTTCGACCCGCCGATGACGGCATCCACACGCTGACCGGCTCGGTCCGCATGACGCGCACCGATTGGCAAAGGTCATGGAAATCGTGGCTGCGCGGCACCGCCATCGGCTTTCCCATCGGGGCCATGCCCGCAGGCGGGGCCGATATCGCAAGCTTTCTGTCATACGGCGCGGAAAAACGGTTCTCCAAACACCCCGAGGAATTCGGCCACGGCGCCATCGAAGGCGTCGCCGGCCCCGAGGCCGCCAACAACGCCGCCGCCGCAGGCACGCTGGTGCCCTTGCTGACGCTGGGCCTGCCCACAACCGCCACCGCCGCCATCATGCTGGCCGGGTTTCAGCAATTCGGCCTGCAACCGGGGCCACTGCTGTTTGCGACTTCACCCGATCTCGTGTGGGGCCTGATCGCCAGCCTGCTTATTGCCAACATCATGTTGCTGGTCCTGAACCTGCCGCTGATCCGGCTGTGGGTCAAACTGCTGACGATTCCCCGCCACTGGCTTTATGCGGGCATCCTGCTGTTTGCCACGCTGGGCACCATCGGCGTGAACCCGTCGCCGGTCGAACTTGGCATGCTGCTGATCTTCGGTGTGCTGGGCTATCTGATGCGGCTGTTTGGCTATCCCATTGCGCCAGTGATCGTCGGGTTGATCCTTGGGCCAATGGCAGAATCCCAACTGCGCCGCGCACTGGCGATTGCCCAAGGCGACTGGACGACGCTGGTCTCGACGCCGCTGTCAGCGAGCATTCTGGCCGTCTCGGCGGTGGCGCTGATCCTGCCGATCATCCTGAGAATGCGCGGCAAGGGCGATATTCTGACGCAGATGGCGGGGGATGCGGATTAACCCAGTGTCTTCCCCCTCCGCATGACACCTGTTATCGCTTGATCCATGCAGTGGAACATACCCAATACACTGACCGTCCTGCGCTTGTTGGCCGCCCCCGGCGTTGCCGTCATGTTTCTCTATTTCCACCGGCCATGGGCTGACTGGTTCGCGCTGACCCTGTTTGTGGGGGCCGCCGTCACTGACTGGTTTGATGGCTACCTCGCGCGGTTGTGGAAACAGGAAAGCAAGTTCGGCGCGATGCTCGATCCCATTGCCGACAAGGCCATGGTGGTCATCGCGATCATGGTGCTGACGGGGTATAACGGCATGAACCCATGGCTGATCCTGCCCGCCACGATCATTCTGTTCCGCGAGGTGTTCGTGTCGGGCCTGCGCGAATTTCTGGGGGCCAAGTCGGGGCTTTTGTCGGTGACAAAGCTGGCCAAATGGAAAACCACCCTGCAGATGGTCGCCATTGCCGTGCTGTTTCTGGGCACAGGGCTGGAATATCTGAACGGCGTCGCCATGCAGGGCATGACCCCTGATCAGTATCTTGAGGCTGTCGCCGCGGGCACCGCCGACCCGATCCGCGCGTGTGGCAAAACCGATTGCGCCAGCTATGCCAACTATGCGGGCCTTGTGCTGATCTGGATTGCCGCCATCCTGACGGCAATGACAGGGTTTGAATATTTCACCAAGGCTCTGCCGCATCTGCGCGAGGAAACATGATCGAGGTGATGTATTTCGCATGGGTGCGCGAACGCATCGGCCTGCCGCGTGAACGGGTTGAAACACAGGCGGCCACGGTGGCGGATCTTGTCGCCGAACTGCGCGCCCGCGAAGACCGTTACGATCTGGCCTTCAGCGACCTTGCCGCCTTGCGCGTGGCCGTCGATCAGGAACTCACCACCTTCGACGCGCCATTGGCAGGCGCGCGCGAAGTGGCGTTCTTCCCGCCCATGACAGGCGGCTGACCCATGCTGCGGGTGCAGTCAGACCCCTTCGATCCGGGGGCCGAGGCGAATGCCTTTTCGGCCCGCGCCATCGGGGCAGGGGCCATCGTCACCTTCACGGGTCTTGTGCGCGATACCGATGCGCGGCTGACAGCGATGGAGATTGAACATTACCCCGGCATGACCGAACGCGCCATCGCAGCCATCATGGATGACGCGCGGGCGCGTTGGTCACTGACCGATGCACTGGTCATTCACCGCCATGGCACCCTGCAAGTGGGCGATACGATCATGATGGTCGCCACCGCCGCCCCGCACCGCGCCGATGCCTTTGCCGCCGCCGAATATCTGATGGACTACCTCAAATCCCGCGCGCCGTTCTGGAAGAAAGAGGTGGGGCCGGATGGCACATCATGGGTCGCGGCAAAAGATGATGACGAGACTGCGTTGCGCCGCTGGTAGCGACTGCCGAAACTCCGCCCACAGAACAAAGTGCTTCTTCTCCGATGGAAAGGGCGCAGCGGTGTGGGCGCGATCCGTGAAAACCGATCACGCAATGTTTCAGAATCCTTAACGCAGCCTGTGGATAACTTTCAATCACTGTTGATTTCATTGAATAATCCTGAAAATTGACAGCCGTCAATTTCGCCTCAAAGTGGCCAGAAGAACAGCAGCAACGGCATGCTGATCGCCACGACCAGCACCTCCAGCGGCAGGCCCAGCTTCCAGTAATCGCCAAACCGAAACCCGCCCGGCCCCAGGATCAGCGTATTGTTCTGATGCCCGATCGGCGTCAGGAACGCGCAGGATGCGCCGATGGCCACCGCCATCAGAAAGCTGTCAGCGTTCACGCCCAGCGTCGCGGCAATGCCCAGCGCAATCGGGCACATCACGGCGGCGGTCGCCGCGTTGTTCATCACATCCGACAGGAACATGGTGGTTATCAACACAACCGCCAGCGCACCAATGGGATTGCCCTGTGCGATGGTATCCACCAGAAACCGCGCCAACAGGTCTGCGGCCCCGGTGGTCTGCATCGCCCCCGCAACCGGAATCAGCGCCGCCAGCAGCACGATCACCGGCCAGTCGATGGAAGTGTAGATCTGATGCATCGGCACCGTGCGCAGCACCATTGACGCAAGCATGCCAAGGGCAAAGGCCGCCGCCGCCGGCAGCAACCCGAACGTCACGATGCCAACTGCGCCCAGCATGATGGCACCGGCGATCAGGGCCATGCGCTTGTCCGGAATGCGCAACTCGCGCGCGCCCAGCGGCACACACCCCGTATCGGTGATGAATGCGCTGACCGAATCCGCGGCCCCCTGCACCATCAAAAGATCACCTGATTTCAGCTTCAGTGTCCGCAACCGCGCCCGTGGCGGATGCCCGTCGCGTGACACCGCCAGCAGGTTCATCCCATACCGTGTGCGCAGATGCATCTCCTGCGCCGACTGGCCCACCAGCGGCGAACTGGGCATCACCACAATTTCGCGCAACACGATCTCGGTGCTGGCCTCGCTGGTCTGCGCCGCAGCGTCGCCCTTGTCGTTTGTAACTGCTTCCGGTGCCGCGCCGTCATCCAGCTTCATGTCGAACACCGACAGTGTTTCCGACAGCGCATCGACATCGGCCTCCAGCACCAGCACGTCATCCGCAAGAATGCGCCGCCCGCCATGTGGCGCTGTCTCGCGCCGGTCGTTGCGGATCAGGGCCACGATCTGCGCGTCGCTATCTTCGATCGCGCGCTCGAACCCGCGCACAGTCAGGCCAACGGCCTTGCTGGTCTTGGGCACCCGCAGTTCAACGAAATAGGCGCCCGTTACAAACCCGTCGCCCGCCGCCGACTTGCGCGCAGGCACCAGCCGCCAGCCGATGGCGGCTACAAAAATCACGCCCGCCACTGCAACGGCCACGCCCACGGGGGCAAAGTCGAACATGCCGAATTGGCCTTGCCCCGCCTCTGCCCGAAAGCCTGACACGATCAGGTTCGGCGGTGTGCCGATCAGCGTCGTCATGCCGCCCAGAATGGTGCCAAAGGCCAGCGGCATCAGCACCTGTCCCGGCGTCAGGTCCAGCCGATTGGACAACTGCACGGCAATCGGCATCAACAGCGCCATCGCGCCCACGTTGTTCATGAACCCCGACATCGCGGCCCCAAGGCCCATCAGGGCCAACATGCTGGGCAGCCGCCCGGCCTCGCGCGGCAACAGACTGCGCGCCAGCCAGTCCACAGCACCGGTGTTCTGTAGCCCCTGGCTTAGCACCAGCACGCAAGCCACGGTAATGACGGCGGGATGGCCAAAGCCTTCGAACGCCTCTGCCGCCGGAACCAACCCTGCCAGCACGCAAGCCATCAGCGAGGCCAGCGCAACAACATCATGGCGGAACCGCCCCCACAGAAACAGCGCCACCGTGGCCAGCAAGATGACGGAAATCATGATCTGGGGAAACGTCATCAAATACAGCCTTGTTTTTTCATTCTGCGGGGGCAGGCGGGCGAAGTGCCCCCCATACCAATGACGCCGTGTCGATAGCGGTTCCCCGCGGATGAAACCCTACCCGCGCAGCACGCCGCCCGTGGCCTTGCCGACTTTCTCGATGATCTTGGCTGAAACCAACTCGATATCCGCCTCGGTCAGCGTCTTGTCCGTGGGCTGCAACCGCACCGCAATGGCCAGCGATTTTTTGCCCGGCCCCATCTGCGCTTCGGCCTTGGCCCCCCCGAACGCATCGAACACGCGCACATCCGCGATCAGCGCCTTGTCCGCCCCGATGGCCGCATTGACCAGCGTCAGTGCCTCGACGCCAGCGTCCACCACAAACGCAAAGTCGCGCTCCACCACCTGCAGATCGCTGATGGCAAGCGCGGGACGTGTCGGTGTTTTCGCCTTGGGCATCGGCACATTGCTGATCAGGATGGTGAAAGCGACCGCGGGCCCCTTGACGTCCATTGCCGCCAGAATCCGTGGATGCACCTCGCCATAGGTGGCGAGTGTATTAGGCCCCAACCCCACCACGCCAGCCCGCCCCGGATGCCACCATGCGGCGGCTTTGCGCGTGATCTGCACGCGGGCAGGCGCGCCGATGGCCGCCAGCACGGCCTCGGCATCGGCCTTGGCGTCATATACGTCGACCATCCGGCGCGACCCGTGCGGATCGCGCCCAGCCGAGGCCCCGATCAGCAAGCCTGTCGCCTGCACATGTTGATCCCCAGGCTCACCGCCGGTGAATACCGGGCCAACTTCCATCAACGCCATATCGGCAAAGCCACGCGCCTGATTTCGGGCAGCGGCCCGCAGAAGGCCGGGCAGAAGATCAGGCCGCAGATGTGACATTTCCGATGAAATCGGATTGTCCACGCGCACGGCATCTGTGCCACCGCCGAACAGCGCAGCATCACCCGCATCAATGAAACTGTAGGTGACGCATTCGTTGTAGCCAAGCGCCGCCAGCGTCCGCCGCGCCATCCGTTCGCGCATCTGCGCAGGCGTCAGCACCGGCTTTGGCACGCCCGTATCAATGCGGGTCAGTGGTTGGCCCACCAGTTTCGTCAGCGATGCCACGCGCGCGACTTCCTCGACCAGATCAGCCTCGCCCAGCACATCGGGCCGCCATGATGGCGGCGTGGCCATAACGCCATCCAGTACGAAACCCAATGCCTCCAGCGACCGGCGCTGTTCAGCCTCGGGGATATCCATGCCCACAAGGCTGACCACACGGGCGGGATCGAACCGATAGGCCCGTGCCACCTGCGGCACAGCGCCGTCCATCACCACCTCGGACGCCTCTCCACCACACAGATCAAGGATCATCTGCGTCGCAGCCTCCAGCCCCGGCAGGGTGAAGGCCGGGTCCACGCCGCGTTCGAACCGATACCGCGCATCGGAATTGATCTTCAGCGCGCGGCCCGTGGTGGCCACCGTGATCGGGTCCCAATAGGCGCTTTCCAGAAACACATCCGTGGTCGCCTCGGTGCAGCCTGACGCCTCGCCCCCCATGATTCCGGCAAGGGATTCCGGGCCGTGGTCATCGGAAATCAGCATCATGCCGGGCGCGATTGTGTAGGTCTTGCCATCCAGCGCCAGCAGGCTCTCGCCCCCGACGGCGGCATGAACACGCAGATCGCCCTTCACCTTGGCTGCATCAAACACGTGCAACGGGCGGTTCAGCCCGAAGGTGAAATAGTTCGTGATATCCACCAACGCCGAGATTGGCCGCAGCCCAATTGCCTTTAGTCGCGCCTGCAACCACGCGGGCGACGCCCCATTCGTGACACCCCGGATCACGCGGCCCGCAAACAGCGGGCAGCCCTTGGCCTTCAGATCATCGTTGATCTGCACCCCGATGGGTGATGCAAAACCGCCCTTCACCGGGGCCACATTCAGCGGCTTCAACATCCCCAGACCCCGCGCCGCAAGGTCGCGCGCAAGGCCCCGCACGCCCAACGCATCGGGGCGGTTCGGCGTGACCTTGACGAAAATCATCGGATCATTCAGCCCACGGTAGTCAATGAACCGCGCCCCCAGCGGCGCATCTTCCGGCAGATCTATGATGCCGTCATGATCGTCCGACAGCATCATTTCGCGTTCCGAACACAGCATCCCGTTGGATTCCACCCCCCGGATCACGCCCGGTTTCAGATCAACCCCGGTGCCCGGCACATGGGTGCCCACGGGCGCGAACACCCCCACCAACCCCGTGCGCGCATTCGGGGCACCGCACACCACCTGCACCTCTTCCATCGCCGATCCCGGCCCGCCCGGATAGGTGGCCACCCGGCACAGGCGCAGACGGTCGGCATTGGGGTGCGGCACGGCCTCGATCACGCGGGCGATGCGAAACGCGCCCAGCGTTGCGGCCGGGTCGGTGACGCCTTCAACCTCCATCCCCAGATCGGTCAGCGCATACAGAATGTCATCCAGTGTGGCCTTCGTGTCCAAGTGATCGTGCAGCCATGACAGGGTGAATTTCATCGACGAAGTCCTTGAAGATGTGGTGCCCACGGGGATTAGCGCAAAGGCTTGCCGATGGGAAGCTTTCGGGTTGGCGGTTTCCTGCCGGGAAACGGCTTGTCGCGAAATTGAGGCAAATCTTGCCACAATTAGGGTCCGAATCTGGAGTAGTTTTAACGGATGGACCCAATGTTGCACATACCAAAGAACCGCAAACGTGTGCCCTTCTGGCGGCTATGCCTGCTGATGGGGCTGACGGCTCTGCTGTTTCTGCTGATCGCCAACAGCTACGGCATTGCGTTGCCTTTGCTGGGCTGACGGGTCAACCCGCGTCCTGATGATGCGCGTCCAGCCACGGCAGGGCACGGTCTCGCAAAATTGTCATTGGTTGGATCAAGCAGTCCGGGTTTTCGTGCACATCGAGATATGACACCACCCCGTCGCCTTCGCCATCGTGGCAAAAACGGTCAAGCCGGATATCGTCGCCCTGCTGCCAGACCGGATCATCCGGCAGATTGCCGTCCGGGGTGATGAACCGCAGGTTGATGTAGGCGTCAAAGCCGTATCTGCTGCGCTGCAGGTTGATCGCCGTTTTCCCACGGGCCGTCTGGCGCGTCCATGTGGTGCCTGTTTGGGTGTAGCCCATGGGCAGGGCAACCGCGGAAATCGCCGCACAGATCACCTCAACCGCCGCCTCGCGTTTTGCCGCAAAGGCCGGGTCATTGGCCGCGATATGGATGCGGTGGCTGGTGTCGGGGTTGGTCATGGGGGTCAATCTTGTAATGGGTCAGTCGGAGTTCACCCCGACTTGTGATCCGGTGGTTCTGTTTCGCGCTTTAGCACCTTACGTGCGCGGCCATAGCCGAAAATCCTTTCAAACAGACCCTGAATGGACCAACCCAGCACATCCTTCCGCATGGCCTTCAGCATTCGATTGTATGCGTGGGCGCTATTGGTGAAGGCCGGGTGCAAGGCTTCCGTGGATCGGTCGATTTTCGTGAACGCAGCACCTAGCGTTTCAACGTGCTGTCCGGCAAGCACGATCACTTCCTGTGAGGCATACAGAAAGAATTCGCCCTTCGGGCGAATGTTTTCGAGATCAATTACATGATCTGACGGCAGCGCGTCCGTATCGGCGACTTGTTTGTAAGCTTCCTGCGCCGTCAGACAGTTATCCAAATACTCTTGATAAACTTTCTTCTTTTGAAGAAGGACGGCTTCGGATTGCACAAACAGCCGGCCAGCTATGAAACTGACGATGGCGATCGAAATCTCTCCCAGTCCGATGTCCATTATCCACTCAACCCCCCCGCCAAATCCGGCATGTCGAGCGCAGCAAATCCGTAGTGGCGCAGCCAGCGCAGGTCGGATTCAAAGAATGCGCGCAGGTCGGGTATGCCGTATTTCAGCATGGCGATTCTGTCGATGCCCATACCGAAAGCAAAGCCCTGCCACTGGGTTGGGTCAACCCCGGCAGCGGTCAGCACCTTTGGGTGGACCATGCCGGAGCCGAGGATTTCCATCCACTTGTCGCCCTGGCCGATCTTCAGCTGCCCACCTTCCCATGAACAGCGGATATCCACCTCGGCGGAAGGTTCGGTGAATGGGAAATGGGACGCGCGGAACCGCAGTTCCACCGATGGCACCTCGAAATACGCGCGGCAGAATTCCTCCAGCACCCATTTCAGGTTGGCCATCGTGATATTGCGGTCGATGGCCAGACCTTCGCATTGATGGAACATCGGGGTATGCGTCTGGTCCATGTCCATACGGTAGACGCGGCCCGGTGCGATCACGCGGATCGGCGTGCCCTGATCCATCAGCGCGCGAATCTGCACCGGGCTGGTATGGGTGCGCAGCACATGCGGCGGGCGGTTGTCGCCGGGGTCACGGTGCATGAAGAAGGTATCATGTTCCTGACGCGAGGGGTGTTCGGGCGCAATGTTCAGTGCATCGAAATTGTACCAGTCGGATTCCACCTGCGGCCCTTCGGCCACGGCAAAGCCCATGTCAGCAAAGATGGCGGTCAGTTCGTCCATCACCTGGCTGACGGGATGAATGGTGCCCATGCGGCGCGGGCGAGCGGGCAGGGTGACATCAAGCCATTCATCGCGCAGACGCGCATCGAGGGCGGCATCGCCGAGGGCAGCTTTCTTGGCGCGCAAGGCCGCGTCAATCTCATCCTTGACGACGTTCAGCATGGCCCCCGCAGCGCGGCGCTGATCTGGGTCCATTTTGCCAAGTGTTGCCATCAGCGCAGAGATCTCGCCCTTTTTGCCAAGGGCACCAAGACGCACTTCTTCCAGTGAGGCCTCATCGGCGGCATTGGCCGTGGCGGTCAGGAATTTGATCTTTACTGCGTCAAGCCCGTCCATGTCGGCCTCCTTCAATGCGCGGCCTGTGCTAGCGGGACACGGGGGCCGATGCAAGTGGCCCCACGCCTAACCGAACAATGCCAGACGTTGGGCCGCCACGCCAAGTCCCCTGACTGGCGCGCCAAATTCATGCCGCAGATCGAAGCCGTGGGTGACTTTGGGTGCGGCAAAGCCCGCCTTGCGCAGGGTGGCGTCAAGATAGGAAAGGCTGTGTTTGTGGCGACCCGATGGCGAGAGTGACCAGCCCGGTCCGGTCGGCGTCCCCGCATCCTCGACCGTCAGCACGACCCATCCGCCGGGGCGCAAGATCCGCGCAAAGTTTGCCATTACGGCAGCCAGATCGCCAAAATACACCAACACGTCAGAACTGACGATCAGATCAAACGGTCCATCCGGCATCGTGCCAGCCGTGGCCAGATCGGCCCGTGACAATGCATCATAAGCTTTTTTCGCGCGCGCCTTGGCCAGCATCGCGGGCGACAGATCAACCCCGTGCAGCCAGTCGCGCATAAGGACGCAGCAGTGTGCCACACAGCCCGGTGCCGCAGCCCGCATCCAGCACGCGCAGCTTGCGTTGTGCTGGCAAGGCCAACTTGGTGCAGCATCGTGGCGACAGCGTCCGGGCCAAGGTTGCCAAGCTTTGCCAGCGTCTTGTCATAGCTGGGGGCGAAACGTTCGAACACTTCCAATGTCATTGCGGCCTGGGCGGGGCCCGCGAGCGTGCCGCGCAGCGCGCCTGCGACATGATCGAATTCGGCGCGATTTGCTGTGCAAAGCGGTTCGGCTGTGTTCAACAATGTGCGGGCGTGGCCCAAAAAACCTGACTGCGCGAGGATGCGCACAAGGTGCAGGCGGATCACTCCATTTGCCGGGTCTGCAGCAAAGATCGGGTTCCAAAGCGCCATTGCCGCATCGGCTTGCCCTTTGTGCAAAAGAATCCCTGTCAGGGTCAAAACTCCGTTCTGGTGCGTTGGATTATGATGCAACGCCTGGGCCAGGACTTTGGCGGCCGCATCCTTGCGCCCTAGCACGGCCATCAGACGCCCCAGATTGATCCGGCGGTGCGCGTCCGTCGGTGTGTCGGTAAGGCCTGCGGCAAGCTGGGCCAACAGATCATCTGCGATGATCTCGGCTTCTGTCACATCGCCTGCGGCGCGCAACACCATCACGAGGTTGGCCGCCGTCATTGGGGACAGTGGCCCGCCGCGGAGGGCAGCAAGGCAAAGGTCGGCAGCCTCTCGTGTCTTGCCCGCATCCAGCAAAGCATTGGCGCGATCAAGGGTCGCGCGGGCGGGCGATGTATCACGCTGCGCATCCTCAAGCGCGGGCAACGCCAGCACATCCTCGTCAGTCAGACGCAGATCGCCCCCCATCACATCCCCTTTGCATCTGCGCAGCCAATGATCGACACAGCTAGGTCGCAAGGCAAGAAAAAACCCCACGTGACGGGCACGCGGGGTTTTTGCAAATGTCAGATGGTGTTGATCAAGCAGGCATTGCGGCCTTGGCTTGTGCTGCAATCGCGTTGAACGCCTCAGGCTCATGCACAGCCAGATCAGCGAGAACCTTGCGATCCACCTCAATGCCGGCCAGAGCCAGACCGTTTATCAGACGCGAATAGGTGAAGGCCGGATCGAACAGGCGCACGGCGGCATTGATCCGCTGAATCCACAGGGCGCGGAAGTTGCGCTTGCGAACCTTACGGTCGCGGGTGGCGTACTGGTTGGCCTTGTCGACGGCTTGTGTGGCCGTGCGGAAGTTTGTGGAGCGGGCGGCGTAATAGCCCTTGGCCGCCTTGATGACCTTGCGGTGGCGGGCGTGGGTGACAACACCGGATTTGACGCGGGACATTTGAGTTTCTCCTTACCGGTCGTAGGGCATGTATTTTTTGACGATCTTGGCATCGGACGCGCACAGGATCATTGCCCCTGATGCGTCGCGGATGAATTTCGTCGAACGTTTGATCATGCCGTGGCGTTTGCCGGCGGGGCCAGCTTTCACCCGACCGGTGGCTGTGAAGCTGAAACGCTTCTTGGCCGCCGACTTCGTCTTCATCTTGGGCATTTCGATCTCCAATCGTAACAATGCGCGACTCGGCATGCCACTTCGGGCCGGTCGCGCAGGCTTTTCGAAGCCGCTCGTTTAGGCGGAAACGGATGGCTGTGCAAGGGGTCAGTCCGCCTGTACGCAAATCACCGTCGATGTCGGGCGATTGATGTCGATGGCTTAGTTCAGATAGCGCCCGATGACACGGGTGAACACATTCGGGATGTCGGGCACGGAGTATCGGATTGTGCCCTGAGTCAGCGCGATCACGATCAACGTGCCCCCGATCAGGAACATGATCGCCCCTGCGCGCGGCGGGCGGCTTTCCGAAAACGCACCAACGACAGGCGGCACAGCAAGTACCGTTATGATGATGCCGATGACCAGAAATAGGTCCGTGTCCATTGCCGCCGCCCTTGCACTAACGGGACGAGGTTACTCCGGGTCAACGCTGCTAATCAACCTTTCATCACAAGGGGCCACGCGCAGGATGTTGGTTGTGCCTTTTACGTTGAATGGCACGCCAGCGGTGACAACGATCTGGTCTTCCTGTCCGGCGAAGCCATCATCGCGGGCGGCCTTGACAGCGGCAAGCACGGCCCCTTTGAAGCGGTCTTGCGGTTCGGTAATCGCGCAATGCAGACCCCATGTCAAAGACATGCGCCGCGCGGTGGACATCAGCGGTGTCAGCGCCAGAATCGGCACACGTGGGCGCTCGCGCGCCACAAGGCTTGCCGTTGTGCCAGATTGGCTGAAACAGGCGATGGCCTTGATATTGGTCGCCTCGGCAATCTCGCGGGCGGCAGCGACGATCCCGTCGGCCACGGTTTCGCGGGTAATCACGCGGCTGGCCTCGATGATCTGGCGATAGGTCGGGTCTTTTTCGACCGACAGGGCCACGTTATGCATCGTTGTGACTGCCTCGATCGGATATTTGCCTGCCGCCGACTCCGCCGACAACATCACGGCATCCGCGCCCTCGTAGATAGCGGTGGCGACGTCCGATACTTCGGCCCGTGTCGGCACCGGCGATTCGATCATCGATTCCATCATCTGCGTGGCCACGATCACGGGCTTTGCCGCTGCCCGCGCCCCGCGCACGAGCCGTTTCTGGATTGGTGGCACCGAATAGACCGGCAGTTCCACACCAAGATCACCACGCGCGACCATGATACCGTCCGAAACCTGCAGAATCGCGTCGTATGCCTTCACCGCTGCGGGTTTTTCGATCTTTGACAGGATCGCAGCGCGGCCGCGGGCCAGTTTGCGCGCCTCAATCACGTCTTCGGGTCGCTGCACGAACGAAAGCGCGAGCCAGTCCACGCCCAGTTCGCACGCGAATTCCAGGTCACCCCGATCCTTGACCGAAAGCGCGGCCAGCGGCAGCACCACATCAGGCACATTCACGCCCTTGCGGTTTGAAATCGTTCCGCCCACCGTTACGGTGCAATTGGCGAAATCCTTGCCACATTCGTTGACGTGAAGGCGGATCTTGCCATCGTTGACCAGCAGTGATGTCCCGACTTCAAGTGCTGCAAAAATCTCGGGGTGGGGCAGGTTTACGCGATTCACATCGCCCGGCGCGGTTGAAAGATCCATGCGGAATGCGGCTCCTTCGACCAATTCTTCGGACGGATTGGCAAAGGTGCCAACGCGCAGTTTCGGCCCCTGAAGATCAGCCAGAATACAGATCGGGCGACCGGTGTCTGCCTCTACCTTGCGAATAATCTCGTGGCGGGCGCGAATGTCATCATGACTGCCATGGCTCATGTTCAGGCGGAACACGTCGGCCCCGGCTTCGAACAAGGCGCGGATCATCTTGTAGTCGTTGGATGCCGGGCCGAGGGTTGCGACGATTTTGACATTGCGCTGGCGTCTCATATGGCCTTTTCCTCATTGTTCTTTAACTATCGCCGGGCTTATGGCCCAATAACTTCAATCCAGCAACACGTGCATGGGTTTGCGATGCAATAAACCGAAAAGGTGCATAATTTCTGTGCGACTTACGAAAACAGAGGCGTTCGAGATTGTCGGCGAAGGTCGCGACAGCCCGTGGCTGGTGACCTGCGATCATGCGTCAAATCACATCCCCGCCTGGGTCAACGGCGGTGCCCTTGGCATTTGCAGCACGGACATGGGTCGCCACATCGCCTATGATGTCGGCGCGGCAGGATTGTCAGTCGCGCTGGCTGCCGCGTTGGATTGCACGGCTATCCTGTCAGCGTTTTCGCGCCTTGTGATCGACCCGAACCGGGGTGAGGATGACCCGACACTTGTCATGCGCCTGTATGACGGCACGATTATTCCTGCGAACCGGGCTGCAACAGAGGCCGATATCGCGCGGCGAAAAGACGCCCTCTATCGACCCTATCATGCCGAACTGGCCCGTCTTGCTGTGCGCCGCGATGATACGGTGATTGTTGCCATGCACAGCTTTACACCCTGCCTGAAAGGCCGTGGGCCGCGTCCGTGGCACGTGGGCGTGTTGTATTCGCATCTGGATACGCGGCTGTCAGTTGCCCTGATTGATCGCCTGAAATCCGATCCCGACCTGTGCGTCGGTGATAACGAGCCTTATGCAGGCCATCTGCCAGGCGATGCGATTGACCGCCATGCCCTTGCAACAGGGCGTCTGAATACCTTGATCGAGGTCAGGAATGATCTCATCGTTGATCCGGCCGATCACCACTCATGGGCCGCACGGCTCGTCACTCATTTGAAAGGGGCCCTGTCCGATGTCAGACCTTGATCCTGCGACCATTCAGTCATTGGAGGCCGCCGCCTATCGCCGCCTGCGCGATCACCTGCAAACCCGCACAGATGTGCAGAACATTGACATGATGAACCTGGCGGGCTTTTGCCGGAATTGCCTTGGCCGCTGGATTCACGAAGCCGCTGTCGCCGAAGGTGTACCGCTGGAGCGCGAGGCGGCGCGTACGATGGTTTACGGTATGCCCTATGACACATGGAAGTCGATGCATCAGGCCGAAGCATCCGGCGCGCAAAAGGCGGCGTTTGAGGTGTCATTTCAGGAAAACGTTGGCAAAGCCAAACCGTGATGCGTCGCACGTTGATGTGACCGATGTCGCATTTGCGGCAAGGCTACCGGGTGCTATGATTTGAACATCATGCTTTTGACCCATCGCCAAAGCTACAGCCGTGCGGAAATGCTGAGCGACGCTGTCGTTCATGTCGTCGGTCTGTGTAGCGTGCTGATGGCGGTTCCGGTGCTGGTGACACTGGCAATCGTGCTGCGCGGTGATACGCCGGCTATTCTTGGGACTGGGCTTTACGGCGTTGCCTTGATTGCCATGATTCTTTGCTCTGCACTTTACAACATGGCAGAACAAGACACTTGGCGGGCCTTTTTCCGGCATTTCGATCAGACCGCCATCTTCATCAAGATCGCAGCGACCTATACGCCGTTCATCCTGCTGTCAGGTGGGCAGGGGGCATGGCTGCTTCCGGTATTGTGGGGCGGCGCAATACTCGGGTCCGGAATGCGGATGATGGCCCCGGACAGGTTGCAACTGGTCGCCATCGGCATCGCATTGGCGATGGGCTGGGCCGGTCTTTTCGCGGGTGACAGTCTGTTGGCGGCCTTGTCGGGGCCGGTGTTGAGCATGATTGTTGCGGGCGGTGTGCTTTACACCGTCGGGGTCGGTTTTTTCCTGTTCGACCGGCTGCCGTTTCACATTACGATCTGGCATATGTTCGTGCTGGCGGCGAGCATCACCTTCTATGCCGCAATCATGGTGCATCTGCTGCAGACGGCGGCCTGAACGGGATCAGATCGCCGCGCGGCGCATTTCGTCCAGATAAATTTCGCGCAGGCGTGCGGCGACAGGGCCGGGCTTTCCGGTGCCGATTGTGGCCCCGTCAATTTCGACCACGGGCATGACAAAGATGGATGCCGCCGATGAAAACGCCTCGTCTGCCGCTTGTGCCTCGGCGACGGTAAAGGGGCGTTCTTCAACCACCATCTGTGCCTCGGCTGCAAAACGCAGAACTGACGCACGGGTGATGCCGTGCAGGATATCATGGCTCAACTGCCGTGTGATGATCCGATTGCCCTTGACGATATAGGCGTTGTTCGACGTGCCTTCGGTGACCATCCCGTCTTCGACAAACCAGCTGTCATCGCAACCCGCCTTCTTGGCCATCATCTTGCCCATGGATGGATACAGCAGTTGCACCGTCTTGATATCGCGCCGTCCCCAGCGAATATCGGGGATGGAAATGACGCGAAACCCGGTCTTGGCGGCAGGCGCATCGGCCAGATTGGGAATGTTCTGGGTAAAGGCCACGATCGTTGATGGCGTTGTTTCAGGGTCGGGAAACACGAATGACCGATCACCGGGATTGCCGCGGGTGATTTGCAGATAGATCATCCCTTGGTCGATGTCGTTCAGGCGCACCAGTTCGCGGAACATGTCTGTCAGACCCGCATCGCTGATCGGACTGGCCATATCAAGCTCTGACAGGCTGCGGGCCAGCCGCTGCACATGGCCTTCCATGTCGATCAGTTTGCCATCCAGAACGGATGTCACCTCATAGACGCCGTCCGCCATCAGAAACCCGCGATCAAAGATCGAAACCGTGGCCTCAGCCTCGGGCAGGTATTGGCCGTTTACATAGACGGTTCTGGTCATGGTCATCCCCATAATTGGGCGGTTGGCGGGTGAACGCCTTGATCGTCAAAGGCGAGCGGATGCGCGCGGTCTTCGGCCAATAGAAGCGGGCCGTCAAGGTCTGTGTACGCAGCGCCTTGTGCCACAAGGGTTGCGGGTGCCATGCCAAGGGAAGATCCAACCATGCAGCCGACCATCAGGCCGTAACCATCTGCAAGTGCCGCAGCCTTCAGGGCCAAGGCTTCTGTCAGCCCGCCTGCCTTGTCCAACTTTATGTTCACCATGTCATACTTGCCCCGTAAGGATGGCAGTGATGTGCGGTCATGGCACGACTCATCCGCGCAAACAGGTACAGGCCGTGCAATTTCGCCAAGCATGCCATCGGCCCCGGCGGGAAGTGGTTGTTCCACCAGCGTAACGCCCAACCGGATCAAATGCGGCGCAAGATCGGCGTAAACTTCGGATGTCCAGCCTTCGTTGGCATCCACAATGATGACCGCACCCGGCGCACCTGCCCGCACCGCCTCCAGCCGGGGCATGTCGTCGGGTGTTCCAAGCTTGATCTTCAGGATAGGGCGATGTGCGTGTGTCGCCGCTGCGATACGCATGTTTTCAGGGGTATCCAACGACAAGGTATAGGCCGTCACCATCGGCCCCGGTGCGGGCAGGCCCGCCAGTTCCCAGACCCGCCGCCCGGCCTGTTTTGCTGCCCAGTCCCACAGCGCGCAATCAACGGCATTGCGCGCAGCACCAGCCGGCAGGGCTGATTGCAATGCTGCACGCGTGATACTGACGGGAAGGCTTTCGATCTGCGCCGTTACGGATTCCAGCGTTTCACCATACCGCGCATAGGGCACACATTCGCCCCAACCGGTCGTCCCATCGCGGGTAATGCGCGCCGTCAAAACGCGTGCTTCTGTGCGACTACCACGTGCAATGGTAAAGGCTTGTGCCAGACGGAAGGTTGCGGGGGTGACGGAAATCATGGGGGCGACACTACGCTGCTCGCAGGAAATGAACATTGGATTTATCCGATACGTATCCGATCCGACACTAATCTCTGTCGTTGACAGATTGCCTGTATAATTGTCACGTATCTGTGAAGATTGCTGCGATTCGTGGCGACCTGAAAAGAATACCCGCGCTGCGCCACGGGAGGGGAGGCCCGCCGCAGCACTCACGGGAGGAGGCACGCCCCGTGGCATGGCCACGGGGCGTTGCTATTTCCATAATGGAAATGTTTTGCGAATGATCGCGAATATCTACCCAGCCAGCGGTAAATGCAGTTCAGTCACCAGCCGTTCCGGCGGTGTGTCCATCGGAGAATTAAGATAGACCTCGAACGATGGCTGGTCTGCCGGTGTTAAACCGCTTTGCGGCAGCCATAGCCCGTAAAGCTGATCGTATGCGGCAGGCAACCCTGCGTAGGGGCCAGTATAGGTCAATACGGCCTGCGTGCCGCCGGGCAGGGTGTGTGCCTGCAAGGGCAAACTGATCGGGAAATCAGCCGCGACTTCGACGCCTGCAAAACTGCGCAGATCGGCAATTGCCACTGCGGCAGGATCATCCAGAAACACACCGATCAAATACCCGGTCTGGCCCACCTGATCGCGCGCGACGAGCGTGGCGAACAGTTTCTCGAATGCGCGGTTGATCTCGTGATAGGCGCCCCGGTGTGGAAGTGCCACCAGGTGGCGTTCCGGTTCCTGACGGACTTCAATCGGATGCATGTTCGTTCCTTTCGGCATTTGGTTTGCGGGAAAGGGGCGCAGTTCGCCCCGCTTGCGAAAGGCGGCGGGCGGCATGCCATAGGCATCGGCGAATGCGCGCACGAAACTAGCGGCGTTGCCATATCCGACGGCGCGCGCAATCGCGGTCTGAGGGCGGTCTGTTTGCACCAGCGCCACGGCCGCGCGATGCAGACGCATCCGCCGGACCGTTTGCGCTACTGTTTCGCCCGTGACCGCATGAAACACCCGGTGCCAGTGAAAGCGGCTCATCGCGGCGACATCAGCCAGCGCATCCAGCGAGAGATCCCCGGCAGGATTATCATGGATATGGTCGATGACCCGCAGCATCCGCCTTTCTGTATCATTTGCCATGCCTGTCTCCTTCGCCCATTCCTGATGGCATAGCGCGACTTTGCAAATCTTGCGAAGTTGCATATCTGCGCCCATCGCGTCATATACCCCAAGACATCAAAGGGGGAGCGCCCGATGAATTATCTGGAATTCGAAAAACCGCTGGCCGAAGTTGAAGGCAAGGCGGAAGAGCTGCGCGCCATGGCTCGTTCGAACTCGGCATTGGATGTTTCCAAAGAGGCCGAGGCGTTGGACAAGAAGGCCGACACCATGCTGCGCGATCTTTATAAGGATCTGACGGCATGGCAGAAGTGCCAGGTCGCGCGCCACCCTGACCGGCCCCACTGCACCGACTATATCGACGCGTTGTTCACCGAATTCACCCCGCTGGCAGGGGACCGCAACTTCGCCGAAGATCATGCTGTCATGGGCGGACTCGCACGGTTCAACGACGCGCCTGTGATGGTGATTGGCCATGAAAAGGGGAATGACACCAAATCCCGGATTGAGCGAAATTTTGGTATGGCCCGGCCAGAAGGGTATCGCAAGGCGATCCGCCTGATGGACCTAGCACATCGGTTCAGCATTCCGGTCATCACGCTGGTCGACACGCCCGGTGCCTACCCTGGCAAAGGCGCTGAAGAACGTGGTCAGGCCGAGGCGATTGCGTCGTCGACAGCGAAATGCCTTGAAATTGGCGTGCCCTTGATCTCGGTTATTGTGGGTGAAGGTGGGTCTGGCGGTGCTGTTGCCTTCGCTACAGCAAACCGGGTCGCCATGTTGGAACATTCGGTCTATTCCGTCATCAGCCCCGAAGGATGCGCGTCAATTCTTTGGAAGGATGCCGAGAAAATGCGCGAGGCCGCCGCCGCGTTGCGACTGACCGCGCAGGATCTGCAGAAACTGGGTGTAATCGACCGGATCATCAAGGAACCCATGGGCGGCGCACAGCGCGGCCCGAAAGACACGATCGACGCTGTTGGCAAGGCCATCGAGACAATGCTGAAGGAACTGTCTGGCAAAAAACCTGATTGGCTGATCAAGGACCGCCGGAACAAGTATCTCGACATGGGGTCTAAGGGACTGGCGGCGTGACGCCCGACTGCGGGCCCGGCGTCACGCACGCTCATTTGGCCGGAACGAAGTCGAAGGCACCGGGCTGATAGATGAAGAACAGGCAGTCTTCCTCGGAAATGCACTTGGTCACGTGATTTTCTTCGCCCCGCTGGAACCAGTAGGACCCAGCAGGCAGCGCCACGTCGGTTGACCCAGCCGGGCCATTTACGGCGATTCCCTTGATAACAATCCCGAAATAGTCCTCGGTATGGTCATGTTCGGGACTGACATAACCTGCAGGTCCGCGGATGAAGGTGCCGTGCTTGCCGCTGGTCAGATCGCCATAGGCTGGTCCCGCAAACAACTCGCCCACTTCGGTTTTCACGCCAGTGGGGCCAAAGAGGAGCTGATCGGCAGGGATGCTGACCGAAGGACCTTCGTGAATGATTTCGGCTAGCAGTGCAGCGGGGGTCAGGGTCAAAGCGGCGAGTGTTGTGCCGAGGATCAAGCGAGAGAGAGCCATCTGGACGTCCTTTAATGGGCTGCTTTGGGCAGCGGGATTGATATCATGCGACACGTTTAAAATCGCATTTTATAGGTGACATACGGAAAAACACTTTTCAATCTATATTTAATAGGTTACACAGTGTCGTGATCCCAATGCAAAGATCTCTGCTATGTCCACCGAATCTGCCGACTTCCGCGATGGAATGCCGTTTCTCGGCGGCAGCTTGTGGATCGATTTGTTAAACACGACGCCGGTGATTGCAGGGCAAAGCCTTGATCTGATTGGTGATCCGGCGAAATTGCGGCGCTGGCAGGCGTTGGCGGGGTTGTCGGAGGGGCCCGCCAACAGCCAGGAAACCCTGATTTTGCGTGAGAAACTGCGCCCGATGGTGGACCATCTGGCCACGGGGCTGCCGATACCGAAAACCCTTGTGGTCTTGATCAACGATCATCTGGCGCGCACACCGGTTTTTCGTTGGCTGGACGACAGCCATACTCCGGCCCGGCTCACAATCCAGCATGCCCCCCTGTCCGTAGCCGATGCCGTCGCGCTCGATTTTGCACGTTTTGTTCAGGACTTCGAACTCGAGCGTTTGAAGCATTGCCAGAACCCGGCCTGCACGATGGTGTTCTACGACCGTGGCAAGAACAATCGCCGCCGATGGTGTTCACCTTCGGCCTGCGGCAATCGAGACAAGGTTGCGAATTACCGGATGCGCCTTGCTGCCAAACGATCGTGACAGGAAAGGCTATCCCGTGAACCCCGCCTCGGCCATCAGGCGGTTTGAAGCGCCCTCAACATCGGCCTCCAGTTGCGCCATGAACTGCGGCACGGGAAGTCCCGGTGCGATGGCGGGCAAAAACTCTACCACGGCCAGCCCTGGTTTTCGCAGAAGGCTGCGTTTTGGCCAGAACACCCCCACATTCGTGGCGACCGGCACGCAGGGCTGCCCAAGTTGTTCATAGAGCAACCCTGTCCCCACTTTGTAGCCTAGCTTTGCCCCCGGTGCGACCCGTGTGCCTTGCGGATAGATGATCAACTGTCCAGGCAGGACAGCCCCACGCGCCACATCCTCTTTCATCTTCTGAATCGCCTGACCGCGCTTGCCCCGATCGACTGGCACGCAGCCGATTTTCAACGCATATTGCCCAAGGATCGGCGCATAGATCAGTTCGCGCTTCATAATGAATTTGCCGCGTTCCACCGCAGCAAAGATCATCATGATGTCCAGAAAAGACTGGTGCTTTGCCGCGATGATCACTTCGCCAACCGGCACCTCACCCCGCACTTCGGATCGCAGGCCGACGATCCAGCGGGCGGTGAAGGCAACCCAGTGGCAATAGGTCTTGCAGGCATTGGATGCAGCGCGCGCGCTAAAAACCGCAAAAGGCGCAAAGGCCAACGCGATCACCACCATCGCCACATACATCTGCACGATAAAGATGATGGATAGTGGCCACTGAAAGAGTTTTCTCATGTCTGCGTCCTCAGGCGCCGCATGGCTGCGGTGCGGGTTGCAACAAAGGCGATCGCGGCGGCGGCGGGGGGCAACACGAAAGGCCAAAGCCAGCCTGCACCCTGAAACCCGAGACCGGTCATGAACGCCCCCGCTGCATCGGTCGCTGGCAACAGGAAGACCCCGATCAGGCCCGCGATTGCCCCGACCGAAGCCCCGATCAGCGCACGCAACGTAAAGCGGCGCACAAAGGCGCGGGCGATATAGCTGTCTTTTGCACCCACAAGGCGCAGGACCCGGATCACTTGTGCGTTTGCCGACAGCGCGGCATTCGCGGCCAGCGCGATCATCGCCGTCATTGCACCTGCGATCAGCAGGATCGACACAATCCCCAGCAGTCGCAACCGTTCGGCTGCCACAGCCAGCGGTACACGCCACCGGGTATGATCATCCAGAAATGCGCCCGGTGCTTCGGCCGTGAGCCGTTGGCGCAACCCCTCGGCGTCATAGCCGCTGCCATCTTCGGTGACTTCGATCAGCCGTGGCAATGCCAGCGCATCCAGCGGCAAATCCTGCCCGAACCAGGGCGCAAGCAACGCGCGTTCCTCATCATCAGTCAGGGCACGGGCAGCTGCGATACCGGGTGTCTGGGCCAAAAGGTCAAGTACGGCCTGCGTTTGCAAGGCCAACTGGTCTGCCGGTGCGGAAATGCGGATCGTCGCAGTATTGATCAGCGCCGCCGACCAACGCTCCGAAAGCCGCCCCGCCGCCAACGACAGTGCAATCGCGAACACGGCCAAGAACGCCATGGCGCCCGCCGTAAAACTGGTCAACGTCGCCGTATACCCGGACGGTGGCACAACCCGGTCGCTGTGCCGGTCGGCCCTCAAAAGGTCCAGCATGTTCATAAATCCGCTCCGGCCAACTGGATGCGGCGGTCCTTGATCCGCAGCACGCGCGCGGCCACCTGCGCCTTGGCCTGCCGGATCAGGTTCATGTCATGGGTCGCGATGAGAATGGTCTTGCCCATCCGGTTCAACTCCACCAGCAGCGTCAGCAGGCGCAGCGACATTTCCCAGTCAAGATTACCGGTGGGTTCGTCAGCAAGGATCACGTCCGGGTCCATGATGACGGCGCGCGCCACCGCCGCGCGTTGCCGTTCGCCCCCTGACAGCGATGGCGGCAAAGCATCGGCCATGGGTGCGAGGCCAACCCACGCCAGCAGATCGGTCAGGTTCTGCACGGGTGTTTCACGTCCCGCCACGGTCAATGGCAGCGTCACATTCGTGGCCAGCGGCAAGTGATCCAGAAACTGGCAGTCCTGATGCACGACGCCAATTCTGCGCCTCGTCATCGCGACTTCGTCGCGCTTCAACGCCACAACATCACGGTCAAAAAGCGTGACCTTGCCGCCGGTTGGATAAAGTTCGGCATAGCACAGCTTGAGAAAGGTCGACTTTCCGGCGCCGGATGGCCCGGTCAAAAAGTGGAATGATCCCGGTGCAAGACGCAGCGAAACCTCGGACAAAAGCTCGCCCCCGCCATAACTGTAGGCTACGTCTTCGAACGAAATCACTGCGCCCACTGCCCTTTTGTCACGCCCTTTGCGGCAGAATTGCCTAAGGCTGCGCCGGATTCAATCCGCGATCGTTGAAACCTTAACGACAAAGGCTTCCAGAACGCGTCATAAGCCGATAGAACAACAACAAGAAATGTGGCGTTGTGCGATTTTTGTCTGCAAGGGCGGGACGAATGCGGCTGATTTGCCCGAATTGTGATGCACAGTATGAAGTCGACGATGCGGCCATTCCGGCTGCGGGCCGGGATGTGCAATGTTCCAGCTGCGGACATGGCTGGTTTCAAAGCCATCCCGAGGCCGAGGCCGAACGCGAAGCGGAATCGGCGCTGCATGATGCACCCGTCGCAGAAGTCCCCGTTTCAGACTTCTCCGTCTCCGAGCCGCCAATTGCAGAACTGCCTGTTACAACTCTGGCGGCTGATCCGCCCGCTGCCGAAGGCCCTGCGTCGGAAAGCCTTGCCACCGCGCCTGATCAGCCCGACGCGTTGCCGGAGCCCCCGGTTGCCCGGCCCGAAGAACCCGCCCAGACCGAGGCAGACGCCCCAACAGCAATGCAGTCCCGCCAGATTGACGAGGCGGTGATGGCTGTGCTGCGTGAAGAGGCCGAGCGTGAAATGATTGCGCGCCGTCTGGATGCAGAACCGACCGTTGAAACCCAAGCCGACCTTGGCATCGACGATGGCGCAGCCGTTGGGTTGGCACTACCGCCGCTGACGGCATCGGCGCGGCACATCGCCTTGCTGAAAGGCGAAGAGCCCGATGCCGAGCCAGAATTGAAACGTGAATTGTCGCGCCGCGAAATGCTGCCCGATATTGAAGAAATCAATTCGTCATTGCGTCCAGGTGACATTGCTGTCGGGGATGACGACGACACATACGAAATCGTTCAGGTGCGCCATCGCCGCAGCGGGTTTCGCAGCGGGTTCGTCTTGATGGTGCTCTTGGCCGTTGCGGTGGTTGCACTGTATGTGATGGCCCCCCGGATTGCCGAACAGTTCCCCGCTGCCAAACCTGCGCTCGACAGCTATGTAGCAACCGTTGATATCGCGCGTGCATGGCTTGATACGGCAACGCGTGGAATTGTTGACCGTCTGCAAGGGCTTGCCAGCGGCGATACGCCCCCGGCCCCCTGACCCATCTTCAGGTCAGGCGCGCAACGACATAGTCTGCAAGATCCGACAGCATCGCGCGCACGGGATGATCCGGGAAACCGTCAAGCGCTGCGCGCGCCCGCCCCGCCCACATCATCGCATCTGCACGCGCCTCGGTCATCGCGCCATGCCGTTCCATGATCTGCAAGGCCTGTGCAAGATCGCTGCCTGACTGTTCGCCCTTTTCGATCACGCGCGCCCAGAAAGCACGTTCTTCTGCACTGGCTTTTGCCACGGCTTTGATGACCGGCAGCGTCACCTTGCGTTCGCGGAAATCATCACCAGTGTTCTTTCCGATATCGCGGGTTGATCCGCCGTAATCCAACAGATCATCTACAATCTGAAAGGCGATCCCCAAGGCATCACCATAGACACGCAGTCCGGCCACCTGGGCTTCTGTCGCGCCTGCAATGACGCCACCCACTTCGGTCGCAGCGGCAAAAAGTGCGGCCGTCTTGCCCCGCACGACCTGCAGATAAACATCTTCATCGGTCGCCAGATCCTGCGCGGCGGTCAGTTGCAACACTTCGCCTTCGGCAATGGTGGCGGCTGCATCCGCCAGAATATCCAGCACGCGCAACGACCCGGTTTCCACCATCAATTGAAAACTGCGCGCAAACAGATAGTCGCCCACCAGCACCGAAGACTTGTTATCCCAAAGCAGGTTTGCCGTCGGCTTGCCGCGCCGCCGGTGGCTTTCGTCGACCACATCGTCGTGCAAAAGGGTTGCGGTGTGAATGAATTCGACCGTGGCCGCCAAATGAACATGAAACGGGCCATCATAGCCACACATCCGCGCTGCGGCGAGGGTCAGCATCGGGCGCAGCCGTTTACCGCCCGCCTCGACCAGATGCGCGGTCACTTCGGGAATACGGGGCGCGTGTTTGCTGGCCATCCGGTCGCGGATCAGCGCGTTGACAGCGTCCATGTCGCTGGTCAGGAATGCGGCCAGCCGATCATGCGGCTTTTGTGATACGTCGTCCAATCCCATTCCCACGCCTATCCGCTCGACTTTCCCAGTCAGTGCCGCATAACCTTGCCGGATGAAAGAGCTTCTGCGCACAACCGACCCGACCGTGATCGCCTTTGCCAAAGCCCTGCTTCAGGGCGAGGATATAGCGGTGTTCGAACTCGACGTCCACATGAGCATCCTTGACGGATCGCTGGGTATCCTGCCGCGGCGTCTGATGGTGCGGGATCAGGATCATTTCATCGCCCGCGCGGTGCTGACGGACAATGACATTGATCCGGGGGTTTAAGTGTTTGCCGATGCCGATCTGACCGATGATGCCTTTCTATGCGGGCGGTTGCAGTTGTGGCAACCGCGCAGGGGGTATCGGGCGGCGACCGACCCGGTGTTGCTTGCGGCCAGTGTGGATGCGGTCGCGGGTCAGCGGGTGCTTGACCTTGGCTGCGGGGCGGGGGCCGCGTCCCTGTGCCTTGGCGCGCGGGTGCCGGGTCTGGTGCTTGCGGGGCTTGAGGTGCAAGACGGCTATGCCGATCTTGCCCGCCGCAACGCCGCGCGCAATGGCGTGACGATGCTGGTGGTGACAGGTGACGTGGCCGCGATGCCCCGCGAGCTGCGCACTGATTTTGATCACGTCATGGCGAACCCGCCCTACTATGCCCCTGGCGGCACACCATCCCCCGATGCCGGGCGCGCGGCGGCCCTGCAGGTTGTCACACCTGTCACCACCTGGGTGGCGGCCGGGTTGCGCCGTCTGGCGCCCGGCGGCTGGCTGACCATGATCCTCGCCACCGATCTTTTGCCGGCCGCGCTCACGCTTGCGCCCCATGCCACTGTCCTGCCGCTGGCCCCACGGTTCGGTCGCGCCGCCCCGCGTGTAATCCTGCAAGTGCGCAAGACCGGCAGGCAACCCTTTCGCCTGCTTGCCCCCTTTGTGATCCACGAAGGCCCCGCCCATGACGGCGACCGTGAAAGTTATACCCCCGCCGCCGCAGCGGTGTTGCGCGAAGGTGCCGCCCTTTCGGCGCTATTCCGCTAAATGCGACCGACTTTCTTTCCGGGTGTTTCCGGAAACAAGTGACACGACTCGCAAAACGTGGTGCAGTTACAAATGTGTCATCAACCTCAGGAGGATCGGAATGAGCATCGCTTCGCATCTGCAAGAGCTGCGCCGCAAGCATGAAAACCTGTCACACATGGTTGAATCCGAACAGCGAAGCCCGGGGTCTGATGCGCTGAAGATTGCCGAGTTAAAAAAACAGAAACTCAGGCTGAAAGAAGAAATGTCCCGCCTTATGCAGGCGTAGACGGGCCTTTGCCCTTGGCACTGGCGCGCGCCGCCAGTGCAGCTCCTGCCGTGATCATCGCTGCCGCAATCAGGATTGTGGCAGACGCAGGCGTTATGCCCGCGATAATCAGCGCAACTGTCGACAGCAATGGCGCGGCATATGACACCACGCCCAAAAGCTGAATGTCCCCCCGTTTCATTCCGACGTCCCATGTAAAGAAAGCAAGCCCAACAGGCCCGACGCCAAGGGCCAGCACACTTGCCCATCCCAGAATGCCTTCCGGCCAGGCCGTTTGTTCAAGCGCAAGATGCATGATGCCCGACAACACGGCCGTCGCAAGACAGAACACCGTCACCGTTTCTGTCGGCACGGCACCCAACCGCCGCGACAGCACCGAATAGGCGGCCCAGGTCAAGGCGCATAAAAATGCCAACCCCAATGCGGGCAAGCTGATGCTGCCTGGCCCGGACTGCGCCGACAGGACGATCATTGCGGCCCCGCCCAAGGCGATCATCGCGCCCAAAACATGTCCGAACGTCAGACGTTCCTGCGGCAGTAGCCCCGAAAACAGCACGATGAACAACGGCCAAAGATAGGCAATCAATCCCGTGGCCGCGTTCGGCCCCAGCCGGAATGCCGTGAAATACAGGGCATGATAGCCAAACAGCCCAATGGTGCCGAACGCATAGACCTTCCATGACACGCCCCGCAGCACGCCAAACCCGCGCCGCGCTGTCCAAAACAGGCCAATTGCGCCGCCAATCCCGAAACACATTGCGTTCAGCAAAAAGGGCGGTACTGGTGCCGATCCGATGGTCAGCAACGCGAGCAGCGCCCACATCAGGACGGCGGTAAAGCCAATGGCAGTTGCGCGGGAACGGGTCATGCGGTCTCCATCCCCGGACAGAGGCCCGTAAACAGCAACCCTGTCAAGCACTTGCATTGCGCTCTGCGCAATACGGCTATGCCGTATCTGCGCTTGCTGCAACGTGCGCCATGCCGCACTTTCATCGGCAGGGAGGACGTCCCGAAAGGAAGATCCATATGTCACACGATCCAGCTACCATGCAGACCGACGCCTTCATCCGCGAGGCCAATGCCCTGCGGGCAGAGGCCATTGCTGGCCTCTTCCGGTCGTTGTCGCGCTTTTTCTTCTCGCGTCGGCGTGCTGTGCGCCCATTGGTGGGCTGAGCTGCCGCTTACACCACGAACTGTCCGCCGTTCGCGGTGACGGTTGACCCAGTGATAAAGCCCGCATCATCCGACGCAAGGAAAGTGACGATCCGCGCGATCTCGTCCGGCTCGCCAAGACGGCCCACGGGGATTTGCGGGATGATGCGTTCATTCAGCACCTTTTCGTCGATCGCGCGGACCATTTCGGTGCCAATATAGCCGGGGCAGATCGCATTCACAGTGATGCCCGCGCGCGCGCCTTCCTGCGCCAACGCCTTGGTAAAGCCCAGATCGCCTGCCTTGGCCGCTGAATAGTTGGCTTGCCCCGCCTGGCCCTTTTGCCCGTTGATGGAACTGATGTTGATCACGCGCCCGAACTTGCGGTCACGCATCCCAGTCCAGACCGGATGGGTCATGTTGAACAGGCCCGACAAGTTGGTATCCATCACCTCTTTCCACATGCCCGGCGTCATCTTGTGGAACATCGCATCCCGCGTGATGCCTGCGTTGTTTACCAAAACCTCGACCGGGCCATGGGCGGCTTCCACCGCCGCAATGCCTGCGACGCAGGCGTCATATTCGGCGACCGACCATTTGTAGGTGGAAATACCGGTGGATTTGGTGAAAGCCGCCGCAGCCTCGTCATTGCCCGCGTAATTCGCAGCAACGGTGTAGCCAGCAGCCTTCAACGCGACCGAGATCGCCGCGCCGATCCCGCGCGAGCCCCCCGTGACCAATGCAACACGACCCATGATTCCCTCCCTTACGTATTTGATATTCTTGTCTGGGTATCAATGATGCGAAAAAGGCGCAAGAATCTTGCGCCTTTTTTTGCTGTTATGAAATAATGCTGCGTCGCGGCGCTTAGCGCTCAAGACACATCGCAACACCCATCCCGCCGCCGATGCACAGGGTTGCAAGGCCCTTTTTCACATCGCGGCGGATCATTTCGTGGATCAGCGTATTCAGAATCCGCGCGCCGGATGCGCCAATCGGATGGCCAATAGCAATCGCGCCGCCGTTCACGTTCACGATGGATGTGTCCCAGCCCATGTCCTTGTTCACAGCGCAGGCCTGGGCGGCAAAGGCCTCGTTCGCCTCCACCAGATCCAGATCGCCGACCTTCCAGCCCGCTTTCTCCAGCGCCTTGCGGCTGGCGTGGATCGGACCTGCACCCATGATCGACGGATCAAGGCCTGCCGTCGCATAGGATGCGATCCTGACCAGCGGCGACAGCCCGCGCTTGGCGGCCTCGGCCTCGGACATCACCATGACAGCCGCCGCACCATCATTCAGGCCGCTGGCGTTCGCGGCAGTGACTGAGCCGTCTTTCACAAACGCCGGGCGCAATTTTTGCATCGCGTCCATCGTCGCTCCGTGGCGGATGTATTCGTCTGCATCAACAACCGTTTCGCCCTTGCGGGTTTTCACGGTAAAGGGGGCGATTTCATCCTTGAACTTACCCGCCTTCTGCGCGGCTTCCGCCTTGTTCTGGCTGGACAGTGCAAACTGATCCTGCATGTCGCGCGAAATCTGCCACTGGTTGGCAACGTTTTCCGCCGTCTGGCCCATGTGGTAGCCGTTGAAGGCATCCCACAGCCCGTCGCGGATCATCGTGTCGATGAAATTCAGATCGCCCATCTTCTGCCCGGCGCGCAGGTGGGCCGCGTGCATCGACATGCTCATGCTTTCCTGACCGCCTGCGATGACGATGGACGCATCGCCCAGTTGCACGTGCTGGGCGCCCAGTGCCACGGCCCGCAAACCCGACCCGCAAACCTGATTGATGCCCCATGCCGACGCCTCTTTCGGCAGGCCTGCATGGATATGTGCCTGACGCGCGGGGTTCTGGCCCTGACCAGCCGTCAGAACCTGACCAAGGATGGTCTCCGATACATCGGCCTTGTCAACGCCCGCGCGGGCCACCACGGCCTCGATCACGGCGGCGCCCAGTTCATGTGCCGGTGTGCTGGCGAAGGCGCCGTTAAAGCTGCCGACGGCGGTGCGTGCAGCAGAGACGATTACCACGTTTGTCATGATCTGATCCCCTTTGGATGGCGACAGCGATGTGCTGCCTCAACGCCTAAGCGGGATCGGGTCGAAAGGCAAGGTTCTGGACGTCAGGCCCGTTTGCGACGATCGGCAGCAAAGGCGGGTTTGACCGATGGCGCACCAAAGGCATAACCCTGCATGCAGTCCACGCCCATGCCGCGCAGACATTCCGCCTCGGCCGCGGTTTCCACCATTTCGGCGACGCACAGCATGTGAAAATGCTTGCCAACCGCCAGCATCGCCCGCACCAGCGCCTGATTGTCTGGCGAGGTGTCGATGTGGCGGGTAAATTCACCGTCGATCTTGACCATATCGAATTCAAAGTCGCGGAAGTAACGGAAGGCAGTATAGCCTGCGCCAAAGTCGTCAATGGCAAAGGCAATGCCCTTGCGGCCCAGATCGTGCATGAAACGGATCACGAGTTCGGGCACCATCATGGCCGAGCTTTCGGTAATTTCCAGGATCAGCCGTTCGGCCACGGTGGGTGAGCGTTCAAGCCCGCGCACCAAGGCGCGCATCCAGTCAGGATGCCCGATCGAGCGTGCGGACATGTTGATCGACAGACGCAGGTCGGGATGTTCGGCAAGGGCGGCAAGCCCCATCCGCAGCGCGGCCACGTCGATCTGGCGGCCGATTTCATGCGCCTCGACCGCAGGCATGAAATCCTTGGCGGGGATGGCGCGACCCGTGTTGTCCATGACGCGCATCAGCCCTTCGTAAAAGCCGATGCGCGACACGTCATGTGCCACCACCACCGGCTGATAGGCCAAGGCCAGCCGACGTTGTTGCAGTGCGGATGTGACCATCTGCATGACCTGCTGATCGGCCGCCGAAATGGCGATGGCCAATGGGCTGCTGTTGCCCATCCATGGTGGTTGATGATTTGACGGCATCGACATCCCCTGACCTTCCACGCGGTAGACAGGGTGAGGGCAGGGCGGTAAACGAGCAGTGAATGTTCGCATTTACGGCGAATGCAATGTGTTGCGGGGGGCAGCGGCGGATGGACCAGTCGGCAGGGCGTTGCCCGTGGTGCGGGACGGATCCGTTGTATGTGCATTACCATGATACGGATTGGGGTGTGCCGGAATACGACAGCCGCGCGCTGTGGGAAAAGCTGATCCTTGACGGATTTCAGGCCGGGCTGTCGTGGATCACGATCCTGCGCAAACGCGAGGCCTTTCGTGCGGCATTTGATGGATTTCGGCCCGAGGTGATTGCCGGCTGGGGTGAGGGCGAGGTCACGCGACTGCTGGCCGATCCGGGGATCGTGCGGCACCGCGGCAAGATCGAAAGCACGATCAATTCCGCGCAGGCCTATCTGCGCATCCAGCAGACCGAGCCGTTTGCCGATTACATCTGGCGATTTGTCGAGGGCAAACCGATCCAGAACCGGCTGGCCAGCATGGCCGAGGTGCAGGCGGCGACGGATATTTCGACCGCGATGTCAAAGCAGTTGAAAAAGGACGGCTTCAACTTTTGCGGCCCGACAATCGTCTATGCGTTCATGCAGGCCTGCGGATTGGTGAATGACCATCTGACAACCTGTCCGCGTCATGCGGCGGTGGCGGCCATGGCGCGGTGAAATTGACGGCTGTCAATTTTCGATATTATTTAATAAAATCAATGAGAAAGCAAAGTTATCCACAGGCCGCGTTAACGAATGTGAAACATTTCGTGATCGACAGGACGCCTGCAAGCGCCCCGCCGATCAACCATGCCTGACCGATCACTGGCCGATGCGCGACAGCACGAAATCGAACCTCAGGTCATAAAACGGGCCCTCAAAGCCGGATGCCGGGTCGGTGACGTGGTTGAATTTTGCCATCAGGCTTTCCTTGACGCCGAACACCGCGTCGGACCGGATGTAGGGATCGTCGGGATCGAAGATATGGGTGACAAGGCGGTCGTAACCCTGCGCCTCGATGATGTAGTGCAGATGGGCAGGGCGGTAGGGGTGGCGCCCGAGGGCGGCAAGCAGTTTGCCCACCGGGCCATCGGCGGGGATGGGGTAGAACTTCGGCTTTACCCCGCGAAAGTGATAGGCCCCATCGGCCCCCGTGCGGAATACGCCGCGCAGGTTGAAATCAGGCTGGATGCCTTTTTGCTGCACATCGTAAAAGCCTTCGTCATTGGCCTGCCAGACGTCGATTTTTGCCCCGGCAATCGGATTGCCCTCGGTATCGAGGATGCGTCCCTGCACGCGCATCGGATCGCCCTTCTGATCAAGGCAGATATTTGCGCCCATTGGCAGTTCGGGGGCATCGGGCACATGGAACGGCCCCAGCACGGTTGATTCACTCGCGCCCGATGGTTTGCGGTTGTTGACCGCATCGACCAGCATCGACACCCCCAGCACATCAGACAGCAGAATGAATTCCTGCCGCCAGTCGGTGCAGGTATGGCCGGTTTCGGTCAGGAACATGATGGCCTGCAGCCATTCAGCCTCGGTCGGTTCAATCTCTTTCACCGCTTCGTGCAGTTTGCGAGTGATCACCTCCATCACCGCCTTCAGACGCGGGTTTTCGGCGCGGGCATTCCGGCTGCTGACGACGGCGGCAGAGTTTTCTTCGGTAAAGAAACCTTGTTCGGTGCTGGTCATGTCAATTCCCCAGAATGGTGGTCAAGGCGCGTTGCAGCGCGGCGGTGGGATCGGCCACCATATCGGGGCTGCGCCACGCGACATGGTGATCGGGGCGCACCAGAAGGCAGCCCGCATCGGCAATTTCAGAGGCGCGCGCCCAGTCGCCTGAGGGATCATTGACGGCGCGGCGCGGGCCGATGACGTGGGTGCGGATCGGGATGCCCATGGATTTGGCGGCATCGACCCATGCGTCGCCGCCGATGCCTGTCAGCAGTGTGAACTGTCCGCGCCCGCACAGATCGAGCGTGGAGAGCCGGTTGCCATCGCCGTCATAGACCCACACATGCGGCAGGCGCGCGCCGGGCCACGTGGTGGGCGCATAATGCAGTTCGGCATCGCGGGGAAAGGCGGGTTCGGCCTGCCCGTCGGTGACGATGGCATTGCTGCGGTAGCGTTGGTTCATTTCGACCCCGTGGCAGTCGAATTCGTATTTCTTGTGGGCAATCGCCTGCCGCAGGGCCTCGCGTTGTGCGGCGGCGGCGGGGGTGGCATCGCAGCGCCCGTCCATGTTGGCCTGAATGCGGTCGTGATCGAAACTGCCATCCATGCCAAGGGCGGCAAAGATCGGCCCGAATTCGGGGATCGACTTGTTGGCACGGGTCACGATCTGTTTGGCCACAGGCGCCCGTTCGGCCGAATAGCTGTCCAAGCAGGGCAGGGCCTGCCTGACCTTTCAGAACCATCGACAGCTTCCATGCAAGGTTGAACGCATCCTGAATTGAGGTGTTCGAACCAAGCCCGTTTGACGGCGGATGCCGGTGCGCGGCATCGCCCATCACGAACACGCGCCCGTTCTGCATGTGGGTGGCATAGACGTTGTTCACGGTCCAATAGCTGATCGCGGTCAGGTCAATGGCGATGTCGGGATCGCCGACCAGTTGGCGGATGATGCCCTTGGCCTGATCCTCGGTCAGCTCGGGACGGGGTTGGCTGATGTCATAGCCCCAGATGATCAGCCATTCGTTCCACGGCCGCACCATGCGCACAACGCCCATGCCGATGCCGCCGACGTTCGATCCGGGCTGCATGACCCAGTAAAGAACGGATGGGCGGTGCGCGACATAGCGTGACAGGTCCATCTTGCACAGCAGATTGATCGACCCGCCGATGCCCATCTGACCTTCCAGCGGGATGCCTGCATGTTCGGCCACCAGTGAATTGCCGCCATCGGCCCCCACCAGATATTTCGCCCGCACGGTCAGGTCATGCCCGGTCAGGCGGTCGCGCAGCGTGGCGGTGACGCCGTCGGCGTCCTGTTCGTGGGACAGGTATTCGCAGCTCATCCGCCCCTGTGCCCCGCGCGCGCAGGCGGTCTTGAACAGCAGGGGTTCCATGAAGGTCTGCGGCAGATCGTTCATCGCGGTGGGGGACGACAGCGCGTGTTCGGCGGCGGATTCGGGGGCGGTGCCCCATGTGGCAAGCCGACCCAATTCTTCGCCCACGATCGAGGTGCAGAAGATGTTGTTGCCCATCAATTCCTTCGGGGTCGCGTGCAGATAGGCCTCATGCTCGACCTCGGGGCCCAGATCGCGCAGAACCTCCATCGTGCGCTGGTTGGTGATATGGGCGCGGGGCGAATTGGCGAGCCAGCGGTAGCGGTTCACCACCATCACATCGACACCCGCGCTGGCCAGCAGCGCTGCCGTGGCACTGCCCGCAGGCCCGGTGCCGATCACCAGCACGTCAGTTGTGATATCAGTCATTGGCGTTCTCCATTTTGGTCAGCCCGACCAATCTGCGTTGGACGGGAAAAAGGTGCAGGCCGGTCCGGTCGGACAGCAGCCCCCAAAGCCCGCGCGGGGCGAACAGCATCACGGCAATGGCCAACAGGCCAAGCGTCAGCAGATACCACGCGCCATAATCGGCCAGCGTGGATTGCAGGATGTAGAACACGATGACGCCGACAATCGGCCCCTCGATCCGGCCGATGCCGCCGATCACGACGATGAAGATGACATAGGCGCTCCAGTTCGTGACGCTGAAGGCGGCGTCGGGCGAAATCCGCGCGGTCTGGACATAGATCAGTGCTCCGACAAGGCCGGTCATGCAGCCGGCAATCAGGAACACCGCCCATTTGATGCGCCCGGCATCCACGCCGACCGACCGCGCGGCATCGGTGTTGTCGCGCACAGCCGCCAGTGCCAGGCCCATCCGGTTGCGCAGCAGCAGGTAGATCGCGCCGATGGTGACCACAGCCAGCAGCAAGGCAAGCCAGTAGGCCAGGATGTCGCGCGCCGCCGCCTCGCGCACGTCAAACAGGGCGCGGATCGCCGCAACCCCCATCACATCCGACGTCGCCTCACGCGGCAACGAAGTGCCTGTGCCACCGCCAAGCGCCTTCCACTGCGCCACCAGAAGGCGCGTCACCTCGGCAATGACCCAGGTGCCGATGGCGAAATAGGCGCCTTGCAGGCGAAAGGCGAAAAACGCCGTGGGAATGGCAAGCGCAAGCGCCGCGACACCGCCCAGCAGGATGGCGGGAACCGGGTCCCACCCCCAAAGGATGACGCCCGCAAACATCGCATAGGCCCCGATGCCGACAAAGGCCTGCTGGCCTACCGACACCAGTCCGCCATAACCGGCCAGCAGGTTCCACAACTGTGCAAGGGTCAGCATCGTCAGAATGAAGAACATGTCCTGCACCAGACTGCGCGAGGCAAAGGCGGGCAGGATCAAACCCAAGCCGATCAGCCCGATCATCGCAAAGCCCGCAATCGTGCCTGCCCGGCTGCGTGTGGTGATGCGATATGCCATCAGTCCACCGCCCGTGGAAACAGACCGCGCGGGCGCACCAGCAACACCACCAGAAACGCCAGATGCCCGGCGAGGATTTGCCATTCCGGGTTGATCGCCGCCCCGAGTGTTTGTGCCACCCCGATGATGACCCCGCCCGCCAGCGTTCCCCACAGGCTGCCAAGCCCGCCGATGATCACCGCTTCGAACGCATAGATCAGCCGGGCCGGACCGATGGAGGGATCGAAATTCGCCCGCATCCCCAGATAAAGCGCGGCAATCGTGACGACGACCATGGCAAGCCCTGTGGCGATGGCAAAAATCCCCTTGGGATCAATGCCCATCAGCCCGGCGGTCACCGGATCATCGCTGGTTGCACGAAAGGCGCGGCCAAGGGCCGTACGATAGAATATCTGGTTCAGCACCACGATCACCGCAACCGCTGTCGCAAAGGTCAGCAGGGGCATCCAGCCAACGGTCACAATTCCCAGATCGACGCTCGCACTTTCCAGCGCGCCTGCCTTGATGCGCTGACTGTCGGCCGAGAACGCCTCCAGCAAACCGTTCTGCAGGGCGATGGACAGCCCGAAGGTGACGAGCAGGGGCGGCAGGATGTCCTTTCCCAAGACCCGGTTCAGCACGAACCGCTGCAAGGCCCAGCCAAGCGCAAACATCACCGGCGCGGCGATCAGGGCGGCCAGAAACGGGTTCAGGCCCAGCGTATTCACCACCAGCAAAATCGCAAAGGCGGCAAACACGATCATGTCGCCATGCGCAAGGTTCACCAGCCGCATGATGCCGAACACGAGGCTGAGGCCCGCCGCAAACAGGGCATAAAGCCCGCCCAGCAGAATGCCCTGCACGATGGTATCCACCCAGATCATGCGTGTCCTGCCTTCCTCTGTTTCCAACTATCCCGGGGAGCGCGAGGGGCTGGCCCCTCGCTCCTGCAGCCAGACACATTCATGCGGCCACCCCGAAATAGGCCGCATGTATCTCTGCGCGCGAGATATCGGCGGCGCGGCCTGTCAGCGTCACGCGCCCTTCCATCATGCAATAGACCCGGTCGGCAACGGCCAGCGCCCGCCCGATGTCCTGTTCCACAATCACCAGCGCGGCCCCTGCGGCCTTGATCTGCGGGATCGCGGCATAGATGTCGCGGATCACGACGGGTGCGAGGCCAAGGCTGATCTCATCGCACAGCAAAACCTCGGGGTTCGACATCAGCGCCCGCCCGATGGCCACCATCTGCTGCTGCCCGCCCGACAGCGCGGTGCCGGGGCTGTGCCGCCGTTCGCGCAGGATCGGGAACAGGTCATAGACCGTGTCCAGCCGCCAGAGACCTGCGCGTTTCGCGGCCTGTCCGCCAACAGCAGATTTTCTTCCACCGTCAGCGACGGGAACAGCCGGCGGCCTTCGGGCACCATGGCGATGCCGCGCTGCATCACCACATCGGCGGGCAGCGCGCCGATCGGCGTCGCCCCGGTGGCGCACCATGCCCGCGTCGTTGCGCAAGACCCCGGTGATCGACCGCAGCAGCGTCGTTTTGCCCGCGCCATTGGCCCCGATGATGGCCACGGTTTCACCGGCAGCCAAGGTGATGTCGACGCCGAACAGCGCCTGAAACTCGCCATAATGCGCGGTCAGGCCGTCGGTTTGCAGCAGGGTCATGCCTCGATCCCCAGATAGATCTCGCGCACCTCGTGGAGGCCATGATCGCATCCGGCGCGCCGATGCCGATCACGCGGCCGAAATCCAGCACCAGCAGACGTTCGACCACCGCCGTCAGCGCATGCAGCACGTGTTCGATCCAGATGATCGTCATGCCGCCCGGCATGCAGGCCCTTGATCGTGGCGACCAGCGCCTGACACTCGCCCTCGGTCAGCCCGCCGGCGATCTCGTCCAGCAGCAACAGCTCTGGCCCGGTCGCCATCGCGCGCGCCAGTTCCAGCCGCTTGCGGTCCAGCAGCGACAGCCCCCCGGCAAGCGTATTGGCGCGGCGCAAAAGTTCGGTCTGGTCCAGAATGGCGATGCAGTCGTCGGCCACGGCGGCCTCGCGACAGCCCACGCCCGAAACTTGCGGCGACGGCAAGGTTTTCGAACACCGTCAGCCCCTCGAACGGCTGGGGGATCTGGAATGACCGCCCGACGCCCATCCGCACGCGCGTCATCGCGGGGGCACGGGTCACATCGCGGCCCAAGAGCGTGATCTTGCCGCCGTCCGGCAGAAAATTCCCGGTGATCAGGTTGAACAGCGTCGACTTCCCCGCCCCGTTCGGGCCGATGATGCCAAGAGCCTGCCCGCGCGGCACGGCAAAGGACACATCATCGGTCACCTTCAGGGCGCCGAAACTTTTCGAGACGTTGGTCAGTTCCAGAATCGTGGTCATCGTCTGCCTTGCCGAAAAATGCCCCGGCCCCGCAATCGCAGGGCCGGGGATTGCATGTAGGCCAGCGCTTCCATCATGCCGCCCGTGGGGATGTTCGGCGCGGTCTGGTTGTCGACGACCACCAGCGCAAAGGTGCCGTCGTCCTTCCGCCGCCACTGGCCGCCGACCAGCGGGGTCTTGCAGACGTTCGCCGCGGCAAAGGGCGGCAGGCCAGCGCCGTCCCACGCGACCTTGCCGACCATCGTATCCATGTTGGTCGCGGCAATCGCTGCGGCCACGCCTTCGGCGTCGGTCACATCCGTGACGCGGCCCATGACGTTGGTCGCCACTTCGAACAGCGAATGGATGAAGCCGATGGGCTGGGTCCAGGGCCGGCTCGTCTTGGCGGTGAAGTCGGCGGCCAGATCGCCCGCCGACTGCCCGGTCAGCGAGGAGGTGAACGGGATGCGTCGGCGACCACCACACTTCGGACGACAGGTTGTGCCCGGCCTCGCCCAACGCCTCGACCGATTGCGGGAACAGGATCGCCTTGGCGACGGTGATGACCTTGGGCTGAACCCCTGCTGGATCGCCTGATTGCGGAAGGTGGTGAAGTCGGGCGGGATCACGCACGCCCGTCACGATATCGGCATTGGCCGCCTTGAAGGCGTTGATCTGCGCCGAGAAATCGTCCGTCAGGTTCTGATAACGGCCCGGATCGGTCAGCGTATAGCCCTGCCGCCGCAAAGCCGGGGCCGACGCCGACGTTCGGATCGCCCCAGGCGTTGCCGTCGGCGTCGTTCGGGAACAGTCCGCCGACCGTCTTGTTGGTCTCGATCTGGTTCCACATGTTCGGGAACACGGCGATGACGTCCTCCAGCCCCCAGAAGTAGTGGAAGGCGAAATCGAACGGCTTCCACGATGCCGGGATCGCCGGGGTTGCCCTGCTGGCCGATGAACCACGGCTGCCACGGCGCCATGGTCGAAATGACGGGCATGCCTTCGGCTTCACAGGTCGTGGCCACGGGGTTGGTGTTTTCGGGGGTCGAGGCGACCAGCATCAGGTCGATCTCGTCATCGACGATCAGTTCCTTGGCGACCTCGGCGGCGCGGTTCGGGTTGGACTGGCTGTCCTTGACGATCACCTCGAAATTCTGGCCTGCTTCGGTGGCAAGAAAGCTGTCGATGTTGAAGGCGTCGCTTTCGGCAAAGCCGGCCAGGGGCCCGGTCTGCGGGCTGACATAGCCGAGCTTGATCTTGGCGCCTTGCGCGATGGCCGGCGCGGCAAGGCCGGAGGCGGCAAGCGTCAGGCCGGTGGCGGCTGTGGAGCGCAGGAATTTTCGTCTGGTCAGCATGGTCGTTCCTCCCTTTTCGTTCAGGTTGTGGGTCTGCGGCCCTCCCAGGCCGCTTGCAGCAGATCGCGGATGTCAGTGCGGGTGAAGGCCCGCGGGTTGCATAGGCGTTCTTCAGCGCGATGTCGGCGGCGCGGTCGAGATCGGTTTCGGCAAGGCCAAGGTCGGCCAGCCGTGTCGGTGCGCCGATGCTGCGGGCGAAATCCCACAGGCCCCCGCCGGGGGGCGCGCCAAAGGCATCGGCAATCGGGGCCAGCAGATCGGGCACGGCCACGGCATTGAAGGCCGTGGTATGGGGCAACAGCACGGCGTGGGTTTCGGCATGCGGCATGCCGAACGACCCGCCCAGCACATGCGCAAGTTTGTGATGCAGTGCCATGGTGACCTGCCCAAGTGCGGTGGAACAGCACCATGCGGCGTAAAGAGCATCGCTGCGCGCGGCGTGGTCCTGCGGGTTCAGGGCGAGCGCGGGCAACGCCGTCTTGAACGCGACCAGTGCATCGCGGCACATCGCGGTCACCACCGGGTTCCGGTCGGGGGCGTAAAACGTCTCCATCGCATGGGCGATGGCGTTCAGCGCAGAGGTCATGGTCATCGCGACCGGCAGGGTCAGCGTCAGATCGACATCATAGATCACCACTTCGGGCCGGATGCTGGCGTCACGGCGCGTCGTCTTTTCGCCGTCTGTGGTTTCCCCCAGAATATCGGTCATTTCCGACCCGGCATATGTGGTCGGAATGACCACCTGATCGGCCCCGGTGCGGGTGGCAATCGCCTTGCCAAGGCCGATGGTCGATCCGCCGCCAAGGCTGATGACGCAGGTCGCCCCGGTCTGCTGGTAGGCCGCAACCGCACGTTCAGTGACATCCACGGGCGTGTGCATTTCGGCCCCGGCAAAGATGCCCGCGGCCAGCGCACCAAGACTTGCGGTCAGCGCATCGGCCTGCGCCTGTTGGTGCGGCGTCGACAGGATCAGGGCGCGGGAATGGCCCAGACGCGCAACCTCGGCCCCCACTTGCGCAAGGGTGCCACTGCCAAAGACGACGCGGGTGGTCAGACCGGGAAAGGTGAAGGCAGGGGTCATCGCGGCCCCTCCATCCGGGGTGGTTCGCCCTGCGACAGGTTGCGCAGAACGCCGGCGAGCATCACCATTTCGGTGGATGCGATGCTGTGTTCGCGGCCGGGAAACACGTCGCAGCGCAAGGCAGCGCCATGGCTGCCAAAGGCTGCCACCGCCTCGGCAAAGGCCGCAACAGGAATCCACGGATCGGCATCCGCGCCCGACAGATACACAGGCAGGCCGGGCGGCAGCGCCGTGGCGCGGACATCCGACGCAACCCCGACGCGGCATCCGGTCAGGGCGACCAGTGCATCGGGCTGTTCTTGGCCTGTGAATGCAAGTTCGACCGCAAGGCAGGCCCCTTGCGAAAACCCCGCAAGCAGCAGCGGTATGCCGGGGGCCATGCCGCGAAACGCGGCAATGACCCCGGCCAGTTGCAGCATGGATGCCGTCAGCTCGGCCCGCGTGGTGGCGGTCAGCGGGTCAATCGCGCGCGCCGCATACCAGCTTTTGCCTTCCGCGCGGGGCAGGGCATAGGCCACGTCCTGCGGCAGATGACGGATCACGCCATCCGCCATGTCTTCGGGCGACTGCCCCCGGCCATGCACAAAAACACACAGCGCCTTGGCCATTGCCGGGGATGCCCCAAGATGCAGGACGTCGTCCATCATCAGAAATTCGCCTCTTCCAGACCCAGCATCAATTCGGCGCGGCGATCCTCGAACCACGGCGGGAACACCAGCGATTGGCCGATGGCATCCGGTGGCTCGTCCTTGGCCCAGCCTTCGGGCACCGTCCATGCGATTTCGAACAGCGCACCGCTGGGGCTGCGGACATACATGGACTTGAAGTAGTTGCGGTCCTTCTGTTCGCTGACATCGGTGAACCCCATGCCTTCCAGCCGGGCTTTCAGCGCGATCTGGTTTTCTTCGGTGCCGGTGTTCAGCGCCATGTGGTGAATGGTGCCGCCCGCCAGCGTCCATGTGCCCTGCTTTGATGTCCGGTCCTCGATGATTTCGACCACCGAATGCGGACCCAGATTGTCGGGCACGGAAAACATCAGGCCCTCTGCCGACTTGGCCTCAAGCGTCAGGCCGCATGCCGCCTGTCATGAATTCATCCATGCAGTCCAGATCGAACACCGCGATACCACCGCCATAGATGCCACGGATGGCGGTTTGCGCGGTGGTGCCCTGCGGCGGGGTTGACGATGGGCGCGCGCGTGTCGCCGGGGTTTTCCACCAGTTCATGCGGGATGCCGCAGGGGTGGGCAAAGACCACGCGGGTCAGGCCAAAGCGGCCGTCTTGGTGGCGGCGATGCCACGCGCATTCAGCCGGTCGACCCAGTAATCGGACGCGCCCACCGGGATCGCCTGCATGATGGTGCGCGACTGGTTGGTGCCGCGACGGCCATAGACACCGGGTTTCTTGAACGGGAAGGTGGTGATGATGGTCGATGCATCGCCATGCCTTGATCCGTAGTACAGGTGATAAACCGGCATCGTGCCATCAAACAGCACCGTGCGCTTGACCGAATACAGGCCAAGCGTTTTGGTATAGAAATCATAGTCTTCCTGCGCGCCATCGGTGGACAGGGTCAGGTGGTGATAGCCGCTGACAAGGGCATTGGCCATGGCGGTCATCCTTTCGTGATTGATGAAGTTGGGGCAAGAACGAAGGTCACGTCAAGTTTGTGTCGGAATGTGCCGTCGGCATCAGCCGTGCCACCGAAATCCGCCAGCAGTCCGGGCTTCACCCCGAACAGGGCATCGCGGGTGATGGCGGGATCGGCGCGGTCAAAGACATGCGTGGTCAGTGGGTCAAAACCGGCGGCCGTGACGCGAAAATGGATATGCGCGGGCCGTTCCAGCCGCAGGCCCACCCCGTTCATCAGACGGCCCACCGGGCCATCTTCGGGCAGCGCATAGCCGCCGGGTTTGATCGTGGTCAGCGTGAACCGCCCCGCGCTGTCGGTGCGCAGGCGGCCGCGCAGGTTGAATTCGGGCTGCAGGTCTGGGTCCTGATTTTCGTAGCGGCCAAGCGCGTTGGCATGCCAGACCTCGACCAGCGCGCCTGCCACGGCGGCACCATCCAACGCGGTGATCCGGCCCGACAGGTCCAGCCGCGTGCCGATTCCGTCGCGTGACAAATTCGCGCCATTGGCGATTTCAGGCACATCTGCGCGGTAGAATGGCCCGGCCAGTGTGTTCGGCGTGGCCCCGTCCGGGCGGCAGAGGGTCAGATCCTCGACCAGCGTCGACACCCCGATCACGTCCGCCAGCAGCACCCATTCCTGCCGCCGCGCGTCGGCGCTGTGCCCGACATCGGTCAGAAAGTCGATCACGGCGCGCAATTCGTCGGGTGTGGGGCGCAGATCGGCAATCAGGTCATGCAGGCGGGTCACGGTCGCCAAAAACGCCGCAGGCAGGCGTTTGCCACCCGTCTGGCCCATGCGGCTGGCCAGCGCATGCAGGGTATCGTGCGTTTCGGTCGCTCCATCCATCCTGACGCAGGCCCCCCTTTCCCGCAGATCGAAAGTTATGCCGATCAGCAACAAAATGGATGATTATTGCGTGCGGCAGTATATCATTACGCTATGAAACTGAGTGAGGCCCATTTGATGCAGCTTGCCGCCGTTCTGGACGCGGGCAGTGTCAGCCATGGTGCGGCGTCCCTTGGGCTGACGCAGCCCGCTGTCAGCCGGTCGCTTGCGATGCTTGAGGCGCGGGTGGGCGAGGCCCTGTTCCAGAAGGGCAAGCGGCCGTTGCAGGCGACCCCCCTTGGCGCGCAACTGGCGGCACATGGGCGGGTGATCCTTGCCGCGTCGCGCAAGGCGTCCGATACGGTGAAGGGGTTCATGACGGGCACCAAGGGGCTGGTGCGGGTAGGGGGCGTTCCGTTCTTCATGGATGCCATGATCAGCCGGATGGTGGCAGATTTTCAGAATCTGGAACCTGATGTCACGGTGCAGCAAAGCTATGGCAACCTGTCCGACCTTTCGGCGGCGCTTGAGAATGATCTGATTGATCTTGCCATCGTGCCGATGGGACTGCTGGACGCCGCCCCCGGCTATGAATTCATCGAGATACTGGCCGGACGCAACATCGTGTCCTGCCGCGCGGGTCACCCGTTGTTGCGCAAGCGGCGTTTGCAGATTTCGGACCTTGCCGAATTTCCATGGGTGGCCCCCTTGCCCGGATCGCCGCTGATGTCGGACCTGCATTCGATCCTGCTGACCATTGGGATGTCAGAGATCAACATCCGCTATTCCGGCGGGTCGCTGATGAGCGTCATCAACTATATGGCCGAAACCAATGCACTGGCGGTGCTGCCGTTTTCGGTGGTGTTCGCGCAGCGACGGGAAAACCGGATCACGGTTCTGCCCCTCGATATTCCGCAGCCCAACCGCAGCCTTGGCATCCTGCGCAGGGTCAAGCCCACGCGCCCGCAGGCGGCAGACCGGTTCGCCGCCCATGTCGTCGGCGCATTCGACGAATTGAAGCACCTGATCAAGCGCCATGAAAACGCGGTGGTCTGGGGGCGTTAAGGGGGCGTCTTGCCCGGCATCAAGGCGCACTTGCCCCACTGGTCAGCGCGCGCCCGCCCACCCGAGGGCCGGCGCGGCCCTATGCCGGTCCCAATTGAGAACGTCCGGTTCTTTCCGCACGGCGGCCATGCGCACTGGCTGGGCCAATTGGGCCTGACCCCTGAAGCCTACTGCCCCTCGGCCATCATCGCGCGCAGGATCGTCTGGGCATCCGCACTATCCCATTCGGCATCGCCGATCAGCCGCGCAACCTCTTGCCCTTGCGGGTTCAGGATCACCGTCACCGGCAAGCCCAGCACCGCCATGTTGCGCGCCAGTTCCGATTTCGGATCGCGCAGCACGGGCAGGTTTGTCACCCCGGCCTCGGCATTGAACGCCTCGATTGCCTCCACCGAATTGCGCCCGGTGGCAACGGGCAGCACCGCAATCTCGGGCATCGCCGCCTGCAGCCGGTCCAACGACGGCATTTCGTGCCGGCAGGGCGCGCACCATGTCGCCCAGAAGTTCAGCACCACCCACTTGCCCTGCCATTGTGACAAGGACAGGGGTGCGCCCGTGGCGTCTTCGATCAGGACATCCGGCAGCGCCTTCGCCGCCACAAGGTTGAGCTTTTGCATATCGCCGCTTCGCAGGGCGCTGACATCGGCCACAGCCGCATTTGCACCCATCAGCAGGGCCGTATAAAGCACGAACAGAACCTTGCGCATTCAACTTCTCCCGAAGGGCAACCCCGATGACGTCCAAATCAGCCAACACGATGTGGGGCGGCCGCTTTGCCGAAGGCCCGGACGCGATCATGACGGCGATCAACGCATCCATCGGGTTCGACCAGCGGCTTTATGCCCAGGATATTCGTGGCAGCCGTGCCCATGCCGCGATGCTCGCCGCCACGGGTATCCTGACCAATAAGGACGCGGACGCCATCGGGGAAGGCCTGCTCACGGTGTTGTCAGAGATTGAAACCGGACAGTTCCAGTTCCGCACCGATCTGGAAGACATTCACATGAATGTGGAGGCGCGGCTGAAAGACATCATCGGCGAACCTGCCGGGCGGCTGCATACGGCGCGGTCGCGCAACGATCAGGTCGCGGTCGATTTCCGGCTGTGGGTGCGCGACCAGTGCGATGCGGCGGTGGATGGGATCACCGCCCTGATGCGCGCTTTTCTGGCGCAGGCGGATGCCGGGGCCGATTGGGTGATGCCGGGGTTCACGCACATGCAAACGGCACAGCCCGTAACATGGGGCCACCACATGATGGCCTATGTTGAAATGCTGGCGCGGGATCGGTCGCGTTTCGCCGATGCGCGGGCGCGGATGAACGAATGCCCATTGGGGGCGGCGGCACTGGCGGGGACGTCGTTTCCGATTGATCGGGATATGACGGCCAAGGCGCTGGGGTTTGACCGGCCCACGGCGAACAGCCTCGATTCGGTGGCCGACCGTGATTTCGCGCTGGAATTCCTGTCGGCCTCGGCCATCTGTGCGATGCACCTGTCCCGCTTTGCCGAAGAGCTGGTGATCTGGTCCACCGCGCAATTCCGGTTCGTGCGGCTGTCGGATCGGTGGACCACCGGGTCATCCATCATGCCACAGAAGAAAAACCCCGATGCGGCCGAACTGTTGCGCGCCAAGCTGGGGCGGATCATGGGGGCGACGGTGGCCCTGTTCACGGTGATGAAGGGGCTGCCGCTGACCTATTCCAAGGACATGCAGGAAGACAAGGAACAGACGTTCGATGCCGCCGATACGCTGATGCTCGCGCTGGCCGCGATGACCGGGATGGTGGGCGACATGACCGCCAACCGTGATGCACTGGCCGCCGCCGCCGGATCGGGATTTTCGACGGCGACCGATCTGGCCGACTGGCTGGTGCGCACCTTGAACCTGCCGTTCCGCGAGGCGCATCATGTGACGGGCACGCTGGTGGCGCTGGCCGAAGGCAAGGGCTGCGATCTGCCGGACCTGTCGCTGGCCGACATGCAGGGCGTGCATCAGGGGATCACGAATGATGTCTTTGATGTACTGGGGGTGGACAATTCCGTGAACAGCCGCACGTCGTATGGCGGAACCTCGCCCACGCAGGTAAGGGCGCAGATTTCGCGCTGGAACGCACTGCTGGCCGTGTAGACTTTGCAAAATTTGTCCGATGATGGAGCTTGTGATGATGATGCGAACCCTTGCGATGCTTGCTGTGCTGACCCTTGTCGCGTGCGGCGCGGATGGTGCGCCATCATCGCCATCGCGCGGGACCGGCGTGTCATTTAGCGGCGATGCCCGCCTTGGCGTGGTCGTGAACCCCAACCAGCTTGAGGGGCAGCCGTGACACGGGGCCTTTGCCTTGTGGCTGTGGCCTGGCTTGCGGCCTGCACGGGCGGGCCGCGCTATGGCCTGGGTCTTGGGATCACGCCTGATGGCGTGGGCGTCTACCCCAGTGTCAGCGGCGATGTCGGCGGCGCGGTCGTGGGGATCAGCGGCGCAGGCGGGTCGCTGGGCACCAATGTCGGCGGCGTGGGCGTCGGGGTCGGGTTCTGATGCGGTTTGTGTATCTGGCACTGGCGGTCTGGGGCGCGATCCATCCGATGTACTGGTTCGTGACCTACATGCAGGAGACGGGCACGGGATTGGGCGGGCTGATCGACGCGTGGTATGTCAACGCATCGACCACCGGCCTGACATGGGATCTGACGATTGCGGCGATCGCGCTGACGGTGTGGGTGCTGGCCGAAACCATCGCGCGCAAGGCGTGGGTCAATCTGATCGCCATTCCCGCGACTTTCTGCATCGGCGTCAGTTGCGGCTTGCCGCTGTATCTGTTTCTGCGGTCGCGTGGCGCGTAGGCGCGAATTGCGCCGACGCCACCTTCTGTTATACCCCAAGCCGACAGTAGCAGGACCGTCTGACCTATGGACCATTTCACCTACAAGAACGGCCTGTTGCACGCCGAAGACGTCGCGATTGCCGATATCGCGGCCACCGTTGGCACGCCCTTTTATGTCTATTCCACCGCCACCCTGACCGCGGCATTACACCCTGTTCACTGAGGCCCTTTCGCCCTTGCCGCATCAGGTTTGCTTTGCGATCAAGTCGCTGTCCAATCTGGCCGTGCTGAAAACCCTTGGCGATCTGGGGGCGGGGATGGATGTGGTCAGCATTGGCGAGTATCACCGCGCGCGCGCCGCAGGTATTCCGGGTGACCGCATCGTGTTTTCCGGCGTCGGCAAGACCCGCGAAGAAATGCGCGTGGCACTGGCGGGCGGCATCCGGCAGGTGAATGTCGAATCCGAACCCGAATTGCGCGCGTTGTCCGAAGTCGCGGTATCGCTGGGTGTGACGGTGCCGATCACCATCCGCGTGAACCCGGATGTGGACGCGAAAACCCATGAAAAGATCGCGACGGGCAAGAAGGACAACAAGTTCGGCATCCCGATTTCGCGCGCATCCGAAGTCTATGCCGAAGCGGCGGCCCTTCCGGGGCTCGAGGTCGTGGGGATCGACGTGCATATCGGCAGCCAGCTGACCGATCTTGCGCCGTTCGAACAGGCCTATCTGATGGTGGCCGATCTGACGCGCCGCCTGCGGGCCGAAGGGCACAACATCCGCCGTCTTGATCTGGGTGGCGGGCTTGGCATTCCCTACACCCGTTCGAACGATGCCCCGCCCCTGCCCATGGATTACGGCGCGCTGATCAAACGCACCGTGGGCGATCTGGGCTGCGAGATCGAGATTGAACCGGGCCGCCTGATTTCGGGCAATGCGGGGCTGCTGGTGGCGGGCGTGATCTATGTGAAAGAAGGCGAGGGGCGCGATTTCCTGATCCTTGATGCGGCGATGAATGATCTGATCCGGCCCGCGATGTATGGCGCGCATCACGACATCATGCCCGTCATCGAGCCTGAGCCGGGCGTGGAACAGCGCCCGTTCGATATCGTGGGCCCGGTCTGCGAAATCGGGTGATACCTTTGCAAAATCCCGCGCAATGCCGCCCCTTGCCGAAGGCGACCTTGTGGCCTTTCGGTCTGCCGGGGCCTATGGTGCGGTCATGGCATCGGAATACAATACGCGGCCGCTGATCCCCGAAGTCCTTGTGCATGGGGATCAATTCGCTGTCATCCGGGCAAGACCGACCTTTGACGAAATCCTGAACCGCGATACGTTACCCGTATGGATGTAATGCGCATCACCCCGAAGGACTGGCTGAGGGCATGACAGAACTGACGCGCCAGACCGCACTTCTGCGCCTGCGTGGCCCCTTGCGGCTGACGCTTGCGGGGCTGTGGGCAGAACGGATTGCGCGCGGGTTCTGGCTTTTGTGGACAGTGGTGCTTGCGGTGCTGGCGGTGCTTGCCTTTGGTGTGCAGGATCGTCTGCCGATCGAGGTGGTCTGGGGCGGCACGGTGCTGGCGGCGGTGGGCATGGTCTGGGGCGCATGGTATGCGTGGCGGCATTTCCGCAAACCGACCGAGGAACAGGCGCTGGCGCGGCTGGATGCGCGCCTGCCCGGTCGCCCGATTGCCGCCCTGCAGGATACCCAAGCCATCGGTTCAGGTGATCCTGCGTCGCAGGCCGTCTGGGCCGCCCATCTTGACCGTATGGCGCAGCGCGCAAGTGCCGCAAAGCCGGTATCGCCCGACCTGCGCCTTGCCGCGCGTGACCCCTATGCGCTGCGCTATGTCGCGCTGACCGCCTTTGTGATGGCGCTGATCTTTGGCTCGCTGTGGCGGGTGACGTCGGCCACCACGATCCTGCCCAACGGCAGCGTGACGGCTACCGGACCCACATGGGAAGGCTGGGCGCAGCCGCCCGCCTATACCGGCAAGCCGTCGCTGTATCTGAACGATGTCGATCAGGCCGACCTGTCGCTGCCTGCAGGCACCCGCCTGCAATTCCGCCTTTACGGCGAGGTCGGGCAACTGACGCTGAATGAAACCGTGTCGGGCCGCACCGACGTGCCGCCCGCTTCGGATGCCGTGCATGATTTCACCGTGACGCAGTCGGGCACCGTGTCGGTCGCAGGCGAAGGCGGGCAGTCATGGGACATTGCGGTCATCGCCGACGCCCCCCCCAGCATCCTGCCCGCCGCCGAAATCGTGCGCAAAGGAACCGGTGAGTTCACGCAGGAATTTACGGCAACCGATGACTACGGCATCACCACGGGTCAGGTGACCATCGCCCTTGATCTGCCCGGCGTGACCCGCAAGTTCGGCCTTGCAGCCGAGCCGGAACCGCGCGACCCCGTTGTTCTTGACCTGCCGTTGCCGGTGACCGGCGACCGCGCGACATTCACCGAAACGCTGATCGACGATCTTTCCGAACACCCGTTTGCCAACCTGCCGGTCACGATGACCTATCAGGTGGCCGATGCCGCCGGACAGTTGGGGGCAGCAGAGCCGATCAAGGTGGTTTTACCCGGCAAGCGGTTCTTTGACCCGATGGCGGCGGCGCTGATCGAAATGCGGCGCGATCTGTTGTGGACGCGGGCCAATGCGCCGACCACGGTGCAGATCCTGAAAGCGATCACCAACCACCCCGAAGCCCTGATCCGCAATGAACGCGCCTATCTGCGCCTGCGGGTGGCGCTGCGGCGGCTGGATACCGACAAGGCCACCCTGACGCCCGAAGCCCGCGACGAGATTGCGGCCGAGTTGTGGGATATTGCCCTGCTGGTTGAAGAAGGCGATCTTGCGTCAGCGCTTGACCGTCTGCGCCGCGCGCAGGCCCGTCTGGACGAGGCGATCCGCAATGGTGCATCCCCTGAGGAAATCGACCGCCTGATGGCCGAAATGCAAGAGGCAACGCAGGATTATATCCGCCAGCTTGCCGAAGAACAGCAGCGCAGCGGCGAAGACCCTCAGACGGCCGAGAACTTTGACGGCCCGGTGATGTCGGCGGACAAATTGCAGGAAATGCTGGATGAATTGCAGCGCCTGATGGAAGAGGGCAAAACCGCCGAGGCGGCCGAGCTGATGGACGAAATCCGCGAATTCATGGAAAACATGCAGATCGTCGAAGGGCAGGGCGGCGGTCAGGGTGGCCCCGGTCAGCAGGCGATGCGCGATATGCAGGAACGCCTGCGCGATCAGCAAGAGCTGTCGGACGAGACATTCCAGGACCTGCAGGGCAATCAGGATGGGCAGGCGAACGAAGGCCAGCAACCGGGACAACAGGGCCAGCAGCCCGGTCAACAGCAGGGCCAGAACGGCCAACAAGATGGCCAGCAACCCGGTCAACAGGGTCAGGATGGCCAACAACCCGGGTCAGCAAGGCCAGAACGGCGATCAGCCGGGCCAGCAACCCGGACAGGGGCAGGGGCGGGCGGCAATCGCGACGGCGGCCCTGACAACCGCAGCCTTGCCGAACGCCAGCGCGACCTGCAACGCCAGCTTGATGCGCTTGGCAACAGCCAGTTGCCCGGCGACGGCACCGAACAGGGCGAGGCGGGTCGTCAGGCGCTTGACGATGCCGCCCGCGCAATGGAAGAGGCCGAACAGGCGCTGCGTGACGGCGATCTGAACGGTGCGCTGGATAAACAGGCCGACGCGATGGAGGCGATGCGCGAAGGGATGCGCCAGTTCGGCGAGGCACTGGCGCAGGAACAGCGGGACCAACAGGGCCAGCCGGGGCAATCGGATCAGGCCTTTGGCCGCGATGACCCGAATTCGCAGCTTGACCCGCTTGGCCGCGATCTGGGCGATGCGGCGCGGATCGGGTCAGACCGCAATATGGTGCAGGGCGAGGATGTCTACCGCCGCGCGCAAGATCTGCTTGAGGAAATCCGCCGCCGGTCGGGTGATCAACAGCGCCCCACGGCGGAACGCGACTACCTGCAACGGCTGCTTGATCTGTTCTGACGGCGCCTCGGCGTCCCGCCTTGTGGCGCGAAAATCCCTGACCGAACCGCATACATCGCTGCTGCCCGTCTTGCCTGATGTGCCGACGCTGGTGATGGCAGATCGCACCTTGTCCGTCGCCTTGCGGCAACGCATCGGGTGATTGTCCTTACAACAATCTCCTGATCGGTCAGGGCGCTGATAGCACAGGGAAAACACGGCCGGCAGATCGTTGGATCAACGGCGATCCCACCCTAGTCAAACGTTCCCGTCACCCGCCCCAGCAACATAAAGGCACGGGCGGTGCGGGTTTCGGCCAGATCAATCAGATCGCCGTCGCTGGCATCGGCCTCGAACGCGACAAAGGCCTTGTCGAAGGCGCGCAGGAAATGGTGGCCCGCATCGCGAAAGATCGGGTCTTCGCGCATCCGGGTCGCGGTCAGCGCAAGGCTCGCGCGGTCGCGGATACCGCCAAGGCCCGCCACGGTGCGCCCCCGCTCTCCGGCGGCAAAGCGCCGCCAGATCGACGGGTGCGCGCGGTCAGGCACCAGATCATCCATGTAGATGCCTTCCTGCGACAGCAGCGTCAGCACATCCTGCGCCGCACGGATCAGCTTGGCCGTCTGGCGGTCTTCCAATGCCAGTCGCAGAGCGCGGAACCCTTCCTTGTCATCGGGTGTTTCAGGAAACTGCAGGGCGCGGATGAAATCATGGGTCGATACCGGTGGGCGCAGATCCTCGGCCGGGGTGCCAAGGGCAAGGGCGGGCTGTTCATCCTGATTGGGGCGCGGAATGGCAAGTGCCGCCTTCCGATCCGCCGACGGCACAGTCAACGTCATGTCACGGCGCGACTGAAAGGTCGCCATCGCCGCATCGGCCTGCCGTGCGGTGGCAGCAATCTCGTCGATCTTGCGTTCAACCGATGGCTTCAGGCCCACGGCCCCACCCTGTTGCCCCGCGATATAAGCCTTGCGCATGGCATCCACTGTGGATTGCAACCGCGCGGCCTCATTCCGCAACTGACGCACCGACCGCAGCGTGACAGAAGACGCCCAGATCAATGCCAGCGGCAAGAACACCACCAGCAGCGTCATCACGGTGCCCAACGTGCCGCCCGATCCAATGTCTGGCGCCCGCCACACATAGGCGATCACCGCAACCACCCAGACCACGCTCAGCACGCCTGCGATGATTTCGGCCATCTCGACCGCGCCGCCACTTTCGCGCCGCGCCGAAAGACCCAGATCGGGTGGTGTCTTGTCGTGGCGGTCTGCCATCGGAACCTCAGATAAAACGGATGCTCAGCACTTCATAGCTGCGCTGCCCGCCGGGGGTGCGCACATCCACGCTGTCACCTTCGTCCTTGCCGATCAGGGCGCGGGCGAGGGGCGATTTGATGTTCAGCTTGCCGTTTTCGATATCGGCCTCGGGCTCACCCACGATCTGATAGGTCTTCTGGTCGCCGCTGTCTTCGTCGGCCAGTGTGACGGTTGCGCCAAACTTGATCGTTCCGGTAAATTTTGACGGATCAATCACTTCGGCCAACGACACGATCGCCTCCAGTTCCTTGATGCGGCCTTCGATGAAGCTCTGCTTTTCGCGGGCGGCGTGGTATTCGGCGTTTTCCGACAGATCGCCATGTTCGCGCGCCTCGGCAATCGCACGGATTACGGCGCCGCGTTCCACGGATTTCAACTGCTTCAGCTCTTCGTCCAGTGCGGTGAAACCCGCACGGGTCATCGGGATTTTTTCCATCATGCCCTGCGCTACAAAAAAGCGGTGCCACGGTCCGGGTTGGAGCCGTGGCATGCCGCGTTAGTGCTAAGATGATCCTAAGGGGGGCGCAATTGCAAGGGGGATGGGGGGATTTTGCCGCAATGGCGTGATGTGGCGTTACCGTTGACGTCTGCCGCGTGGTAGGGCAAATCCCGTGGCGACAAGATATTACCCGAAGGACGCGGCGATGACCGAAATAGTGCGCGACAAGATGGAATATGACGTGGTGATCGTGGGCGCGGGTCCGGCGGGCCTGTCAGCGGCGATCCGGCTGAAACAGCTGGACGCAGACCGCACCGTCGTCGTGCTCGAAAAAGGGTCCGAGGTTGGCGCACATATCCTGTCGGGCGCGGTGCTTGATCCCTGCGGTCTTGACGCGCTGATCCCCGATTGGCGCGACCGGGGTGCCCCGATCAAGACCGAAGTGACCGAGGATAACTTCTATATTCTGGGTCAGGCGGGCAAGGTGCGCATCCCCAACTGGCCGATGCCGCGCTTCATGTCCAACCATGGCAACTATATCGTCAGCATGGCCAATGTCTGCCGCTGGATGGCCGAACAGGCCGAGGCTTTGGGGGTAGAGATTTTTCCGGGCATGGCCTGTTCGGAACTGGTCTATGACGGCGAACCGCGTCGCAGGCGTGGTTGCGGGCGAATTCGGGCGTGATCCCGAAACCGGCGCACCGGGTCCGAACTATGAACCGGGGCTGGAACTGCATGGCAAATACGTGTTCCTGTCCGAAGGCGTGCGCGGCAGCCTCGCGAAAGAGGTGATCGCGAAATACGATCTGTCGGCAGGCAAGGACCCGCAGAAATTCGGCCTTGGCATGAAGGAAATCTGGGAAATCGACCCGGCCAAGCACAAGGCGGGCACCGTCACCCATACGATGGGTTGGCCGCTGGGCAAGAACGCAGGCGGCGGTTCGTTCATCTATCACCTTGAGAACAATCAGGTTTATGTCGGTTTCGTGGTGCATCTGAATTATCAGAACCCGCATCTTTACCCCTACATGGAATTCCAGCGGTTCAAGCATCACCCGATGGTGGCCGAGCTGCTGAAGGGCGGCAAACGCGTGGCCTATGGCGCGCGCGCGATCAGCGAGGGTGGCTGGCAGTCGATCCCGAAAATGGTGGCACCGGGTGTGGCGCTGCTGGGTTGCTCGGCGGGGCTGGTGAACGTGCCGCGCATCAAGGGCAATCACAACGCCATGCTGTCGGGCAAGGCCGCGGCCGAGGCTGCGGATGCCGCGATCAAGGCGGGGCGTGCGGGGGATGAGCTGTCCGCATATGAGACCGAAGTGCGCACCGGCGCGATTGGCCGCGATCTGAAAAAGGTCCGCAACGTCAAACCGTTGTGGTCGCGCTACGGTCTGGTCGCCAGCCTGCTGGGCGGCGGCATCGACATGTGGGCCAACACGATTGGTCTGACGGTCTTTGGCACGCTGAAACACGGCAAGTCCGATGCGGCGGCCACCGGCAAGGCGGCCGATTTCAAGGTGATCGACTATCCGAAACCCGATGGCGTGCTGTCGTTCGACCGGCTGACCAATGTCGCCTATTCGTTCACCAACCATGACGAGGCACAGCCAGCGCCACCTGAAACTGCGCGATCCATCGGTGCCGATTGCCGTCAACCTGCCGCAATACGCCGAACCCGCGCAACGCTATTGCCCGGCGGGCGTCTATGAGGTGATCGGCGAGGGCGACAAAGCCCGGTTCCAGATCAATTTCCAGAACTGCGTGCATTGCAAGACCTGCGACATCAAGGACCCGTCGCAGAACATCAACTGGACCACGCCGCAGGGCGGGGACGGGCCGAACTACCCGAATATGTGATGCCCGGACGCGCGGCTCGCATTGCCCTTGTCCGTTGCGCGGGGTAGCGTTTTGCGAATGATCAGGGGGACGATGATGCGGCATCTGTCAGCGCGGCTTTTGGGAACGGTGGCACTTGTGGCCCTGCTGGGTGGCCTGCCGCCCACGCTGGCGCGTGCCGACGAAAATGCCGGGGCCTATCTTGCCGGGCGGTCCGCTGCCACCAACCGCGATTATGCCGCCGCCGCCGTGTGGTTTGAAAAGGCGTTGCAGGCCGATCCTGATAATCTGTCGCTGGTCGAGGGGGTGCTGGAATCCCAGATCGGTCTTGGCAATTTTGACGCCGCCGTCACATCGGCCGAACGGGTGGTCGCGGCGGGACAACCGGGCCAACTGGCGCCGATTGTGCTGCTGGTCAAACGGGCCGAGGCTGATGAATACGAAGCCATTCTCGCCGATACGACCGGGGCCGGGGTCAACGCGCTTTATGATCGGTTGACCAAGGCTTGGGCGCTGGTGGGCACAGGCGACATGTCGGCAGCACTTGCGGGGTTTGATGTGCTGGCGGACGATCCGTCCCTGGGCGGGTTTGGCCTCTATCACAAGGCGCTGGCCCTTGCATCGGTCGGCGACTACGAAGGCGCCGACAACATCATGTCGGGTCGTGCCGCAGGCCCCATCGTCGTGATGCGGCGCGGGGTTGTGGCCCATGTGCAGATCCTGTCGCAACTGGAACGCAACGCCGATGCGCTGAAAGTGCTGGATGCCACGTTCGGCACATCTGCCGATCCCGAGGTTGTGGCCCTGCGCGCGCGGCTGACGGCGGGCGAACCCATCCCCTATGATACCGCCCGCAATGCGCGGGAAGGACTGGCCGAAGTGATGTTCACCATCGCCGGTGGCCTGAACGGCGAGGCGGACGATACATTCACCCTTGTCTATGCCCGTGCCAGCGCCCGTCTGCGCCCCGACAACGCCGAGGCGCAACTGTTGACGGCGGGCTTGTTGGAACAATTGGGCCAGTATGACCTTGCCACGCAATCCTATGCCGCCGTGCCCGCCACCGCGCCACAGTTCTTTGTCGCCGAGATTGGCCGCGCCGACACCCTGCGCAAATCAGGCAAGTCCGAGGCCGCGATCGAGGTTCTGCAGGCCCTGTCGCGCAGCCATGCCGATGTGCTGGGTGTGCATGTGGCGCTGGGCGATGCGCTGCGCCGTGACGAACGCTATGCCGAGGCGCTGGTCGCCTACAACACCGCCATGACCCTTGTTCCGGTGCCCGGCGCACAGCATTGGACCATCCTTTACAGCCGCGGCGTCAGCCATGAACGCAGCGGCAATTGGCCCGCAGCCGAGACCGATTTCCGGCAGGCGCTTGCGCTGAACCCGGATCAGCCACAGGTGCTGAACTATCTTGGCTACAGCTTTGTCGAACGCGGCGAAAATCTGGATGAGGCACTGTCCCTGATTGAACGCGCAGTCGCGGCGGAACCGCAATCGGGCTACATCGTCGATAGCCTTGCTTGGGCGTATTTTCAGTTGGGCCGCTTTGCCGATGCGGTTGTGCCGATGGAACGTGCGTCCTTGCTGGAACCCGTCGATCCGGTGGTGACAGATCATCTGGGCGATGTTTACTGGGCCGTGGGCCGCGTGCTTGAGGCACAGTTCCAATGGCGGCGGGCGCTGTCGTTCGACCCCGCAGAAGAGGACGCAACCCGCATCCGCCGCAAGCTTGAAGTCGGGCTTGATGCGGTGCGCGCCGACGAAGGTTTGGCGCCGATCAACCCGGTTGCCGTGGCAGAACCCGATCCGGCCCCCGAAACGGATGATAACTGAATTTGCACCGGCCAAGGTCAACCTCGCGCTGCATGTGACAGGGCGGCGGGCGGATGGCTATCACCTGCTGGACAGTCTGGTGGTGTTCGCGGGCGTAGGCGATCACGTTACGGTCCGCGCGCATCGTGAACGACTGTTCGATATTGCCGGGCCGCAGGCTGCGCATCTGCCAACAGCGCCCGACAATTCGGTCCTGCGCGCGGCGGCGGCGTTTGGCCGCGCGGACGCGGTTCACATCACGCTGGACAAGGTGCTGCCGGTGGCGTCGGGCATTGGTGGCGGGTCGGCGGATGCGGCGGCGACCTTGCGGGCACTGGCTGCGTTCTGGCAGGTGGGGGTGCCCCCGGCGGCGCAGGTGCTGGCCTTGGGTGCAGACGTGCCGGTGTGCCTTGCCGGGCGGCCCGCGCGGATGACGGGCATCGGCGATGGCGTGGCTGCGCTGGCGCATGCGCTGCCGCCTGCGTGGCTGGTGCTGGTCAATCCCGGCGTCGGCTTGTCAACGCCCGCCGTGTTCACCGCGCTGACCCGGCGTGACAATCCCGCCATGCCCGACGTTCTGCCACGCTTTGCGGATACTGCCGCGATGGCCATGTTCCTGCGCGGTCAGCGCAATGATCTGGAAACCCCGGCCATCACGATTGCCCCGGTGATCGCCGATGTAAAGGCGGCGCTTGCGGCGCAACCCGGCTGCCTGCTTGCGCGGATGTCAGGGTCCGGGGCCACATGTTTCGGGTTGTTCGCCGATGCCGGCGCGGCGGGTTTTGCCGCGCGCAACATCAGCGCGGCGCAGCCCGGCTGGTGGGTTGCCGACGCCCCAGTGCTGACCTGACGCAGCACAGGGGCTTCACGCCGATCACGCAATGTTACAAGAGTGTTAACGCGCGGCGGCCAGAAAAATATTAAGTCTTTGATTTATATAACTAAAGCTGAAAATTGACAGCCGTCAATTACCCCGTCAAACCACCCGTTCCATCGCGGTTGACCGCGAAAATCCGAACAGATGGCGCAACGGGCCCATGTCGGTTGTGTGCAGTTCGCGAAATCCCTCGCGTTCATACAACGCCCGTGCGCGCGGGTTGGTATCCACCACATCCAGCCGCACCGCCCCGTAGCCGCGCGCCTGTGCCTCAACGCTGATCGCATCCAGCAGCGCCGTGCCCACGCCCTGACCACGTGCGACCGGGTCAACGCACAGCCCGTCCAGCAGAAACCGGTCGTTGTCCACCTCACGCGAAAGCAGCCACAGGGCAGCCCCACGCCAGATTGCACCAATGCCGTAGATCGCCCACAGATCGGCAAAGCCGCCACCTGCAAACGCGCCTTTCGGTGTCTTGAACCCGACCAGCCCCAGCAGACGCCCGTCGCGCAACGCCACAATGGCATGGTCCGCCCGGATGATCCGCAGCAGCATCCGCTGCGCCCGCGCGTCCGGCCCCAGCACCCGCCCCAGCTTTTCCCCGAACGCCATCCAGTACAACCGTGCCGCATCCGCCCGCAAATGGGATGGCAGGCCATGGTGGATGGTCACCGCCATGTCAGCGCCTCCTCCAGCAGATCGCCGTAACCGGCACCCAAAATCCACCCCTCTTCG
>CAWAPA010000036.1:0-25861 GCA_963783595.1 uncultured Alphaproteobacteria bacterium | reverse complement strand
GGCGGCGTGGAAGAAGTAAGCGCGGGGATGCCGGACCGACGGGGCGGCACCTAGCGGATGCGGGTAACGCGCGATTAACCATTGGGCGGCAAGGATCAGGCGCATGTCGCGTTACATCCGCCCCAAGGCGCCCGGTGCGTCGGTGTTTTTCACGGTCAATCTGGTGGACCGGGGGGCGGATACGCTGATCCGGCATGTGGACGTGTTGCGTCAGGCGGTCGCTGTGACGCGCGCCAAGCGGCCGTTCGGGATTGATGCGTGGGTGGTGTTGCCGGACCACATGCATTGCGTCTGGACGCTGCCCGAGGGGGACGCGGATTACTCGGGACGGATGGGCGAGATCAAAGGCCAATTCACAAGAGCGTTGCGTAGGTCGGGGCCTGCCCCGCTCTTGCACCGAGAAATTCATATGGCGCGTGGGGTGGAAGAAAAGAGTTGGGGCAGGCCCCGAAGGAAGAGTTGGGGCAGGCCCCGACCTACACAAGGATGAAGCCCCCATCTGGCAAAAGCGGTTCTGGGAGCATCACATCCGGGGCGACGCGGATTTCGCAGCACATGTACGGTATTGTTGGTTCAACCCGGTGAAGTACGGGTTGGTCGAACATCCCAGGTTGGCCGTATTCATCGTGGCACCGCGATGCACGTGGCGCGGTGTCCGTAGTGCGCGGCCTGCCCCGTCAATTTCGTGGGGAGAGTTCGCGGTAGGCCCCGACCTACAGCCCAACCATTTGAGACCGGCAGCTTGTCGATTGCCTTCTCAACTACAGACCCGACACGATCAACAACTTTCGTGATAATCGCTTCATCACTCTCGCGGCACTTCCAGATCGTACACGTTCCTCGTCAAAAAAGACCGGTGCAAGCTCTTCGCGAAGCTTCTGCTTGTCCTTTTCTGTAGCCTTTATCGTATAAGCATCAAACGCCTTTATTCTAGTCCCAAAGAGCGAAGTGCAACGGATGTTCTGCGATGTTTTGAAGCAAGAGAGGCAAAGTAGAAGGCAGGAATAAGAAACACTACAGATATTGGAATCCTTAGAATCACGTCTGACAATCCGCTAAGCCTATTCTCAACAGAATGATACCAGATTACTCCGAGGGAGATCGCGCTAAAACGAAAAACGCCGACGCCAACTTTGCATAAGTTTTGTAAGATGCGTCTTCGCTACTAGAAGCCTCAACGAACCCTCCAGACAATGCTACTTGCCCAGCCTGTTCGTAGATACCTACTAGACTTTTTAAAGTACTCTCCCCTTCAGATTTATCTCTGCCATAGAGAACGCAAGCGAACTATCGGCTCCTTGGCGGTCCTTTTTCATGCCATCAATCAAGATACTTATCGTCGCGCGAACGCGGTCGCCCTCGTCCGAAAAAGCCTTAATCGCCGCAGCAATCTGTTCGCTCTGTCGGGTTTGTTGTGCAGAAATTTCCTGAATCCAACCGAAAGTTTGCCTTGGTAGTCTGTGTCGATCTTAGCTTCCCAAGCTTCAAACTTGGTTGATGCAAGTGTATCGAGTTCTGCTTATTTCATCCTTCAGCGCAGCTAATCTTGACTGCTCACTTTCAATTAGCGCATTATTCTGGGCAACAAGGTTTGTCAGGGATGCAGATGCCTCACTGATTTTGACGCCAACCTTATCAACGGAAGCCTGTACCTCATTGATGAGGTTGCTCGATCTTGGATCTGGTCAGTCTCTTCTGTCTTACTTGTGAAGCGCGTGAGCGACTGCGAAAGAAAGTTTTGAATGGTTGGTAAGTACTGCCAGCTTGCAGCATCAGATGGCATGTGAGACAGAGCCGATTTTTCAATTCACTTCGCGTCTGGTTGAGTTCGGCCTGAGTGATCAGGCTTGGATCACTTCTTTCGAGTACCCATCGAAAATATTCAAACTGCTTTTGTAGATCGAAGTGCTCTCGGATTTGTCTTACCAAGATCACTGAAGGCATTTAGCGCCGTGTCAATCTGCGCAAAAGTTGTCCAAATGGCATCTGCCCGGAACGCATCTTCCCTCACCCCAAAACCCCCTCAAACTCCCGCCACTCCCCCTTGCTCATCCCGGACGTCTCCTGCGTCACCGTCTCCCCCTTCAGCATCCGCTGCACGCAGTCAATCGCCTTCGCCGACAGCGTCACCCCGCCCATCCGGTAATCCTCGAACGCCGCGATAGGCCAACGGCACCCAGTCCTGGACACACGCCGCAATCGCCTCGGCATAGACGCGGATCTCGTATTGCGCGTGGGCGTCGGCGCGCAGGCGCAGGAAGTGGAACAGGTTGTGCAGGTCCACCTTCCAGTACCATTGGGTGTAGATGTTGGCGGGCAGGTTCATGCGGGCGAGCTCGCGGGCAAGGCCCTGCTGGCCGTCCGTCGACAGCATCTCCTCGTAATGGTCGTAGGCCGTGTTCGCGTCGGCTTTCAGCATCTCCAGCACGCGGGCGCTCTCCTCGCCCGTCAAAACCTCGCCCCGGCCCTGATTGTTGACCACCGATTGCGCGGCAAGCTGTTCGGGGGCGGGGATATAGAACTCGCGGTCGAGGATCGAATAGCGGGCGGAGTATTCGTTGACGTTGGCGGTGCGGTGGCGGATCCACTGGCGGGCGACGAAGACGGGCAGTTTGACGTGCAGCTTGATCTCGCACATCTCGAACGGGGTCGAATGCCAGTGGCGCATCAGGTAGCGGATCAGGCCTTCGTCGTTCTGCACATGCTTGGTGCCCGCGCCGTAGGACACGCGGGCGGCCTGCACGATGGCGGCATCGTCGCCCATGTAGTCGATGACGCGGACAAAGCCGTGATCCAGCACCGGGTGGGCGCGGTAAAGATGCGCCTCCATCCCCTCGCTGACGGCCCGCAGGGTCATGCGCGGGGTGGACCGCTGGCTTTCGATTTCGGACAACTGGTCTGGGGTCAGGGGCATGGCGGCCTCGCATGAGTTGAGTCGGGGTTGACTATATCTTGCGGCGCGGCGTTGCGATACCACAAGCTGCTGTCACTGTTCTTTGCCGGGATGGATGCTAGGTTGGGCATCAAAGAAGGAGATCACAATGACAATCCGCTATTTGCACACGATGGTGCGCGTGAAGGATCTGGACGCGTCGATTGCGTTTTACAAACTGCTGGGGCTGGAGGAAACGCGGCGGATCGACAATGAGGGCGGGCGGTTCTCGCTGGTGTTCATGGCGCCGCCCGGACAAGAGGACTGCCCGGTGGAGTTGACGTATAACTGGGATGGCGACGAGGGCTTGCCGTGCGACAGCCGCCATTTCGGGCATCTGGCCTACGGCGTTTCCAACATCTACGACACCTGTGCGCATCTGCAGGCCAATGGGGTGGTGATCAACCGCCCGCCGCGTGACGGGCGGATGGCCTTTGTGCGGTCGCCCGACAATATCTCGGTGGAGTTGTTGCAGATCGGGGATGCGCTGCCTGCAGCCGAACCTTGGGCGAGCATGCCGTCAACCGGGCATTGGTAAGCAGGCGTTCATTGTGATTGCGGCGCGGCGGGCGTAAGATCGTCCTGACGTGCGGCACAATGGACCAATTGCCATGAACCTTCAGCTTCCCGGCGGCCATCAGGATTGCGGCGATTGCCCGATCCGGCATCGGGCGGTCTGCGCGCGCTGCGATGCGGATGAGCTGTCGCAACTGGAAAACATGAAATACTACCGCACGTTTCAGGCGGGTCAGACCGTGATCTGGGCTGGCGACCGGATGGATTTTGTGGCGTCGGTCGTGACCGGCGTGGCCACGCTGACGCAGACGATGGAGGATGGGCGGCGGCAGATGGTGGGTCTGTTGCAGCCATCGGATTTCGTGGGGCGACCGGGGCGGGTGACGGCGGCATTCGATGTGACGGCGGTCAGCGATCTGGTGATGTGCTGTTTTCGCAAGAAGCCGTTTGAGGACATGATGGCCACGACCCCACATGTGGTGCATCGCCTGCTGGAAATGACGCTGGATGAACTGGACGCGGCGCGGGAATGGATGCTGGTGTTGGGGCGCAAGACGGCGCGGGAAAAGATTGCAAGTCTGCTGGCGATCCTTGCCCGGCGCGTGTTGATGTTGAATGAGGCGCATTCGGGTGGGGCGGTCGCGTTTGAACTGCCCCTGACGCGCGAGGCGATGGCGGATTATCTGGGGCTGACGCTGGAAACGGTCAGCCGCCAGATAAGCGCGCTGAAAAAGGACGGGGTGATCGTGGTGGAAGGCAGCCGCAGCGTGACCGTGGCGGATTTCGACCAATTGGTTTCAGTCGCCGGCGATGACGTGGACAGTGGCGCGCCGAGGTAGCGTGACCGCTTTCTGGCAGACCAAACCCGCTATGCGGCCTCGTCCCATCCACGCACGCGGGTTCCGCCAAAAATGCCATGTTGCCTTTGCGCAGGCGTGAACATCGTATCCAGCATGCGCGGTTCAGATGTGCTGATCGCGTCAAGTGCGGCGCGATGGTGATCCGGCAGGCGCAGCATGAGCGCGGCCCTGTTGTCGTCAAGCTGTGCAATCCGGCTGACGCCAAGCCGCGGGGCGCAGAGGTTGCGATGGCGGGATGGCGGGCTTAATGCGCCATCAGCAGGGACACCGGGCATTGTTCCAGCATGTCGCGGGTGGCGCCGCCAAACAGCGCTTCGCGCAGGCGGGAATGGCCGTAAGCCCCCATCACCAGAAGATCGGCACCCGTATCCATGATGTGTCGGTTCAGCACATCCGTGACCCGCGGCATGGTTTTGGCCAGCACCGCGACATCGGCATGCACGCCATGGCGCGACAGCATCTGGCACAGCATCCCGCCGGGGTCTGACCGTTCCGCGCCATGACTGCCGGGGTCGATCACGGCCAGACTGACGCTCTTGGCGTGTTTCAGCAGCGGAAGGGCCGCGCGGACGGCCGCCATCGCCTCGGCGCTTTGGTTCCAGGCAACAACGACGCGTTCAGGCCGGGCGGCCTTGCCCAGGCCCGCGGCAGGCACCACCAGCACGGGTGCGCGGCCATCAAAGAGCGCCGTTTCCAGCACGATCTCGGCGTCGATGCCGCGGTCGGCACCATAGGGCTGCGGCAGGATCACCACATCGGACAGACGCGCGCGGTAACCCACCACTTCAATAATGCCGCCGCTTTGCGCCATCTGCGCGTCAACGGCCCATTTCAGATCGGGCCCTTCGGCCCCCAGCATCGTCCGCGCCATGTCTGCCAGTTCGGTCGCCTGCGCCTCGGCACGTTCGACGGCCACCTGAACGATGGCGATCGAGGTGCCAAACTGCCCATAGCTCAGCGGGGTTGTGTCAACGCCCAAGGCCAACACGTCAAGATGCGCGTCATGCGCGCGGGCAAAGTCCACGGCGGCGGCAAGTTGCGCCTTGGCCTGCGCGGTTTCGGTCAGAACAGTTAACAGGGATTTCATGGTCTGATCCTTTCTTGATCGGATAAAGGAAAACCTGCACCTGCCCATGCAGTTCCGCCTTGATCTGGGTCAAGACAATTCGACAATCGGTTGACATGGATCAAGGAGCCCGCTTGCGCCTTGCGTCACAACCACCCCATCAGGACCGCCCCGTTCAGGGTGCGGACAGCCGAAAGGGGTCTATCAGATGTGGGATGCAGTCAAGCTCATCTTGCTGGGGTTCATCATGCTGCTGGCGGGGCTTGCCGCGCAGTTCGGACGCGACATTGCCTATCAGGCCAATGCGCTGACAATTGTGGTGGCCGCAGGCATCACCTTTATCTGGGTGCTGCGCGGCGTGGGCGAGGCGCGGCCTGTGCGGCACGATCAGTACATGGATGACGTGGTGCGCGCGGGCGTGATTGCGACGACATTCTGGGGCATCGTCGGCTTTTCGGTCGGGGCGTGGATCGCGTTCCAACTGGCCTTTCCATCGCTGAACCCCGCCTGGGCGCAGGGCATTCTGAACTTTGGCCGCCTGCGCCCGCTGCACACATCGGCAGTGGTCTTCGCCTTTGGTGGCAATGCCTTGATCATGAGCAGTTTTTACATCGTGCAGCGCACCTGTGCTGTGCGGCTCTGGGGCGGCAATCTGGGCTGGTTCGTGTTCTGGGGATACCAGTTGTTCATCGTGCTGGCCGCCGTGGGCTATGTGCTGGGGGCAACGCAGGGCAAGGAATATGCCGAACCCGTCTGGTATGTGGATATCTGGTTGACGATTGTGTGGGTTGCGTTTCTGGCCGTCTACATGGGCACGCTGATCACAAGACGCGAGCCACATATCTATGTCGCCAACTGGTTCTTGCTGTCGATGATCATCACCGTGGCGATGCTGCATCTGGTCAACAGCATGGCGGTGCCGGTGTCGATCCTTGGGTCGATGCAGATACAGGTCACCAGCGGTGTGCAGGATGCGATGATCCAGTGGTGGTATGGGCATAACGCGGTCGGTTTTTTCCTGACGGCGGGCTTTCTGGGGATGATGTATTACTTCGTGCCGAAACAGGCCGAACGCCCGGTTTATTCCTATAAACTCAGCATCATCCACTTCTGGGCACTGATCTTCCTGTATATCTGGGCCGGGCCGCATCATCTGCACTATACCGCCCTGCCGGAATGGGCCGCGACCCTTGGCATGGTGTTTTCCATCGTGCTGTGGATGCCAAGCTGGGGTGGCATGATCAACGGCCTGATGACGCTGTCAGGCGCATGGGACAAGCTGCGCACCGACCCCGTGCTGCGGATGATGGTGCTGTCCCTTGGGTTTTACGGCATGTCCACCTTCGAGGGCCCGATGATGAGCATCAAGGCCGTCAATTCCCTGTCGCATTACACCGACTGGACCATCGGCCATGTGCATTCGGGGGCGCTTGGCTGGAACGGGATGATCACCTTTGGCGCGCTGTATTTCCTGACGCCGCGCCTGTGGGGGCGGCAGGGGCTCTATTCGCTGCGGCTGGTGAACTGGCATTTCTGGTTGGCGACCATCGGCATCGTTCTTTACGCCGCATCCATGTGGGTGACGGGCATCATGGAAGGCCTGATGTGGCGCGAGGTCGATGCCAACGGGTTTCTGGTGAACGCCTTTACCGACACCGTGCAGGCCAAATTCCCGATGTATGTGGTGCGGGGCACGGGGGGGCTGATGTATCTGACCGGCGCACTGATCATGGTGTTCAACCTGTGGAAAACGGCCGTGGGGGCGCAGATCAGTGCAACCCGTTGCCGTGCCTGCGGAATAGGGGGCGGACATGGGTATTCTTGACCATCACAAAAAGATCGAAACCCACGCGACACTGCTGGCGGTGTTAAGCCTGCTGGTGGTGGCAATCGGGGGGATCGTGCAAATCGCACCCCTGTTCTGGATTCAGAACACGATTGAACCGGTGACGGGTGTGCGGCCCTATACGCCGCTGGAGCTGGCGGGGCGGCAGATCTACATCCGCGAGGGCTGCTATACCTGCCACAGCCAGATGATCCGCCCGATGCGCGACGAGGTAGAGCGGTATGGGCACTACAGTCTGGCGGCGGAATTGGTCTATGACCATCCGTTTCAATGGGGGTCCAAACGCACCGGGCCCGACCTTGCCCGCGTGGGGGGGCGCTATTCGGATGCATGGCATGTCGACCATCTGACCGATCCGCAGGCGGTGGTGCCGGAATCCATCATGCCGCCCTACGGGTTCCTGCTGGATGCCAAACTTGATGTGAAAAACATCGCCGATCTGCTGGCCGCCAGTGCGATGGTGGGCGTGCCTTACAGTGAAGAGATGATCGCCGGTGCGCAGGCCGATGTGGCAGCACAGCTTGACCCCTATGCCGATACCGATGCGCTGCTGGCGCATTATCCGAACACCGTTGTGTCGAACTTTGACGGCACCCCGGACGTGACCGAGATGGACGCGCTGGTGGCCTATTTGCAGGTGCTGGGCACAATGGTCGACTTTTCCACCTTTGAACCTGATCCGAACCGCTGAAAGGGGTATCGCTATGCATATGTATGAAATGATGCGCCATTTTGCCGATAGCTGGGTCTTGCTGGCCCTGACAGGCGTGTTTTTCGCGGTGATCCTTTTCGCCTTTCGCCCCGGCAGCAGGCCCGTGCATGACGATGCGGCGGCCGTGATCTTTCGCCATGAGGATGCACCGGCAAAAAGGGGGCCGCAGCCATGAAGAAGCCGGAAAAACGCGGGGCAAAACCGGCCGAGGTCAGCACCACAGGCCACGAATGGGACGGCATTCAGGAATTGAACAACCCCCTGCCCCGCTGGTGGCTGTGGACGCTCTATGCCACCATCATCTGGGGGGTGGGATATACCATCGCCTATCCGGCATGGCCAATGCTGACGCAGGCCACCCAAGGGGTGATCGGGGGCAGTGCGCGCGCCGATGTGGCCGCCGACATCGCCAGCTTTGATGCCGCCAATGCCGCAATCAAGGCGCGGCTGGTGGCCGCAGATCTGACGCAGATCGCAGCCCAGCAAGACCTTGCCGCCTTTGCCGAAAACGCAGGTGCTGCCGTGTTCCGCACCAATTGCGCGACCTGCCATGGCGCGGGGCGGCGGGTGTGATGGGCAAGGGATATCCGAACCTGCTGGATGATGACTGGCTGTGGGGCGGTGACATTGATGCCATCCTGACCACGATCACCCATGGCATCCGCAACACCCAAGACCCGGATGCGCGCTATTCGCAGATGCCCGCCTTCGGGGTGGATGGCATTCTGGAAGGCCCGCAGATCGCGGCGGCAGTGGAACATGTGCTGGCAATCTCCGGGGCCGACCATGATGCAGGTCTGGCCGCTGAAGGGGCCGTGGTGTTCGCGGAAAACTGCGTGTCCTGCCATGGTGAGGCGGGAAAGGGCGACCGCGAACTGGGTGCGCCGAACCTGACCGATGCGATCTGGCTGTATGGCGGCACGCGTGAAGCGCTGACCTATACCATCGTCAACGCCCGCTTTGGCGTGATGCCGCCTTGGGCCACGCGGCTAAGCGCGGATGAATTGCGCGCCGTGGCGGTCTATGTGCATTCGCGTGGCGGTGGGGAATGACGGCACGCTACCCCATCGACGTGCCACGCCCACCGCGCGCAAGGCTGCGTTGCCTGTCCTGTCGGGTGACCCAAATGGCCAGTCCAACACCACTGGCGATGTAAATCATGCCAGCCGCCAGCACCCATTCCCCCGGAACCGGGCCGATATCGGCGCGCGTGACAAAATCACCGAAACTGCGCACAGGCACAGGGTGCACCATCAGTTTGCCCGCATAGGCAATCGTCTGGATCAGCAGGATCCACAGATAATTTGATCGCACCCGCCGCGCGACAGCAACAAGATAGCTGACGTGATACTGCGGGTTGCGATAATCTTCGGCGAGCGTGTTTTGCCAGTCATCTTCGGTATGCAGATCGCCGTCGATCAGCATCGGAACATAAAAATGGCGTTCCATCCAGCGGGCACGGGCGCGCCAGACGTTGAAGAACCGATAGCGCCGTGCCTCCAGCGTCAGGAACAGCAGGATCAGCACGCCAACCAGAACCAGCGGCAAAGGCGATGCCTCGGGCGAGGAATACGTGATCGACAGCGCCACGCCCAATGTCACGACAGCCCAGTTGGTCGTGGTATCCAGCCGGGTCCGCCAGACGGTGCTGCGGTAAACCTCGCCCCGGTAAAGATGCGCAAGAGCACCAATTTCGGCCGCCGAGAATTCCTCTGCCAGTGCGGCCTTGCGCTTTACGGTCATGGCCATCCCCCCCCATTGCCACACGACCCTGTCCAGCCTGCGGCAGTGTCACGTAGGGGGCAGCATGACAGGCCGCAGGCGTTCGGTCAAAGACGCGGGGGGGGCAATGCCGCAATCTTATCAACCCCAGCGCATGGTCCCAAACCGGGCCTCACGCAGGCGGCGTTCTTGCAGCAGCATGTCTTGGCGCATTTCGTGGCTGGACGGATATCCGGGGCGCCGATCGGGATAAAGCCGGGTCGCAATCAGCAGGCTTTGTGCAAGAATTTCCAACATGGCGGTTTCTCCTGTGCGTCATTTCATGCTTTGAAAATGGCTTTTTTCGCGCGAATATGCGAATCAGAAATCCTTGGATAGTGTAAGGCAGGCTTACATGTCGATCTGGCAGGACATGCCCCCGCTTTCGGCGCTTCGCGCATTCGCGGCCTTTGCTGATGCCGGCACGCTGGCGGCGGCGGGGGCACAGACGGGCGTGACACATGCCGCCATCAGCCAGCAGATCAGGGCGCTTGAGGCGCATCTGCGCGTGGCGCTGGTGATACGGTCGGCGCGCGGCCTTGTGCTGACCGATGAAGGGCGTGACCTTGCGCGCGGGCTGGCCGACGGGTTCGGCACCATCAGCACCACCTTGCGCGCGCTGACGGCGGATGAAGGCGCGCGACCCTTGCAGGTGACGACGACGCCGGCCTTTGCGTCGGGTTGGCTGATGCCACGGCTGGCGGATTTCCGGCGGCATCATCCGGGGGTGGACCTGATGATCGACGCCTCACCCGAAGTCGTGCGCATCGGGCCTGACGGGGCCGATCTGGCCCTGCGGTTCGGCAATGGCGACTGGCCGGGGCTGGAGGCGCGGTTGCTTTTGCGATCATCGGTGGTGGTGGTGGCTGCACCTGCGCTGATCGCGGGACGGGGGCAGACCTCGGTGGCCGATCTTGCCGGTCTGCCGTGGCTGCAGGAATTGGGCACCAGCGAGGCCACCGAATTTCTGGAAAAATACGGCGTGACGCGGGCCGCCGGGCATGGGCTGACCTCGATGCCGGGGAACCTTGTGCTGGACGGCGCGCGCGACGGACAAGGGCTGGCGGTGATCGCGCGGGCGTTTGTCGAGGCCGATCTTGCGGCAGGGCGTCTGGTGGTGGTGCACGAGGATAACGCGCGCGAGGGGTATTTCATCGCAACCCGCCCCGGCGTGCAGCGCCCAGCGGTCAAGGCGTTCGTCACATGGGCCTGCGGGCGGCGGCATAAGGGCGCGCGGCAGTTCGGGCGTTCAGACCCAGATTTCGTTCGTCGGTGAAAGAAACACAGCCTTTCGCAAGTCGTCACTTTCCAGAAAGACGCGCGGTTGTTTCGATCCTTGCAAGATCGGGCGGTTCGCGGGTGATGGTTCAATACGGAATGCGTCACCGGAGGAAAGCAACAGATCGAGGCTGTACCGCGCGACAGTGATCGAAACGATCGTCTGCCCTACGACCCGCCCGCTCAGGTCGTCCCCGTGTTCTCCGATCCACGGCGGCGGACGGCCATAATCGTCGTAGAAATCATCCTCAACGCATCGTCCTGCGAAGGTCATCCAGCAGCCCGCCCCCCAGATCGCAAGCACCAGCCATTCATGATCAAGTTGGAAACCAAAGAAACCGGGCCCGCCCGTTCCGTAGGTTCCGACGCAACCTGAAATCTGCGTGATGGTGCGGCCGGTCACGTCATCGGCGATCAGGTGTGGCGGGGCAAAGGGCATTAACACGCCGCTTGGTCCGCACATGCCCCTCTCGGCCTCGGCGATCGGTTTCGATGTCGTCTCCGGGATTTCGTAGACGTACCTGACGTGGCTATCCATCGCCTCGACCCATCACTTAATCTATATCATGCACGGGCAGGCAGTATGCGTAGGGCAGGGCACAACTGCAAGCCACTGATTGGCAATGCGTGTTGACCCAGATCAAGGTGAGCGGCGGGCGCTGCGCGCATAAGGGGCGCAATCCCGATTGGAGCATGCCCCCTTGACCGCCCCCGACATCGAACCCGAACGCCTGTATGCCGCACGCGAGCCTGTGTTTCCGCGCCGCGTGAAAGGTGCGTTTCGCACGCTGAAATGGTGGATCATGGGGGTGACGCTGGGGATCTACTACATCACCCCCTGGATCAGATGGGACCGTGGCCCCAATCTGCCCGATCAGGCCGTGCTGGTCGATATCGCGACGCGGCGGTTCTTTTTCTTCATGATCGAGATCTGGCCGCACGAGTTTTACTTCGTCGCGGGCCTGTTGGTCATGGCAGGCTTGGGGCTGTTCCTGTTCACATCCGCATTGGGGCGGGTCTGGTGCGGCTATGCCTGCCCGCAAACCGTCTGGACCGATCTTTTCATTCTGGTGGAACGCTGGATCGAGGGCGACCGCAACGCGCGGCTGCGGCTGCACCGGCAGGCGATCAATGGCGAAAAGATCGCCAAGCGCGCGGTGAAATGGACGGTCTGGCTGTTGATCGGGATGGCCACCGGCGGGGCGTGGGTGTTCTATTTCACCGACGCACCCACCCTTGCGCGCAATCTGCTGGCGGGCACCGCGCATCCCGTGGCCTATGCGACCATCGGCATTCTGACCGCCACCACATTCCTGTTCGGCGGCTTTTTCCGCGAACAGATCTGCATCTATGCCTGCCCATGGCCACGCATTCAGGCCGCGATGATGGACGAAGACACGATCACCATCGGCTATCGCGACTGGCGCGGCGAGCCGCGCGGCAAGGTCAACACCGCAGGCGCAGGTGATTGCATTGATTGCATGGCCTGCGTGAACGTCTGCCCGATGGGCATTGATATCCGCGATGGCCAGCAGATGGCCTGCATCACCTGCGGCCTGTGCATTGATGCCTGCAACGACGTGATGACACGGATCGACCGCCCGCTGAACCTTGTCGGCTATCTTGCCCTGACGGACGAGGTCGCCGAACGCGGTGGCAAGACGACAAAGCCCGTCTGGCGGCATATCCTGCGCCCGCGCACGATCCTTTACACCCTGCTTTGGGGCGGGATTGGCGTGGCACTTGTGGTGGCCCTGTTCCTGCGCACCGATATCGACGTCGATGTCAGCCCGGTGCGCAACCCGACCTTTGTCACGCTGTCCGATGGCACGATCCGCAACACTTATGACGTCCGTCTGCGCAACAAAACGGGTGCTGACCGGGTGTTCCAGATCACGGCGCGGACGGACGCACCCTTGCGCCTGACGATGGAAGGGCATGACGGGTTGTTCATCCGCGTGCCTGCGGATGCCACGCAAGAGGTGCGGGTCTATGTCGATGCGCCCCGCGACGATCCGGCAGCGCAGGCCGATCAAAGCGATCTGCGCCTGTGGATCGAAGACCCGGCTGGCCGCGACCGGGTGGCCAAGGATACCCATTTCAACGGCACGGGGGTGGACTGATGCGCGAATTGACCGGGCGGCATGTGCTGGCGATCACCGTGGGCGCGTTTGGCGTGATCATCGCAGTCAATCTGGTGATGGCCTACAAGGCCATCAGCACCTTTCCGGGGGTAGAGGTTGCCAGTTCCTACGCCGCTGGTGTCGGCTTTGATGCGCGGCGCAGCGCGCAGGTGGCCTTGGGGTGGGATGTGGTTGCTGGCTATGACGGCGCGCGGTTGCGGGTGGATTTCCGCGATGCAGGCGGCGTGGTGCGCCCGCGTGATCTGCATGTGCTGGTCGGCCGCGCGACCGAGGCCGCCGATGACCGCACGGCCGATCTGGGCTGGGATGGCGCAGGCTTTGCCCTGCCGATGGACCTTGGCCCCGGCCTGTGGCGCGTGGATGTGACCGCCACGGCGGCTGATGGCACGGCGTTTCAGCGCCGTCTGGAACTGCGGGTGCGGCAATGACGATGGCCTGCCCTGCCTGTGCCGTGGCCCCCTTGGCCGAATGGCAGGCGGCGCAAGCCCCCGCCCCGGACGCACGTCTGCTGCTGTCCCTGCCCGGCGCGCATTGCGCGGCCTGCATCGCGGGGATCGAGGGCGCGTTGATGGCCGTGCCCGGCGTGCAGTCGGCGCGCGTGAACCTGACGCAAAAGCGGGCCTCCATTGCCGCCACGCCGGATGTGACGGCTGACGCGCTGATCGCCGCCGTCACCCGCGCGGGGTTCGCGGCGCATGTGCTGGACGGCGGCCTTTTGTCATCGGCGGAAACCGATCGGCAGGGCCGCGAATTGCTGATGCGGCTGGGGGTTGCGTTCTTTTCGATGATGAATGTGATGCTGCTTTCGGTCGCCGTATGGTCGGGGGCGTCGGACGCCACGCGCGACATGTTCCATTGGATTTCGGCGGCCATTGCCCTGCCCACAGTGCTGTTTTCCGGCCAGCCGTTCTTTCGCGCAGCCTACGCCAGCCTGCGCGCGGGGCGGTTGGGGATGGATGTGCCGATCTCGCTCGCGCTGATCCTTGCATCCGGGATTTCGCTGTTTGAAACCATGTATTCCGGCCATCACGCCTATTTCGATGCCGCCGTGATGCTGTGCTTTTTCCTGCTGGCGGGGCGCTATCTGGACCACCGCACGCGCGCCCTTGCCCGTTCGGCGGCAGAAGAATTGGCGGCACTGGAAGTGCCCCGCGCCACCGTGCTGCGGAACGGCGTGGCGCGGGTGGTGCCGATTGCCGATGTGGTGGCGGGCGACATCATCCGCGTGATGCCCGGTGAACGCCTGCCAGCCGACGGCGTGGTGACGGACGGTGCGTCAGAACTGGACCGATCCCTGCTGACGGGCGAAAGCGCGCCTGTGGCGGTGGCCACGGGGGCGATGGTCAGCGCAGGCGAGGTCAACCTGACAGGGCCTTTGACGGTGCGGGTCACAGCGGCAGGGCGCGATAGCTCGCTGCACCGGATGGCCGATCTGGTGGGGATCGCGGAAAATGCCAAGGGGGCGATGCGGTCTTTGGCGGATCGCGCCGCGCGGCTGTATTCGCCGCTGGTGCATATCCTGTCCTTCTCTGCCTTTGGCTTCTGGATGTGGCAGACCGGGGGCGATCTGCGCTTTGCCATCAACATCTCTGCCGCCGTTCTGATCATCACCTGTCCTTGCGCCTTGGGCCTTGCGGTGCCTGCGGTCGTCACGGCGGCCAGCGGGCGGTTGTTCCGCATGGGGTTGCTGGTGAAAAACGGCACGGCACTGGAACGGCTGGCCGAGGTCGACACCGTGATCTTTGACAAGACCGGCACGCTGACCCTTGGGCAGCCCGAGGTGGCGGGATTGCCGGACCATCCGCGCGATGTGCTTGCCGTCGCGATGGCGCTGGCGGATGGCACGGCGCACCCTCTGGGGCAGGCGCTGGCCGCAGCGGCGCGCGGGGCGGGGGTGACGCCCGCGCGGGTGATGGGCCTGCGCGAAATACCGGGATCGGGCGTTGAGGGCACATGGCATGGCGCAAAGGTGCGGCTGGGCCGGGCCGATTGGTGCGGCGCGCAGGCGGTGGACCAGACCGCGACATATCTGAGGATCGGGGATCAGACCCACGCCTTCCGCTTTGCCGATCATCTGCGCCCCGGTGCCGATACCCTGATCGCGGCGCTGATCGCACGGGGGTTGCGGGTGATGATCCTGTCCGGTGATGCGCCGGGGGCGGTGGCCGCCATGGCCGCACGGCTGGGCGTCACCGACTGGCAAGCGGGGATGCGGCCCGAAGGCAAGGCGGCGGTGGTCGCCGCGCTGACGGCCGCGGGGCACAAGGTGCTGATGGTGGGCGATGGGCTGAACGACACGACCGCGCTGGCAGGCGCGCATGTGTCGATCTCGCCCGCCTCCGCACTGGATGCCGCACGGGTGGCGTCTGATATCGTGCTGTTGGGGCAGGATATGACGGGGATCGCGGATGCATTGCGTATCGCTGCGCGCGCACGGCGGCGGATGATCGAAAATTTCGTGATCTCAGGTGGTTACAACGTGATCGCGGTGCCACTGGCGCTGATGGGGCTGGCCACGCCACTGGCGGCGGCGGCAGCGATGTCGCTGTCATCAATCACCGTGTCACTCAACGCACTCCGGGTGAAATGATGGAGATTTTGACAATCCTGATCCCGGTCTCACTGCTGCTTGGCGGCATCGGGCTTGTGGCATTCATCTGGGCGATGAAAACGCGGCAGTTCGATGACCCGGCAGGGCGATGCAAACCGCATTCTGGTCGGGCAATGGGACGCCGCACCCAAGCCCGTCAGTGCGCCGCCCAAAGACTGAAGGTATCGCTGCCCACCCGGCGCAGATCGCGCAACTTCAGGCGCGGCGCATCTTGCAGGGCGGTCAGGCCAAAGGCGCCAAGCGCAGGATGCCCGTCCGCCCCAAAGGCCGCCCCGGCGGTAAACAGCGCAAGCTCATCTACCAGCCCCGCCCGCAGCAAACTTGCCGCCAGCGTCGCCCCGCCCTCGCACAAAACGCGCGTCAGACCCGCCTCCGCCAGCGCGCGCAGGGCGGTTGTGGCATCGGTGGCCTCGATCATCCGCGCGCCCACCTGTTGCCATGCGGTGATGGTCGATGGTGACGCCTTTTCGCCGTGGATCATCCAGACCGGGGTCTCGCGCGCGGTCTGCGCAAGGCGGCTGGCAAGGGACGTGCGCAGCGTGCTGTCCATCACGATCCGCACCGGCTGATGACCCGCCCCCATATCCCGCGCCGTCAGCTCCGGATCATCGGCCACCGCCGTCCCCGCCCCGATCAGCACCGCATCATGGCTCATCCGCATCGCATGCACCGCGCGCCGCGCCTCAGGCCCGGTGATCCAGCGCAACTCGCCGCCTGCCGTCGCCGTGCGCCCATCCAGCGTCGCCGCAAGTTTCAGCGTGACAAAGGGCAGACCTTGCGTGACACGCTTCAGAAACCCCGCCGTCACCTCACGCGCGCGCATCGCAAGCACGCCTTCGGTCACCGCAATCCCCGCCGCCCGCAGCATCGCATGCCCCCGCCCCGCCACGCGCGGATCAGGGTCCGTGATCGCCGTCACCACACGCGCCACACCCGCCGCAATCAGCGCCTCCGCACATGGGCGTGGTCTGCCCATGATGCGCACAAGGCTCCAGCGTCACATAGACCGATGCCCCCCGTGCCGCATCGCCCGCCTGCGCCAGCGCCATCCGTTCGGCATGGGGCCGCCCGCCAGGTTGCGTAAACCCGCGCCCCACGATGCGACCCTCATTCACGATCACACAGCCAACGGACGGGTTGGGCCATGTGCGCCCAAGCCCCCGCGCGCCAAGCACGAGGGCGTGGGCCATGTGGCCGTCGTCGGTCACTCTTCCGACGCGCCGCCGGGGCGGAGTTCCGACACAAAGCGGTCAAAGTCATCCGCCGCCTGGAAGTTCTTGTAAACGCTCGCAAAGCGCACATAGGCCACCGTGTCGATGCGTGCCAGGCTTTCCATCACGATCTCGCCAATCACCTTGGACGAGATGTCGGTATCACCAAGGCTTTCCAGCCTGCGCACGATGCCGGAAATCATCTGGTCGATGCGTTCGGGATCAATCGGGCGCTTTTGCATCGCGATCCGGATCGACCGTTCCAGTTTGGTGCGGTCAAAATCCTCGCGCTTGCCGGATGATTTCACCACGATCAGATCGCGCAACTGCACGCGTTCATAGGTGGTGAAACGCCCGCCACAGGCCGGACAGAACCGCCGCCGCCGGATGGCGACATGGTCTTCGGCCGGACGCGAAGTCTTTCACTTGCGTGTCGATATTGCCGCAGAATGGGCAGCGCATGGGCCCCCTCCTTGCTTGTTGGTTAGCATGCCTCAAGGTGCAGGGGTTATATTCCCCCGTCACGCCCGGTTATAGGGGCATGGCGTATGGCTCGCCTAGGAAAAATCGTCACATACATCATCTAGCGCACAAAAGTGTGGCGAGGGGGACTCAATCGCTGCAGCGAAGATGTGATGTGCGCCCGGCAGATTCTGCACTACCTTTCCGAAACGCAATCAGAATGGAGGCCAGCATGACCCGCATGACCGCATCGGATTTCCACCCCGCGCTTCTGGAACTTTATGATTTCTATGCCCATGGCAAGATCACCAAACGCGAATTTCTAGAGCGCGCAGGCAAGTTTACCGTGGGCGGCATGACCGCCGTCACCCTGCTTGGCCTGATGAGCCCGAATTACGCGCTGGCCCAGCAGGTGGCGTTCACCGACCCCGACATCATCGCCGAATACATCACCTACCCCTCGCCCGACGGCCATGGCGAGGTGCGCGCCTATCAGGTGAAACCCGCCGCCGCGACCGGTGCCGTGGGCGCTGTCGTCGTCGTCCACGAAAACCGCGGCCTGAACCCCTATATCGAAGATGTGGCGCGGCGGGTGGCCAAGGCGGGTTTCATCGCGCTTGCCCCGGATGGCCTGACATCGGTCGGCGGCTATCCCGGCAATGACGAGGCGGGCCGCGAACTGCAATCAGGCGGTCGATCCGGCCAAGCTGATGAATGATTTCCTTGCTGCCGTGGAATTCATGATGGCGCGCGATGATGTGACGGGCGTCGCCATCACCGGGTTCTGCTATGGCGGGGGCGTGTCGAATGCCGCCGCCGTCGCCTTTCCCGATCTGAAAGGGGCGGTGCCCTTCTATGGCCGACAGGCCGACCCCGCCGATGCGCCCAAGATCAAGGCACCGCTGCTGCTGCATTACGCCGAAACCGACGACCGGGTGAACGAAGGCTGGCCCGCCTATGAGGCCGCGCTGAAGGCTGCAGGTGTCGCGTATGAGGCGCATGTCTACCCCGGCACGAACCACGGCTTTCACAACGATTCCACCCCACGTTATGATCAGGCGGCGGCAGAGCTGGCGTGGGACCGCACCATCGCGTTCTTCAACCGGGTGCTGGTGTAAGGCGGTTTGTGGCCGCCCCCTGTCACGGCGCTGGCGTGGGGGTGGGGCGGCATGCGACACTGTTCCTTTCAGTCACCCGGGGAGGATACCATGTCCGTCGCACGCGTTACCGAAATCTCCGCCACCTCGACCAAAAGCTTTGAGGATGCCGTCGCCACCGGCATCGCCCGCGCCACCGAAACCCTGCGCGGCGTATCCGGCGCTTGGGTCAAGGAACACAAGGTCAGCGTGAAGAACAACCAGATCGTGCAGTGGCAGGTCAACATGATGGTGACCTTCGTGCTGGAGGATTAAGGCGGTTCGCATCAACCCGAACCCGGCAGTCCACGTGCCCCCCTTTGTGGAGAGGGGTCGGGGGTGGGGGTCCCCACGCATCCCGCCCGTAGGTCGGGGTCCACCCCAACTCCTGCCCCATCCTCCTGCGAATGGGTAAACCAAAGGTGAGCCGCGCCCCGCCCGCACCGCAACCTCTGCCGCGCCCGCACTCCGTGCCGCTCCGCCCCCCAATTCGCCCCAGATGGTTAACGCCCCCGCACCCTTGCGCGCGTAGAGACGCAAAGAAGACGCGATCAAGATGCAAGAAAGATGCCGGAATCCACGGAAAATCAGCGGGTTAACCCCCCGAACGCCACCCCCGCCCCAAACACGCCAATCCCGCCCCCTACCCCGCCCGCGCGATCCCCGCTATATCCCCCCCATGTCACAAAACCCGCCCAACCTCCGCCCCGACTTGGCCCGTGCACGCGTTCCGCATGACGCCCGCGCCAGCGTTCCCGATGCCCGGCGTGCCCGCTCTGATGGAACCCACCAGCCGACCATCGGCATGGTCTCCCTCGGTTGCCCCAAGGCGCTGGTTGACAGTGAACGCATCCTCACCCGCCTGCGCGCCGAAGGTTACGCCATCAGCCCCGATTATCAGGGCGCCGATGCGGTAATCGTGAACACCTGCGGGTTCCTTGACAGCGCCAAGGCGGAAATCTCTGGATGCCATCGGCGAGGCGCTGCGCGAGAACGGCCGGGTGATCGTGACGGGCTGTCTGGGGGCGGAACCCGACTACATCACCGGCGCGCATCCAAAGGTCATGGCCGTCACCGGCCCGCACCAGTACGAGGCGGTTCTGGATGCCGTCCACAAGGCCGTGCCCCCCAGCCCCGATCCGTTCATTGATCTGCTGCCCGCCACGGGGGTCAGCCTGACCCCGCGCCACTACAGTTATCTCAAGATTTCAGAAGGTTGCAACCACAAGTGCAAATTCTGCATCATCCCCGACATGCGCGGCCTTTTGCAATCACGCCCCGCCCATGCCGTGCTGCGCGAGGCGGAAAAGCTGGTTGAGGCCGGCGTCAAGGAACTGCTGGTCATCTCGCAGGATACATCCGCCTACGGGGTGGACCGCAAGCATGACCTCAGCCCTTGGAAGGGCGGCGAGGTGCGCAGTCACATCACCGATCTGTCGCGCGAGATGGGGCGGCTGGGGGCGTGGGTGCGGTTGCATTACGTCTACCCCTACCCGCATGTGCGCGATCTGGTGCCGCTGATGGCCGACGGGCTGGTGCTGCCTTACCTCGACATTCCGTTCCAGCATGCCGACCCGGGCGTGTTGCGCCGCATGGCCCGGCCAGCGGCGGCTGCAAAGACGCTGGACGAGATCGCGGCCTGGCGTGCGGTCTGCCCCGACATCACCCTGCGGTCCACGTTCATCGTGGGCTATCCCGGCGAGACGGAGGCGGAATTTCAGGTGCTGCTGGATTGGCTGGATGCCGCGCAACTGGACCGGGTCGGCTGTTTTCAGTACGAAAACGTGGCAGGTGCGCGGTCGAACGCCCTGCCCGATCATGTGGCCTCCGAGGTCAAGCAAGACCGATATGATCGCTTTATGGAAAAGGCCCAAAGCATTTCGGCGGCGAAACTGGCGGCCAAGGTTGGAAAAGTGATACCGGTCATCGTGGACGAGGTCGATGATGAAGGTGCCACCTGCCGCACCATGGCCGACGCGCCCGAAATCGACGGCAACCTGTTCATTGATGAAGGTTTTGAAGGGCTGTCGGCGGGGGATATCGTGCGAGTCACGGTAGAAGAGGCGGGAGAGTATGATCTGTGGGGGCGGCAGGGGTAAGTCTCCGCCCCGCAGACCCCTGTGTTTTCCCGGCGACCCGTCTGCAAAATCAAACCGGATCAGTTGCCAAGCCTCATCCATCGTTGGCACCCCACTGACCTTGCAATGCCAATCAGATTGTTCAATCGTCTCAGTGACGACTGACCGCTTGTGCAAGACATGGAACCAGACCGATGTGGCGACTTCTTGCGCTTTTGGCTGCTGTTGTCTTCACCGCCTTGCTATTCCAGAATCCGATCAAGGATGCGTATCGCAGGCAGACCGGGCGCCTGCAGATTGATGGCCCCGGTGGGTGCCTGACTGTTCACATCGACGGTGACACCCGGTTTGACGACTATCAAAACCGCGATGATCGTGAGTTCTGGATTCATCACGGAGCGGGTATTGGTGCTATTGCATGGGGCTTTTATTCCCGGTTGGACAACACAAACGACAAGAAGTTCACTTTCAGATGGCAGAATTTTGATTTCAAAACCGTGGCCATCAATGGCGCAGGCTGTCATGTTCTGGAAGATTTCGGTCCGCTCAAGCATGTCGCGCGGCAAATTGGCGACGGGCCTGAAGTGCCCTATGCGCAATGCACGATGATCCAGCACCGGGTATATCCGACCTATATGCTGTTTGATGACGCGGGGTCGGCGGTGGCAGAAGTCCAGTGCAACAGCCCGGATTCCTTGTCTTGTACTGGCAACGTCGCGGTTGATGGCCATATTTTCAGACTGGGGATCTTTCACAATGACATTCAGGACTTGCCCCGAATCCGCAGCCAGATGACAGACATTGTGCGTGACAGGATGGAAGTTCACAGCACATGTTCCTTGTGGTGACCTGCCGTATCCGTCGTGGACTGCCACCTCCGGAATGACCGACCGTGCCGTGTCATGTTCATTGCGACTGTCGGCTATGGCGCGCAGACCCGCATTTCAATGCCTTCGACACGTCCCCGCGCTACATTTGCGCATTGCGCGGGATGCCACTGGTGCCCGTCACCCCCCGCGTGCCGGGAAACGGCCCCACAGGGCCGTTTCCGCATGGCTCAGCTCTGATTGGGGGCCCTGAACTTGGCCGTCATCGCGCCCGCCCGCTTCTGGGCAGCCATGAACTCTGCCGTCGTAAAGGCCTGCACTGTCTTGAGGTTGCTGATCCCGCCAGACGCGCCCGCCACGATCAGGGCGGCAAGAAACCCTTCCATATCCGCCCCGCCTTCGACAGTCATCTGGAAATCCTGCTCTCCCATCGTAACATAATACGACAGAATCTTGCCCCCCGATGCCTCCAGCAGCGGTTTCACGGCGGCGACACGATCCGACGGATTGGCGATCATACCGCGCATGCCCTCGGCGCTGTAATTGCCAGAAATGATGTATGTTGCCATGGAAAGCCCCCTCCCAAGGGCTGCGCGGTCACCGCGCCTGATCCCGCGCGTTGGGCGCGGAAGCATCAATGCTAGGCCATTTGGCCATCGTGACCTACGAAAAAGTCGCAGGCGCACCCAGCGCGCTTGGCATCGTGGCAGCCGAGGGATGGTGTGGGTGCCTGACCCCGCCCCATCAAGACCCTTTCCGCCAGGCCGATTGACGCCGCCGATCTTTGCAGCGCATCGTTGAGGCCAGCCATCCGTCATGAGGAAAGCCAAATGTCCGACGCCCCCCATATCGCCCAGCCCGCACCTTACAAGGTCGATTTGCTAGCTGAGAAAGCCTATTTCTGGTGCGCCTGCGGGCAATCCAAGAACCAGCCCTACTGCGATGGCAGCCACAAGGGCACGGCGTTCAATCCGCTCAAATTCAACGTGGATGCCGCGAAAATCGCCTTTCTGTGCGGCTGCAAACACACCGCCAACGCGCCCTTTTGCGACGGGTCGCACAAGACGCTGGTCCTGCCGCAAGGATAGCGTCTGACCGCCCGTTGTCCCCCACGCTGACCCCTACCCGATCAGGATCACCAGCCACGCGACACCGCCCGCGATTGCCGTCACCGCCACCGCCGCCGATCCGCAATCCTTGGCGCGGCCTGCGCGGGGGTCTTGCGCCTCGCTGATGTAGTCCACCGTTTCCTCGATCGCCGTGTTCATCAGTTCCATGACAAGGATCAACAGCCCAAGCGAAAGGATCAAGGCCCGCTCACCCGGTGTCAGATCAATCACAAACGCAAGGATCGCCGACGCCACATTCAGCATGGCCCATTGCCGCAGCGATTTTTCCCGCAGCCATGCGCTGGTCCAACCCTGCCACGACCACCGCGCCGTATTCTGCAAGCGGCGCAATTCATCCATCAACTGCATCAAATCAACCTGACTTACGATTGATATCTACCATAGAGGGCGGGGCATGCGCTGACTAGTGCCCCCGCAAAGGCGGTGTCAGGCGGCCTCCGGTGCAAGCCCTGCAATCACCGTGCGGTTGGCGCAAAATCCGGGCGCGCAGGTGACGGGTTGGGCTTGGTCCAGCCACATGCCGCAATCCGCGTCGACGCGGCACGCCTGGCAGCAATTCACAATCGCGCGCAATTCGTGACGTGCAAGCCAGCCGTCCACTACCGCACCCGCAAGGTTCAGACCGCCAACCTGTGCCATCCGCTGCGCGCGCGCCCATGCATGTGGAGCCTCTACATAACCGATCATGGCGATCCCTTCCCTGTTGACCATGCGATCATCGGCAGGGCCGGGACTTGCCGCCTTGATCTGGATCAACCGCGTGGCCCTTACCCTCCCGCGCGCAGCTGTGCGGTCACCTTGCGCACGATTTCCTTGCGTTGGGCGTTTGGCGGGTGGGTGCCAAGAAACCGGTCGCCCGGATCCGGCAGGCGGTCAAAGAACCCGGTGCCGCGCAGCGGGTCAAAACCCGCGATGAATGCGATTTCCGCGCCAAGCGCATCAGCCTCAAGTTCGAAATCGCGCGAATAGGTGCGCGCGCCGACCTGCGCACCCGCATCCTGTGCCGCGCGCACCGCAGCCGCGTCCGCACCCGACGCCTGCGCCAGAACCCCTGCAACCAGCGCGCCCGCAATCGCCAATTCCTCGCGTTTCGGAATATGGCCGCGGATGTGGTGCGACGCCTCATGGCCCAGCACAAAGGCAATTTCATCAGCGTTGCGCGCATCCGCAATCAGCGCAAGCGTAAAGCCGACCACAGGCCGCCCGCGCCCGTCGACCGTCTGAAAGGCGTTTGGCGGACTGTCACGACGGCTGTCGACCACGATCTGCAGATCACAATTGGTGCCGAACGCCGCGCGTTCACGGCACACACGCTCGGCCACCGGTTCAACCCGTTCAACCACGCTGACAAAGGTCGCCACCGCCTGTTGCGCCGAAAAATTCGGGTTTGCCGGAAAGCCCGGCGCCACACCGCCCGATGCCTGCTTGTTCAAGGCACCCGAAGGCGCCGGGGGCGCGGTTTGCGGCACGACGCAGCCCGTCAGGAACAAAACAGCCGTCAAGGTCAGAATGTGCCGCATGGTGTTCCCTTGATGTTGCTTTCACTGACCTAACAAAACCACCGCTGGTTGCCAGAGCAAATCACGCTCTTGTCACCTTTCTGCTTGAGGATGCTTTGGCTCCTGCGTAGCGTTGGGTCATGTTTACCATCGAACACGAATTTGACGCGACGGTCATCACCCTTGTCGATGATGGCCCCGGCCATCTGCAGGATGATGTCATCATCGCCGCGTTCGAGGATTGCGTGACAGTGGAACAGCTTGACCCGATCAGCGGCGATCCCGTCCGCCTGACCCTGTCACTGACCCAGGTCGCCGATCTCGCCGCGGCGCTGAACCTGCCGGAAGGCAGCTATCGGCTAAAACCCTGATCCGCGCGGCGTGTGGTCGCGACACTGCGGGCCGGCGCAGGGTATGGCCCCTGCACAGCACAGTGTGGCGTCGTGACCCCAGGGCCTGTTCCTGGCGAAACGCCTGTCCTGACTTCCGTAACACAGACAAACACATCCGCGCCTTGCAATGACGCAACGATTAAGAGAGTCTTGACACAGGTCGCACCAAAAAATCTAAGTATTTGATTTAGAATCATAATATCAAAAATTGACAGCCGTCAATTTCGCTACCGTTTCTTCTTTTTTCCCGTCCCGCCGCCGCCAAACCGCCGCTGGTGCGCCTGTGCCTTGGCGGTGGATGACGCACGGTCCTCGCGTTTCAACTTGCGCCAGCGGGTCAGGCGGTCGGGGTCCAGCTGCCCCGCCGCCACCGCGGCCTGCACCGCACAGCCCGGTTCCGACAGATGTTCGCAATCGCGGAATTTGCACTGGCTGACCAGATCGGTGATTTCCTCGAAAACCAGATCAATCCCCTCCGGTGCCGATGGCTGCAACGCCCGCATCCCCGGCGTGTCGATGATCCATCCGCCCGACAGCAGGGGCCGCAGCGCCCGGAACCGCGTCGTATGCCGCCCGCGCCCGTCCGCCTCGCGGATCTCGCCCGTCTCTGCCACTTCACCCGTCAGGGTCTGCGTCAGCGTGGATTTCCCCACCCCGGATGATCCCACCAGCGCAACCGTCTGCCCCGGCCTGCACCACGGCGCCAGATCATCCGCCACATCCGCCTACCGGGATTTCCTCGCCCAGGGAGGCCTCGACAAGAAAATTTCCGAATTGCTGGAGGCGCTGGATGTCGATGACATTTCTGCGCTTACCCAGGCAGGCACCACGATTCGACGCTGGATCCTGGAAGCCCCGTTGCCAGAACGCCTGATGCAGGAGGTGCGTACCGCCTGGGACGCGATGCGGGATGGCAAGGACATCGCCGTCGCCGTGCGATCCTCCGCGACCGCCGAGGACCTGCCGGACGCCTCGTTCGCCGGGCAACAGGAGACGTTCCTGAATGTGCGCGGCCTGGACAATCTCGTTGACGCCATGCACCAGGTATTTGCCTCGTTATTCAATGATCGCGCCATCGCCTATCGGGTCCACCAGGGATTCGAGCACGCAGGCGTCGCATTGTCGGCTGGAGTCCAGACGATGGTGCGCAGCGATATCGGGTCATCGGGCGTGCTTTTTACGCTGGATACGGAAACAGGCTTCAAAGAAGCGGTTTTCATTACGTCCTCTTACGGTCTTGGCGAAACCGTCGTTCAGGGCGCCGTGAATCCGGACGAGTTCTACGTGTACAAGCCAGCGCTCGCCGCCGGCAAGCACCCCATCCTGCGTAAGAACCTCGGCAGCAAAGCGATCAAGATGATCTACAGCGACGACCCGTCGCCGGGCAAGACGGTCGAAAC
>CAWAPA010000035.1:0-26388 GCA_963783595.1 uncultured Alphaproteobacteria bacterium | reverse complement strand
ATGGGATTCCTTCATCGATGATGATATCGCCGGGTTCAAGACGGTCGACCAGATCGGCGATCTGTTGATCGACGACCGCCGCCGGCACCATCAGCCATACCGCTCTTGGCGTATTCAGTTTAGCGACAAATTCATCCAGGTCGGCGGCACCGATTGCCCCTTCTTTTGCCAGCTCCTGTACCGGGCCTGGGCTGCGGTTATAGACTACACATTCGTGTCCAGCCTTCATCAGGCGTTTGACCATATTGGCACCCATGCGCCCCAAACCAATCATGCCCAGTTGCATATTGCCTCCTTGTGGCATCTGCGTCTTCAGTATTCGTCTGCACCCGCCCGGTCAGGACGTGTACCGTATCAGTTTTCGCGCGCCTGGTAGCCGGCGCTGTTGACCGCGGTGATCAACGCCTGTATCGATGCGCTGCCCTTAACGGTGGCGCGGCCGGGCTTCAGTTGCAGGTCAACGACTTCGTCGCACGCCTTCCCAGCGTAGTAAGTGCCTTGCGTACTGCCGCCACGCAATGGTCACAGGTCATGCCTTCGATTGCCAGTGTTTTGGTATCACTCATATTCTACTCCACAGGTTTGAACAGTCGCAGGCGGTTGGCATTGGTGACCACGGTAATCGATGACAGTGCCATTGCCGCGCTGGCGTACATCGATACAGCAACCAGCCGGTTAAAGGATACAGTAGCCCGGCGGCCAGCGGGATACCAAGCGTGTTGTAGACAAATGCACCGAGCAGATCTGGCGGATATTCCGCAGTGTGGCATTGGCTAATGCGATAGCTGTAGCGGCACTTGCCAACGAGTTGCTGGCCAGGGTGACATCCGCGCTTTCGATAGCAACATCGGTGCCACTGCCAATGGCGAAACCGACATCGGCCTGTGCCAGCGCCGGTCGCATCGTTGATGCCGTCACCGACCATGCCGACGCTGAAGCCCTGCTGCTGCAGTTGCATCACGATTTCCGCCTTGCGTGCCGGTAACACGCGGCTGTGCACGGAATGAATGTCGAGTTGTTGCGCGATCGCCTGCGCGGTGTCGGGATGGTCGCCGGTACACATCACCACCTCAATGCCGCGCGCCTGCAGGCGCGCGATCGCCGCCGGGGTGTCACGCGGCCACCATGGGATGCAGTGATGCATCCGTCGCATCCACGTGCAAATCGGCCAGCGGGTTGCCCTCAATCAGATCGCCATTGTCCAGATACAGGCAATTGGCCACTTCCAGACGCGCCACCGCAATAAGCGCCGCCACCCGCGCCAGCCCCACCGTGTCAGACGCGCGGTCGGCGTAATAATCCCACGCCAACAGATGCGCATGCAAATCCGATGTCGCCAGCACACGAAACGCGGCGGTCGGAAGAACGGCAGCAACGGGCAGGTCTTTCACGGGCGGGCCTTGTAAATCAGATGACAGGCGACGACAGCCAATACGCAATACTCACAGGCCCAGCGATTTCAGTCTTTGGTCCGTGACATCACTTTACAACCTTAAGGTGTTATTGCTGCGGTAAATCTTCGCAAACCATCGCAAATTTACGCAACGTTGTATTTTTGCGATGCGCTTTTGCGCGATTTGCCTCTGCAGCAACGGCATGGCATCAAAGCGAAAATAGGGACAGATCACATGCACCATGCAGAAACGGTCACGTTCGGCGGCTCACAGCTTGATCGCGCGGCAGCGTTCCGGGGCGACGATACGCGGATGTCGGATCTCTTGGCGACAGGGACCGTGCTGCCATTGTGGCGGGGCAAACCACTAAGCGATGGCGCAGAACTTGTCTGGATCACGCCAGAGCATCCGGTTCTGGCCAAGGCCGGGCCGCCGGTGTTTCTGGGGTTGGACGATGATACACCGCGCTTTGCGCAAGACATCACAGGCTGGCAGCCCGATGCCGACATGACGGCGGTTGGCAGCTTTCTCGACCCGTCGGTGCAACGCCACCCCGATCTGCCGCAGACTGCAGGCTTTGCCGAACTGCGTGGGCTGATGACCACATTGTCACCGCGCGCCGCCGAACTCGCCGCAACTGCCCGTGCGCTGCTTCTTTGGCACGCGACCCATGGGTTTTGTGCCGCCTGTGGTACCGCCTCCGACATGGCGATGGCCGGCTGGCAGCGCAACTGCCCATCCTGCCATGCGCATCACTTCCCGCGCACCGACCCTGTGGTCATCATGCTGGTGACCCATGGCAACAGATGTCTGATGGGGCGCAGTCCCGGCTGGCCTGAGGGGATGTATTCCTGCCTTGCAGGCTTTGTCGAACCCGGTGAAACGATCGAGGCCGCCGTCCGCCGCGAGGTGGCCGAGGAATCGGGCATCCAGATCGGCGCGGTGCGCTATCTGGCCAGCCAGCCATGGCCATTTCCGGCATCCCTGATGATCGGCTGTGCGGCCACAGCCTTGACCGACGCCATCACCGTCGATCCGGCCGAACTCGAAGATGCACTGTGGATCACCCGCGAACAGATGGTGACCGTGATGGCCGGGGAACACCCACACCTGAAACCGGCCCGGAAAGGTGCAATTGCACATTTTTTGATTGCGAACTGGCTTGCTGACAGGCTTGGATGACGGCAAATGACCAATGGCAACGCAAGGCCGATCCAAAGATAGGTCTGGCAAGGGCATCAGAATGAAAGTTACATCTCGCCATGACATCGACGCTCCGGTCGATTTCGTGTTTAAGACCCTGACGGATTTTGACAGCTGGGAACGCAGCGCGATGCGGCGCGGGGCCGAAGTGGTGCGCACCGACAAAATGACGACCGTGGCGCCGGGGCTGTCGTGGCTGGTGCGGTTTCGGGCGCGCGGCAAGGACCGCAAGCTGACAATCCGGCTCACCGGCATCGAACCCGGCGCGCGGGCGGCCTTTGCGATGGAGGGCGGGTTGTTTGAGGCCACCTCGATCGTCGATCTGATGGAACTGGGCCAGAACCGCACCCGCATTGTCATGGTGGGCGAGGCAAAGCCGAAAACCCTTGGCGCGCGCCTGATCCTGCAATCCTTGCGGCTGGCGCGCGGCAAGGTGCAGCGCAACCTTGACCGCCGCGTGACCGCCATCGCCGAAGAAATCGCCCAACGTTTCCGCGCCACCCACCGCCCGGCCAGCAGCATGGGCCTGCGCTGACCAAGGCGCTCAGTCGCGCTCGCGGTCGGCCGGATAGACCCCCAGCATGGTGAACGATGACGTGAAATACGCCAGCTCCTCCAGCGCGCGGGCGACGGCGGGGTCATCGGGGTGGCCTTCGATATCGGCATAAAACTCGGTCGCGGTGAACGATCCGCCGACCATGTAGCTTTCCAGTTTGGTCATGTTGACGCCGTTTGTGGCAAAGCCACCCATCGCCTTGTAAAGCGCCGCCGGAATGTTGCGCACGCGAAAGGTGAAGGTCGTCATCATCCGGTCGGCCCGCCGCGCCAGATCGGCCTCGCGCGCCATCACCAGAAACCGCGTGGTGTTGTTCGCCTGATCCTCGATCTCGCCCGCCACCACATCCAGCCCGTAAATTGACGCCGCAAGCGCACTTGCAAGTGCCGCCTTGGTCTTGTCGCCGCCTTCGGCCACTTCGCGCGCGGCGCGGGCATTGTCCGAACTGACGCGCCCCTTGATGCCGTGGCTCCGCAAGAACCCCGCGCATTGCGGCAGGATCACCACATGGCCATGCGCCTCTCTGATGTCGGCCAGCGTCGCACCCGGCACGCCAAGCAGATTGACATGCACCCGCAAGAACACCTCCTGCACGATATGCAGCCCCGATTTCGGCAGCAGCGAATGCACATCCGCCACCCGGCCATAGGTCGAATTTTCCACCGCGAGCATGGCCATCTCCACCTCGCCCGCACGGCATTTGTCGATCACCTCTTCAAATGTGGTGCAGGGCACGGCCTCCAGATCGGGGCGTGCCTGATTGCAGGCCTGATGCGAATAGGCACCCATTTCCCCCTGAAAAGCGATCCGACCTGCCATGGCGCAGCCTCCCTCGACACATCCGCCACAAAAAGGGGCGATTGGTCGCGCGTCTACACCTTGAATCCCATGCATGGAAGCGGGTAGATACCACCCAACACGACGGCGAAGGATAGACGCGACATGTTGGACACGATGACACTGACCAAAGCCCTCGGCGCGTTCTGCGGTGCCTTTCTGGTGTTTCTGCTGGGTTCATGGGGGGCCGAGACGATCTATGGCCAGCACGAGGCCGGCCATGGTGAGGAAATGGCGCAAGCCTATTCCATCGAAGTCGTCGGTGCAGAAACGGGCGAGGCTGCCGAAGAAGGCCCGGATTTCGCGACCCTGCTGGCATCGGCCGATGCTGGGCGCGGGCGAAAAGGTGTTCGGCAAATGCGCGTCCTGCCACAAACTTGACGGGTCCGATGGCGTAGGTCCGCACTTGAACGGTGTGGTTGAGCGCGCCAAGGCATCCATCGCGGGCTTTGCCTATTCCGAAACGCTGGTCGGCATGGCGGGCGATGCCTGGACGCCCGACAACCTGAATGGCTTTCTGGAAGACCCAAAGGGCTATGCACCCGGCACCATCATGGGCTTTGGCGGCCTGCCCAAGGCCGAAGACCGCGCCAACCTGATCGCCTATCTGGCAACCACCCAACCGTGATCGCCCGATCGCGCGTTTCATGCCAAAGCCGCCCCATGGGGCGGCTTTTTCACACAATAGTGTCCGCAATCACCGTTCGCGCCTTGTGAAACGCAACTTGCGGTCTCGCCTTGCGTTGCTTTAGCATGATCAACAATGACAGGCCCGAACGGGGCCGGGCCGAAAACAGAGGTGGCGGGATGACAGGACCAGCAGCACGCAAAACGATCGCCGCAAACCAGCCATTGCCGGTCCTTGCGCGGATGCTCGCCACCGGCTTTCTGATCGCGGGCCTCGTGCTTTGGGCCACCGCCATCCGCGCGCAAGACACCATCACGGCGCACGGCATCTCGCCCTTTGGCGATCTGAAATACCCCGCCGACTTTGCCCACCTTGATTACGTCAATCCCGACGCCCCCAAGGGCGGCGAAATCTCGGAATGGACGTTCGGCGGCTTTGACAGCATGAACCCCTATTCCGAAAAGGGCCGCGCGGCCGCGCTGTCCACCATCATGTACGAAACCATCCTCACCGGCACGGCCGACGAAATCGGCGCATCCTACTGCCTGCTGTGCACCACGCTGGAATATCCGCAAGACCGCTCCTGGGTGATTTTCAACCTGCGCGATGATGTCAAATTCTCGGACGGCACCCCCATGACCGCCGAAGACGTGCTGTTCAGCTATGAGATTTTCCGCGACAAGGGCCTGACGGATTTCCGCATCATTCTCGCACAAGAGGTTGAATCGGCTGAAATCCTTGGCCCCTTGCAGGTGAAATTCACCTTCAAGCCCGGCGTTGCATACCGCGATCTGCCGGGCAAGATGGGTGGGCTGAACATCATCTCCAAAGCGGACTATGTAGGCGAACAACCGCGATCTGGCCGAAGACGGGCTGGAGCCGTTCCTTGGCACCGGGCAATATGTGCTCGACAGCATGAAAACCGGCACCTCGATCACCTATCGCCGCAATCCCGACTATTGGGGCAACACGCATCCGTTGAACATCGGCCAAGGCAATTTCGACACCCTGCGCATCGAATACTATGCCGACTACAACGCCGCCTTCGAAGGCTTCAAGGCCGGCAACTACACCTTCCGCAATGAGGCGTCATCCATCGAATGGGCCACGGGCTATGACTTTCCCGCCGTGCTGAACGGCGATGTGGTCAAGGTCGAACTGCCCGACGGCTCCAAGGCCAGCGGGCAGGCGTTCTTTTTCAACCTGCGCCGCGAGAAATTTCAGGACATCCGCGTCCGTGAGGCCATCGGCCTGATGTTCAACTTTGAATGGGCCGATCAGGCGCTGTTTTACGGCATCTATGCCCGCATCGACAGCATCTGGGAAAACAGCGACCGCGAGGCGACAGGCATCCCCTCCCCCGAAGAAGTGGCCCTGCTGCAACCCCTCGTCGATGACGGTCTGCTTGATCCCGCCATCCTGACATCCGAACCCGCGCCGGTATCCATCTCCGGCGCGCGCCAGCTTGACCGTGGCAACCTGCGCGCCGCATCCGATCTGCTGGATGCCGCAGGCTGGACCGTGGGCGATGACGGCATCCGGCGCAACGCCGCAGGCCAAAAGCTCACCGTCAGCTTTCTGAACGCATCGCCCAGCTTTGACCGCGTGATCCTGCCCTATATCGAAAATCTGCGCGCACTCGGCGTTGATGCGATCCTTGAATTGGTTGATCCAGCACAGTTTGAATTGCGCACCCGCCCCGGTGGCGGCTATGATTTTGACATCATTACCGACAATGCCCGCGCCGATTACATCAGCGGATCAGATCTGAAGCAGTTCTACGGCTCGGAAACCGCAGATGTGTCGGTGTTCAACACCCCCGGCCTGAAAAGCCCCGCCGTCGACCGCATGATTGAGGTCGTGATGGCCGCAGAGTCCACCGAAAGCCTGACCACCGCCACCCGCGCGCTTGACCGCGTGTTGCGCGCCGAACGTTTCTGGGTGCCGCAGTGGTTCAAGGACGTGCACACGGTTGCCTATTTCAACATGTTCGAACACCCCGAAAACATGCCGCCCTATGCCTTGGGCGAAATGTCGTTCTGGTGGTATGACGCCGAAAAAGCCGACGCCCTGCGCGCGCGCGGCGTCCTGCAATAGCGGCGGGCACAGCACCCGATGGGCGCCTATATCCTGCGACGGCTGCTGTTGGTGATCCCCACCTTGCTGGGGGTGATGATCATCAACTTTGCGCTGACCCAATACATGCCCGGCGGCCCCGTCGATCAGGCGCTCGCCCGCGTCGAAGGGACCGGTGACAGCCTTCAGGGCATTGCGGGCGGCGGTGACGCAACCACTGCTGACGAAGGCGGCGGCGACTACATCGGCGCGCGCGGCCTGCCACCCGAATTCATCGCCGAACTGGAAATCCAGTATGGCTTTGCCCGCATCATCTGCGCCGAAGGCTTTACCGGCACCCCGTCGGTCAAGGCCCCTGAATGCAAGAAAGAACTGATCCCGTCGGCGGAACGGTTCTTTATCATGATGGGCAATTACCTGACGCTGAATTTCGGCGACAGCTATTTCCGCTCGGTCAGCGTGGTTGATCTGGTGCTGGAAAAAATGCCGGTGTCGATCACGCTTGGCCTGTGGTCCACCCTGATTGCCTATCTGATCTCGATCCCGCTTGGCATCCGCAAGGCGGTGCGCGACGGGTCGCGCTTTGATACCATCAGCAGCGCCATCATCATCTCGGCCTATTCGATCCCCGGTTTTTTGTTTGGCGTGTTGCTGCTCGTGTTCTTTGCGGGTGGATCGTATTTCCAATGGTTCCCGCTGCGCGGCCTTGTGTCGGATAACTGGGCCACCCTGTCGGCATGGGGCAAGGTGACCGACTATCTGTGGCACATCGCACTGCCCGTCACGGCGACCACCATCGCGTCCTTCGCAACCCTGACCCTGCTGACGAAAAACAGCTTTCTGGACGAGATCAAAAAGCAATACGTGATGACCGCCCGCGCCAAGGGCCTGTCCGAGACGCGCGTTCTTTACGGCCATGTGTTCCGCAATGCGATGCTGATCGTGATCGCGGGCTTTCCCGCCCTGTTCATCTCGGTGTTCTTCGGGTCATCCCTGATTATCGAGACGATCTTTTCGCTGGATGGTCTGGGGCAACTGGGGTTCCGCTCGGCGGTCGAGCGTGACTTTCCGGTGGTGTTCGGCACGTTGTTCGCCTTCGGCATCCTTGGCCTGATTGTCGGCATCCTGTCGGACCTGATGTATGTCCTCGTCGATCCCCGCATCGACTTTGACAGGCGGGGATAGCGCATGGCCCTGTCCACCCTGAACCAACGCCGCCTGCGCAACTTCCGCGCCAACAGGCGGGCCGCGTGGTCGCTGGTGATCTTCGCCGTGCTTTACATCCTGTCGCTCGGCGCAGAACTGATCGCCAACGACAAGCCGCTTTTGGTGAAATACGATGGCGGCTACTATGTGCCATTCCTGAAATTCTACCCCGAACGCACCTTTGGCGGCGATTTCCAGACCGCCCCCAAATACAGCGACATCGAAGTGCGCTGCCTGATCGCCTCAGCCGGATCGGAAACCTGCTTTGACGACCCCGAAGCCGTCTTTGCCGAGGCGCACGACAAAGGCACCGTCGCAGGCGAACCCGTCAATCGCGGCTGGATCCTGTTTGCGCCCATCCCCTACAGCTATACCACCATCAGCGATGATCTGACCGGCGGATCGGCCCCATCCCCCCCCGACGCCAACCACCTGCTGGGCACCGACGATACCGCCCGCGATGTGGCCGCGCGCATCATCTACGGCTTTCGCCTTTCGGTCACCTTCGCGCTGATCGTGACCTTCTTCACCTCGATCATCGGCATCGCGGCGGGGGCCGTCCAAGGTTACTTCGGTGGCATCGTCGATCTTGTGTTCCAGCGCATTCTTGAAATCTGGGGCTCCACCCCGCTGCTGTATGTCATCATCATCATCGCCGCCCTGTTCCAGATGAACTTCTGGCTGCTTGTCGCCATCATGATCGCCTTCGGCTGGACCAGCCTTGTCGGCGTCGTGCGCGCCGAATTCCTGCGTGCGCGCAACTTCGAATACGTCCGCGCAGCCAAGGCATTGGGCGTATCTGACGCCCGCATCATGGTGCGCCATGTCTTGCCCAACGCCATGGTCGCCACCCTGACCATCCTGCCTTTCATCATCACCGGCACCATCGGATCGCTGGCCAGCCTTGATTATCTGGGCTTCGGTCTGCCCTCATCCTCGCCATCGCTGGGCGAACTGACCCTGCAGGCCAAACAGAACCTGCAGGCCCCCTGGCTCGCCATTTCCGCCTTTGTCACCTATGCCGTGATGCTGTCGCTGCTGGTCTTCGTCTTTGAAGGCGTGCGCGATGCGTTTGATCCCAGAAAGACCTTCCGATGACGCTGCTCACGGTCAAGGACCTGTCCATCACCTTTCATCAGGAAGGCCGCGACATCGCCGCCGTCAAACGCATCAGCTTTGGCATCACCAAGGGCGAAACGCTGGCGATTGTCGGTGAAAGCGGGTCGGGCAAATCGGTCACCGCCCTGTCGCTGGTCAAACTTTTGGGCGACAACGCCACGATCACCGGGTCGATCCGCTATAACAACACCGAAATGACCACGGCATCCGAGGCCGCTTTGCGCGCCGTGCGCGGCAATGACATCAGCTTCATCTTTCAGGAACCGATGACATCGCTGAACCCGCTGCACACCATCGAACGCCAGATGGCCGAAAGCCTTGCCCTGCACCAAGGCATCACCGGGCCCGCCGCCATCCCCCGCATCATCGACCTGCTGCAAAAGGTCGGCATCCGCGAGGCGGAAAGCCGCCTCTCCGCCTACCCGCACCAATTGTCGGGTGGGCAGCGCCAGCGCGTGATGATCGCCATGGCGCTGGCCAATGGCCCCGATCTGCTGATCGCGGATGAGCCGACCACCGCGCTTGACGTGACGATCCAGGCCCAGATCCTTGACCTGCTGGCCGATCTGAAGCGGAAAGAGGGTCTCAGCCTGCTGTTCATCACCCATGATCTTGGCATCGTGCGCCGCATCGCCGACCGCGTCTGCGTCATGCAGAACGGCGATATCGTCGAACAGGGCACCACCGCCGAAATCTTTGCCGCCCCCAAACACCCCTATACCCAGAAACTGCTGGCCGCCCATGCAACCGGCATGCCAGACCCGGTGCCCGACAATGCAGCCCCGGTGGTCACCACCGAAAAGCTGCGCGTCTGGTTTCCCATCACGCGCGGCCTGCTGCGCCGCACCGTGGGCCATGTGAAGGCCGTCAATGACGCCACCCTGACCGTGCGCGCGGGCGAAACGCTTGGCGTCGTCGGCGAAAGCGGGTCGGGCAAGACCACGCTGGCGAATGCGATCCTGCGCCTTGTGCCCTCAACCGGGCGTATCGCCGTTCTGGGGCGTGAAATTCAGGATGTCCGCAGCCGCGACCTGCGCGGGTTGCGCCGCGACCTGCAAGTGGTGTTTCAAGACCCCTATGGCAGCCTGTCGCCGCGCATGTCGGTCGAAGAAATCATCGCCGAAGGCTTGGGCGTGCATGGCACAGCGCCGGGGCGCAACCGCCGTGATATGGTCGCGGCCATCATGGCCGAGGTTGGCCTTGATCCCGCAGCCATGGCCCGCTACCCGCATGAATTTTCCGGCGGCCAACGCCAGCGCATCGCCATCGCCCGCGCCATGATCCTTGAACCGAAACTCGTCGTGCTGGATGAACCCACATCCGCGCTCGATATGACGGTGCAGGTGCAGATCGTCGATCTGTTGCGCGCCCTGCAACGCAAGAACGGCCTCGCCTTCATCTTCATCAGCCATGATCTGCGCGTGATCCGCGCCATGTCGCACCGCGTCATCGTGATGAAAGACGGCGACATCGTGGAAACCGGCCCTGCCGCCGATCTGTTCGCCAACCCGACCCATGCCTATACCCGCACCCTGATGAAAGCGGCGTTTGGCGATGATTTGCCGGCCGCGCCATGAAAATCCTGTTCGTGCATCAGAATTTTCCGGGTCAGTTTCTGCACCTTGCCCCCGCACTTGCCGCACGCGGTCATCACTGCCTTGCCCTGACCGATGCCACCAACCCGCGCACCACCGATACCCCGACCGGCGAAATACACCCATACCGCGCAAAAGGTTGATCCCGCCCAAACCCGCCTTGGCCGCAACTACACCACGATGAGCGACCGTGGCGTCACCGTTGCCCGTGCCGCGATGCAGTTGCGCGATGCCCAAGGCTATACTCCCGATGTCATCGTCGGGCCACTCCGGCTGGGGCGAAACCCTGTTTCTGAAAGAGGTCTGGCCCACGGCTCGCCTGATCGTCTACGCCGAATTCTACTACAAGGGCCGCGGCGCCGATGTCGGCTTTGACCCCGAATTCAGCACTGGACACTTTGATCAGGTGATGATCGCGCAAGGGCGCACCACCCATCTGGGGCAGGCGCTGACCCACGCCGATGCGGGCCTTTCCCCGACCCAGTGGCAGGCCAGCACGTATCCCGCCCCCCTGCGCCAGATGATCGAGGTGATCTTTGACGGCGTGAATACCCAACAACTGGCTCCCAACCCTTCAGCCGGCGTTGATTTGTCGAACGGTCACACTCTGCGCGCCGGGGATGAGGTGCTGACCTTCGTCAACCGCAACCTTGAACCCTACCGCGGCTATCACATCTTCATGCGCGCGCTGCCCGCCGTGCTGGCCGCCCGCCCCGATGCGCAGGTGATGATCGTCGGCGGCGACAGCGTCAGCTATGGCAACGCACCTGTGGGCAAGACGGGCTGGAAGGATACAATCCTTGATGAGGTGCGCGGCGAGATCGACTTTGATCGCGTGCATTTCGTGGGCAAGATCCCCTATGACCAGTTCATCGCCCTGATGCAGATCAGCCGCGTCCACGCCTATCTGACCTACCCCTTCGTTCTGTCATGGTCGATGGTCGAGGCGATGTCGGCAGGCGCGCTGATTGTGGGCTCGAACACCGCCCCGGTCGCCGAAATGATCCGGCATGGCGAAAACGGTCTGCTGGTCGATTTCTTTGATGTGAAGGCGTGGTCGGACATCCTGATCGAAACGCTGGCCCATCCCGAACGCTATGCCGATCTGCGCACAGCCGCCCGCAAAACGGTCGTCGATCAGTATGATCTGCAAACCATCTGCCTGCCCCGCACGATCCAATATGTCGAAAGCTTTGCCCCGTAGGATAGGCAATCCTGCCCATCCATCCCGATCACGCAATGTTTCAAGAGTCTTAACGCGGCCTGTGGATAACTTTTTAAGTCATTGATTTAATTTAATAATTCCGAAAATTGACAGCCGTCAATTTCACCGTCAATCGCCGAACAAATCCGTCTGCACGCGCGGCGCATCCAGCCCCAGATGTGCCCAGGCCTTTGCCGCCAGCATCCGCCCGCGCGGGGTGCGCTGGATCAATCCCTGCTGCAACAGGAACGGCTCGATCACTTCCTCGATCGAATCCCGCGATTCCGAAAGTGCCGCCGACAGCGTCTCCACCCCCACCGGCCCGCCCGCGTAATTCTCGGCAACCAACGTCAGATACCGCCGGTCCGCCCCGTCCAGCCCCAGATGGTCCACCCCCAGCCGCGTCAGCGCCCGGTCGGCCAGCGCCCGACTGATCCGCCCGCCCTCTTCCACCAGCGCGAAATCCACCACCCGCCGCAGCAACCGCCCCGCAATCCGTGGCGTCCCCCGCGCCCGTTTGGCAATCTCGCGGCACCCGCTGTCATCCGCCTGCACCCCCAGCAGTCGCGCACCGCGCGTCACGATCTCGAACAACTCATCCACCGTGTAGAACTGCAACCGCGTGGGAATGCCAAAGCGGTCACGCAGCGGTGTCGTCAGCAATCCCAACCGCGTCGTCGCCCCCACCAGCGTGAAGGGCTGCAAATCAATCCGCACCGTGCGCGCCGCTGGCCCTTCGCCGATCACCAGATCCAGTGCGAAATCCTCCAGCGCCGGATACAGCACCTCTTCCACCACCGGGCTCAGGCGATGTATCTCGTCGATGAACAGCACATCGCGCGGTTCCAGATTGGTCAGGATCGCCGCCAGATCACCGGGCCGCGCCAGCACAGGCCCCGATGTCATCCGGAACCCCACCCCCAACTCCCGCGCCATGATCTGCGCCAGCGTGGTCTTGCCCAACCCCGGCGGCCCGTGGAACAACGTATGATCCATCGCCTCACCGCGCATCTTTGCGCTCTCGATGAACACCGCCAGATTCGCTCGCGCCTCAGCCTGCCCGATGAACTCAGCCAGCATCTGCGGCCGCAAGGCGCGGTCATGGTCCTCGGGCATTTTCTCGGGGCGCAGCGCGGGGTCGGGTTCCATGCTCTACCTCGGCGCCAACAGTTTCAGCGCCGCCCGGATCAACGCACCGGTATCCGCCTCCGGCTGATCTCCTGCGACCGTCGCCACCGCCTGCGCCGCATCGCTTTGCCCGTAGCCAAGGTTCAGCAGCGCCGACAGCGCATCCGCCGCGACCCCGGCCCGCACTGCCGCCGCACCCGGCCTTGCGATAACAGGCGGGGCGGCGCGCGGCACGTCGTCCTCGATCACCACATCCTGCGCGCCTGCCACCGCCGACAGCGCGACCCCCGCCGCCATCACACCCGGCGCCTTGGACTTCAGTTCCAGAATAACCCGCTGTGCCAGTTTCGGCCCCACCCCCGGTGCCGCCTGCACCGCCCGCGCATCGCCCAGCGTGATCGCCCGCGCAGCACCTTCAGCCCCCAAAGTCCCGAGGATTGCCATCGCAGCCTTCGCCCCAACCCCCTGCACCGTGGTCAACAACTTGTGCCATTCCTTTTCCAGCATGGTCGGGAACCCGAACAACTGCAGCAAATCCTCGCGCACCACCAGTTCGGTATAGAGCGACACCGCCTCGCCCAGTCCCGGCAAACCCGCCAGCGTCCGGTCACTGACATGAACGATGTATCCCACACCCCGCACGTCGATCAGCACATGATCCGGCCCGCGCCAGTCCAGCCGCCCGGAAATCCTGCCAATCATGTAATCCGCCCGATCATCCTGCCGCCCTTTGCAACGCCGCAGCCAACCGCCCCGATGATTGCAGATGATGCGCATGGCAGATCGCCACCGCCAGCGCATCCGCCGCGTCCGGCCCCGCAATCACCACGCCCGGCAGATGAATGCGCACCATATGGTCCACCTGAACTTTGGCCGCATGCCCCACGCCCACCACCGTCTTTTTCACCGCGTTCGGCGCATATTCACCCACCGTCAGCCCCGCCTGCGCCGGCACCAGCAGCGCAATGCCCCGCGCCTGACCCAGCTTCAGCGTCGCCACCGCATCCTTGTTCACAAATGTATGTTCCACCGCCGCCGCATCCGGGGCGTATTGGCGAATGACGGCCGTCAGTTGCGTGTGCAGCGTCAAAAGCCGCTGCGCCAGATCACCGTCATCACGTTCGGAATGACAAATACCGTTGGCAACGTGGCTCAACCGCGCGCCAGCCACATCAATCACCCCCCAGCCAAGGTTCCGAAGGCCAGGGTCGATCCCCAAAACGCGCATGCCTGCCCCATTTTCATTCATTTTTTAATGAACTAGCACGAAAGGGGAACATTCGCCAACAGATTTGCGATGCTGCGCCGCGTCACGGCCAAAGTCCGGAAACGACCAAGCGCCCTGCAATCCCGACACTTTTTGCATGATTTGCCAAAAGCCGTTGAAAAACATGGTGGAATTGTGGCGGCAGCCATGCACGCCATGCATCCCAGCCTTGCGGGCGGACCCGTTGCCAGTTGCACTCTGCACATCTATCTAGCAAGGCACAGGGGCATAAGCCCCCGGAATGAGCCGTTTATAAAGGAACACGCCATGGCCGCTACGCATACGACCCGCCCTGCGCCGTTTGGCGCGATCTCAACCTACCGTTTCGTCCAACTGATCGACACCGTTTATTCGGCTGTCGCTGGCTGGAACGACGCCCGCATGACCCGCAAGGCATTGGGCAAACTTACCGACCGCGAGCTTGATGATATCGGGCTGTGCCGTGGTGACATCGAAACGATCGGGGTTCAGCCCCGGTTCTGATCCGCGCTGACGCGCGTCACATCCGTGATGAAAGGCCGCAGTCCAGCAATGGAGGGCGGCCTTTGCGTTTGTGTGCATCCGGCACCCCTGCATGACAAAACGGCCTGCGCAGGCAACGCCCGCACAAACCGGAAATGTCGTCAGATTGCAAATGATCAGATATCGGTGCCGATGGTGGTGTGCAGCTTGTCCGAAACCCACAGCGTCACGACATCAGCCTGCATCAGATAGCCGCCCAGCCGGTCAAAGCCTTCGCCATCCAGAAGGCTCGCGACACGCTGATCATAGGTGTTGCCACCGATCTGGCTGTGGATCACGCCTTTGACGCCAATACCGCAGGCAATCACCGCCAGAACAGGCATCACAAAGCGAACAGGTGATTTCTTGCGCTTGCGCAGATAGGCCGACCGCCCGAGTGTTCCCCGCGCCTCAAAGCCATAGCCGCGCGCATGATCTTTCTCGATCCGCGCAACGCGCCCGTAAAAGTCGACAAGGTTTGGGTCTGCCATATCCATAGTCCTGAATAAGCGCCCCCGCCTGTGTTCTTATTGCGGGCTGATTGTGGCGGAACTAAGGCATGTTCTCTCAATTACGCTGATAACTGGATGCACTGCCTTACTTCATCTGCAGCGTCAGCGCTGTCCATTCACCCAGATCCTCGCGGTGAATCTGCGAAAATCCCTGTAATTCATAGGCGCCCAGCACCGCCTCGGCCTGCACCACCAGCAATCCTGACAGGATCACGATACCCTTTGGCGCCACATGCGCCGCCATATTTGGCGCGAGTTCGATCAACGGACCTTTCAGAATATTTGCGAAGATCAAGTCAAACGGTCCCGCCGTATCCAGCCGAGGATGCGCGAATCCGGCCGCCTCCAGGCATTCCACCCGGCCCTCCAGCCCGTTGATCGCCACATTGGCCCGCGCCACATCCACGGCGACCTGGTCGATATCGGACGCAATCACCACCGCATCCGGCAGAATAGCCGCCGCCGCCATCGCAAGCACCGCCGTCCCGCAGCCGATATCGGCCACGCGCGCGGGCGCAAATCCCTGCATCCGCCAACCGGTCAAACGCACGCAGGCAGCCCAGCGTCGTGCCATGATGGCCCGTCCCGAACGCAACCGTCGCCTCGATCTGCAAGGCCACACGTCCCGCAGGCACCCGGTCGGCATCATGGCTGCCATAAACAAAGAACCGCCCCGCCTCGACGGGCGCCAGTTCGCGCCGCACCTTGGCAACCCAGTCGATGTCGGGCAGTTCCGATACCGCAAAGGGCCGTGCGCCGAATGCACATGCCAAGACATCCAGCATCACGGCATCAGGCGCGTCGGTGAAATAGATGCCCACCTCCCACAACTCCGACCCGTCCTCGATCTCGAATACGCCCACCCCGATGGGTGCAGGATCAAGCTTTTCGGTCGCGGCCGCCAGCGCATTGGCGGCATCCTCGCCCGGCAGGGTCGTCAGTGCGGTAAATGTGGGCATCAGACGCGGCCTTTCCGTGGGTTCGGGCGCGGGATAGACCCGGCCCCGCCCATGGTCAAGCCTGCACACCCACGCCGATCGGGCAGGTCACGCCCGTGCCACCGATACCACAATAGCCTGACGGATTCTTCGCCAGATACTGCTGGTGATAATCCTCGGCAAAATAGAACGTGGGCGCAGGGATGATCTCGGTCGTGATCGCGCCATAGCCTGCGGCCTTCAGATTGGTCGCAAATGCCGCCTTCGTCGCCCGCGCGGCCTCGGCCTGCGCCTCGGAATAGGTGTAGATGCCCGACCGGTAGGTCGATCCCACATCATTGCCCTGCCGCATGCCTTGGGTCGGGTCATGCCCCTCCCAGAACAGCTTCAAAAGCGCATCATAGCTGATGATCCTGGGATCAAAGATCACCCGCACCACCTCGTTATGGCCGGTCATCTGGGTGCAGGTTTCCTTGTAGGTCGGGTTTGGCGTGAACCCGCCCGCATAGCCCACCATGGTCAGCCACACGCCTTGGGTCTGCCAGAACTTGCGCTCCACCCCCCAGAAACAGCCCATCCCGAACATCGCCTCCTCCATGCCCTCAGGCACCGGGGATTTCAGCGGAATACCCGTCAGAAAATGCGTCTCAGCCGTTGGCAGCGGTGTCGTGCGCCCCGGCAGGGCATCGGCAGCACTCACCATCTCGGTCGCTTTGCGGGACATGAAGAACATCAGGGGACCTCCGTTGTTTCAGGTGATATAGGTGATACCGGGCGAACATCCAATCGTCGTTCATTCCTCTGTTCGTAACTATCCCGGGGGTCCGGGGGCTGGCCCCCGGTCCCGCCCTCACAAAAAGCTCTGCGGGTCGATATCAATCGCCAACCTGATCTGCGACGGCAGCCGCAACTGCCCGACCCATGCCGCCAGCGCCGCCTGCAAGGCCACACCCTTTTCCGCCTTCACCAGCAACCGTACCCTGTGCCGCCCGCGCACCCGCGCAATCGGGGCGGGGGCCGGCCCGAACACCTGCGCCCCCACAGCGCGCAGCGGCCCGTCACGTCGTGCGAGCTCGCCTGCGAAATCGAACACCAATGCGATATCGGGGGATGACAGGATAATCCCCGCCATCCGCCCATAGGGCGGCACGCCCGCCATGCGCCGCTCCGCCGCCTCGGCGCTCCAGAACGCCTCTTCATCACCGCCAAGAATGGCCCGGATCACCGCATGGTCCGGCTGATGCGTCTGCAGCAACGCGACCCCCTGCCGCCCCGACACGCGGCCTGCCCGCCCCGCGACCTGCCGCATCAACTGAAACGTCCGCTCTGCCGCCCGCAAATCCGATCCCTGCAACCCAAGGTCGGCATCAATGACGCCGACGAGGGTCAGCAGCGGAAAGTTATGCCCCTTGGCCACGATCTGCGTCCCGATGATGATATCGGCCCCACCGTCCGCAATCGACACGATCATCTCTTTCAGCGCCCGCGCCGTCCCGAACAGATCGGATGACAACACCGCCACCCGCGCATCGGGAAACCGCGCCGCCACCTCTTCCGCCAGCCGTTCAACCCCCGGCCCCACGGCGGCCATCCGCCCCTCTACGCCGCAAGACGGGCAAGCCACTGGCACGGGCTTTGTCGCACCGCATTGATGGCACACCAGCCGCTTTTGAAACCGATGCTCCACCATCCGCGCATCGCAGTGATCGCAGCCGATCTGGTTGCCGCAAGCCCGGCACAGCGTCACCGGCGCAAACCCACGCCGGTTCAGAAACAGCATCGCCTGTTCGCCCGCAGCCACCCTCGCCGCGACCTCCCGCGCGAGGGTCGCCGAAATCCATGCATTATTGGCCAGCGTCTCGGCCCGCATATCAATCGCCCGCATCACCGGCATGTCGGCGGCCCCGTACCGCGCCGTCAGATCAAGCCGCGTATACTTGCCCGCCTGCACATTGGCCCAGGTCTCCAGCGATGGCGTCGCCGATGCCAGCACCACGGGTGCCCCGACAATCGCCGCACGCAGCACCGCCATGTCGCGCGCGTGATACAAAACCCCGTCTTCCTGTTTGTAGGACCCGTCGTGTTCCTCATCCACCACGATCAGCCCCAGTTCGCGAAACGGCAGAAACAGCGCCGACCGCGCGCCGACAACCAGTTGCGCCTCACCCTGCCCCACCATCCGCCAGACCCGGCGGCGTTCGGTCATCGTGACACCGGAATGCCATTCCGCCGCCTTCGCCCCGAACCGTGCCTCCACCCGCGCCAGAAAATCCGCCGTCAGCGCAATTTCGGGCAGCAGCACCAAGGCCTGCCGCCCAGCCCGCAGACATTCCGCCACCGCCTCCAGATACACCTCCGTCTTGCCCGACCCGGTAACCCCCTTCAGCAGCGTTGTGGAATATCCCCCCATGGCGACCGTCGCCACCAGCGCATCCCCCGCCGCGATCTGATCGCCTTCCAGCCGGGCCGCTCCCGCAGGGTCAAGCTGCGGAAACGGCAAATCGCGCGGCGCGTCCTCTTCCAGCACCACACCTGCCTTGACCAGCCCCTTGACCACTGACGCACCACACCCCGCCGCATCGGTGATTTCCACCAGCGTCGCCGCCGCCCCGCCAAAGCCGCGCAGCGCCTCGATCACCCGGAACCGCGCATCCGTCATCTGGTTCGGGGCCGCCCCCGCCAACCGGTACACCCGGCGCATCGACGGCGGATCGCCCAACCCCGGTGCGCGCGTCGCAAGGCGCAGCATCGCCGGCAGCGGCGTCAGCGTGTAATCCGCCGCCCGCGCCAGAAAGCTGCGCAACTCCGCCCGCATCGGCGGGGCATCCAGCACCCGGCCGACGTGGCGCAGCTTGGCAGGATCAAACGTCCCCTCGCCCGGCCCCCAGACCACCCCCAGCACCCGGCGCGGCCCCAGCGGCACTTCGACGAAATCGCCGTCCCCGCAGCCGCCCTCCGGCGCCTTGTAGTCCAGAACGCGCCCCAGCGGTTCGGTGGTCAGAACGCCCACCACCTCTCCCGGCTGATACACACGGTCAGACACGGCCATTGCCACCTTTCCCTAACGCTGCGTTTGGGGTAAACCCCGACCCAACCCGGCACAACCCATCCAAGGACTGCAGCCCATGAAATTCTTTGTCGATACCGCAGACGTCGCAGCCATCGCCGAGTTGAATGCCCTTGGCATGGTTGACGGCGTGACAACAAACCCGTCCCTGATCCTGAAATCGGGTCGTGATATCATCGAGGTGACCAAGGAAATCTGCGGCATCGTCGCGGGCCCGGTTTCCGCCGAAGTGGTCGCACTCAAGGCCGATGAGATGATCGCCGAAGGGCGCAAACTCGCCGCCATCGCGCCCAATATCGCCGTCAAGGTGCCCCTCACATGGGATGGCCTGAAAACCTGCAAGGTGCTGTCGGGCGAAGGGTTCATGGTCAACGTGACCTTGTGTTTCAGTGCCAATCAGGCGCTGCTCGCCGCCAAGGCCGGGGCCACCTTCATCTCGCCCTTCATCGGGCGGCTGGATGACATCAACCTTGATGGGCTTGACCTGATCGGCGACATCCGCACGATCTATGACAATTATGATTTCAAGACGCAGATCCTCGCGGCCTCCATCCGCACCGCCAACCATGTCAAGGATTGCGCCCTGATCGGCGCCGATGTCATCACCGCCCCCCCCGCCGTCATCAAGGCGCTGGCCAGCCACGTGCTGACCGACAAGGGGCTGGAGCAGTTCATGGCCGACTGGGCCAAGACCGGCCAGAAGATCCTCTAGGTCGGGCTTCAGCCCACTCTCCCCACCCCCCGTAGGTCGGGGCCTGCCCCGACTCCCGCACCACGCCGTAGGTCGGGCTTCAGCCCGACTCTCCCACCTCACCACGAGGGCCGCGCCCTCCCTCGGGCGGGCGCTCCAACGGTCGATGTAGGCGCTTTATGGCTGCCACCCCTCCCACCGAAGTTCGGGTGACCGACGCTGCAAAAGCGCCCTCCCGGGGGGAGGGAGGGCGCGGCCCGGCGGCGCAAGCGCCTTGATTCCGGGCCAAGGGCGGCGCGTTCCGTCCACCATCAAGCCCACACATCAGCCAAAAATCGTAGGGTGGGTGCCAACCCACCATCGCCCCGTCCAGAATTGAGACATTGATCGCGGATAAACGGTGGGTTGGCACCCACCCTACGGCTTGCTGAGAACTGCAATATTTACTTCAGCCCCCAGTACTTCATGGCGGCTTCCTCGGCCAACTTCACCGCTGCAGCGACGCCACCCTTAACCCCCAAGTCGACCCCACTAGCCAGCTGTTTGCCAATCCACTTGGCAGCCTTCCTCCCAATCCCATCGTTGCTTTCAGGTTTATCGGCAGCGATTGCTTCAGCGAGTTCCTTTGCCTCTCGGTCTTGAAGGCCTGCGTCTCGAAGTGCCTGCACCAACGCAGGCATATCACCTTCGCCTATAGAAACTGCAATCTGGACATTGCTTCCACTATTCTCGAAGCTGGTTACATTTCCGTAAACAGTCTGATTAACTATTTTTGTTCCGATTTCAGGTGCTTTCTTAAACCCTGATAACTCAATGGAGCCAGCGTCAGGTATCTCTCTCTCAAGACCAATTGTAACTTCCAGTACTCGATTTCGAATTGCATTAGATAGCTCGACGAGAGCGCTGTGAGAGATATACCCGACTAGCTGATTACAGGCATAGTCCTTGTAGACCTTGCCTTGGATGAGCAATGCCAAATTCGAAAGATCGAGTTGAACTCCGTTCTTAGAATTCAAGCATGGAGTCGATGGCAGACGCGCTTTCTCTCATGCGCTGAGTTGCCCATTGCTTTCCAGCAATGGTCGATATCAGGTATGGCGGGATGGGAGCGTTCTTAATTCCGGAGCCGAATGCCCCTGAGAAAGTACCAGAAAATGCCATCGCTAAGTTTCGGTAATCAGGAAGGTCATGACCCTGCGGATACCCTTCCGCTTCATGCTTAACCCAATCAGCCAGTGGAGCACTCCCCAGCTTTGCAGCAAGAAGCCTTAACTTTAGCAATGCGGGTCCAATAGGAGCGCTGCCATTAATCAACTCATTCTGAATATCAGAAAGTATGCCCACGCATCCACCTTAACGCTACTTTATGTTAGCCAGCTACAAAACTACTTCTAACCCGCCAACCCTACCGAGGTTCACTTCTTGCGAGGAGGTTCGCCTTTGGTATCTCCACGGCCGGGTTTAGGAATACGCTCGATGGTAGTGGTGGATGGTCGGCGCTCAGCTTCCTTCACAGGAATGAACTCACCAGTCCTAGAAGTCTCTTCCGACATCAATGGTCTTGCGTTCTTTCGCCATCTTGTTCTCCTGCTCGTTGCTCAGATCATGCCTTATGCAGCACAAACATAGTCAATTCGAGATGAGAACGAAAGAGAAACGTTTGTGGTGCGTCCCCCCTCACCGCACCCAAGGCACCAGCCCCTCCCCCTCCGGCCCCCCACTCTCCGCCATACTTCCGCTGCAACATCTCCTGCATCTTTGCGCCTGACGCCTTCACGACCGGCGGCCCCTCGTCCTCCCACGGCTCGCCCGATCTCCCGCTCGAAATCCCCGAACTGTGGTTTCGGGCTGTCGTGGCCTCCTCCGCGCGCCGCCGGTGGTGGGCCAGCGTCTCGGCCCCGCGGATCACCCCTGCCAGCCGTGCGTGCATATAGCTGCGCAGCACGTCGTTGATCCGTGGCCCGTACCCCTCGCCCATCGACTTGAAGAACTTCACCACATCGGCCTCAAGTGCCAGATTGACCTTCACCTTCGCCGCGCGGGGCGTGGCCTGCGCGATCTCATGCCAGGCCTCGGGGATGCGCCCGGTCAGCTCGATGGTGTTGTGCAGGTCCCATTCCAGACGGCGCATCACGTCCATCATGTAGGCCATGTTGGCGCGCTGGCGGGGGGTCTGTTTTGCAAGATCAGGCATGGGGCGGGCTCCTTTGCGACCACCTTGCCGCCGATTGGTTACCGATTGCCGACCGGGGCGCGCGCAGAGACGGAAGAAAGACGCTTGCAAGACACTGCCGGACAAGGTCCACCGAACCGCGCCGCCCGCCCCCGCAACACAAAAGCCACGCGTGCCATTCCTGCAATCCAACAGGGTGACGGAACCGTTTTCCCATGTATAATGCCTGAAAAATGCAAGACAGGCAGCAGCCCCTATGATGATCGAACCAGACCTGCGCGACCGCATCATCGCGGAACCTGAAACCCTGTTGGAAGACCGCGCCGTGATGGACGCCCTGATCGCCGCCAACGAACGCGCCATGGGCAGCAACATCGTCGATCTGCGCAGCATCGCGATGGACAGGCTTTCCACCCGCCTTGACCGTCTGGAAGATACCCACCGCACAGTCATTGCCGCGGCTTACGAAAACCTTGCCGGCACCAACACTGTCCACCGCGCCACGCTGCAGATGCTCGACCCACTGACATTCGAGGATTTCCTGAAATCGCTGACCGATGTGGCGCAAACCCTGCGCGTCGATTGCATCCGCCTTGTGCTGGAATCCGTGCAAGGCGGCGATGCGCCTGCGCTGCGCCGTCTGGGTGATGTCCTGTTTGTCGCCGAACCCGGTTTCATTTCCGACTATATCGCCGGGGGGCGCAATGTGTCGCTGCGCCCGGTGACGCTGCGCCAGACCATCCCGTCATCGGGGGCGCTTTACGGTGAGGCGGCCGATTTCATCCGTTCCGAGGCGCTGCTGAAACTTGATTTCGGCAAGGGCCGCTTGCCCGGCATGCTGGTGCTGGGTGCCGAAGACCCGCATCAGTTCAAGCCGACACAGGGCACCGATCTGCTTGCGTTCTTTGCATCGGTGTTTGAACGCACCATGCGCCGCTGGCTGTCGTGACGGCACGCGCCGCCTTTATCTCCCCCGCCGCGCAAGACGCGCTGGCCCGCTGGCTGATCCATCTGCATGCGCTTGACGGCGCGGCTGCGAATACCATCACCGCCTATGGCCGCGATGTCGCGGGTTATCTGCATTTCCTTGCCGCCCATCACGGCGACACAACCGGCACCCGGTCGCTTGTCACCCTGCAGCCAGCCGATCTGCGGGCGTGGATGGCGTCCGAACGCGGGCGCGGCGTGTCGGCCCGCAGCCTTGCGCGCGCACTGTCCGCCGTCAAAGGATTCACCGCATGGCTGGCTGACCGTGAAGGCGCCGATGCCACCACCGTTCTGGCCACGCGCGGCCCAAAGTATCGCCGCAAGCTGCCCCGCCCGCTGACGGTGGACGGCGCGCGCGACATGATCGACACGGTGGGCGAACAGGCGCGCGAAGACTGGATTGCCGCACGCGATACTGCCGTCGTGACCCTGCTCTACGGTTGCGGTCTGCGGATATCCGAGGCGATGGCCCTGACCGGGGCGGCGCACCCCTTGCCGGATGTGCTGCGCATCAGGGGCAAAGGCGGCAAGGAACGGCTGGTCCCGGTGTTGCCCGTCACGCGCGATGCTGTGGCAACCTATGTGCGCCTGTGCCCGCATGACCTTTCGCGCGATGCACCGCTGTTTCGCGGCGCGCGCGGTGGCCCGCTGAACCCGCGCCTGATTGCGCTGGTGATGGAAAAATCCCGCATGCAGCTTGGCCTGCCTGCAACCGCCACGCCCCATGCAATGCGCCACAGCTTTGCCACGCATCTTCTGTCGGCGGGGGGCGATCTGCGCGCCATACAGGAACTGCTGGGCCATGCGTCGTTGTCCACGACCCAAGCCTACACCGCCGTCGACGCCGCCCGCCTGATGGATGTCTACACCCGCGCACATCCCCGCGCCTGACTGGCGGTTTATGGCCGATCACGAATTGTTTCAAAAGTCTTAATGCACGACCCGGAAATTTTACTATCATATTGATTTTAATAATAAATACCGGAAATTGACAGCCGTCAATTTCCGCTACCCTTGCACAAATCCGACTTTGACCTGCATCAATGTGCGCCTGCCATCCCTGCGGATAGACTTGACCAAACCTCAAGGGAATCGCACCATGCCCGCATCGCTCGATATCCACAAATCTGCGCTTCTTGCGCGGCAGACCGAACTGATCGCGCGGCTTGTGGCGCTTGAACACAGGCTTGACGCGCCGCAGACACCCGACTGGGACGATCTCGCTATCGCCCGCGAAGATGATGAAGTGCTCGAAGCGACTGGCCTGTCCGGCCAGCATGAACTGCGCCAGATTGCAGCGGCGCTTGAACGGATCGATCATGGCACCTACGGCATCTGCGCCAGATGCGGTGCAGCGATCGGTGACGACCGGCTGAATGTGCTGCCTTACACGCCCGTCTGCCGCACCTGTGCAACCTGAGGGGAGGAATGATCCGATGACCACCAAAACCACGCAATCCACTGCCGCCTGCCTAGCCACGGCAAGTCACCAGATGATGCTTGATACCCTTTTGGCGGAAATGGGCGCACTGCAGGCCATTCTGCCGACACAGGCACCGCACTCCGCTGATGCGGTCTCACCCGGTGCCGCACGCCGCGCGCGCGATGCCGAACTGGAAGACATGTTTGACAACATGCCGGTTTGATCACAAGCCCGCCAGACAACCATCTGTCATGCCTGACTTGCTTGCGACGCGAATATTTGTCATCACCCAATCATGACAGATCGCCTTAAGGCCCTTTGTGTCCACCTTCTGACCGCGACCGGCGCGGTGCTGTCGATGCTTGCAATGCTTGCAGCCGTCGATGGCAAGTGGAGCTTGATGTTCCTCTGGCTTGTTGTGGCACTGCTGGTCGATGGCATCGACGGCCCCCTCGCGCGCAAATACGACGTGACAAAGAACTGGCCCACCTATGACGGTGTGCTGATGGACCTGATCATCGACTACCTGACCTATGTCTTCATCCCCGCCTACGCGTTGTTCAAATCCGGTCTGCTGGTCGGCTGGACCGGCTGGATCGCCATTATCGTGATCGTCTATGGATCGGTGATCTATTTTGCCGATACCCGGATGAAAACCACCGACAAATCATTTGCGGGCTTTCCGGCCTGCTGGAACATGGTGGTGCTGGTGCTGTTTGCCACGCATCCGTCGCATTGGACCATTCTGTTCATCGTCATCGCCCTGACGATCACGATGTTCACCAACCTGAAATTCGTCCACCCCGTGCGCACCAAACGCTGGCGCATGATCACCCTGCCGGTTTGCGGCGCGTGGATCGTGTTTGCAACCTGGGCCGCATGGGTCGATTTTGCCACCGGATCCTGGGCCCATTGGGGGCTGGTGGTCACTTCGATCTACCTGATCCTCGCTGGGATCGCGCAGCAAATCATCCCAGAACGCCGCGCCGGGATCAGTTGATCCGTCTCTAAACTTTCGTTGATGCACACAAACTCGGGGACTATTCCCCCCGGCCTAAACCGCAGGTCAATTCTTGACCGTCGGCATTTGTCGCCATCTGGGTCCAGTCGCAACACTGCGACCGAATCCTTGGGCAAGACGCATCTGCGTCCGCGACGCCCCCCAACGAAAGGGAAAACGATGAATCGCCACACAAGACGCCGTCTGCAGGCATTGGGCCTGATGACCGCACTGATGACTGCCTCGGCGCAGATGGCCTTCGCAATCACGACTGACGATGTCGTCGCGGCCTTCCAGGCCGAAGGTTTCACCCGCATTGAAGTGAAGCAAGGCCCGACCCAAATCAAAGTCGAGGCCATCCGCGGCACGGAAAAGGTCGAGACAATCTATGATATCGAAACCGGCGAACCGCTGAAATCCGAAACGGAAACCGTTGAAGAAGGGGAAAACGTCAACCCCGGTGTCTTTATTCGTATCCGCGACGATGACTTTGTTGATGTCAGCGATGATGACGACGAAGATGACGACGACGATGATGACGACGACGAAGATGACGACGAAGATGACGACGATGATGATGATCATGGTGACGACGATCATGGTGGCGACGATGGCGATGACGACCACGGCGGCAGTGGTGGCCATGGTGGTGGTGGCAGCGACGACGACTAAACGTTCTGTCCGCGCATGAGGCGCAACACTGAAAACTTTTGCCGCGCGCCTGTGACTTGAACGGGCGCGCGGCAACGCGCATACTGAAGCTGTCAGGTTATTGGCCTGAAAAGGGGTGACTATGAACCGACGCAATCTTGTCGTCGCCGTCTGTCTGGGCCTGTTGACCACAGGCCCCGCCGTCGCACGTGACTTTGCCGACACCATTGTC
>CAWAPA010000034.1:0-12623 GCA_963783595.1 uncultured Alphaproteobacteria bacterium | reverse complement strand
ATTGGGTTCCGGCAGGTCGATGCCCTGTGACCGGGCCAGCGTCTGGAACACCTCACCCGCGTAGGCGGCCGGATTGCGCACGGGCAGCCAGCGACTGCCGCCTTTGCCCAAAGCCTCGCTTGCGACGGTCCATTCCTCAGACCCGCTTCGTTCCGCCCAGGTGAAGAGCGGTGATTGGCGGCGCACCACTTCCATCCTTGCCATGCGGACGGGCGGGGCGAACCGTTCGCCGCGGGCATCCATGACAACGCCCCAGCCATTCTGGGCGCGTTTCCATTCGAAATGGACGCGGTTGTAATTCAGGTTCAGCCCGGAAATGGCGGGGTTGTAGCCGACATGATCCGGTTGGTCGGTGGAGATTTCGGGGATCGCGGGCAGGGCTGCGTCATGAACAAGAAAGGTCCCGCTGATGGCGCGGATGCCTGTTGCGGCAAGTTGCGCGGCAAGGTCGCCGAAGCGGTCGGTGTCCAGTTCGGGATCACCCGATCCAACAAGGATCAGATCGCCCGCCACGCGGCCGCCCTGCACGGGGCCGGTGGCCATGATGCGGGTTGTGAAGCGATGTGATTGGCCCAGCTTTTCCAAAGCATAAAGCGCGGTTACCGCCTTTGCCGTGCTGGCAGGGGGAAGGGCCTGACGTTCGCCCATCGCCTCTAGAACCTGCCCGCTGCGTGCATCGACGACGGCATAGCCCACCACGCCACCCAGACCCGCCGCCTCGATCAGCGCGGCCGGGTCTGCGGCTGATTTCGCCTTGGGCGATCCGTCGGAGGGGCGGGCCATCGGGCGCGGGCTGACCGCCAGACCATCGGCAAGGGCAGGGGTTGCCAATCCGGCCAGTATGCCACCCAGAACAAAACGCCGCGAAACCATCATTTCCCCCAGAACCGACCTGTGAAGCCTAACCAAAGGGGGGGCGGTGCAGCAAGGGGCCGTAATGCCGCGCAAAAGGATCAGCGCTGCCAGCCACCCTGTGCGCGGATGGCGGATGAGGAGGACCCGTCCATCGGCAGGTTCACGAAACACCAGGCCGGGGCGGGCTTGCTGCGCAGCACTTCGCCCCGGTCGACCAGATCGCCGCCATAGATGCGCGCGGCCTTGGACATGCGCGCCCGCACACCCCAGCCGGGCCGGGCCAGCACGCCGACGGGCACCATGCGAAGGATGTCTTCCCAACTGTCCCAGCGATGGAACTGCACCAGATTGTCGGCCCCCATCAGCCAGACAAACCGCACGCCCGGATAAAGCGCCTTGAGCGATTTCAGTGTCTCGGCCGTGAAGCGGGTGCCAAGCCGCGCCTCAAGATCAGTCACGACAACGCGAGGGTCGCGCATCACCTTGCGGGCGTGGGCCATGCGATCTGCCAGTGGGGCAGGCCCGCGTGTCTTGAGCGGGTTGCCGGGGCTGACCAGCCACCAGACCCGATCAAGCCCCATGCGTTTCAGCGCCTCACGCGTGATATGGACATGGCCGCCATGAGCGGGATCGAAGCTGCCGCCCAGAAGCCCGATCACCATGCCTTTTCGCGCAACGGGGAATCCTGCCCGCACGCCATCCTCCGCTGTCATTCCGGGGCAAAACCCAACCACCTTGCCCCAATCACCTTACGTTGCCCCAATCACCTCACGTTGCCACTGTCCAGCATTATCGCTACATGTCGCCCCAAGATTCCAAGGATTCACGCAGGAGCGGCAAGATGGCCTCGTATCAATACGTCTACCATATGGATGGGGTGACCAAGACCTATCCCGGCGGCAAGAAGGTGTTCGAGAACATCAAGCTGAACTTTCTGCCCGGTGTGAAGATCGGTGTTGTCGGGGTGAACGGCGCGGGGAAATCCACCCTGCTGCGGGTGATGGCCGGATGGGACAAGGATTTTCAGGGCGAGGCATGGGCGGCCAAGGGGGCCAAGGTGGGCTATCTGCCGCAGGAACCCCAACTGGACCCGAACCTTTCCGTGCGGGAAAACGTCAAGCTGGGCGTGGCGGAAAAGCAGGCCAAACTGGACCGCTATAACGAACTGGCGATGAACTATTCGGATGAGACCGCCGAAGAAATGGCCCAATTGCAGGACCAGATCGACGCGGAAAACCTGTGGGATCTGGACAGCCAGATCGACGTGGCGATGGAGGCCCTGCGCTGCCCGCCGGATGATGCGAATGTGGAAACGCTGTCGGGGGGTGAAAAGCGCCGGGTTGCGCTGTGCAAGCTACTGTTGGAAGCGCCTGACATGCTGCTCTTGGACGAACCGACAAACCACCTGGATGCGGAAACCATCGCCTGGCTGCAAAAGCACCTGATCGAATACAAGGGCACGATCCTGACCGTGACCCACGATCGGTATTTCCTGGACGATATCACGACCTGGATTCTGGAACTGGAACGCGGCAAGGGCTTGCCCCATGAGGGGAACTATTCATCCTGGCTGGATGCAAAGGCCAAGCGGCTGGCGCAGGAAGCGCGCGAGGACAAGGCAAAGCAGAAGGTTCTGGAAAAGGAATTGGAATGGATCCGTGCCGGGGCCAAGGCGCGGCAGGCGAAATCCAAGGCCCGTATCTCGGCCTATGAAAAGATGGCGGATGAATCGGTGAAGGATCTGGTCGGCAAGGCGCAGATCATCATTCCGCATGGTCCCCGGCTTGGGTCCAAGGTCATCGAATTTGAGAACGTCTCAAAATCGCTGGGCGACAAGCAGTTGATCGAAAACCTAAGTTTTGCCCTGCCGCCTGGCGGAATTGTTGGTGTGATCGGGCCGAACGGGGCCGGGAAATCGACGCTGATGAAGATGATCATCGGCACCGAAAAGCCCGATTCCGGGACCATCACGCTGGGCGATACGGTGCAGTTGTCCTATGTCGACCAGTCGCGCGATTCGCTGGACCCGAACAAGAACGTCTGGGAAGAAATCACCGATGCGCTGGACATCGTCGTTTTGGGCGATGCCGAGGTGAACAGCCGTGCCTATTGTTCGTCCTTTAACTTCAAGGGATCGGACCAGCAAAAGAAGGTGGGCATCCTGTCGGGCGGGGAGCGGAACCGTGTTCACATGGCCAAGCTGCTGAAATCCGGGGGCAACGTGTTGCTGCTGGACGAACCGACCAACGATCTGGACGTGGAAACGCTTCAGGCGCTGGAATCGGCGATCGAGGAATTTGCCGGATGCGCGGTGATCATCAGCCACGACCGGTTCTTCCTTGACCGTCTTTGCACCCACATCCTGGCTTTTGAAGGCGATGCCCATGTTGAATGGTTCGAGGGCAACTTCCAGGCGTATGAAGATGACAAGGTCCGCCGCCTTGGCCCGGATTCGATTGAACCGAAGCGCGTGAAATACAAGAAGTTTTCGCGCTGAATTGGATGGGCGGGGGTTTTCCCCGCCCTTCACCCTTTGCAGGGAAAGCGCGTTACCCCTGCGGCGTTGTCACCTTGCGCTGTGCCGCGCGATCCTTGCCAAGCCGACGTTCGCGCAGGATGATCAGGATACCCGCCAGGATGATCAGGGCGGCCCCCAAAAGCATGGTCAGGCTGGGCATTTCCGCAAAGACGAACCAGCCGATGGCAAGTGCAAAAAGCATCGACGCATAATCGAAGGGCGCAACCAGTGAGGCATCCGCCTCGCGGTAGCTGGATGTCAGCAGGATTTGCCCGACACCGCCCAGAAGGCCCGCGCCGATCAGCAGTGCCAGTTCCCTTGGTTCCGGCCAGACCCAGCCGAAGGGCAGGGTGGCGAGCGAAAGCACGGTGGCCGTAAGCGAGAAATAGAACACGATGGCGGGGGTCTTTTCCGTCTGCACCAGTTTGCGGACAAACACCTGTGCCAGCGCGGCGAAAACTGCGCCGCCCAACACCAGCAAGGCACCAAAGGCCGCGGCATGGTCGGCCCCACCCTTCAGCAGGGTCAGACGGGGCGACAGCACGATCAGCACCCCGACCAGACCCAGCGCAACACAAGTCAGGCGGAACAGACGGACATCTTCGCCCAGAAACATCGCGGCAAAGATCACGGTAAGGAGGGGGGCGGCATAGCCGATGGCCGTCACCTCGGGTAGGGGCAGATAGCCCAGCCCGGCAAAGCCCAGCCCCATCGCACAGGTGCCTGCAAAGCCACGCCAGACATGGCCCATCGGATGGGCCGCACGCAGACCGGTGGAAAGTTCACGCCGCATCGCCAGCCAGACCACGATCACCGGAATCGCAAAGGCAGACCGGAAGAACACCGATTGACCGGCAGGCACATGGTCGGCAGTGGCCTTGATCATCGACACCATGACGATGAACACGATGACCGAGCCAAGTTTCAGGGCAATGCCGCGGAGCGGGCGCATGTTCACCTCGGATGTTGGCACAGGTGGACCATCCTTGGCCGTCGGGTGCAAGGGGGGTGGACCATCGCGGTGGGTTCGGGTTTGCTGTCGGCAAAGGAGTGATGTCCATGCCGCAGATTGCCCCCAAGGCCCCGCTGTCTGACCGCATCGCGCAAGGCCGGGGCGAGGTGCCTGCCGATCTGGTGTTGCGGGGGGGACGGGTGTTCGACCTGATCACCGGCGATCTGGTAGAAACGGATGTGGCGATCTGTGGCGATACGATAGTGGGCGTTTTCGGCGCCTATGACGGGCGGCAGGTGATTGATGTGGCGGGGGCCGTGCTGGTGCCGGGTTTCATCGACACGCATCTGCACATCGAATCCTCGCTTGTGACACCGTTCGAATTTGACCGCTGCGTCACGCCGCGCGGGGTGACGACGGCGATCTGTGACCCGCATGAGATTGCGAATGTCTGCGGCATTGAGGGGATCACCTATTTTCTGGAAGCGTCGAGCCGCACCCTGATGGATATCCGGGTGCAGTTGTCATCCTGCGTGCCATCGACCCATATGGAAACGGCCGGCGCACGGCTTGAGGCGGCGGATCTGATCCCGTTGATGGATCATCCACGCGGGATCGGGTTGGCGGAGTTCATGAATTTTCCCGGTGTGCTGATGCGGGATGCCGGTTGCATGGCCAAACTGGAAGCCTGGCAGGGACGGCATATAGATGGCCATGCGCCACTTTTGCGTGGCAACGACCTGAATGGATATATTGCGGCCGGTATTCGCACAGAGCATGAGGCCACAAGTGCCGATGAGGCGCTGGAAAAGCTGCGCAAGGGGATGCGGGTTCTGATCCGGGAGGGATCGGTGTCGAAAGACCTGCACGCGCTGGCCCCACTGCTGATTGAACGCTTTGCCCCCTATCTGTGCCTTTGCACCGATGACCGGAACCCGCTGGATATTGCCGAGCATGGGCATCTGGACCACATGATCCGTACGGCGATCGCGCTGGGGGCGGACCCATTGGCGGTGTATCGGGTGGCCAGCCTTTCGGCGGCCGAGGCCTTTGGGTTGAAGGATCGCGGGCTGATCGCACCCGGGAAGCGGGCCGACATCGTGGTGATCGACAGCCTGGAAGGGTGCCGTGCGTCGCGTGTCTTTGCGGGTGGGGTTGAGGTGACTGATGCCGCATTTGCCGCGCGGCAGGTGATCCCGCCAGTGGCGCGGCGTTCAGTAAAGGCATCGAGGGTGGAGCCGCATCAATTCCGCTGTGGTGGCAACCGGATAGAGACGCCGGTCATCGGCATTCTGCCGGGCAAGATCATCACCGAACATCTAACCTATGACATCGCGCCCCAGGATGGCGACAAGCGGCCCGATCTGGACCGCGACCTGATCCGCATTGCCGTGATTGAACGGCATGGCAAGAACGGCAATCGCGCGACGGGGTTTGTGCAGGGGTTCGGACTGAAGCGGGGGGCCATTGCATCGACCGTTTGCCACGATCATCACAACATCGCAGTGGTGGGGGCCGACTATGCCGATATGGCGCTGGCGGCCAACAGGCTGGGTGAAATCGAGGGCGGATTTGTCGTCGTGGATGGGGGCAAGGTTCTGGCCGAACTGCCATTGCCGGTGGCCGGGTTGATGAGCCTTGAACCTTTTGAGTTTGTCCGCGAACGACTGGTGGCCTTGCGCGCGGCGGCGGCGGGTCTGGGCGTTGTGCTGGAGGAGCCGTTCCTGCAACTTGCCTTTCTGGCGCTGCCGGTGATCCCGCATCTCAAGATCACCGATCACGGTATGGTGGATGTGGACCGCTTTGAAGTGATCCCATAATGCCCGATTTCGCCGAATTCGGCTGTTCCATGGGTTGCGCTTGCCCAGCCAAGTGACGAAGTTTGTTAAGGCTAGGTGGGGGATGCAGGCCCGATGGGCAGGGGACGAAGAACAGGACGGCGCTTTCGCACCCTCAATGGCCCGCAGCCCGAGGGAAAGAAACGGTTTTCGCAGATACTCGATGCGATTGGCGCGGATGAGCGGCGTGAACGGGTGTCCGTCTCTGATCTGATGCAGGCGATGGATGCCCGTGCGGTGGCGGCGTTGATCCTGCTGTTTGCCCTGCCGAATGTGGTGCCGACCCCACCGGGGACATCATCCATTCTTGGCCTGCCGCTGCTGTATCTGACGGCGCAGATGATGCTGGGGAAATTGCCTTGGCTGCCCGCCTTCATCGCGGATCGGTCGATGACGCGGAACGATTTCAATTCCTTTGTCGGACGGGTAACACCCTTGATCGCGCGGCTGGAACGGCTGTTGAAGCCGCGGCTGATGTTCGTGACATCGGCCATGGGTGAACGGATCATTGGCGGCATCTGTTTTGCCCTGGCCATTGTTCTGGCCATGCCCATCCCCTTGGGCAACATGTTGCCTGCGATGGCCATTTCGTTGATGGCCCTGGGTGTTCTGGAACGTGACGGGCTTTGGGTGGTGTTCGGTGCGATTGTGGGCGCGCTGTCGATGGTGATCGTGTCGGGCGTTGTCTGGGCCTTGGTGAAGGCCGCGATCTTCCTGATCGTCAACGCATTCTGATCAGTCTGCCGTAGTCCCGGCGTCCGGGGCGGGAAAGTGGCAGCGGATCACATGGCCACGCTTGCCCGTGATGGCGGCAAATTCCAGCCGCGCATCGAACAGGCGGGCAATTTCACCCACCACCGCAAGGCCAAGCCCGTGTATTCCCTGCACGGTGTCGCTGCGCAGGTCCTGCCGGGCCAGCAGGCGGGGCAGGGCATCTGGTGGCAGGCCGGGGCCGTCATCTTCAACCTCCAGCACCGGACCGTTGGCGGTGGCAAGGGCGCGCACGGTGATGGTGGCCTTTGGCCCGGCATAGCGGATGGCGTTGTCGATCAGGTTGGTCAGCAGTTCGGCGCAAAGAATTGGGTCGATCCGGGCGACGAGCGACTCTGCCCCTTCATATCCCAGATCATGGCCGAAACGGTCTGCTTCGGGGATGGCATCGGCGGTGGTGTTGCGCGCCAGAGCGGCAAGATCGGTTTCCGGCAAAGCGTGGCGTGCGGTGGCCGCGTCGATCCGTGCCAGCATCAGAAGCTGTGCCAGCACCCGTTCGGCCCGCACAAGGGCGGCGTCCGCCTTGGCGATGCTGTCTTGTCCGGCATCTGGTGTGGAGCGCGCAATAAGGGCAAGCTGCGCCCGCACGGTGGCCAGCGGCGTGCGCAGTTGATGCCCGGCATTTCCGGTAAAGTTCCGCAATGCGGCCACCGCCCCATCAAGCCGCTGCATGAAGCTGTTCATCGCCTCGATCGGGCCGGCCACTTCTGACGGGATGTCGGCGCGAAGGGGGCTTAGATCATCGGGCGCGCGGGCAGACAGCCTATGTGCCAGCCTGTCCAGCGGGCGCAGTGCGCTGGTCACCGTGATCCACACGATCAGCGCAGCCCCCGCGGCAAGAAGGGTCAGGCGCAGGGCGGAACGGATCAGGATGGTGCGGGCCAACGCATCGCGGGCGCGGGTTGATTCAGCGACGGTGACGGAAAAGGGCAGGATGCCTTCGCCGGTGGAAACCTGGCCGTAAAGGGTGGCGATGCGGATGGGGGTTTCGCCAAAACGGGCATCGGTGAAACCGGTATCGGCGTTGCCGGATCGGGGAACAATGGCAAGCGCATCATATCCGGTGAGAAAACCGTCCGGCCCGTCGACGCGGTAGAACACCTGATCTTCGGCTGCCGAAGCAAGCATATCCAGCGCGGAATAGGGGATGTCGACCTCGATCACGCCGGACAGATCGACGGTGACACGTTCGGCGATGGCCAGTGCCGATCCTGCCAACACGCGGTCGGACACGCTTTGCGCGGTGCGCCGCGCCTCGCCCCATGTGTCCAGCAGGGCGACAAGACCCAGAAGCGCGGTGGACAGGAACAGCCACCCCAGCAACCTGCGGCGCAGCGACCAGCCCCCGATGGCGGCGGATGTGGTCATGCGCCGGGGGCCTTGTCGATATAGTAACCGATACCGCGCGCAGTGCGCAGGGCCACGCCATGCACGGCAAGGCGGCGGCGCAGACGCGAGACGTATTGTTCGATGGCATTGTCTGACAGGCTGTCGTCCAGCGACGTCAGGGATTGGACGATGGTTTCCTTGCTGACCACCTTGCCCGCGCGGGTAAACAGCAGTTCCAGAAGCGCAAGTTCGCGGGCGGGCAGGTCGATCGGTCCATTGGCCGTGGACAGGCGGCGCGAGATGAGGTCAAGCGTCACCGCACCGACCGTCAGGGTAGAGGTGCGCAGCCCGGCCTGACGCCGCAAGAGCGACCTGACCCGCGCCTCGAATTCGGCGACGTCGAAGGGTTTGGTCAGGTAATCATCGGCCCCAAGGTTCAGGCCGCGCACGCGGTCTTCGGGTGCGCCGCGTGCCGTCAGGATCATGACGGCGGCATCATCAGACCGGGCGCGCATGGCGCGCAGGACGGCCAGATCCGTCCATCTCGGGCAGGTTGAGATCAAGGATCACCAGATCAAAGCGTTCCGATGCGCCCAACGCTTCGGCCGATGCGCCGTCATGGACGGTATCCACCGCATAACCCGATTGAACCAGAAGCGTTGTCAACGCCTCGGCCAGCGGCAGATCGTCTTCGACAAGCATGATGCGCATTTGGCCTCCGCCCGCCAGCCTAGGGTGGAACGGCGGCGTTGTGAACCGGTCTGCCTTGGGGCAAGCTGCCGTATATGAAGGGCGTGGTGCTGTTTCTTGCAGGGATGATTGGCATGGCAATCCCGGCCATGGCGGAGGTGTTCCTGTTTGACGCCCTATCCGGGCAGGCCAAGCGGGAGTTGACGATCTATTCCACGCTGGATGAAGGGCTTGCCGCGCCGATGATCACGGCGTTTCAGGCACAGAACCCCGATGTCGCCGTGCGCTATGAAGATCTGCTGACAGGCGCGATCCGGGATCGGGTGCGCGAGGAAACGGATGGGGCCGGGGCGACGGCCGATTTCGTGTTTTCGTCAGGCATGGATTTGCAGATGAGCCTTGCCAATGATGGTTATGCGCAGGCTGTATCGCCACCCGCGGCGCAGGATTGGCCGGATTGGGCGCAGTGGCAGGACATGGCCTATGCCCTGACATTTGAACCGGCGGTGCTGGTCTATCATCGGCCCAGCTTTCCCGACGGTGCGCCACAATCGCGGTTGGCGTTGATGGATTGGCTGCGCGCGCAACCCCCCGCTGCGGGCGGCGCGGTTGGGACATATGACATCACCCAATCGGCGCTGGGCTATCTGTTTCTGGCACGGGATGAGGAACGATTCGGCGGACATCTGGACCTTGATCCGTGCTATGGCCAAGGCAGGGCTGGAGGTGTTTCCCACCAGTCAGGACATCATCGACCGTGTGGCAGATGGGCGGTTGAAGCTGGGTTACAACATCCTTGGATCCTATGCCGCCGATCAGGCGCGGCAAAGGCCCGAGATCGGGCTGGTGCTGCTGAAGGACTACACGGTCGTCGTGTCGCGCGTGGCGATTGTGCCGCGCGCGGCCCGTAACCCGGAACTGGGCGAGGCGTTTCTGGCCTTTCTGATGAGCCGGGAGGGGCAGGAGGTTCTGGCCCGCAAACTGCGCCTGCCGGCGGTGTCGCTGGAAGTGTCGGATGGCAACAGCGCGCGGATGATGCAGGCCATTCTGGGGCCACAACTGCAACCTGTTGGCGTCAGCCCCGGCCTGCTGGTTTATCTGGATCAGGCCAAGCGAAAGCGTCTGTTGCGGCGCTGGGCGGAGGAGACGCTTGGTGACAGATGAAGATCATGTCAGGTTGATGACAGGAAGATGTGTTTGAGTGAGGCAGGGTTGGCACGAGGAGGTGCCGTCCGTGACTGGTTTGCCCGGCTGATTGGCCGGGATTTGGGAGGAGAGACCAACATGAAACACGCCCTGATTGGCGCGATGTTCGCCGCTGCGCTTGGCAGCACCTGCTTTTGCAAATGACTACACGATCATGGCCCCGGCAAGCCCCGGTGGCGGCTGGGATTCGACCGCGCGCACCATGCAGGAAGTGATGCAGGCCGAAGGCATTTCCGGTTCCGTTCAGGTGACGAACGTTCCGGGTGCGGGCGGCACGGTCGGGCTGGCGCAGTTTGTGGCCAGCGCGTCGGGTGATCCGTCGCAGTTGATCGTCGGTGGCTATGTGATGGTGGGCGCGATCCTGACCAACGCATCGCCCGTATCGCTGGCCGATGTGACGCCAATTGCACGCCTGACCGGCGAAGCGGTGGCCATTGTTGTTCCGGCAGCCTCGCCCATCCAGGATATCAAGGGTCTGGTCGATGCGATGGCCGCCGATCCGGGTGCCGTAAGCTGGGCTGGTGGTTCGGCGGGTGGCGTTGACCATATCACCGTGGGCCTGCTGGCCAAGGCGGCGGGTGTGGACCCGACCAAGATCAACTATGTCGCCTTCTCGGGCGGTGGTGAGGCGACGGCGGCGATCCTTGGCAATCAGGTGACAGCCGGGCATTTCCGGCCTGGGCGAGTTCCTGCCGCAGGTCGAGGCGGGCACGATGCGCCTGCTGGCCGTGTCGTCGGGTGAGCGACTTGAGGGCGTGGATGCGCCGACGCTGGCCGAAGCCGGGTATGACGTGGTGGTGCAGAACTGGCGCATGGTCGCCGCCGCACCGGGCCTGAGCGACGAGCAGAAGACACAGGTTCTGGGCGACATTGAAAAGCTGGCCAAATCCGCGGGCTGGCAGAAGGCACTGGCCGACAAAGGCTGGGCTGACACCTACCTTGCCGGCGCCGATTTCGAAGCGCAGCTTGCCACCGAGATCGAGGCCACGACCACGATCCTCAAGGACATTGGTCTGGTGCAATGACACCGCAAGGTGAAACCGGACGCCGCCCCGATGGGGCGGCGTTTGCCATCGCCGCCTTCCTGATCGCCATTGGCATCCTGATGCTGTGGGACGGGTCGCGCATCCCTTCAAAAGCGGGCTATTCCGGCGTCGGCGCCGGCGATGTGCCACGTCTGATCGGGGCGGTGTCTGGTGCTCTTGGGCATCGGCACGGCGTTCGAGGGTTGGCGCAATCCGGGACCTGCGCGCCCGAAACAGCAACCCGTGCCTTTGATTTGGTTGCTGGGCGGGATGGTCGGCAATGGTGGCCACGATCCACACCATCGGCTTTGTGCTGGGGGCGACGATCCTGTTCACCTGCGCGGCGGCGGCTTTTGGTGAGCGGCGATTTGTGCGCGCGATCCTGTCCGGGGTGGCGCTGGGGTTGTTCATCTATCTGATATTCGACGTTCTGTTGCAGTTGAACCTGCCGGCGGGGCCGATTGAAATGCTGATCTTCGGGCGCTGACATGGACACATTCGGCTTTCTTTTGCAGGGCATGGCGACGGCGTTTGAGCCGATGATGCTGCTTTATGCGCTGATCGGGGTGACCCTTGGCACAGCGGTGGGGGTGCTGCCGGGGATCGGGCCTGCGCTGACGGTGGCGCTGTTGCTGCCGGTGACCTATGGGCTGGACGCGGCCGGGTCGCTGATCATGTTCGCGGGCATCTATTATGGCGGGATGTATGGCGGATCGACCACATCCATCCTGTTGAATACGCCGGGGGAAAGTGCGTCGGTCATCACCGCGCTGGAAGGCAACAAGATGGCCCGCGCCGGGCGCGGCGGGCCTGCGCTGGCGACGGCGGCCATCGGGTCTTTTGTGGCCGGGTCTGATCGCCACCCTGCTGCTGGCCTTTCTGGCGCCGCATGTGGTGAAGCTGGCGCTGATCTTTGGGCCGCGCGAATATTTTGCGCTGATGGTTCTGGCCTTTGTGACCGTCTCTGCGGCCTTTGGCGAAAGCGCGCTGCGGGGATTGGTGTCGCTTTTCATAGGCTTGGCCTTGGCGATGGTCGGGATCGACCAGTTGACCGGGCAGACGCGGCTTGGCCTTTGGGGTGCCGCAACTGCTGGACGGGATCGAGGTGACGACGCTGGCCGTGGCGATGTTCGCGCTGGGCGAGGCGCTGTTCGTGGCGGCACAGGGGCCGGATGGGGGCACGGGCGTGCTGGCCATCAAGGGCCGCGTGCGGATGACGGCGCAGGATTGGGGGCGGTCGTGGAAGGCATGGCTTCGGGGCACGGCGATCGGATTTCCCATCGGATCGATGCCCGCAGGTGGGGCGGATATTGCGTCTTTCCTATCCTATGCGACCGAGCGGAATCTGACCAAGTACCCGGAAGAATTCGGAAAAGGCGCGATCGAAGGGGTTGCCGGACCGGAGGCCGCGAACAATGCGGCGGCGGCGGGGACGTTGG
>CAWAPA010000033.1:0-71047 GCA_963783595.1 uncultured Alphaproteobacteria bacterium | reverse complement strand
TCCGCACCCTGTCGGGCCAGATCTTTGCCATGGTCATCGGCACGAGGCGTTTGCCACCTGAATTCAATTCCACCTCAAGGTAACGCACCAACTGTTCGGGCGCATCGACCCACATGTCGGAAATCCGCCCTACAACCTCCAGATCGCCTGCCTGCACCGGCAGGCCGCGCGGGTCGCGCCCCGCGCTGACAGACAGACCTTTCTGCCCGGCCATCGGTACGATCTTGGCATGGCCATGACCATCGACTTCTGGATCGTCCCGCCGTGGTGCCCAGCTTGCAGCGCCGACACCGTCATCCATCGCATCGCCCGTTGGCGCATGCGGGAAGCCTTCGGATTGGGCGGTCCGCGCTAGGGCCACAGCGCGCGCTTCGGTCTTGCCATTTGGCACAGTTACATCACCGCGGCCAAACGGCAGGCGAAACGTCTTCGGCTTTGGCAGCGGGAAAGGGCCCTGGTTTGGCGCGGGCAAGCCATCCTCGGTTTCCAGTGGATAACCTTCACGCATGTTTTCGGTTTGCAGATAGTAAACGAGTAGGGCGAAGAACCCCCAGAACAGCCAGATGGCAAGGCTCGCCAGATCGAAGTTGCCAAAGAAAGTTACACCAAGCATTGCAGGGTCCTCCGGTATCAGGTTGGAAAATCGACAATGCCAAGCGCGGCCGTGTCGGTTTTAGGGTGTGATGATTGCAGGGTTGTGAGCCGCACCAGCGGTGCCAGCGCGATGAGTGAAGCGAAAAGCAGGCCGATCTCGACATGGTAGACAAAGGCATAGGCGACGGATGGGTCATCAAACACAGGACCAAGGCCACCGCGCGCGATCAGGCCGCCAACGGCGTCGCGCAGCGCCCCGCCAACAAAGATCGCAAGGCCGGCGGCAGTTGCCTGTGCGGCCCCCCATGCGCCAAGGGCCAGCCCGCGCCCCGATGTGCCCTGTTCCGGCAAGGCCATCGCAGCGGTCAAGGTGGACACCGCAAACAGGCCGACGCCAAGGCCAATGGTGCAGGCCCCGGCAAAAAACAGCGCCACCGATCCCGTCATCCCCGCAATGATCACGGCGCTGAACGCGCCGATCCCCACCAGAATGCCCCGCGCAGCCATCCGGTAGGCATCATGTCCGCGGCCCATCCAGCGGCCTGCAAGAACGAAGCCAGCCAGCGCACCAAGCGCGTTCGCCGCCGTCAGCCATGTCGTCGCCCCAACTGAGAGGCCCAGAATCTCGCCGCCGTAGGGCTCCAGCAGAACATCCTGCATCTGAAATCCCATGGTGCCGATCACCACCAGAAACAACAGCCGCCCCGCATCGCCGCCGCGCATGAAATCGCGCCACGAATCCACAAACAGCGGCCGTTTCTCGGCCATTTCGGCGCGCGTCATAGGGCGGACCTTTTCCTGCTTCCACAGGGCAAAGATGTTCAGAACCATCGTGATGACGGCGCAGCCCTGTACCACGCGGATCAGCGTGATCTGGTCAAAGTCATGCAACAGCCAGCCGATGATCAACGATGATGCGGCCATCCCCAGCAGGAACATGACATAAAGTAACGCCACGACCTTCGAGCGCGTTTCATCAGTGGCGCGGTCAGATGCCAAGGCGAGGCCCGCCGTCTGGGTCATGTGCAGCCCGATACCGGTCATCAGAAAGGCAATGCCCGCCAGTGCCTCGCCCGCCCAGTCGGGGCCATAGGTCTGATCGCCCGACAACACGATCAGGGCAAAGGGCATGATGGCAAGGCCACCCATCTGCCACAGGCTGCCAAACCAAAGGTAAGGGATGCGCTTCCACCCGATGAAAGACCGGTGATGATCACTGCGATGGCCCAGCATCGCCCGGAATGGGGCCGAAAGGACCGGCAAGGCGATCATGAAGGCCACGACAATCGCGGGCACCGACAGTTCCACGATCATCACGCGGTTTAACGTGCCAAGCAGCAGAACGGTCGCCATCCCCACCGAGACCTGAAACAAAGACAGGCGTAACAGCTGCGCCATCGGCAGGTCATCCGATGCAGCATCCGAGAATGGAAGCCAGCTGGCAGGCAGTCTCGCCATGTGTTTCTTGCCCAGGATCACGGACGATACTCCTGACATTCCGAGATGTAGAACCCACGTGACACGCGGGCGATCTTGGTCAGTTTTCCGGGTACGACCTTGGCCAGATCGGCATGTGCATGCGGGATCATCACGGGCGACCGGTCGGCGCGCGGGAACAGCTTTCCCACATTGAACATCGCCATCAACAGGGGCGTCCGCGGGGCTACGGTAAAGACGATACCGCCGCGTGTGCGCGCGCCAAGCCGGTGCAGAATATCTGCGATGTCGGTGCTGGTGTAGTAAATCAGGCTGTCCATCGCCATCACGAAATCAAATCGGCCATGGGACGGATCGGTCATGTCGCCCGCAGCAAAGCGCACGCGGCCTTGCAATGCGTCGGGCAGGCGATCCTGCGCGATCCTGATCAGCGCAGGCGAGATGTCGACAGCGACCACATCAGCGCCACGCGCCGCAAGTTCGGCTGTCATCAGCCCGGTGCCGCAGCCCGCATCCAGCACACGGCAACCGCGCAGATCATCCGGCAACCTGGCCATCATGGTGGCACGCATCTGGTCGCGGCCGGCACGCACGGTGCGGCGAATGCGGCTGACCGGCGCGTCTGATGTCAGACGCGCCCAAACCGAGGTGGCGGTGCTGTCGAAATAGGTTTCGACCCTTGCACGTGTGGCAGAATAGTCGGCCATATCTTCAGTCAAACCCCAGCAATTCAAAGATTTCACGGTCAGGCAGAGGTGCGGGGGTCGATCCCGGCACCTGCACCGACCGCCACAGCGTATCGGCCAGTTTCATGTATTCCGCGCGTGCCATGACCACGTCTTCGGCATCGTCCATCTCGAACAGGGTCTTTTTCTTCAGGCGCGACCGGCGGATGGCATCTATGTCGGGCATATGCGCCAGACGGTTGAACCCCACCTTCGCGCAATACCGGTCAACCTCGTTCGTCTCTTTTGAACGGTTCGCCACACAGCCTGCAAGCTGCACCTTGTAATTGGCCGATTTGGCCTGCACCGCGGCGATGATGCGGTTCATCGCATAGATGCTGTCAAAATCGTTTGCGGTGACGATCAGTGCGCGGTCGGCATGCTGCAGGGGGGCAGCAAAGCCGCCGCAGACCACATCGCCCAGCACATCAAAAATGACCACATCGGTTTCTTCCAGCATGTGATGCTGTTTCAACAACTTCACCGTCTGGCCCACGACGTATCCGCCACAGCCCGTGCCCGCTGGTGGCCCACCCGCCTCGACGCATTTCACGCCGTTAAAACCTGTCACGACATAGTCTTCGGGGCGCAATTCCTCGGGGTGAAAATCCACCTCTTTCAGAATGTCGATCACCGTCGCCTGCAACCGGCCGGTCAGGGTGAAGGTGCTGTCATGCTTTGGATCGCAGCCGATCTGCAGCACGCGTTTTCCCATCATGGAAAACGCAGCCGACAGGTTGGAGCTGGTGGTCGATTTCCCGATCCCGCCCTTGCCATACACCGAAAAGACCTTGGCCCCTTCGATCTTTGCATCGGCGTCCATATGCACCTGCACCGATCCGTCGCCATCAAGGCCGCGCAGGTCCGGAATTTCATCACGTGGGCTCATGGTTTTGCCCCTTCCTCTGTTTCCAACTATCCCGGGGGTGTGGGGGCTGGCCCCCACTCCGCCGCTCGGCCAAGGTGCGCGTGCGTGTCATTCCGCCGCGATCCCTTCCAGCCGGTCTTCCAGTTCATCCGCTGCCCCTTGCAGGGCGGCCAGTGTCGCCGCATCGGGTTGCCAGTAGTTGCGGTCCGATGCCTCCAGCAGGCGCGTGGCCAGACGCACGCTTGCTTCGGGGTTCAGATCGGCCAGACGGCGGCGCATGGCGTCGTCCAGCACAAAGGTTTCCGACAGCCGCTGATAGACCCACGGGTCGACCTGCGCCGTGGTCGCCGACCAGCCAAGGGTGTTGGTGACATGCGCCTCGATCAGCCGCACGCCTTCGGCGCCATGCCGCAAGAGGCCTTCATAGAATTTCGGGTTCAGGGTGCGCGACCGGCTTTCCAGCGCGATCTGATCCTTGAGCGTGCGCACCTGTCCCGCGCCACGGGTCTGATCGCCGATATAGACCGGGGTTTCTTCGCCGCCGCGGGCGCGTTTCACGGCGCGGGCGATGCCGCCCAGCGTGTCGAAATAGTGATCAACTGAGGTGACGCCCAGTTCGACGGATTTGAGATTCTGATAGGCCAGATCGACGTCCTTCAGCGCCTTTTGCAGCAGCGCACCGTTCTGTGCGGGCTTGCCGTTGCGCCCGTAGGCAAAGGACTTCCGCGCCTCGTAGGCATCGGCGAGTTCATCTTCGGCCCCGAAAGCAGACTGCCCGACCAGCGTGTTGACGTTGGAGCCATAGGCCCCTTCGGCATTCGAGAAGACGCGCAGGGACGCGGTGTCCATGTCCACGCCCATCTCGGCCGCATAGGTCAGCGCATGGGCGCGGATGAAGTTCTGCGCCACGGGTTCATCGGCGGTGGCCGCCTTCCATGCGGCCTCGGCCAGCATGCGGGTCTGCAAGGGCAGCAGGTCGCGGAAGATGCCCGACAGGGTCATCACCACATCGATGCGCGGGCGGCCAAGTTCGGCGAGTGGCACCAGATCGGCACCTGAAAGCCTGCCAAAGCTGTCAAACCGCGGCTTGGCCCCCATCAGGGCAAGCGCCTGCGCAATCGGGCCGCCATCGGATTTGATGTTGTCGGACCCCCAAAGCACGAGCGCCACCGTGCGCGGCAGGCGGGGGTGGGTATCAAGCAGCCGCTGTGCCTGTGCCGCGCCATCGCGGAGCGCAAAGGCGGTCGGCATGCGGAACGGATCGAAGGCGTGAATGTTGCGGCCCGTGGGCAGGATACCTGGCGCCCGGATCAGATCGCCACCCGGCACGGGGGCCATGAAGTGGCCGCCAAGTGCGCTGAGAATGCCTTTGATTTCGTGGTCTTCCTGCAGCAGTCGGTCGGCGCGGGCGCGAATTTCGGGATCGGTATCCATCAGCGCGATCATGTCGGCGCGTTGTGCGTCTGTCATGCGGCGACCGACGACATGCAGCCCGTCAGTCATCAGCGCGCCTTCGGTTTCCAGCAGTTTGGTCCACAGCGTGTCGGGTGCGCCTGTCATGTCAACCGCGCGGGCCTGTTCGGCAATCAGGGTTTCCAGATCGGCGCGGTCGGGGGCGTCCGCGTCACTGCGACGCCAGCGATCCAGCGTGTCGCGCAGGTCGATCAGGCCCTTGTAAAGGCCCGCCTGTGCCAGCGGCGGCGTCAGGTGGGTGACGGTGATGGCGTTCGACCGCCGCTTGGCCAATGTTGCCTCAGACGGGTTGTTGGCGGCGTAAAGGTAGATGTTGGGCAAATTGCCGATCAGCCGGTCCGGCCAGCAGATCGCCCCCTACGCCCGCCTGTTTGCCGGGCATGAATTCCAGCGCACCGTGCATGCCGAAATGCAGCAGCACATCGGCGGCAAAGTCTTCGCGCAGCCAGCGGTAGAAGGTTGTGAAGGCATGGGTGGGGGCAAAGCCGCCTTCGAACAGCAGGCGCATCGGGTCGCCTTCATAGCCGAACAGCGGCTGCAGGCCGACAAAGACATTGCCAAACTGGCAGCCCAGCACGAATACGCCGCGTCCGTCGGTTTGCAACCGCCCCGGTGCGGGGCCCCAGACGGCCTCAATCTCGGCCAGCCAGGGGGTCTTGGCGACGATATCCGCTGCCGGCACGATGGCGGCTACATTGGCAGGTTGGCCATACATCTTGGCGCTGCCGCCCAGAACAGCCTCGCGCAGGTCGTCCACGGTGGCGGGCGGGGTGACGTCATAACCTTCGTCGGCCATGGCGTGCAGGGTGTTCAGCAGGCTTTCGAACACGCCAAGGTAGGCCGCAGTGCCCGCAGCCCCGGCATTCGGCGGAAAGCCGTAAAGTACGATGCCGACGCGGCGCTGTGCCACGGTCGAGCGGCGCAGGTTGGCCAGACGCGCAACCTTGTCGGCCAGTGTCGCGATGCGCTCGGGGCAGGGGGCCATGGCGCGGGTTTCAAGGCTGACCTGCGTGGCCGGGCGGCATCTGATCTTGCAGCCGTCGCAGCCGTTGAGGTCATGTCGTCCGGCAAAGACGGTAGGGTTGGTGGCCCCGTCGATTTCCGGCAGGGCGATCAGCATGGTGGTTTCCACCGGGCCAAGCCCGCCACCGGATTTGCCCCATTGCCCCAGCGTCTGGAATTCCAGAGGATGGGCGGCAATATAGGGCACATCCATCGCCACAAGGGCCGTAACCGCCGCCGGGCTGTCATTGTAGGCAGGCCCGCCCACAAGGCTGAAACCCGTCAGCGACACCAGCGCATCAATGGTGGACCCGCGCGGGCCCGTCATGAAGGCATCCATCGCCGGGCGGCCATCAAGCCCGCCGGCAAAGCCCGGCACGACGGCAATGCCGCGCGCCTCGAATGCCGCGATCACGGCGTCGTAATGTGCGGTGTCGGAGGCCAGGATATAGGACCGCAGCATCAACAGCCCAACGGTGGCGGTTGCCCCCGGCGGGCGGGGCAGATCGCGCAAGTCGGTGGTGATGCGTCCTTTCAGCGACGGATGGTAAAGGCCGACATCGGGATAATCGATCGGCGCTTTCGCGGCGGCGACGTTGCCAAAAGCGGCCTTGCCATATTTGCCGATCAGAAAGCGGATCATCTGTTCCAGATTGTCGTCCGAACCGCCCAGCCAATACTGCATCGACAGGAACCATGCGCGCAGATCTTGCGCCTTGCCCGGCAGAAAACGCAGGATTTTCGGCAGGCGGCGCAGCATGGTCATCTGGCGCTGGCCCGACGAAGCGGAGGGGGCCTTCGTGCCGCGCAGTTTTTTCAGCAATGCCATGACACCCGTGGCGGGCTTTGACATGTCAAGATCGCCCATCTTGGTCAGCCGCACGATGGCGGGATCGGCGATCACGCCGACAAAGGCATCGGCCCGGTCACGCGCGGCGGTCAGTTCGGGCAGGATCGCCTGCACATGTTCTTCGATGAAGAGAAGGTTCGCGATGACCATGTCAGCGGCATTGACGGCAGCCTTCGTGCGCAACAGCGCGCCCGGATTCTCGGCCCATTCGGCGGCGGCATGCACGGTTACCTCAAGCCCCGGAAAATCGCGTGCGAGGCGCGGCAAGATGCGGGCGGCGGGGCCTGCCGCATGGGCATCAAGGGTCACGATGACGATGCGGTAGCCCGCCGTCATCTGTTGCCCCGTGATCGTGCGGTCATCGCGCATAATGGGCCTTTGCCTCATACAGGGTGTCGATGTTGATGGCGGCGAGGCCTTTTTCGGCAGCGTATTTTTCGGTGTTCCGCTTGGCCTTGCCGCGCACGAAGAAGGGGATCTTTTTCAGCTCACGTTCGGCATCCGACAGCCAGATGATATTGGCGGAATGTTCCGGCTCAGGTGCTGACTGATGTTGTGGTTCGGCGCGGGCCACATGCTTGCCGCCGTGATGGCTGGCACCGGCCGCGTCGTGAAATTCGAAATCTTCGCGGAACATGGTCAGCAGGTGTTCTTCCAACCCCATGACCAAGGGGTGAATCCATGTGTCGAAGATCACATTCGCGCCTTCAAACCCCATCTGCGGCGAGTAGCGGGCCGGGAAATCCTGCACATGCACGGGGGCCGAGATCACGGCGCAGGGGATGCCCAGTTTCTTGGCGATATGGCGTTCCATCTGGCTGCCGAGGATCAGTTCGGGGGCGAGGGCGGCAATCGCCTCTTCGACCTCCAGGTAATCATCGGTGATCAGCGCCTCGACCCCGTAAGCCTTGGCTGCCGCGCGCACCGCGCGGGCCCCTTCGCGGTTGAAGCAGCCCATGCCCACAACCTCAAACCCGATCTCGTCGCGGGCGATGCGGGCGGCGGCGATGACATGGGTGGCATCGCCGAAGATGAAGACGCGCTTGCCCGTCAGATAGGTGCTGTCGACGCTTGCGGACCACCACGGCTGGCGCAGCCCGCTTTCATCCACATTCGCCGAAAGGCCGGTCATGGCCGCCACTTCCTCCAGAAAATCGCGGGTGGCGCCGACACCGATGGGCACGATCTTGGTATAGGGCTGGCCAAGTGTCTTTTCGCAGTGCCGCGCCGCCGTCTCGCCGGTCTCGGGGTAGAGCAGCACGTTGAAATGCGCAGGCCCCATGCGGGCGATATCGTCCGGGGAGGAGCCCATGGGGGCTGCAACGTTCACCGTGACACCCATCTGGGCCAGCAGTCGCGGTCACCTCGGTCACATCATCGCGGTGACGGAAACCCAGCGCCGTGGCACCAAGGAGGTTGCAGGTGATGGTCTTGGTCCGGGGCATAGGTTTGGCCAATGCCTTGCACGATCTGGAAGAACGTCTCGTCCGCGCCAAAGTTTTCCTTGCGCTGATAGGACGGCAGATCCAGCGGTGATGACCGGGATCGGCAGATCCAGCGCCTCGGCCAGACCGCCCGGATCGTCCTGGATCAGTTCGGCGGTGCAGGATGCCCCCACGATCATCGCCTGCGGCTTGAACCGGGCATAGGCATCGCGCGCGGCATCCTTGAACAGATTGGCGGTATCGCCGCCCAGATCGCGCGCCTGAAAGGTGGTGTAAGTCACCGGCGGGCGATGGTTGCGCCGTTCGATCATGGTGAACAACAGATCGGCATAGGTATCGCCCTGCGGCGCGTGCAGCACATAGTGCAGCCCCGTCATGCAGGTGGCTACACGCATCGCCCCCACATGGGGCGGGCCTTCATATGTCCACAGTGTCAGCTTCATTCGGCGGCCTCCTTGCGGAGGGCTGCCTTGCGGCGCAGCGGGCGTGAAAACAGCCCTGCCAGATCACCGGCTTGTTCGTAGAAATGCACCGGCGTGAAGACCAGCTCGATCGCCCATTTCGTGGTAAATCCCTGCGCTTCCAGCGGGTTGGCAAGGCCAAGCCCACAAACCGTCAGGTCCGGTGCGGCGGCGCGCTGACGATCAAGCTGCTTTTCCACATCCTGGCCTTCGCTGATCACCGGCCCCGCAGGCAGCAGGTCCAGATCAGGGCCGACGATGGCCTCATGCAGATATGGGGTGCCCACTTCGACCGCCGTCATCCCGCATTCACGCACCAGAAAGCGCGCAAGGGGAATTTCCAACTGGCTGTCGGGAAAGAAGAACACGCGCTTGCCGCGCAATTCGGCCGATTGCGTGGCAATGGCCTTCAAGGCACGGGCACGGGGCGCGGCCGTCACCGCCTCGAACACGTCGCGCGACACGCCGAATTCTTCCGCGATGGCGCGCAAGCCAGGCGGTAGTGCCTTCCTCGCCAAAGGGGAAGGGGGCGGCGATATGACGTGCGCCGCGCCGCAAAAGCGCCGCATGGGTATCGCCAAGGAAGGGTTGGACCAGAGCAAAGACCGTGTTGCGGCCCCGACGCCAGGCAATTCGCCTGCCCGATGCGCAGGCAGCATCGGCACCGGGCCGAATCCCCATCGCGGACAGCAGCGCAAGGCACTGATCTTCGACCACATCCGGCATCGCGCCCACGAGCAGCAATTCGCGCGCATCGATGGATTCAAGGTCGGCACCATGGCCGCAAGACAGGCATCTTCGCCTTGGGTAAAGGTCGTCTCGATGCCCGACCCGGAATAGTTGTAAACCCGCACATGCGGGCGTGTGCGGCACTCAACCGTTCTGCCGCACGGTGCAAGATCCAGCTTGATGACCTCGGACGGGCAAGAGCCGACCAGAAACAACTGTCGGATGTCAGGACGACGTGCCAACAGACGCGCAACTTCGCGGTCCAGTTCGGCATTTGCATCCGCCAGACCGGCCAGATCCTTCTCTTCGAGAATCGCCGTGCCAAAGCGCGGCTCGGCAAAGATCATGACGCCAGCTGCGGCCTGCAGCAGATGCGCACAGGTGCGGCTGCCCACGACAAGGAAGAACGCATCCTGCATCTTGCGGTGCAGCCAGATGATCCCCGTCAGGCCGCAGAACACCTCGCGCTGGCCGCGTTCCTTCAGCACGGGGGTGTCGCGGCAGCCGATGGCGGGGTGATCGAGGCTCATGTGCCTGCCGCCATATCCAGCCGCGCAAGGCGAAGCTTCCAGATGAACTGACCGGCGTTAATCACGTAAGCCAGATAAGCGGCTAGTGCCACAAACATCAGATCTACGGGTGAAAGGCTGGCGGTCAACAATCCCCAAATATACAATGTGTGCAATGCGATGACGGCGAAACTGAACACATCTTCCCAGAAGAATGCCGGGGCAAAAAGATACTGGCCAAAGACGATCTTCTCCCAGATCGCCCCGGTCACCATGATGGTGTAGAGCAAGCCGGTCTTGATCAGGATCGAGATGGTCGCGGCCATGTAGCCGTCACCGGTCACAAGGTATCGCAGGACGAGGGTCACCGACACCGCAAAGGCCAGAAACTGGATCGGTGCAAGCACCCCTTGCACCATCGTCCAGCGAGTTCGAATCACGGCGCACCCGCTCTTCCGCGGTATAGAGCGGGCGACGTTGCGGTGCGGGGTGACTCAGGCTCGTCATTCGGGCGAATGCTCTCTTTCAGCTTTCCGATATGCCCAAGTTAAAGGCGAATGCATAAGTGTCAACTAAAAGTTACAGACGCACGCCGCCGTCGCTGCAGCAGTGAGATGCTGCCGATGTGAAGATTTTATATAATAAATTCAATATTATGGCGTCAAATTTCTGAAGTCAGCCCGAAATACTTCTGCGCGCGCCACGTGCAATGTCAGAAAATATAGACAATTCACCGCAGGCACTGCGTTTTGCGGTATGAAAATGGATGGGCTGCCTCTATACTCTGCAAAATACCGACTTCAAAGCTTACGGTGGTTGCAATGCAAGATGGACAGGGCAACGGATCCAGCCGCTTTAGCAGCCGTACCTCGGGCGGTGTGGCACAGTTTGCGTTTGAAGTGGTGGCGCGGTTGGTGGCGGGTGACGTGACGACGACAGGAACGCTACGTGAAGACCTGATCGAAAGGTTCTCTTGGGCGATCATTGATCCCGAGTTTGGCCGTTTTGACGCGATGAAGCCTGATCTGCGGCGAGCGCGCATCTCCCCTACGCTCTTTGCCGACAGATATGTGCCCGAAATTGCCAGACGCCTTGGCAAAGGATGGGAAGACGACACGATGTCATTTGCCCAAGTGACGATGGGCGCGTCGCGGTTGCAGGCGATCTTGCGTGAAATTGGTGCGGACTGGGCTGCGGATCAAGGTGCATTGGCATCCATGACGCATGCGGAACGATCAACTATCCTGATGATCGTGCCGCCGGGCGAGCAGCATACCTTGGGTGTATTCGTGTTGATCGGTCAGTTACGCAGACGCGGTGTGTCGGTTTGCCTGCGCATTGGTCCAACTGCGTGAGGATATTCGCCAGTTGATGGCCGAGCGGGGTTTCGATGGCGCGATGATTTCTGTCGCCACGCCTGATAAGTTGGCGGGTTGCGAAAAATTGTTGAAGACAATCAAAAATGTGACGACGGGACGCTTGCGTGTGGCGATTGGGGGCGCTGCACTGCGAGAGTTGGGGGAAAAAGCAGAAACGATCGGCGCGGATGTCGTAACCAACGATTTGACAACCGCAATGATCGGGTTGGGGATGATGGACGCAGCGATGAACATCGACTCCAATCCGCACGAACTCATGTAACACCACCTGGCCCTCGGAAGGCCCGCTATAAAGCTCCCGGTTAATCAATTGACAACAGATGGACGACAACTTCTGAATGCCGGAAAGGTTCCGCTCATCTCACCTGAGGTGTTGAGCGAGATCATTTCCACGGCATCCGACATCGCCTTGTTCGTGGCGCCAGACTTGCGCGTGGTCTCTGTTCTGGTGAACCCCACGCATCGCAGCTATGGCCAACTGACGGAATGGGAGGGTGAGCGTATTTCCACGCTGCTGACCCCGGAAAGTTTCGTGAAATTCGAGATGCGCGCAAAGGATCTGACCGAGCGTCGCCGGATCAACGTGCAGGTCGAACTGAACCACATCGACAAGTCACGCTGGGAATTTCCGGTGCGGTACGCGCTGCATCTGATGGAGTTCTGACGGTTCCATCCTGATGTTGGGGCGTGACCTGCGCCCGATTGCTGAAGTGCAGCAGCAACTGGTCACAGCGCAACTTGCCCTTGAACGCGACTATGAAGCGCAGCGTGAAATGGACACGCGCTACCGTGTGCTGATGGAGGTGTCGCGCGACCCGTTGTTGCTCGTTTCCATGAGCACGGGGCGGATTTCGGATATGAACCCTGCGGCAGCCCAGATGATGGGGGGCAGCAAGGCCGAACTGATCGGCTCGGCCATCGCGCAGGAATTCGAGGGCCGTCGCCGGGGGGAACTGCTGGATAGCATGACCACGCTTGCAGGCAGCGAAAGCACAGGCCCCGATCGAGGTAACGGCGCGCCGTTCGCAACGCCGCCTGCTTTTGTCCCCGACCGTGTTTCGGGCCGCAGGTGAGCGGATCTTGTTGTGCCAACTGGACGCGGCTGAAAAGCTGCGCGCGACCAGCGATGATCTGGCCGAAAACCTGTCGCGCCTGTATCATGAAGGCGTGGATGGGATCGTCTTTACCGACGCCGACGGCACTGTGCGCGCGGCTAACGAGGCGTTCCTGAACCTGACTGACGCGGCCAGCATGAGCGCGGTGCGCGGTCGGTCGCTTGGCCGATTTTCTGGTGCGTGGTGCGGTTGATTTGCGCATGCTGCTGGACACGGTCAAACGTACCGGAACGATGCGGATGTATTCGACCCGGCTGACCACAGATTTTTCCGGGCAGATTGCGGTCGAGATTTCGGCAAGCTGGCTGAATGACAGGCCAAACCCGGTGTTGGTGTTGGTGGTGCGCGATGCAAGTCGCGTCGATGCCATGCGCCGCCCTGCGATTGGCGGCGGCGAAGACGGCGCGCGCAACGTGATGGAGCTTGTCGGGTCGTCCACGCTGCGTGACATTGTAGCCGAAACCACCGATGTCATCGAAAAGATGTGCATCGAGACCGCGCTTGAACTGACGCGGAACAACCGGGTGGCGGCGGCCGAAATGCTAAGCCTGTCGCGGCAGTCGCTGTATGTGAAGCTGCGAAAGTTCGGATTGATCAACAAGGACGAAGAATAGTCCTGCCATTTGCACGAATACAGAACGCCGCCCCAACACGGGCGGCGTTTTTGTCCCCGACCCCGGTGCTTTATCTGCCCCGGATTATCGTGCCCCGCGACCAACTGTCACTTGCAGGAATCGAGACTGTCATGTTTAATTGACACATGACTGTCAACCTCGCCATACAGACGCGCAAGCTGCCTGAACCACGGGCCATGCTGACGCTGATCAAGCCGATCACCTGGTTCCCGCCGATCTGGGCCTATCTGTGTGGTGCGATTTCGTCAGGTGTGCCGCTATCCGGGCAATGGCCGCTGGTCATTCTGGGGATGGTGCTGGCGGGTCCGATTGTGTGCGGCATGAGCCAAGCGGCCAACGACTGGTGTGACCGGTTCGTCGATGCGGTGAATGAACCAGACCGACCGATCCCGTCAGGTCGCATTCCAGGGCGTTGGGGCCTTTGGATCGCATTGGCAATGACGATACTGTCGCTGGCCGTTGGCTGGATGCTGGGGCCATGGGGCTTTGGCGCGACGGTTGTTGGCGTCATCGCGGCTTGGGCCTATTCGGCGGAACCTGTGCGCCTGAAACGGTCGGGCTGGTGGGGGCCGGGGTTGGTTGGGCTGTCTTATGAAGGGCTGCCCTGGTTCACCGGTGCTGCCGTTTTGTTGGGCGCCGCCCCACGGTTTGAGGTGCTGGTGATTGCGCTGCTTTACGCCCTTGGCGCGCATGGCATCATGACACTGAATGATTTCAAGGCGCTTGAGGGTGACCGCCAGCATGGCGTGCGGTCGCTTCCCGTCGTGCTGGGACCAGAGGTTGCAGCAAAGATTGCCTGTACGGTGATGGGCCTTGCGCAGGCTTTGGTGATTGCGTTGCTGGTTGTTTTCGGCGCGCCCTATCACGCGCTTGCGGTGACGGTGTTGTTGGTGGCGCAGATTGTTGCGATGAAACGCTTGCTGCAGGACCCCAAGGGCCGCGCGCCATGGTACAACGGAACCGGCGTGCTGTTTTATGTGTCAGGCATGATGATTGCCGCGTTCGCCTTGCGGGGGCTGTGATGTTGACATGGCCCGGCATCCTGCGTCTTGGGTTGGTGCAGGTGGCGCTTGGGTCGATTGTGTCGCTGACGACATCCACGATGAACCGGGTGATGACGGTCGAATTGGCGATGCCTGCGATTCTGCCGGGCTTGCTGGTCTCGCTGTATTACGGATTGCAGTTCTTGCGCCCGCGTTTTGGCCATGGTGCGGATCAGGGCGGGCGGCGCACGCCGTGGATCATCGGTGGCGTGTTGACGCTGGCGCTTGGTGCCATTTGCGCGGCGCTGTCGGTCGGGCTGATGGCCACGTCGCCGGCTTGGGGGATTGCCGCGGCGGTGCCGTCATTCGTGTTGATCGGGCTGGGCATCGGGGCGGGGGGGACAAACCTTTTGGCCTTGCTGGCGGTGGGCGTTGATGACGACCGGCAGGCAGCGGCGGGAAGTGCCGTGTGGATCATGATGATCCTTGGCCTTGTGATCACTGCGATTTCGGCGGGGATGCTGCTCGATCCCTATTCGCCAATGCGGTTGGTGTTTGTGACGGCGGGCGTTTGCGCGGTGGCAATGGTGCTGACGCTGATTGGCGTCTGGCGGCAGGAAACCGCAACAGCGACCCCGACCGCAAAGCCTGATATCCCCTTCCGCGATGTGCTGGCCGAGATGTGGGCCGATCCGCGCGCGCGGGCCTTCACCATTTTCGTCTTTGCGTCGATGACGGCCTATAACCTGCAGGACCTGATCCTTGAGCCTTTTGCGGGCCATGTGTTTGGGATGACGGTCGGCGAAAGCACGGCGTTGAGCGGGAAGCATCATGCCGGAGCGCTGGTGGGGATGCTGCTGGTGCTGCTGTCGGGCACGGTGTTGGCGCGGTTCGGGCAGGTGCCGCTGCGGGTCTGGATCGTGGGTGGTTGCGTGTTGTCCGGGGCGTCGCTGGTGGCTTTGGCGTTTGGCGCGCAAGTGGCAGATCATTGGCCGCTGGCGGCGAATATCTTTGCGCTTGGTCTGGCGAATGGTGTTTTCGCGGTGGCGGCGATCGGGGCGATGATGGGGCTGGCGCGCGATGGAACCGACGCGCGCGAAGGTGCGCGGATGGGCGTGTTTGGCGCAGCGCAGGCGATTGGCTTTGGGCTGGGTTCATTCGGCGGCACGGTTGCGGCCGATGTCATGCGCGCCGCCCTTTCATCTGACGCACAGGCCTACGGTGCGGTGTTCGCAGCCGAGGGAATGGTTTTTCTGATCGCGGCCGGGCTTGCCTTGAAGGTGACCGGTGCCGCGCCGCGCATGATGCGCAATGATGCCGCACTTTTACCGGGGGAATGAAAACATGGCCTATGATGTTGTGGTAATTGGTGGCGGGCCTTGCGGTGCAACGGCTGCCGAAGACCTTGCCCGTGCGGGACGACGGGTTGCCATGCTGGACCGGGACGGGCGGATCAAGCCTTGCGGCGGGGCCATCCCGCCGCGTGCGGTGATCGACTTTGCCATTCCCGACAGCCAGATCGTGGCGCGGATCAACACGGCGCGGATGGTGTCGCCCACGGGGCGGACCGTCGATATTCCGATTGAAAACGGCTATGTCGGCATGGTGGACCGCGAACATTTCGACGAATTTCTGCGGGTGCGGGCGGCAAAGGCCGGGGCCGAGCGGCTGACGGGCACTTACCTGCGGATCGAACGCGATGCCGACGGCACCCATGTGATCTACCGCGACAAGGTCAGCAGCGAAGAACGCCGCCTGACGACGAAACTGGTGATCGGCGCGGATGGCGCGCGGTCGGTCGTGGCGCGCACCGAAGTGCCGGGCGGCAGCACGATCCCATACGTGATTGCCTATCACGAGATCATCAAGGCCCCGGCACCTGCCGAGGCTGCCAATGCCGACTATGACCCGACGCGCTGCGATGTGATTTATGATGGGCGTATCAGCCCCGATTTCTATGGCTGGGTGTTTCCGCATGGCGCGCATGCGTCGATCGGGATGGGCACGGGGATTGACGGGGTCGACCTGAAGAAAGCGACCGCCGATCTGCGGGCGTCGTGCGGGCCTGACGGGGTGTGAGACGATCCGGCGCGAAGGCGCGCCGATCCCGTTGCGCCCGCTGGACCGGTGGGACAATGGCCGCGATGTGGTGCTGGCAGGCGATGCGGCGGGGGTGGTGGCGCCATCGTCGGGCGAGGGGATTTTCTATGCCATGGTGGGTGGTCGGGTGGCGGCGACGGCGGCGCAGGCCTGCCTTGCATCGGGACGGGTCAAGGATTTGAAACTGGCCCGCAAGCTGTTCATGAAAGACCACAAGGCGGTGTTCAAGGTGCTGCGCATGATGCAGGACGCCTATTACAAATCGGATGAGCGGCGTGAGCGGTTTGTGTCCCTGTGTCATGATGTCGACGTGCAAAAGCTGACGTTCGAGGCGTATATGAACAAGAAGCTGGTGGCGGCGCGGCCATTGGCGCATCTGAAGATCGGGTTGAAGAATGTGGCACATCTGCTGCGGCTGGTGCGACCGGGATATGTGTGATGCGGGATAATCAGATACAGGAAGACATGATCCCGGCGTGGGTCGACGGCACGCTGCAACCGATGGGCAAGATGGAGGTCCATCGTGCGGGCCTGCGGCACAAGGCGGTGTCGGTGTTTGTCACCGATGGCGCGCGCGTGCTGATCCAACGGCGGGCGCTGACGAAATACCACACGCCGGGTCTGTGGGCCAACACCTGCTGCACGCATCCGATGTGGGACGAGGATACGGCCGCCTGTGCTGTGCGCCGGCTGCGCGAGGAGTTGGGGATCACCGGGTTGTTCCCGGCATTCGCAGACCGGGTGGAATACCGCGCCGATGTGGGGGGCGGGCTGACGGAACATGAGGTGGTCGATATCTTTGTGGCCGAGGTGACGCCGCGGATGACGCTGGCGCCGAACCCAGATGAGGTGGCCGAGGTGGCCTGGGTCGATCTGTATGACCTTTCGGCCGATACGGCGCGGAACCCTGCGAAATACACGCCATGGCTGCGGATCTATATGGCCGAGCATATGGGCCGGATTTTTGGGGCGGCAGTGCGGTAAAGGGCGAAAATTGACGGCTGTCAATTTTCAACTTTATCCAATGAAATCAATGAAAGTCGTTGAAGGCGCAGGGGGTGCGTTAAGACTTTTGAAACATCGCGTGATTGACGTGAACGGAATGTTACGCGACCGCGCGTGTGGCTGTGCGCGCGAGTTTCCCCCACCCCATCCCTCCCCCACAGTGGGGGGATGGAGGCGCAGAGACGGTGAGGGGGCGCGCTGATCTACGCGCCAGTTTAGATCTGCGCCTGCAGCCATGGCAGCAGAACGTCCGCGACGGCGGCGGCATCCTCTTCATGCGCCAGGTGCCCCAGACCCGGCAGGTCGGTGTATTGCGCAGCTGTCATGCGGGCGGCCACATCGCGTGAGATGCGGGGCGGCACCGTGCGATCCTGCGATCCGGTGATGAGCAGGGTCGGCGTTTTCTGCTGTGCGATGCGCGCAATAAGCGGTGTCAGGTTCCATTGCGACATCATGCCCAGCGTGCCGTCGATATGGCGGGCGCTTTGGACAAGCGCCAGATACTGCGCGCGGCCCGCCGCATCGAGGGATGATCCGGTGCCATCAAGCAGGCTGTTCACGCGGGCCGGGTTGCCCCAGAGCCGGGAAATCGCGGCGGGCAGGAACGGGATCATCGCAAAGCCGCGCGCGAGCATGGGAAACAGGGTGCCCGCCAGCCCATCGAACGTGCCAAGGGCGGCGTTGATGCCGATCACGGCGCGCAAAGGCATGTCTTCGGCCATGCGCAGCGCGATGGCGGCCCCGGCGGAATGGCCGATGATGGCCTGTGGTTGCCAGCCCTGATGCACACAAAGGGCCATCAGATCGGCGGCCATCGGTTCAAGGCCAAAGCGGCCCCGGCTGCCTGCGCGGGTGAAGCCCTGGCCGGGAAGATCGGGCACGATGCAGCGGAAATGCGGGGTGAGGTGCGGCAGGAGGGCGCGAAAGCTGTGCCCCGACCCGCCTGCGCCGTGCAGCAAAAGCAGGGTGGCAGCAGTACCAGCCTTTGGGCCGTCCTCTACCACCCACCAATCGTGACGGGCGGCACGGATGTGGCGGGCCTTGTCGCGGTTCGGCCAGTCAGGCGGGGGGGTCATGCGAGTGCCTGCCCCAGCACGGCGGACAGGCGGTGCGCATCGGCACGGGGCAGGGCCACGTAGGGCGCGGCCATGGTACGGGCGAGGGCGGCCAGCGCGGGTTGCGGACGGGTGCCGGTGTCGATGATGACGGCGGAAAGGCCAGCGGCCCGGATGATGCGGGCGATCTGCGTGGCGTCGGTGTCGGCCTGTGCGCGATCGGCTGCGCCGTTGAGGGCGATGTTGCCGCGCCCGTCGGTCAGCAGCGCGATGGTGGGGGTCATGCCACGTGCGCGGGCTTGTGTAGCGGTGGCAAGGCTGAGTTGCAGCCCGTGGGCAAGGGGGGTGCCGCCGCCGCCGGGCAGGCCCGCAAGCCGGCGTTTGGTTTGCACAAGGCTGCGGGTGGGCGGCAGGATCAGATCGGCACTGGCGCCGCGAAAGGCGATGAGCGCGACGTGATCGCGGCGGGCGTAGGCGGCGGCGAGAAGGAGTTCGACCGCACCCTTCGCCTCGGCCAGCCTTGCGAAGGCGGCGGAACCAGAGGCATCGACGGCGAAGATCAGCACGCGGTCTGAGGTTTCGATATAGCGTTTCAGGCGGATGTCGGCGGGGCGGATGTGAAGGCGGGGCGTGGATAGGTCCGGGTGGGCAGCCCCCCCACCCCAACCCTCCCCCACGCGGGGGGAGGGAGGCGCTTGCGTCGCAATGCGGCGCGATGCGGCGGCGGACGGATTTGTCGCGGTCCGTACGTGGCCCGGTGCCTCCCCTCCCCCCCGTGGGGAGGGGGCGGGGGTGGGGGGCACTGCCGGTGCCACGGCCAGTTGACGCCGCCTGACGGCTTGCCAGGGGGCAGCGGCGCGCAACGTGGCGACAAGGTCGATGCGGGCCCCGGTGCCAAGGCGGCCCGCGCGGGAGGGCAGGGGGCGGCCGCGCCGGTTGCCGGATTTGGCCCCGCCGGTGCCGGTGGCCCCCTTGGCGGCCTGTGCCGCGCGGCCTGCGTTCAGGGCGGCGATGAGGCCTGGGGGTAGGGCGGCAAGGACGGCGGCGATCAGGATGTCTTCGGGGATGGTGGTCTGGTCTTGCGGGCGGGTATCGCGGTCATCGGGGGGCGTATCTGGTTGTTCCGGGGGTGGGGGGCTTTGTTCGGGGTTGTCCGGCTGCGGGATGGCGCGATGGGCGTAGACGAGTTCGGCGGCAAGGCGCAGGTCATCATTGGTGACGGTATCGCCCCCGCGCCATGCGGCGGCGGCGCGGGCGGCGGCAAGAGCGAGGCTGGGCGCGCGCAGGGATGCGATGCCAAGGGCGGCTGCGGCGCGGGTCAGGGTGGTGGCGGTATCCTTGGGTGTGGTGATCTGTGGCAGATGGAGCCTTGCGCTTTCAATGGCTTGAATGTCCAGGATGATGGGGTCGTCTTCGGACCAGACGGTCTCGGACAGGTCCAGAAACAGGCCCAGACGGTCGGCGAGGGGGGCAGGGAGGGATTCATCCTCGGTGCCTTCATCAAGGGCAATCAGGCAATGGGCGGGGGTGTCCAGCGCTGTGGCAAGCCGCGCGGCGAGGCCGGGTGTGCAGCGTTCGGCCATGGTCAGGATCAGGGCGGCGGGGGTTTCCAGCAGGCCGTTTGTGCGGACCTGCCGCCCGGCGGCGAGGGTGGCGGCCAGATCGAGGCCGCCGTAAAGCGCGTCATCGGCGATTGATGGATGCAGACGGCGCACGGGCAGGGGCAGGGCAAGCGCGGCCATCACGGCATCGCGCACGGGGCCCGCACGGGCGCGCAGCCACAGGCCGCGCAACCCGGCCGGATCAATCGCCAGCAGGGACAGGGCCTGCGTGGCGCGGATGGTCATGGCAGCACCTCGGCCACGGCGCGGATGACGCGGGCAGTCGATCCTGCCTCGTCCAGCGGATCGCGGCGCAAGCGGTGCGACAGGGTGGTGGGGGCGGTGCGGCGCAGATGATCGCGGGTGACGGTGGCGGCGCCTTCGAAGGCCGCAAGCGCGCGGGCGGCCTTCAGCAGGGTGAGTTCACCGCGCAATCCGTCCGATCCGATGGCGATACACAGCGCCGCGCAATCATGCAGGATGGTGTTCGGGGTTTTCAGGGCGGGCAGGGCGGCGCGGGCGGCGAGGATGGACTTGCGCAGACGTGCATCCTTGGCGCGCCAGTGTTTCATGAAGCCGTCGTGATCGGTGTCATAGGCATCGCGGCGCGTGATGACGGCGACGCGGGTGGCGATGTCTTGTGGCGAGGTCACCTCGACCGACAGGCCGAACCGGTCGAGCAGTTGGGGGCGCAACTCACCTTCCTCGGGGTTGCCGGAGCCGACCAGCACGAAACGGGCGGGGTGACGGATCGACAGGCCCTCGCGTTCGACCACGTTTTCGCCGGATTGGGCGACATCGAGCAAAAGATCGACGATGTGATCTTCGAGCAGGTTCACCTCGTCGATATAGAGATAGCCACGGTTGGCGCGGGCCAGAAGGCCGGGTTCGAAGGCTTTCTCGCCGCGGGTCAGGGCGCGTTCGATATCCAGCGCACCCACGACGCGGTCTTCGGTGACGCCGAGGGGCAGATCGACCACGGGGGTGGGGCGTTTGACGATTTTCGTGCCGACCCCTTGGGCCCAGTCGGGGACCATGTCGGGGGTCGGGGAATTGACGGGGCAGCGTTCGACGGCGGAGATGTCGGGCAGCAGGGCGGCCAGCGCGCGCACGGCGGTCGATTTGCCGGTGCCACGGTCGCCAAACACCAGAACGCCGCCGATCGAGGGGTCAATGGCGGTCAGGACCATGGCCTGTTTCATCGCCTCTTGTCCCACGATGGCGGTGAATGGGAAGGGCTGTTTCATGCAGGCTGACTTTCGGTCGGAAATGCGAGGCGCGCCAATGGGTTGATGCCGCCCCATGTGCCCATCGCGCCAAGGATGCGAAAGCGGGCGTAAAGCTCTTCGCGGAACCAGTCGCCCTCGCGCACCGCGCGGATGGCACAGCCATGCGGGCCATCACCACGCGCGAAGTCGGCCATGACGGTGGGGTCGGGCCAGAGGGAAAAGGTGATCTGATGCAGCATCGGCAACTCGCCCATGCCGATTTTGAAGGCGACGTTGGGATCGGCCCCGATGACGGCGGAAATGTCAGGCACCCGACGCCAGAACCGCATCAGGCGCGAGGGTTTGATGGCGGCGCGGGTCAGCACGGCAAGCGGGCCTTCCGCAGGGCTGGTGACGGCAAAGGGTTCGCGCCCCGCCCATTGGCCCCGCGCGGAGGTTGCGGTCAGATAGACCGTCCAGCTTTCCCCGGCATGCGCCCGCCAGCGGCGGTAAACGGCGGCATCGCGGGTGCGCGCACGGGCGGTTTCGGCATCGGGCCAGACGGCGAGAATCGCCCAGACGCCCCAGTTGGGCCGGGGCGTAAAGCCTTCGCCCGAGCCTGAGCCGCACAGCTTCCAGAACTGCACATCGGGCATGGCGCGAAACGAGATGCGCGAGGCCCCCATTTGCCCCATGACCCAGGCCCGGTTCCAAAGCCCGTCAAAGCGGAACAAACTGATGCTGACGGTCTGAATGGGTCAAATCCTGCGATGTGTCATCTTTGATTGACAGGTTAGCCGCCTCATGCGCGCAGGTAAAGCCTTGGCAGGTGCGACAAAGACAACGGTTGTCAATTTTATTAGACAGTTTATCGTGCCTTTCATGCGCGACACATCACACCCCCAAGACCCGGATTCTGCAGGTGAGGCGATTGTCATCGGGGCCGGGCTTGGCGGCCTTGCGTCCGCGATGCGACTGGGGGCAAAAGGCTACCGCGTCACGGTGATCGACAGGCTCGATATGCCGGGGGGACGGGGATCGTCGATTACCGAAGGCGGGCATCGGTTTGATCTGGGCCCGACGATTGTGACGGTGCCGCAGGGCTTGCGCGATTTGTGGGCGGTCTGCGGGCGCGACTTTGACCGCGACGTGACGCTGAAACCACTTGATCCGTTCTATGAGATCCGCTGGCCCGACGGGTCGCATTTCACGATGCGGGGCGATGCCGATGCGATGCGCGCAGAAGTGGCGCGGCTGTCGCCGGGCGATGTTGCAGGATACGCGCAGTTTCAGAAGGATGCCGAGGCGCGCTATCATTTCGGGTTCGAAGATCTGGGCCGACGGTCGATGCATCAGCTGTGGGAGCTGATCAAGGTGCTGCCGACATTTGCGTGGTACCGGGCGGATCGTTCGGTTTATGCGCATGCCGCCAAGCGGGTGAAAGACGAACGCTTGCGCATGGCGCTGTCGTTTCATCCGCTGTTCATTGGCGGCGATCCGTTTCGGGTGACGTCGATGTATGCGCTGGTCAGTCATCTGGAATCGCAGTTTGGCGTGCATTACGCGATGGGCGGGGTGGCTGCGATTGCGCAGGCCATGGCGCGTGTGATCGAAGAGCAGGGCGGGCACGTGAAGTTGAACGCCGAAGTCGATGAGATTGTTGTGGAAAACGGGCGTGCAGCGGGTGTGCGGATGGTGGATGGCGCGGTACTGCGAGCGCCGCTGATCGTGTCCAACGCCGATGCGGGGCATACCTATTCGCGGTTGCTGCGCAACCGTCCGCGCCGCCGCTGGACGCCCGCAAAGCTGGCCCGGACGCGGTGGTCGATGGGGCTGTTCGTGTGGTATTTCGGCACGAAGGGCACGCGTGGCATGTGGGATGATGTGGGGCATCACACCATCCTGAACGGGCCGCGCTATCGGGGTTTGACGAATGATATCTTCATCAAGGGCAAGCTTGCCGATGACATGAGCCTTTATGTGCATCGCCCGTCGGTGACGGACCCAAGCTGTGCGCCCGAAGGCGATGATACATTCTACGCCCTGTCGCCGGTGCCACATCTGGGGCATGACAATGGGGTGGACTGGGCGACGATGGGCGAAACCTATCGGCAGAAGGTGTCTGAAGGTTTTGGAAGAACAAATGCTTCCGGGGTTTCTTCGACGTATCACATCAAGTCAATTCTTTACGCCGCTGGATTTTCGCGATCGCTATCTGTCGCCCTTGGGGCCGGATTTTCGATTGAGCCGCGCATTTTGCAATCGGCGTGGTTCCGGCCGCACAACGTGTCGGAGGAACTGCCGGGATTGTTCCTTGCGGGGGCGGGCACGCATCCGGGTGCGGGCGTTCCGGGGGTGATCGCGTCGGCCGAGGTGCTGGGCACGCTGGTGCCGGATGCGCCGGTGCGGGCGCGCGTTGATCTGAAGGTGGCCGCAGAATGATTGCAGCGGCCGACATGGCAGCCTGCCACGCGGCAATCCGCACCGGAAGCCTTTCGTTTCACGCGGCATCGCGCCTGCTGCCGCGCGGGGTGCGTGAACCGGCACTTGCCTTGTATGCGTTCTGCCGGATTGCCGATGACGCGGTGGACGAGGGTGATGACAAGGCCCATGCGGTGCTGAGTCTGCGCGACAGGCTTGATCTGGTTTATGCGGGCACACCGCGCAATGCGCCGGCCGACCGGGCCTTTGCGAGCGTTGTGGCCGATTTCGACATGCCGCGCGCCCTGCCGGATGCCCTGCTGGAGGGGCTGGCCTGGGATGCGGTCGGGCGGCAATATGATGATTTGTCGGGCGTTCTGTCCTATTCGGCGCGGGTGGCCGCGGCGGTCGGCGCGATGATGTGTGTGCTGATGCGGGTGCGGGATGCCGATGCGCTGGCGCGGGCCTGCGATCTGGGGCTTGCGATGCAACTGACCAACATCAGCCGCGATGTGGGCGAGGATGCGCGGGCCGGGCGGTTGTTTTTGCCCAAGGGCTGGCTGCGGGATGAAGGGGTTGATCCGGCTGCGTTTCTGGCAGACCCCGCGCCTGTGGACGGGGTGCTGCGCGTGACACGGCGGCTGCTGGCCGAGGCGGACCGGCTGTATCTGCGGGCCGAGGCCGGGGTGGGGGCATTGCCGCTGGCCTGCCGACCGGGGATTTTTGCGGCGCGGCATATTTATGCGGGGATCGGCACGCGGGTTCGGGCGGCGGGCTGCGATTCCATCACCCGGCGCGCGAGTACCGGCAAGGCGCGCAAGGTCGGCTGGCTGATGTTGGCCACGGCGCAGGCGGGGCTGTCGGCGGTGCTGCCAAGGTCTGCGGTGCTGCATGCGCGGGTGGTGCCCGAGGTGGCGTTTCTGGTGCAGGCGGCGGCGCGGGCACAAGCGCCTGCGGCGCGGTCTGACGCCCTGATTTCGGTCCTGCGGCAGTTGGAGGCGCGTGATCGGGGGATGGCGTAGGGGAGCAATTGCGCTATGTGGGTCGCCAAAGGGGCCGCACACATGGATTACAGTCTGTTCTTCACCTATCTTGCGGCCTGTGCCGCTGCGGCCACCACAGGGGCAGTGTTTTCGCCGGGTGAATGGTATCGCAGTCTGAACAAACCATCATGGACGCCGCCCGACTGGTTGTTTCCGGTGGCGTGGACGACGCTGTATCTGTGCATGTCGCTGGCGGCGATGCGGGTAGCGCAACTGCCGGGGACAGGGCAGGCGTTGGCGTTCTGGTCCGTGCAGATTGCGTTCAACACATTGTGGACGCCAGTGTTTTTCGGCTTGCAGCGGTTGGGGGCAGGGCTGGTGGTGTTGTGTTGCCTGTGGCTGGCGGTGGCAGCCACGACGGTTGCATTCTGGGGGCATGACTGGATCGCGGGCGCGTTGATGGCACCGTATTTGCTGTGGGTGACGATTGCAGGCGCGCTGAATGCCAGCGTGTGGCGGTTGAACCGTGCGGCATAGGCGGCCCGTCTGTTATGCTGGCCAGCCTGCACGGCGCGGCACGCGGACGGCGAGCATGTATTTCAGCCACGGCTGCGAGAAGCGCGTCAGATCAAGGGCTTCGTGGACGCCGTGGCTGATTTCACGATCAATCGTGGTTTCAACGACTGACCGGGAATAGAACGGCGTATCCAGCATCGGCAGGACCTGCCGGGGTGTCGCCCCCGGATCGGCGCGGGTTTCGCGGCGCAGCAGCCAGTTCGTGCGTTTCAGCGGCGCCAAGGGTGGCGGGGTGATCTGGCGCACATGCCCGTCAGGTGTGACCTCGACCGCCAGGGCAAGCGTGCTGCCGTCCTTGCGGGTGGCATCATAAAAGCAAACGGCCCGGTCACGCAGCGGAAAGCGGCCCCATGTCCAGTATTTGAAATCGGCCTCCAGCGCCGCTGTGCCGAAATTCGCGTCAAAATAGCCGTGCCCCTGCCAGCGGTGGCCTTGGGTCAGGTTCACGTCGATATGGGCGACGGGCGCGAAGGGGCGCCACAAGTGGCGGTTGTCGGGGGTCAGCGCAACCTCTGTCCCGGTGATCGCTTGCGGGGTCAGGGTGATGGTACCCTTCACACGGGAAATCAGCGGCAGGGATGAGAGTTCATCAACCTCGATCACCAGTTGGCGGCCCGTCCACCGCATCGTGCTGGGGCCGACCTGCAGCGCGTCGCGTGATTGGCGCAGGGCGGCGCGGCCCCGGTCTGTCATGGTAAAGCGTCCGCCGGGGCCATAGGTGGCGACGTTGATGCAGGCGTGGTTCTGCGGATCGCGGCGGCCTGACCATTTGTACCAGGGCGAAAACACCGACCCGATAAAGCCGATCACACTTACCGCGCGCGTTCCGTCGTCCGAGACGCCATCGACATACCACCAGGCGTAACCGTCGGGGCCAACCTCGACGCGAAAATCCGGTCGTTCAGAATCGCCGCGGCCGCGTGCTGGCCGGAGAGGGCTGCCATCGGCACCCCCGCCCCCGGATGGCACCCGCCCCCCGCCAGATACAGGCCCGGCAGTGCCGTCCGCGCCGTTGGGCGTTGAAAGGTGGCAAACGTCCCCTCCGGACTGCGGCCATAGATCGCGCCCTGCGAGGCTGGAAACAACTGGTCCAGCATGGCGGGCGTGGTCAGACAGCGGGTCTGGGGTTCGGGGGTGAAGGTCAGGCCGAAACGGGCCAGGTGCTGAAAGGTATTCTGGCGGCATTTTGCCTCCTCTTGCGGGTGCGTGGCGGTGCCTGCGGGGGCGTTGATGATGATTTCAAACCGTTCGGGGCCTTGGGGCGCGCCCGTGGCGCGGTCTTCGGCGCAGACGTAAAGGCTGGGGGCATCGGGCATGCGGCCGCGGCCAATCGGGCCAAATTCGGCCCTTGGGTTGTCGGTAAAGAAGATGTTGTGATGCAGCAGCGGCATGGCGCTGGGGGTGGCGGCAAAGGCCCAGACATGGGCCGACAGGCTGCGCGGGATGATGGCCTTTGCGGGCACCGCATCGGTGACAGCATTGCCAAGCAGGCCTGTTGTCAGCGCGCCAGCGTCACCGTTGAACACGACATCGGTAGCGGGCAGGGTGCCGTCTGCGGTTTGCACGCCAGTGACGCGGCCACCCTGTTTCAGAATACGCTGCACGGGCGTGTTCAGCAGGATGCGCCCGCCAAGGCGTTCGAACAAAGCGGCGAGGGCTGCGGCAAGGCTGTGCATGCCGCCTTGCACCGCCCAGACGCCCTGCGCCTCGGCCCGCCAGATGATGGCAAGGACGGCGGGGACATGGGTGGGTCGGCCGCCGACATAGGTGGCGTAGCGGCCAAAAAGCTGGCGCAGGCGGGGGTCGCGGAAAGTGAGGCGCAGCAGGCGGTCAAGTGTCATGCCCGGGATCAGGGCAGGCCAGATCGCTGGGGTTGTGATGGCGGCTTTGGCGATGGCGCGCAGGTCGGGGCGGGGGCCCTGCATGACGGGCGCGTCAAAGGCGAGGCGCAGCTTTTCGGCAAGGCTGTCAAAGCGGGCGAAGGCGCGGGCTTCGCGGGCGCCAGCGAACGTCCGGATCGCGGCGATATTGGCGGCGCGGTCGCCGATGCAGATCAAGCGTCGATCCGTCGGGCCAGAAATGCCGGGCAAGGATCGGTTGCGCAATCAGGGTGACGTGATCGTCAAGCCGTTCGCCGGCAAGCGCGAAAAGGTCGTCAAACACCTGCCGCATCGTCAGCACGGTGGGGCCGGTATCCACCGGGCCGTGATCGGATGGAATCGCACGCGCCTTGCCGCCGACAGCGCCGTGCGATTCGATCAGCGTGACCTGCACCCCCGCCGCTTGCAGGCGAATGGCGGCGGCGAGGCCGCCCATTCCGGCACCGATGACAATGGTTTGGTTGTCCATCCTGCAATGATGTCGTGCGAGGGCAATCTGTCCAGTCTAATTTACACTTTCATGTAAGAATAGATTTACAGGCGGCCCGTGCGGTGCCAGATTGGCCGGATCAAGCCACGGATGTGAGGCGTTGCAATGTCCCTGAACCACCGGATCGACCTTGCGGTCAACGCAGCGCTTGGGCTTGCGGCAGGCGGGGTCGCCCCGCCACGGCTGGCCGCAGCCTTGCCTTATGCGGTGCTGCCGGGCGGTGCGCGGATCAGGCCGACGATCCTGCTGTCGGTCGCCATGGCCTGCGGTGATGATCGCCCGGCACTGTCGGATGCGGCGGCGGCGGCGCTGGAACTGATCCATTGCGCAAGCCTTGTGCATGACGATCTGCCTGCGTTCGATGATGCCGATATCCGGCGCGGCAAGGCCACGGTGCACCGCGCCTATGGCGAGCCGCTGGCGGTGCTGGCGGGTGACAGTCTGATCATCATGGCGTTCGACGTTCTGGCGCGGGCGGCGGGCGATATGCCTGCGCGCGCGTTGCAGTTGATCGGGGTGCTGGCGAAACGCACGGGCATGCCGTTTGGCATTTGTGCCGGGCAGGGCTGGGAAAGCGAGGCGCAGATCGACATGGCCGCGTATCACCGTGCGAAAACCGGGGCCTTGTTCATTGCGGCCACCCAGATGGGGGCGATTGCCGCAGGGCAGGAAGCCGAGCCGTGGGAAGAACTGGGCGCGCGGATCGGCGAGGCGTTTCAGGTGGCCGATGATTTGCGCGATGCGCTGGAAACGGCGGAACAGATGGGCAAGCCCGCCGGGCAGGATGTGCTGCACGGGCGGCCCAATGCGGTGACGGAACTGGGCGTTTCGGGCGCAGTGGCGCATCTGAAGGATATTCTGGGGGGGGCGATCTCATCCATCCCGTCCTGCCCCGGCGAGGCGATGCTGGCGGAAATGGTACGGGCCTATGCGCAGAAGATGACGCCCGTGAACCTGACGCCGCAGCGCGCGCGCGCGGGCAAGTAGGGTGGCCGATGTGACAACCGGGGGGCCGCAGCATGCACCCCGGCGCGCGGGGCTGGGGTTTGCGGCGCGGCTGGCATCGTCGCCGCGATTTCACGCGATTTGCGCGCGTATTCCGGGGCTTAAGCATATCGCGCGGGCCGAAGGGCGCGCGCTGTTCAACATCGTATCGGGCTTTGCGCAAAGTCAGGCGCTGCTGGCGCTGGTGGAATTGCGTATCCTTCACATGCTTTCAGAGGGGTCGGCGACGGGCGACACGCTGGCGCGGCGCAGTGATCTTGCCCCCGACCGGGCGCATATCCTGCTGCAGGCGGGTGCCGCGATGAAGCTGCTGCATCGCCGGGGCGACCTGTGGCATCTGCGCTCGCGCGGGGCGGCGTTTCTGACGGTGCCGGGGCTGGAGGCGATGGTGCGTCATCACGGCGCGTTTTACCGTGACATGGGCGATCCAGTGGCCCTGCTTCGTGGCGGCGGGAAGACCGAGCTTGCGCAATTCTGGCCCTATGTCTTTGGTGCGGGCGGGGCGACGGATCCTGCGGTCACGGCCCTGTATTCGGGGTTGATGGCGGACAGTCAGGGGTTGGTGGCCGCTGATACGCTAGGGTTGGTGGATTTTCGCGGCATCCGGCATCTGATGGATGTGGGCGGCGGCACCGGCGCGTTCTTGCGCGCCGTGGGGGCGGCACATCCGCATCTGAAAATGACGTTGTTTGACTTGCCTGCGGTGGTCGCCGGGCGCGCAGGGTCTGGGGCCGGGCGTGACCGTGCATCCGGGCAGTTTCCGCGATGATCCATTGCCGCAGGGCCCGGATGCCATAAGCCTTGTGCGGGTGCTTTACGACCATGCTGATTTGACGGTTTTGGCCCTGTTGGCAAAGGTTTACGCGGCCTTGCCGGCCGGAGGTCGTCTGATCGTGTCGGAACCGATGTCGGGCGGGGCAAAACCTGACCCTGCGACAGATGTGTACTTTGCGCTTTACACATTGGCGATGCAGACCGGGCGCACGCGATCAGCCGCAGAAATCGCTGGAATGCTGCATAAAACGGGTTTCTCGCACGTGGCGACCCGTCCTGGATTTCGCCGCTTTGTCACCAGTGTGGTTGTTGCCACAAAGTGATGGCCGACAACTGTCTATTTTGGTTGACAGTTTTGTTTGTCAGTCTAAACTTACACCAAGGCCAATAAGACAGACCCTTACACAGATAAGAGCGCGTCAAAGGCCGGAGGGGGATCACCGTGCAAACAACTGCCGTCATTTTGTCAGGGCCGCGTGAGCTGGGGTTGCAAAGCCTTGGCCTGACAGCGCCCACGGCGGGCGACATCGTGGTTGAGGTTGCGCATTCGGGAATATCCACCGGCACGGAAAAACTGTTCTGGTCCGGGACGATGCCACCCTTTCCTGGCATGGGATATCCACTTGTGCCGGGGTATGAGGCCGCTGGCGAAGTGGTCGAGGCGGCCCCGGAAACGGGTTTCCGCGCGGGCGACCGGGTATTCGTGCCCGGTGCCAATTGTTTTGCCGACAACGTGCGCGGATTGTTTGGCGCGGCGTCGCGGCATCTGGTGACGCCTGCCACACGCGTGACGCGAATCGACGCTGGGTTGCAGGCAGAAGGCGCGTTGCTGGCGCTTGCGGCAACGGCGCGGCATGCGATTGCGGGGTTCAACACGGCACTGCCCGATCTGATTGTGGGGCATGGCACGCTGGGCCGTTTGCTGGCGCGGTTGACGATTGCAGCGGGGGGCAACCCGATCGTGTGGGAAACCAACCCGGCGCGGCGGACGGGTGCCATCGGTTACGAGGTGATCGACCCCGAGACCGATCCGCGCCGCGATTATCGCGCGATTTATGATGCATCGGGCGCGGTTGATCTGATTGACACGCTGGTGCGCCGTCTGGCGCGTGGCGGCGAGATTGTGCTGGCGGGTTTCTATACCGACCCCGTCGCCTTTGCCTTTCCGCCCGCCTTCATGAAAGAAGCGCGGTTCCGCATCGCCGCCGAATGGGCGCCCGACGACATGATGGCCACGCGCACGTTGGTCGAATCCGGCGCGCTGTGCCTTGGTGGTCTGATTACCCACACCCGCGCGGCAACGGACGCGACTGCTGCCTATGAAGCGGCATTCACCGACCCTGATTGCCTGAAAATGATCCTCGACTGGAAGGCTACCGCATGACACTCGATATTCCGAACCTCAAGGACTTTGACGCCCGTCTGCGCGATGAGGCGCATGAAGAACCGACGCTGGAAATCCCGCAAGGCGAGCCGACCAAGAAGACGCAGATCATCGCGATCTATGGCAAGGGCGGCATCGGCAAATCCTTCACGCTGGCCAACCTGAGCCACATGATGGCCGAGATGGGCAAGCGCGTGCTGCTGATCGGCTGCGATCCGAAATCCGACACGACCAGCCTGCTGTTCGGCGGCAAGGCCTGCCCGACGATCATCGAAACCTCGACCAGGAAGAAACTGGCCGGGGAAGAGGTCAAGATCGGCGATGTCTGCTTCAAGCGTGGCGGCGTCTTTGCGATGGAATTGGGCGGGCCAGAGGTTGGCCGTGGTTGCGGCGGGCGCGGGATCATCCACGGGTTTGAACTGCTGGAAAAGCTGGGGTTCCATGATTGGGACTTTGACTATGTGCTGCTCGATTTCCTTGGCGATGTGGTCTGCGGCGGGTTCGGCCTGCCGATTGCGCGGGACATGGCGCAAAAGGTGATCCTGGTCGCCTCGAACGATCTGCAATCGCTGTATGTGGCCAACAACGTCTGTTCGGCTGTGGAATACTTCCGCAAGCTGGGCGGCAATGTCGGCATCGCGGGGCTGGTGATCAACAAGGATGACGGCACGGGCGAGGCTGCGGCGTTTGCCGAAGTTGCTGGCATTCCGGTGCTGGCCTCGATCCCGCAGAACGACGATCTGCGCAAGAAATCCGCGAATTATCAGATTGTTGGCAGCTATGACAGTGAGTGGGGCCCGCTGTTTGCGGCCCTTGGCGATGCGGTGGCGATTGCCCCCCGGTGCGGCCAAAGCCGCTGACGCAGGACGGGCTGTTGGGTCTGTTCAGCGCCGAAGCGACGGGTGCGGATTTCGTGCTGACACCGGCGACCGACATGGACATGCGCGGCAAGAACGCGGTCGTGAAGCCATCTTTGGAAGTGGTGTATGACAATGCTTGATCTGGAAACCCTGCGCAAACTCGACGAAGCGCTCGCCCGCCTGAAAGGTGCCAAGTGAGCGGTGAGGCCACATATGATGGCCGGACGGCGTCGGTGATCGAAGGCGAAAGCCTGCCCCCGTCTGCGGTTGACGGCATGGGTTGCCATGCCGGTGCGGCCACGATGGAGGCGGCGGCGCGGGCGGCGGGCAATTCGGAATTGCTCGATGGGTTCGCGCGCGATTACCCGCAAGGGCCGCATGACAAGCCGCAGTCGATGTGCCCGGCCTTTGGGTCGTTGCGCGTGGGATTGCGGATGCGGCGGGTGGCGACGGTGCTGTCGGGGTCGGCGTGTTGTGTTTATGGGCTGACGTTTGTGTCGCACTTTTATGGCGCGCGGCGGTCGGTTGGCTATGTGCCGTTCAACTCGGAATCGCTGGTCACGGGCAAGCTGTTCGAAGACATTCGTGATTCCGTACATGAGCTGGCCGATCCTGATCGCTATGATGCGATTGTGGTGACAAACCTTTGTGTTCCAACGGCTTCGGGCGTGCCGTTAAAGTTGCTGCCATCGGAAATCAACGGCGTGCGGATCGTTGGCATCGACGTGCCGGGGTTTGGCGTGCCGACGCACGCCGAGGCCAAGGACGTGCTGGCGGGGGCGATGTTGAAATACGCCCGCGCCGAGATTGAGGCCGGGCCGGTTGCGGCACCTGAGCGCGGGCGGTCTGACCGCCCGACGGTGGCCCTGCTGGGCGAAATGTTCCCGGCCGACCCGATGATGATCGGCGCGATGCTGGCCCCGATGGGGTTGGCGGCGGGGCCGGTGGTGCCTTGTCGGGAATGGCGGGAGTTGTATGCGGCGCTGGATTGCGGCGTCGTGGCGGCGATTCATCCGTTCTACACGGCGTCGATCCGCGAGTTTCAAGCGGCAGGGCGGACCATCGTAGGGTCTGGTCCGGTGGGCCATGATGGCACTGCAGACTGGTTGAAGAACATCGGCGAAGCCTATGGGATTGCAGGCGAAAAGATTGCGGCGGCACAGAATGCGTTTCTGCCTGCCATCAAGGCAGCGCTGGAGGGGGCCCGCGTCAAAGGCCGCATCACGCTGTCAGCGGCTATGAAGGCAGCGAATTGCTGGTGGCGCGTCTGCTGATCGAAAGTGGCGCAGATGTGCCTTATGTCGGCACCGCCTGTGCGCGCAACCAATGGTCGGACGCCGACCGCGAATGGCTTGAGGCGCGTGGTGTTGCGGTGAAGTTCCGCGCCAGCCTGCAGGATGATTGTGCGGCGATGGAAGGGTTCAAACCTGACCTTGCAGTGGGCACGACGCCGGTGGTACAAAAGGCAAAAGAGCTGGGGATTCCAGCGCTTTACTTCACGAACCTCATCTCGGCCCGGCCCTTGATGGGGCCTGCGGGTGCGGGGTCCTTGCAGCAGGTGGTCAATGCGGCCATCGGCAATGCGGACCGGATGACCAAGATGAAGGGCTTTTTTGAAGGTGTCGGCCGTGACGATACGGCGGGCATCTGGGAAAAATCCCCGAACTTGCGCCCCGATTTCAGGGCGGCACACCAGAAAAAGCTCGATAAACAGGCCAAGGCCGCAGCAGCGGAGCAGATGATATGATCTGCATCTGTTTTGCCCCTTCCTCTGTTCAAAACTATCCCACGGGGGTGCGGGGGTGTGAAACCCCCGCTGCCGACCTCTCCACGGGGGGCTGCGCATGCTGATCCAGGATCATGATCGGGCAGGCGGCTATTGGGGGGCGATCTATGCCTTCTGTGCCGTCAAGGGCCTGCAAGTCGTGATCGACGGCCCGGTGGGCTGCGAGAACCTGCCGGTCACCTCCGTTCTGCATTACACCGACGGCCTGCCGCCGCATGAACTGCCGATTGTGGTGACCGGTCTGGGCGAAGAGGAATTGGGGCGCGAAGGCACGGAAGGTGCGATGCGCCGGGCCTGGAAAGCGCTGGACCCGGCCTTGCCCGCCGTGGTGGTGACAGGGTCGATTGCCGAGATGATCGGCGGTGGCGTGACGCCAATGGGCACCAACATCCAGCGGTTCCTGCCGCGCACGATTGATGAGGATCAATGGCAGTGCGCTGACCGTGCGATGACGTGGATCTTTACCGAATTCGGCATGACCAAGGGCCGGATGCCGCCCGAGATGAAGCGGGACGAGGGCCAAAAGCCCCGCGTGAACATTCTGGGGCCGATGTATGGCACGTTCAACATGGCCAGCGACCTGCATGAAATCCGCCGTCTGGTCGAAGGCATCGGCGCGGACGTGAACATGGTGATGCCGCTGGGCGCGCATCTGGCCGAAATGCGGCATCTGGTGAATGCGGATGTGAACATCTGCATGTACCGCGAATTTGGCCGGGGCCTGTGCGAGGTGCTGGGCAAGCCCTACTTGCAAGCGCCCATCGGCATGGATTCAACCACGCAATTCCTGCGCAAGCTGGGCGAATTGCTGGGGCTGGACCCCGAGCCGTTCATCGAACAGGAAAAGCATTCGACGCTGAAGCCGGTGTGGGATCTGTGGCGGTCTGTCACGCAGGATTTCTTTGCGACGGCGAGTTTCGGGATCGTGGCGAACGAAACCTATGCACGGGGTATCCGCCTTTATCTGGAAGATGACCTTGGCCTGCCTTGCGCCTTTGCCGTGGCCCGCGTGGCCGGGAAAAAGACCAATAACGAGGCCGTGCGCGCGATGATCCACCAGCACAAGCCCTTGGTGCTGATGGGGTCGATCAATGAAAAGATGTATCTGGCCGAGATGAAGGCAGGGCCACGGGCCGAAGCCGTCGTTCATCGCCGCGTCCTTCCCAGGTGCCGCGATCCGGCGGGCCACCGGCACGCCGATGATGGGCTACGCGGGGGCGGTCTGGATCTTGCAGGAGGTCTGCAACGGACTGTTCGACGCGCTGTTCCACATTCTGCCGCTGGGCACTGACATGGATGCCGCATCGGCCACACCAACGACCCTGCGCCGCGATTTCCCATGGGATGTCGACGCGCAACTGGAACTGGACCGGATCGTCAGCGAACACCCGGTTCTGACACGGATTTCTGCCGCCCGGACCCTGCGTGATGCTGCCGAAAAAGCGGCCCTCGATCAGGGTGATGAGCGGGTAGTGAGAGAAACGGTGGAGGCCCTGAGGGGACCAAAACCATTTGAGGGAGGACGGCCATGAGCGTTCACATGACAAACAGTGGAAACCAGCAGGAGCACCCGCAGCGGGCGCCGAAGGCTGAGTTCTATGCCTACTTCGCCCTGATCTTTGTGGGCGCGCTGTCCTATGCCTGCGTGGCATGGGTGGCCAGCCTGATCGGCACGCGCAAGCTGCCCGCGAAGAACCCGATTTCCCGCGCCTGGTCCGATGCCGGTGCGATCACGCCTTCGATCTTTCGCGCCTGAGGGCGGGGAGATCTGATGCAGGGACCACGATCCCCTGCATGACCAATTGGTTGGCCCCGGAAGGGGCCCACTAAGTCGCCGGAGGGGAAACCCGTCTGGCAACCCCGCCGCAGGGTTTGTGGCGTCAGCTGTTCCTACGGAGGAAAACCCATGGCTGATAGAAGCGACCTGTCTTTTACAGGTCTTACTGACGAGCAGGCGCAGGAACTGCACTCCGTCTACATGAGCGGGCTTTGGCTGTTCACAGTCGTGGCCGTGGTTGCGCACATCGCAACCTACATCTGGCGCCCGTGGTTCTGAGGAGGATCAAAACATGTCAAAATTCTATAAAATCTGGCTGATCTTCGATCCTCGCCGCGTGTTTGTGGCGCAGGGCGTGTTCCTGTTCCTGCTGGCTGCAATGATCCACCTTGTGGTTCTGAGCAACGGCATCAACTGGTTCCAGACTGCCGCTGCCCGGGCTGCTGATCCCGTGGTTGCAACGCCGTAGTCTGACGATCCCGTTGCGGGCGGTCTGGTAGAAGGGCCGCCCGCAACAAACAAATTCGCATCAGGAAGGCGCGCAGGCGCTTTGTCTTGGCAGATGTCCTTCATCGGCGACGCCGTCCGGCGCAGCCCTTGCCAACACGGAGAATGAAGCATGGCATTGCTCAGCTTCGAACGAAAATACCGCGTGCCGGGTGGTACGCTGATCGGCGGGAACCTGTTCGACTTCTGGGTCGGTCCATTCTACGTCGGCTTCTTTGGTGTCACGACGATCTTTTTCGCGGCGCTTGGCACCATCATGATCTTTTACGGAACAGCGATGGAGGGGGTGTGGAACCCCTGGCTGATTTCGATAGATGCCCCGCCCATCGAATATGGTCTGGGACCGGCGCCGCTGCTGGAAGGCGGGCTTTGGCAGGTCATCACGATCTGCGCGATCGGCGCCTTTGTCAGCTGGGCGCTGCGCGAAGTGGAAATCTGCAACAAGCTGGGGATGGGGTATCATGTGCCCTTCGCCTTTGGCGTTGCAATTTTTGCCTATGTGACGCTGGTGGTCATCCGGCCCATTCTGATGGGGGCCTGGACCTACGGTTTTCCCTACGGCATCTTCAGTCACCTCGATTGGGTATCCAACACCGGCTATCAATACGGCAACTTTCACTACAATCCGGTCCATATGATCGCGATCACGTTCTTCTTCACGAACGCGCTGGCGCTGGCGCTGCATGGCGGGTTGATCCTGTCTGCGGCGAACCCGGAAAAAGGACGTGAGATGCGCACCCCGGAACACGAAGACACGATGTTCCGCGATCTGATCGGATATTCGGTCGGCACCTTGGGCATCCACCGTGTGGGCCTGCTGCTTGCGCTGAATGCCGGGTTCTGGAGCGCGATCTGCATCCTGATTTCGGGCACAATCTGGTTCGATCAGTGGGTGACGTGGTGGGATTGGTGGCTGAACTTGCCTTGGTGGGCAGGCATTCCGGGAGGCGTCAATGGCTGAGTATCAAAACATCTTCACGCAGGTTCAAGTGCGTGGCGCGCCGGAAATGGGCATGGTCGAGTCAGTCGATCTGTCGAACCGCAGCAAAGGGGCAGGCTTTTCCACGCTGCTTGGCTGGTTCGGCAACGCCCAGCTTGGCCCGGTCTATCTGGGGTCTTTCGGGGTGATTTCACTGGGAACCGGGATGATCTGGTTCTTTATGGTGGGCATGTGGTTCTGGGATCAGGCGGGATATAACCCGGCGGTCTTTGCCCGCGATCTGTTCTGGTTCTCGCTTGATCCGCCGGCGCCGGAATACGGGCTTGGCTTTCCGCCGATGCGCGAAGGCGGGTATTGGCTGATTGCCAGTTTCTTCTTCCTGATCTCGCTGTGCACATGGTGGGTGCGCACCTACCTGCGGGCGGCGGCACTGGGCATGGGCAAGCATATTGCCTGGGCCTTTGCATCGGCGATCTGGCTGGTGCTGGTGTTGGGTCTGATCCGGCCGATCCTGATGGGATCGTGGTCTGAGGCCGTGCCATATGGCATCTTTACCCACCTCGACTGGACCAACCTGTTCAGCCTGACCTATGGCAACCTGTTCTACAATCCGTTCCACGCGCTTTCCATTGTGTTCCTGTATGGATCGGCCCTGCTGTTTGCGATGCACGGGGCGACCATCCTGGCGGTCAGCCGCTTTGGTGGCGACCGCGAGCTGGAGCAGATTGCGGACCGGGGCACGGCATCTGAACGGGCGGCCCTGTTCTGGCGCTGGACCATGGGGTTCAATGCCACAATGGAAGGCATTCACCGCTGGGCCTGGTGGTTTGCGGTGTTGGTCACCCTGACCGGAGGCATCGGCATTCTGCTGACGGGGACTGTGGTAGACAACTGGTTTGTCTGGGCACAGGACCACGGCTATGCCCCGCTTGATCAATGAGGAGAGCAAGATGAGCGATGATTTTTCCTTTGAGCCGAGCCGCAAGACCAAGATCTTTCTTTGGGGTGCCATGGAAATGGGACGCGGGGCAGGCTGGGCGTTGCTGATCACGACTGTGATCATCGTCGGCCTGCTTGTAATCAGGGGCATCGGCCTGATGCTCCCCGACGCGAGCCAAGAGGCACCGCCGCCGATGGGGGCCCTGATCCAGCCCGTGCAGACGGCGTTGGTCTGAACAGATTTCCCGGCGGGATGCGTTCCGCCGGGCACAAGACCCGAACCATCGCCGGTTCGGTTTCTGGGCGCGAGCATTGCCCGGTTCCCTTCCTGTTGGCGACAGGAACCTGGTGCCGTGTGGCAATCCCACGCGGCATTTTTTCATCAGGAGGTGATGATGTCCGATACCCCCATTCTTGACCGCGTGTCCGGCCCCGCCGACATGAAGGCATTGTCGGATGCCGAGCTTGCGCTGTTGGCGGGCGAGGTTCGGCAAGAGGTGATCAATGTGGTGTCGGAAACCGGGGGGCATCTGGGGTCATCTTTGGGGGTGGTGGAACTGAGCGTGGCGATCCATGCGGTGTTCAACGCGCCGCTGGACAAGTTGATCTGGGACGTTGGCCACCAGTGTTATCCGCACAAGATTCTGACCGGGCGGCGCGACCGGATGCGCAGCCTGCGCCAGGGCGGCGGTCTCAGCGGGTTTACCAAACGGGCAGAGAGCGAGTTTGACCCGTTCGGTGCGGCACATTCGTCCACGTCGATCAGTGCGGCGCTTGGATATGCCATGGGGCGCGAGATGGGGATGCCAGTGGGCGATACCATTGCGGTGATTGGCGATGGCGCGATCACGGCGGGCATGGCCTATGAGGCGATGAACCATGCAGGCCATCTGAACAAGCGGCTGTTCGTGATCCTGAATGATAATGACATGTCCATCGCCCCGCCGGTGGGTGCAATGTCCAGCTATCTGAACACCATCGCCGAGAAAGGCCCGCTTGCCATGCTGAAGGCCGCCGCCGAAGGGCTGGAGGCCGCATTGCCCGGACCCTTGCGCGACGGCGCGCGGCGGGCGCGCGCGCTGGTCACCGGGCTGCCGGGCGGCGGTGGCACCATGTTCGAACAGTTCGGGTTCAGCTATATCGGCCCGATTGACGGGCATGACATGGGGCAATTGCTGGCCACGCTGCGGGCCGCACGGGCGCGGGCGACGGGGCCGGTGCTGATCCATTGCGTCACCGTCAAGGGCAAGGGCTATGCCCCCGCCGAGGCAGCGGCGGACAAATACCACGGGGTCGGCAAGTTCAACCCGGCAACGGGCGAGCAGGCCAAGGCCAAATCGAACGCGCCCAGCTACACATCGGTTTTTGGCAATGCCTTGACGGAAGAAGCCGCGCGCGATCCGCGGGTGGTGGCGATTACGGCGGCCATGCCATCGGGCACCGGGCTTGATATCATGGCCAAACGCTTTGCCGGGCGGGTGTTCGATGTGGGCATCGCCGAACAGCATGGCGTGACCTTTGCCGCAGCGCTGGCCGGGTCGGGAATGAAACCCGTCTGCGCGATCTATTCGACCTTCCTGCAACGCGGCTATGACCAGATCGTGCATGATGTCGCCCTGCAAAACCTGCCCGTGCGCTTTGCCATCGACCGCGCCGGTCTTGTCGGGCAGGACGGGCCTACGCATGCGGGATCTTTCGATGTGGGGTATCTGTCGAACCTGCCGAATTTCACGGTGATGGCGGCGGGCGACGAGGCAGAACTGGTGCATATGGTGGCGACGGCCATTGCGCATGACGACGGCCCGATAGCCTTCCGGTTTCCGCGCGGCGAAGGCGTGGGGGTGGACCTGCCCGCGCGCGGTGTGCCGCTGGAGATCGGCAAGGGGCGCGTCCTGCGCGAGGGGACGGACGTGGCGATCCTGTCGTTTGGCGCCCATCTGGCCGAAGCGCTGCTGGCCGCAGAAATGCTGGAGGCCGAAGGCATCAGTGTAACGGTGGCCGACGCGCGGTTTTCCAAACCGCTGGATCGCGGCCTGATCGACCAATTGGCATCGCATCACGCGGTGCTGCTGACGGTCGAGCAGGGTGCGGTGGGCGGCTTTGGCGCACATGTGCTGCAGTATCTGGCCAATGCGGGGCAGTTGGAGGGCGGGCTAGCGGTGCGGACCATGACGCTGCCGGACCGGTTCATTGATCAGGCCAGCCCTGCGGCAATGTATGCCGAGGCCGGGTTGACGGCGGCGGACATCGCACGCACCGCAACAGTGGCCTTGCGCAAGGAAAGCCGGGTGCGCGCGCGGCCCCGGCTGGCGTGAAACGCGCAAAACGCTTGATCGCAGGGGCCCCCTTGTGACATTCTGACCCAATTGGACGTCAGAGGATTGAACAGATGTGGGATTTTTCCGTCGGCACGGCACTGTCTTTGATGGTGCGGACGGCACCGTTTATTCTGTTCCGGATCATCGTCTACTTTGGCATCACCACCGCCATCATCCTGATGACTGGCGTCGGCGCGGGGTTCGGTTATGGCATCGGGGCCTTTGGCCAGGACGATTTCCAGTTGTCATCAACCTTCTGGGGCGGGGCCGTAGGGTTTGGCGCGACGGTCGGCGTGATCTTCTTTTTCCGTGACTATCTGCTGTATCTGGTCAAGGCCGGCCACATCGCGGTGATGGTGGAATTGTTGCAGGGCGGGCGGGTGCCCGGTGGGCGTGGGCAGCTTGACTACGCTTGGGGCGTGGTCGGAGAACGCTTTGGCGAGGCATCGGCCCTGTTCGCGCTTGATCGGTTGGTGCACGGCGTCATTACCGCGATCACCGGTATTATCGAAGGGCTGATGACCATCCTGCCGATTCCGGGTGTCCAGAACGTGATGGGCGTGCTGCGGGCCTATCTGCGGATTGCTGTCGGCCTGATTGACGAGATGATCATCGCCCAAGCCATTCGCACCAAGGCACAGAACCCATGGAAGAATGCGCAGGACGGGCTGGTTCTTTATGCCCAGAACGCGCGACCCATGCTGATCAATGCGGCATGGCTGACGGCGATTTCGTGGGTGCTGGCCTTTGTGGTCTTTCTGTTGATGCTGGCCCCGGCGGCGGGGGTTGTCTATCTGATGCCGGGTGACGTGGCGGCGGGCGGCTTCATCTTTGCCTTCGTGTTCGCATGGGCGGTCAAGGCCGCGCTGATCGAGCCGTTTTGCATCGCCTGCATGATGCAGGTTTATTTCAAGGTGACCGAAGGCCAGACGCCGAATCCGGAATGGCAGGCGAAACTGGCCAACATTTCAGACAAGTTCCGCCATATGGGGGAACAGGCTGCAAGCTGGATGGGATCGCAGTTTCAGGGAATGGGGACGCGAACTTGAACAAATAAAACCGCAAAAAGGCCGAAAAGGTCAGGCATTGACTGGACTTTGGGCCGTTGCCCCTGCTGTTGTTCTGTGCGAAAACCAAGCCGTGCGATGATAGACCAACGGGTATAGACATGACTGATTTTCAGACCCGGCGCGTCGTGATGGTGGACACACAGGTCCGCCCGTCTGACGTGACGAAGTTCCCGATCATCGCAGCTATGCTCGCGGTCCCGCGCGAGGTGTATGTGCCGGCCGATCTGCGCGAGGCGGCCTATGTCGGCGGCAATGTCGACATCAGCGAAGGGCGCGTGGTGCTTGAGGCGCGTACCTTGGCCAAACTGCTGGATGCGCTGGATATTCAGCCTGATGAAATGGTGTTGGATGTCGGCTGCGGGCTGGGCTATTCGACCGCCGTCATTGCCCGTCTTGCCGACGCGGTCATTGCGGTGGAAGAGAACGCAGCCCACGCAGCCGAGGCGCAGCGCACCCTGAACCAGGAAGGCGTCGACAATGCCGCGGTGATTGCCGGGCCATTGGCCGCAGGGTCGGCAAAACATGCGCCCTACGACGCAATGATCGTGCAAGGCGGGGTCGAGGTGATTGCTTCGGCTTTGCTGGATCAGTTGAAGGACGGTGGCCGAATCGGCGCGCTGTTCATGGAAGGGGCACTTGGTGTTGCCCGGATTGGTTACAAGACCGATGGCCAGATCACATGGCGGTCGGTGTTTAATGCGAGTGCGCCGGTGTTGCCCGGCTTTCGGGCAGAGCGTGCGTTTGTTCTGTAAGGGGCAGGGGCGCGTGAAGACAGGCATATGGACATAACCCCTGTGCCAAGGACATAAGTCCGCAGCAAAAGAAGGTGTATGATGCGCAAGTTGTTTGGATTGGTTACCCTGTGCGCGTCGCTGACGATGGCGCCTGCAAGTCATGCCGAAACGCTGGCAGATGCACTGATTGCGGCCTATCGCAATTCGAACCTGCTGGATCAGAATCAGGCACTGTTGCGGGTGGCGGACGAGGATGTGGCGATTGCCACCAGCGCGCTTGCCCCGATCATCCAGTTCACCGCGCAATCGCAATATGCCAATCAGGAAGTGCGCGTTGGCGGCGTGCGGACGACCACCGACGGCCTGCAATCGTCCATTCAGCTAAGCGCCGATATCACGATTTATGACTTTGGCCGCAATGAACTGGCGATCGAGGCGGCAAAGGAATTCTGTGCTTGCCACCCGCGAAGGGCTGATTGCGGTGGAACAGGATGTGCTGCTGGATGCGGTATCGGCCTATGTCAACGTGCGCCTTGCCGCCGAGATCGTCGATCTGCGGCAAAGCAACCTGCGGCTGATCACGCAGGAACTGCGCGCCGCACAAGACCGGTTTGAAGTGGGCGAGATCACACGCACCGACGTGTCGATTGCCGAGGCGCGGCTTGCCGGTTCGCGGGCGCAGCTTGCCGCCGCACAGGGCGATCTTCAGGTGGCGCGCGAAAGCTACAAGGCGGCGACCGGGGCCTATCCGGGCAATCTGCAACCCCTTCCGCCAACGCCGCGCACGGCCCGCACGCTGGAAGAGGCGGTCGAGATTGCGCTGCGCACGCAGCCCGTCATCCGTCAGAACCAGCATCAGGTGGTGGTCACCGGCCTGAATATCGGGCGGGCAAGGGCCGATTTCCGTCCGACGATCACCGGGCGCGCGACCATCGGCACGAATGACTTCGGACTTGAAAGCCAAACGCTTGGTCTGTCCTTGAGCCAGACCCTGTTCAGCGGTGGGCGGCAGGCCGCCTTGCTGCGCCGTGCAATCGCGCTGGATGAAAATGCACGGGCGACGCTGTTGCAATCGGGTGTGCAGGTAACGCAAGCCGTGGGCAATGCGTGGTCGAACATCGTTGTCACATCGGCCAGCATTTCGGCCAATGAACTGCAGATCCGCGCCGCACAAGAAGCATTCAACGGTGTGCGCGAAGAGGCGGCATTGGGATCGCGGACGACGCTGGATGTGCTGGATGCCGAACAGGAATTGCTCGACGCACGCGCCGACAAGCTGCAATCAGAGGCGCAACGTTATGTTGGTGTCTATCAGTTGCTGTCCGCCATGGGGCTGCTGACGGTCGAACATCTTGACCTTGGCATTCCCACCTATGATCCGGCGGCCTATTACAACGCCGTCAAGGATGCCCCGATCCACAGTGCGCAAGGTGCCGCCCTTGACCGGATCCTGAAAACCATCGGCGACTGATTGGTTCATTTTTGGAAACAATCCGCCTGAAGTTTCCACGCCGTTAATCATTTTGCTTCAATTCCTTGTTTTGTGTGGCGGCGCGGTTTATTCTTGGCGCAAGAACAACCTGTTGACGGACGGTGCGCGTTGCACCCCCGGATCTCAGCATTGCCGGGGCAGATATGACGGAGCGGATGAGTTCAGTTGAAATCGAGGATGTGTTGTCCTCTATCCGCCGCCTCGTCACGCAGGATTTGCGGCCCAGAGCGCCCGTGATGGACGACAAGCTGTTGCTGACGCCGGCCTTGCGCGTGGTGCCGCCGCCAGAGGAAACGGCATCGGAAGCGCCGTTTTCCGACACGTCAGAGACAATTGTCGCGGATGCGGCGCAGGACGATGTGCAGCCCGATGACGCGGCAGAAACCGGAACCTTCACGCCGATCTTTGTACATCGGTTCGATCTTGCGGGGGCTGTGTCTTCCATCGGGGCCGAAGTGCCCGTGGACGGGTATGAGGCCGAAACCGGCGAGACGGGGCCAGCAGATGCATTGCCCGTTCCCGAATGGCCGGATTCGTCATGGGTGGCCCCCGATGTCATTTCAGATGTCGACGAGGCCGAGGTGCTGGTGCCTTCCGAAACACCCTCCGGTTGGGCTGAACCGGACGATGGCGAACCTTTGAACGCCGACATCGCCGAGGCCCCGTTCATCGAGGTCAACGATGAAGAAGTTCGCTGTTTGATTCGCAGGGCGATGTCGCCGAAGCCGAGGCATTGGCGGCACTTGCCGCAGCAGATCGGGGCGCGGCCGAATCCGGATTGACCGAACTTGACGAGGACATGTTGCGCGACATCGTGCGTGACATCATCCGCGAAGAATTGCAGGGATCACTGGGCGAACGCATCACGCGCAATGTGCGCAAACTGGTGCGTGCCGAGATCAACAGCGCGATGGCTGCACGCGATCTGGAATAGCAGCGCCGCTTGCCCATGAAATGAAAACGCGCCCCGGAAGGGCGCGTTCTTGCGGTGCCGCGGTGTGGCCCTGTCAGGCCGCTTCGGCTTCCATTTCAAGGGCATGACGGCGTTCGCTTTCTTCACGCGACAGCGCGACAGAGGTGCGCACACCTTTGGAGACGAACTCCATCAAGCCCTTTACAACACGTTCGTTCGGGTCGATCCCGGCGCAAGACAGCACTTCACGGCCATCGCGCGAACGCGCCCAACGGGCAATCTGGTCGGGGCCATTGCCATATTTCTTGTCATCCGCAATGGCATCATCCAAAGCAGCCAGTACAACAGCCGCAAACAGTTTGCGGGCACGCTGTCCCTGTTCGAAATTGAAAGCTGTGCTATCAACGAAATCGGCCATCTCGTCGTCCTTTTCTACGTCTTGTCTTTTTCGATGTTGCCTGAACCTAGCGACTAAGACTCGATTCGGGGCAACTGTTTTCTCATGGCTGTCATGCAATTTTTACATAACTGCGGATATCGCCTACTGTATCTAGTCCGCTTGTCAGCGGTTTACCGCCAAGATATAGGGTGCGGCTGAATACGATCAACCCTTTGTCAAGGTTTTGCCACAATGCCGAAGATCAACGGAAACGAAATAAAGCCGGGCTTCGTGCTAGAGCATGACACCGGCCTGTGGGCCGCCGTAAAGGTGAACCATGTCAAGCCTGGCAAGGGCGGTGCCTTTGCACAGGTGGAGCTGAAAAACCTGCGTGACGGGCGCAAATTGAACGAACGCTTCCGGTCAGAAGACAAGGTGGAGCGGGTCGAGCTGGAAAACAAGGACCAGCAGTTCCTGTATGAAACAGATGGCCGTCTGGTGTTCATGGATGGCGAGACCTTCGAACAGACCGAGATTGACGCAGACCTTCTGGGCGACCGCCGCCCGTTCCTGCAGGATGGCATGACGGCAACGGTGCAGTATTTTGGCGAAGAGGCCGCTGTCGGTGCAGATCCCGCAAAAGGTGAAATGCCGCGTGGTCGATACCGAACCGGTGCAAAAGGGTCAGACAGCGGCCAATAGTTTCAAGCCCGCGATCCTCGACAATGGCGTGCGGATCATGATCCCGCCCTTCGTCGGCCCGGATGAAGAGATCATCGTGCATACCGAATTGATGGAGTATTCCGAACGCGCCTAGACAACGCGACCTCGTCCGTCTAGCCGGGCAAGACCTGCACATCGCCCGCCATCATCGCCCCTTCCGCGCGGTCATGGCGCAGATAGGCAAGGGCGTGGTCCCCCGCGACCGTGTGCAGCGTGCCTGCCGGTTTGCCATCGGCGAGGATGGTCGTGCCTTCCTGCGCGCGGCCGGAAAGCCGCACCCGGACAAGCCCCTTGCGCAACACGGTCTTGTGTTTCATCCGCGCCGTCACCTCTTGGCCCACATAGCAGCCCTTCCGGAAGTCGACGCCGTGCAGGCGTTCAAAGCCCATTTCCAGCAGATAGCTGTCATCAGGGATCAATTCGCGTCCCGCCTCGGGGATCACGTGCGCGACCCGCAGTGTGTCCCAGTCGGTGACGGGCGCAGTGCCGGGCAGGCCATAGCCGCGCCAGCCCATGCCGCTGTGGCGCGGGTCTGCAAAAGCGCCCGCTGGGACATCGCCCAAGCCGCGGGTCACCGGCAATTCTGTGGGCGTGATCTGCACATCGGCGCGCAGGCGGTACATGTTCAGGCGGCGCAGGGTGGCTGCGGCCAACTGATCGGCGATGTCGATCAACAGCGCGGCCCCGGTGTTGACCACAAAGAAATCTGCCAGATACTTGCCTTGCGGCGTCAGCAGTGCTGCCCACACGATCCCCGGCCCACGGCCAAGCGGCAACACATCATTGCTGACCATGCCCTGCAGAAAGGGCAGGGCATCCTTGCCCGTCACGGTCCAGACGGCACGGTCTGCGGCAATCTCGCCCATCTAGTCCCCCTTGAACTGCAGGCGGTAAAGCTGGGCGTAAAGCCCGCCTTTGGCAAGCAGGTCATCGTGGCGACCCTCCTCGACCACGCGGCCCTTGTCCATCACCACGATCTTGTCAGCCCCCCGCACCGTCGACAGCCGGTGCGCGATCACCAGCGTCGTTCGCCCCGCACTCAACCTCGCCAATGCGTCGGCCACCAGCGCCTCGGATTGCGCATCAAGCGCGCTTGTCGCCTCATCCAGCAGCAGGATCGGTGCATCAGCCAGCAGCGCGCGGGCAATGGCGATGCGCTGGCGCTGGCCACCTGACAGCGACGATCCGCGCGGACCTGCGGGGGTATCAAGGCCTGCGGGCAGGTCTTTGACAAATGCCGTGACATGGGCGGCATCGAGGGCACGGGTCAGCTGGGCGGTCGGGCACATCATCGCGGCCAAGCAGAATGTTCTCGCGCAGCGTTTCGTCAAACAGCGCCGCATCCTGCGAAACCGAGGCGAAATTGGCCCGCAAATCAACAAGGCTAAGGCCCGCCGCATCAACCCCGCCGATGGTAATCTGCCCCGAAACCGGTTCTGACAACGCGGTCAGCAGGTGAAACACCGTCGATTTGCCCGCCCCCGATGCGCCGACAAGCGCCGTCATCCCCCCGGCGGGCGCGGTAAAGGTCAGCCCGTTCAGCACCGGTGCCTCGCCATAGGCGAAATGCACATCCTCCAGCCGGATCTCGGGCGCGGCAAAGCGGGTGTTGGTGATCGCCGTCGGGCGCGATGTCAGCGGCGCGGTGTCAAGCAGGCCATAAACCCGTTCAAGACTTGCCGCCGCAACCTGCCACAGGCCGGACAAATCGCCAAGACGGCGGATCGGCTGGAACGTCAGCGCCATCGCGGTGAAGAATGCCATGAACTCACCCACCGTGCGACTGCCTGATGCGACCTCACGGCCACCCAGCATCAGCACGGCGAAAAAGCCGATCCCGGTGACGATGTCGATCATCGCAGGCATCGTGGCGCGGCCCAGCGTGGTGCGCACATCGGCCCGCACGATCCGGTCGACAATCGCCTGATAGCGCCCGGTCTGGTAATCTTCCATCCGGTTCAGCTTGATCGCCTGAATGCCGTGAAAAATCTCATCCAGCCGGGTGGCGCGCAGCCCCGCCTGATCGCGCATCTGCCCGGTCTTGCGGCGGATATAGCGCTGCACGACCACGGTGGGCAGCAACAGCAGCGGCGCACCGATCAGCGCGGCCAGCGTCCAGCGCCAGTCGATCGACACCGCCACCGTCACAAGCCCGATCAATGCAACCAGATCACGCCCGACCCCGGTGATCAACGACGCCCAGACGCCTTGCACCGCCATCGTGTCGCCCTGAACCCGTTCAATCAGTCGCCCCGGCGAATGATCCTGAAAGAAACGCCCATCCAGCCGCAGGATATGCCGCAGCAGGTCCGCCTGCATAGCGGCGGCCACACGGGCCGAGATGGCGGCCATCACGCCGCGCGCGCCCACCATCGCCGCCGCCCGGATCACGAACAGCGCAAGGATACCCAACCCGACCGGCAGCAGCGCGGCTTCGGTCCCGGCCGCAAACACATCATCGAACAAGGGCTGCAACATATAAGACAGCGTGCCCAGCGTCGCCCCTTCGATCATCATCAGCACGAAGGCAGCCGCCATCGGCCAGCGATGCTGCACCAGATACCCCCGCCATAGCCGCAAGAACAGCGGACGCGCGGCCATGTCGAACTCATCAGGGGTGCGGGGCAAGGGTCGGCCTTTTGCCAGTTCTGTCAGCGTGTTGATGTAGCGCGAAATACAAGGGTGCCGCAAGGTTGCGGGTGGCGTGCCGCAATGCTAGCCAAGGCGGATTGTTGATGGAGTGTTCGCATGACGCTGGCCCAAGGTCACCCTTATCTTGCCATTCCGGGGCCTTCGGTCATCCCCGACAGGGTGCAACGCGCCATGCACCGTGGCAGCCCCAATATCTATGAGGGCCCGCTGCATGACATGGTGGCCGGGATCTGGCCCGATCTCAAGGCGCTGGCAGGCACCACCGGCCACGTGGCGGGCTACATCGCCAACGGCCATGGCGTGTGGGAGGCCGCAAATGCGAACCTGTTCAGCCGGGGTGACCGGGCGCTGGTGCTGGTGTCGGGGCAGTTCGGCACCAGTTGGGCCAACCATGCGCGCGCGATGGGGATCGTGGTCGATACGGTCGAACTGGGGCGGCATGCAGCGCCCGATCTGAACCGCGTGGCCGATGCGCTGCGCGCTGACAAAGGGCATGCCATCAAGGCAGTGCTGGCGACACATGTCGATACCTCCAGCACGATCAAGACCGATGTCGCGGCGCTGCGCGGGGTGTTGGATGCCGTCGGCCATCCGGCGTTGTTGGTGATTGACTGCATCGCGAGCCTTGGTTGCGATGAATACCACATGGATGCCTGGGGTGCAGATGTCACCGTTGCGGCCAGCCAGAAAGGGCTGATGACGCCGCCCGGCATGGGGTTCGTGTGGTTCAATGACCGCGCCCGCGCCGTGCAGGCCGATCTGCGCACGCCCTACTGGAATTGGGAGCCGCGTGTCGGCGCGACCGAGTTCTGGCAAATGTGGTGCGGCACGGCCCCGACGCATCATCTGTATGGCCTGCGCGAGGCGCTGGACATGATCTCCGAAGAAGGCCTGCCGGGTATCTGGGCCCGCCATCACCGGTTGGCGCAAACGGTCTGGGCCGCGGTCGATGGCTGGGGGGCGGGCAATGCGGCGATTGCGCTGAACGTCGCCGATCCCGCCGCGCGCGGCTGTTCGGTGACATCCGTCCGCTTTGGTGCCGCCGATGCCACACGCCTGCGCGGCTGGGTGGAACGCGAGGCCGGGGTGACGCTGGGCATTGGCTTGGGCATGGGGTCCGATGCCGATCCGGAGGCCGATGGCTGGCTCAGGATTGCGCATATGGGGCATGTGAATGCCCATATGACGCTGGGCGCGCTTGCAGTGATCGAGGCGGGGCTGGTGGCGCTCGGCATCCCGCACGGGCCGGGTTTGCAGGCGGCCATGCGGGTGGTGGCGGGGTAAAGGCAGGGGGGGCCGTCTGCCCCCCTCGCGCGTGCCGCGCTCACCCCCCGAGGATATTTTTGCAGAGAGGAAGATGGGGTCAGGGGCGCAGATCGTCTTCCAGGTAGACTTGCAGGATCTGCGCAAAGCTGGTTTCGGCGACAAATCCCAAGTCATTCGCGCAAGTGGTGTCAAAGGCGCGGGGCCAGCTTTCCACAATCTTTGCAATGGCGGCATCAGGGCTGTGGCGGATCAGTGCTACGGCATCTTGCCCGGCATGGTCGCGCAATGCGGCGATCTGGTCGGCCACCGTTGCCGACAGGCCCGGCATGTTCAGCGCAGTGCGCCCGTGCAGGCGCGCGGTATCAAGCCCGGCGGCATGAATGAAAAATCCGATCGCCGTGCGCGGGCTGGCGAACCAGTGGCGCAGGGTGTCGCGCACCGGCAGGACGGCGGGCAGGCCGTTCAGGGGTTCGCGCAGAATGCCCGAGAAAAAGCTGGATGCCGCCCGGTTCGGCGCACCGGGGCGGATGCAGATCGTGGGCAGGCGCAGGGCGATCCCATCCAGAAAGCCGCGCCGCGTGTAGTCGGCCAGCAACATTTCGGCCATCGCCTTCTGGATGCCATAGCTTGACCGGGGCGTCAGGTGGAAATCATCCGGGATCAGATCGGGCAGAGGGGCGCCGAACACCGCGATGGACGAGGCGAAGATGACGCGCGGGCAGTAGGCGGGCATCAGGCGAATGGCATCAAACAATGCGCGGGTCGCATCAAGGTTCGTCGCGTAGCCTGCATCGAAATCAGCCTCAGCCGCCGCACTGACGATAGCGGCAAGGTGAAAAATCACGTCGGGCCGCCCTGCAAGCAAGTGCTGCAGCCCCGCAGTGTCGGTCAGGTTCGCCGTGATCGCGGTGGTGGGGATGCGGCTTGCCGCCACAACCGGCGGCACCACATCGGCGAGCGTCAGGCGAGTTGCGGCCAAGGCGCCATCCGCGATGGCGGCGGTCAGTTTGCGCCCCAGCATTCCTGCCGCGCCAATGATCAGGACATGCATGCAGTACCCTTCGTTTGCGGCCAGTCAATCATGCAGGCGGCCCTGCGCCAAGCGGTTTTGCGCAGCCCGCATGTGCCTTTCCATCAGGTCGCCGCCCAAGGTGCGATTGCGCGAAACGCGGGCACGACAGGCGATATCTGCACGAATTCACGCCACAATCTGCGAAAATGCACCATATGTTGCAATTCCGGACCTTCCCCATGCGCCATCCGGGGCGTATGCTGTTCGGTATCGGCAATAACACAGGCATCCACTCCATGGCGCCTTCTACACGCCGCCCCGTCGTTGGGATCATCGGCAACATATCGGTTCTGGGCGATGATTATGTCGTTCATGCAACGGGTGTCCACAACTCCGAAGCGGTGGCGCAGGTGTCCGGCTGTGTGCCCCTGATGATCCCCACCGACCCGCGCTTTGTGTCGGTCGCCGAACTGCTTGATCTGTGCGACGGCTTTTTGCTGACCGGCGGGCGGCCCAATGTGCACCCGTCCGAATATGGCGAGGATGAAACGCCGAAACACGGCTGTTTCGACCGGTGCCGCGATGCGATCACCCTGCCGCTGGTGCGGGCCTGTGTGGAACGTGGGCAGCCGTTTCTGGGCATCTGTCGCGGCTTTCAAGAGGTGAACGTGGCCATGGGTGGCACGCTTTACCCCGAGATCCGCGATCTTCCGGGGCGGATGAACCACCGCATGCCCCCCGAAGGCACGGTCGCCGAAAAATTTGCGCTGCGTCATGCCGTGCGGTTTACCGAAGGCGGTGTCTTTCATCGGCTGATGGGCGCGCCTGAAGTGATGACCAATTCGCTGCATGGCCAGGGCATCGCTCTTCCCGGCGGCCGGATCGTGATTGACGGCGTGGCCCCCGATGGCACGCCCGAGGCGGTCTATGTGCGCGATGCACCGGGCTTTACGCTGTCGGTGCAGTGGCATCCCGAATGGCGCGCCGGCGAAGACCCGGTGTCACGCCCGCTGTTTGCGGCCTTTGGCGCGGCTGTGGCGGACTGGGCTGGGCGCGACGGGTTGCGCCGGTCGGCATAGAGCCACCTGGAAAAAACGTTAAATCAAACACATAAAACGCAATCTTCATACATTGCATGAAGATTGCGCTGTCAATGATACCTTCGTTCACCCGTTCGAAAGGCGCATCGTTCTGATGCGCCCGTCGTGCCGTTATTGCGATCAGTCTGCAGGTGCCGGGCAGGGTTTGGCCGCCGTCGGGACGCAGGCCGCAGCCGGGGTGGTTGGTGCCACGGTGGCCGGAGCCACGGCAATTGGCGCGGGCGTAACGACCGGTGCTGCGGCGGGCGTGACCACCGGTGGGGGCACGATCAGATCGGGCGCCATCGGCAACAGCGCGGGCAGCGGCGGGGCCACAATCGGCGCCACGACCAGCGGATCGGGCGTTGCCTCGGGCCGCGTGGACTGGCGTGGGGTTTCCCGGCGCGGCTGCGGTGGCGGCAGGGTCAACCCGGTCGGAAAGGTGCCATCGCGGTTCATCACGATGACTTTGGCCCCGGCAGGCACACGGTTATACAGATCCATCACATCCTGATTGATCATCCGGATACAGCCTGATGATGCATTCCGCCCGATCGAGTTCCATTCCGGCGTGCCGTGAATGCGATAGCCGTAATCGACGCCATTCGTGGTCAGATACAGCGCGCGCGCACCCAAGGGGTTGGTCGGCCCGCCCGGTTGGCCATCTTCCCAACGTGCCAGTTCCGGCTTGCGGGCGATCATTTCGGCGGGCGGTGTCCAGGTCGGCCAGGGTTTGCGTTCGGTCACCAGCGCCTCGCCCGACCATTCGAAACCAGCAGCGCCGACAGCGATGCCATAACGGATCGCCTTGTTGTTACCCGTCACGAAATACAGCAGGCGCTGGCCGGGATTGATGATGATGGTGCCGGGTGGCTGATCGGTCGGGTAATCCACGATCTGACGGCGGTAGGGCGCAGGCACCTGTTCAACCGGCACGGTCGGCACATTGAACCCGTTGTCTGAGGTGGCCAGATAGGCCGTGGTCTGATCAACGCTGGCCGGGGTAGCGATCGCCGCAACAGGATTTCCCGCCGCATCGACCGCAACGCTTGCGGTTGTGGGCACGCAGCCCTGCAGGGCAATGACGGCAGCCAAAAGTGCCGCGATTGAAGGTGACGTCCGCATATCCGCACAAATCCTTTGGAAAATCCGGCGAAAGCAGGCCGGACAAGAAAGTTTTGCAGAAACTAGCGGAACAGCCGCGTCGCGTCAAAGCCCTGCGCCTTTCAAGGGGCACATTTTTGTCGGATCGGGTTGTTTTGCGGTCACGTCGGCGTGATCGCGGTCGGTGCGCGCGCGCCCGTTCCCGGATTGGCATCAGCGCGGAAAAAGCGCGATATCATAGCTGTGGTAGGGCAGGCCGTCATAGATGCGCCGGCCCTTCCAATCGACCTGCCAGCCGCGCTTGCGCAAAAACCCATGCGAATATGTGCTGGCCTCGACTGTCAGACGGGGCAGCCCTGCGCGCACGGGGCGGCAAGAGCCCCAACTGACCGCGGCCCGGTCAGTGGCGCTGCAGACCCGGATGTTGGCTGCCGTTGACAGGGCGGATGCCTCCGGCGGGGATATTTCAACAAAGAGGAAGATCGAAGCGACACTCAGGTGACGCGCGCGCGCGTCTTGTAGGCCGGATCATCCCACAGCGATTTGGCCATCACCTCGGCCAGAATGGCCACCGCGCGCGCCACATCATCGGCCCCGATAAACAGCGGCGTCATGCCAAAGCGCAGGATGTCAGGGCTGCGAAAATCACCGATCACGCCGCGCGCAATCAGGGCCTGCATGATCGCATAGCCTTGCGGGTGTCGAAAGCTGATCTGGCTGCCGCGCATCGCATGATCACGCGGTGTGGCAAGCGTCAGGGTCGGGCAGGCCGCCGCGACGCCCGCGATGAACTGATCGCCCAGCGCGAGCGACGCGGTGCGCACATCCGCAATCGTCGCATGGTCCCAGACATCCAGTGCCGCCTCAAGTGCTGCCAGCTGCAACACCGGCGGCGTGCCGACACGCATCCGTTCAATACCGCCACCGGGCCGGTAGCCCAGATCAAAGGCAAAGGGGGCTTCGTGTCCCAGCCAGCCGGAAAGGGCTGGGCGCACATGGTCGGCATGGCGTGGGGCGACATAGATGAACGCGGGCCCGCCGGGGCCGGAATTGAGGTATTTATAGCTGCATCCCACCGCAAAATCCGCCCCGCAGTCTGCCAGATGCACCGGCAATGCCCCGGCACTATGTGCCAGATCCCAGACGGTGACCGCCCCCGCGCCATGCGCACGCGCCGTCAGCGCCGCCATGTCATGCCGGGCCCCGGTGCGGTAATCCACCTCTGTCAGCAGCGTGACTGCGACGCTGTCATCAATCGCCGCTGCCACATCCTCGGGCGCCACGGTCCTGAGCGTGTAGCCATCGCCAAGCGTGCGGCACAGCCCTTCGGCCATATACAGGTCCGACGGAAAGTTTCCGGTATCTGACAGGATCACCCGGCGCGTGGGGGTCAGTCTCCAGCGCGCTTGCCAGCGCCTGATAGACCTTGATCGACAGCGTATCGCCCATCACGACGCTGCCCGCTTCGGCACCGATCAACGCCGCTATCCTGTCACCCACGCGGGACGGCTGATCCATCCAGCCCGCCTTGTTCCAGCCGGTGATCAGCATCTGCCCCCATTCATCCGTCACCACCTTGGCCACACGTGCAGCAGCAGCGCGCGGCAAGGGGCCCAGCGAGTTGCCGTCAAGATAGATCAGCCCGTCTGGCAGGTGGAACATGCGCTTTGTGGCGGCAAAATCGGTGGTCATGCTGGTGTCTCCCATTCCTCGTCATCCAGTGCCCAAGGTGCGCGCCCTGGTCAAGCCTTGCACATCGCGCAGGGGCAGGTGACAGTGGGCGCAATGATGGGGAAACACATGCTGCACCGCCTGACGCGCCAATGGGAAAGCCCGCCGACATGGCTTTTGCTGTTCATCGCACTCGCATGGCTGCAGTCGCGGTATCTGCCATTGGTTCCGGCGGAAGGCGCGATGCGCCTGATCGGGGCGCTTTTGGTCTTTGGCGGGGTGGCCCTGCTGGGCGCGGCGGTGCTGCAGTTTCGCGCGCACCAGACCACCATCCTGCCGCGCGAGGTGCCCCGCGCGATGATTACCCGTGGCGTCTATGCCCACAGCCGCAATCCGATTTATCTGGCCGATGCATTGATCCTTGCCGGGTGCGCCTTGCGCTGGGACGCCGCCGCCCTCATCCTTGTGCCCGTGTTCATGGTGGCAATCCAGACCCGGTTCATCATCGGCGAAGAGGCGGGCATGCATGCGGCATTCGGGGATACTTTTGTGGCGTACACCGCCAAAGTGCGGCGCTGGATCTAAGCGGTGGGAATGAAACATCGCGCAATTGCCGCCAAGGGGATTGAAACTTTGTTGCGCGGTGGTATGTCGCGGTAACAGCAAATCGGGGGACGACCTTTGAAAATTGGTGCGCTGACTGAGATTTTTGCGGGTGAAAACCGCGTCGCCATGACACCGGATTCGGCCGTGCAACTGGCCAAGCTGGGGCACAGTGCCGTGATCCAGTCCGGGGCAGGGGCGCGGGCCGGGTTTTCGGATGCGGCCTATGCGGCGGCGGGTGTGACCGTGCTGCCCGATCCCGCAGCGGTGCTGGCGGCGTCTGACGTGATCGTCAAGGTGCGCGGTCCCGAAGAGGCCGAGGCCAAGGCCCTGCGCAAGGGCCAAACCCTGATTTCGTTCTTCTGGCCTGCGCAGAACCCCGAATTGCTCGAAGCCGTGCGCGCACAAGGTGCCACCGTGGTGGCGATGGACATGGTCCCCCGCATCAGCCGCGCGCAAAAGATGGATGCGCTGTCGTCGATGGCCAATATCGCAGGTTACCGCGCCGTGATCGAGGCCGGGTCGAACTTTGGCCGGTTTTTCACCGGGCAGGTGACGGCCGCGGGCAAAGTGCCGCCCGCCAAGGTGCTGGTCGTGGGGGCCGGTGTGGCGGGCCTTGCCGCGATTGGCACCAGCGTGTCGCTGGGTGCGATCGTGAACGCGTTCGATGTGCGCCCCGAGGTTGCCGAACAAATCGAATCAATGGGCGCAAGTTTCGTCTATCTGGAATTTGATGCCTCCGAACTGCCCGATGGTGCGGCAACGGGCGGCTATGCTGCGCCTTCAACACCCGCGTTTCAGGCCAAGCAGCTGGCGAAATTCCGCGAACTCGCACCCGAGATGGACATCGTCATCACGACCGCCCTGATCCCCGGACGCCCCGCGCCCAAGCTGTGGACGGCGGAAATGGTGGGCATGATGAAGCCCGGATCGGTCGTGGTTGACCTTGCCGCCGAACGCGGGGGCAACTGCGATCTGACCGTGCCGGATGAAAAGATCGTCAGCGACAATGGCGTGACGATTGTCGGCTATACCGACTTTCCATCCCGCATGGCCGCGCAGGCATCAACGCTTTATTCAAACAATATCCGTCACATGCTGTTCGATCTTACACCAAAGAAAGACGGCGTGATCGTTCACAACATGGAAGACGACGTGATCCGGGGGGCCACGGTTGCACATGACGGTGCCATCACCTATCCGCCGCCACCGCCCAAAATCGCGGCGATTGCGGTGGCAAAGCCGAAACCCAAGGTGGTGGAACTGACACCCGAAGAACGCCGTGCCGTGGAAACGGCGGCCTTCAAGGCGCAGACCCGCAACCAGTTTCTGATGCTGGGCATCGGGGGGGGCTTGCTGCTGCTGGCGGGGCTTTATGCACCGGCCAGCTTCATGTCGCATTTCATTGTCTTTGTGCTGTCGTGCTTTGTCGGCTTTCAGGTCATCTGGAACGTCAGCCACAGCCTGCACACGCCCCTGATGGCCATCACGAACGCCATTTCGTCGATCATCATTCTGGGTGCGCTGTTGCAGATCGGGTCGGGTAACTGGCTTGTCATCATCTTGGCCGCACTTTCGGTGTTCATGGCGGGGATCAACATTTTCGGTGGCTTCATGGTCACCCGGCGCATGCTTGCCATGTTCCAGAAGTCGTAAGGGGCGCGTCATGGATTTCGGATTTACCACGGCGGCCTATGTGGTTGCGGCTGTTCTTTTCATCCTGTCGCTGGGCGGGCTTTCGGGGCAGGAAAGCGCCAAGCGCGCGGTATGGTATGGCATCGTCGGCATGGCGCTGGCGGTGGTTGCCACGCTGATCGGCCCCGCGTTGGGCCTGTGGTGGCTGTCGGCGGTGTTGATCGTGGCGGGCGGGGCCATTGGCTGGATCGTCGCGCAGCGCGTGCAGATGACCGAAATGCCACAACTCGTGGCCGCGATGCACAGCCTTGTCGGCCTTGCGGCGGTTTTCATCGGGTTCAACACGCATATCGAAATGTCATCTGTCGCGGGCATGGCCGCCGATGCGAAGGCAGCCCTTGCAGGCTTTGCCGCCGTCATCGCGCACAAATCGGGGGTCGAGATCTCGATCCTGCGGGTGGAAACCTTCCTTGGCGTGTTCATCGGGGCCGTCACCTTTACCGGGTCGGTCGTGGCCTTTGGCAAACTCGCGGGCAAGGTTGACGGCAAGGCCACGAAACTGCCGGGCGGGCATCTGCTGAACGCGGCGGCAGCGGCGATTTCCATCGTGCTGCTGGTGGTTTACCTGCAGACCGGGTCAAGCCTTGCCCTGATCGGGATGACCATTGCCGCGCTTTTCATCGGCTATCACCTGATCATGGGGATCGGCGGGGCCGACATGCCCGTCGTGGTGTCGATGCTGAACAGCTATTCCGGCTGGGCGGCTGCGGCGATCGGTTTCTCGTTGTCAAATGACCTGCTGATCGTGGTCGGTGCACTTGTCGGCTCGTCGGGTGCGATCCTGTCCTACATCATGTGCAAGGCGATGAACCGGTCGTTCATCAGCGTGATCCTCGGCGGCTTTGGCGGCACCAGTGGCCCGCAGATGGAAGTCACAGGCGAACAGATCGCGATTGATACCGAAGGTGTGGCCGCCGCGTTGAACGATGCCGACAGCATCATCATCATTCCGGGTTATGGCATGGCGGTGGCGCAAGCGCAGCAATCGGTCAGTGAACTCACCCGCAAACTGCGTGCCAAGGGCAAAACCGTGCGCTTTGCCATCCACCCGGTTGCAGGGCGGCTTCCCGGCCACATGAACGTTCTGCTGGCCGAAGCGAAGGTGCCCTACGACATCGTGCTGGAGATGGACGAGATCAACGATGATTTCCCCTCGACCGACGTCGCCATCGTCATCGGCAGCAACGACATCGTGAACCCGGCGGCGCAGGAAGACCCGAACAGCCCCATCGCAGGAATGCCGGTTCTGGAATGCTGGAAGGCAAAACAGGTGTTCGTGTCCAAACGCGGGCAGGGCACCGGCTATTCCGGCATCGAGAACCCGCTGTTTTACAAAGACAACACCCGGATGTTCTACGGCGATGCCAAAAAATCACTGGATGCACTGCTGCCGATGATCGACTGATACAGGGGGGAAGGCAATCTGCCTATTCCGGCGCACCCGCCGCCTTGTCGAACGTCATCAGCAGCAATGCCTGCCCCGCCACCTGCACAGCGGCAGAGGCGTCGCGCACGCGCACCATCGCGGCCTCCACCGCCGCGCGGTCATAGGGGCGGGCGAGTGCGGCATCAAACATCGCGCGCCGTGCGGCCCCCAGATCGCGCATCGGTGCCGCAAGCGTCCTGCGATTTTCGCGCAGCACCGACCGGAACTCCTGTCTGATTTCGGGTGGCATGCGGCCGAACCCCGCCGCATCGCCCGCACCGCCGCCGCCCCCTCGCATGTCGCCAAACCGCAGAACCAGCCCCAGCACGATGGCATTGGCAAGCAGTGATGCCCCAACCACGATCCAGAACAACACACGCCAGACCGGGTTCATTCGATCACCTCGCTCACCAGCAACGCATCAAGCGTTGACGCCCCCAGCAAACCATCCCCCACCACAAGTGCCGCCACCGCCGCATCATCGCTCGACATGGGCAGTTGCGTCACCACGACCGGCGTCGCGATCAGCACCAGCGCAAACGCCAGCGGCACGCGTCGCCAGCCGTTCTGAAACAGCCCGAACACTCCCCCGTCGTCATCGCGTATCCGTGCCAGCACCGCCTGGGCCAATCGGCTTTCGTCGACTGGAAAGTCGCTTGCCGCCCGCACGATCACGTCAATCCTGTCATCATCCTGCATCTTCATTCCCTACCGATCCGCGCAATTGCCGCCGCGCCCGCACCAAAAGCTGTTCCACCGCACCGGCACTCACCCCCATGGCCTGACCGATCTCTGCCACCTCAAGCCCGCCTACCGCGCGCAGCATGATGGCCATGCGCTGGCGTTCCGGCAAGGCCGCAATCCCCACCCGCACCTGCGCAAGCACCTGTTGCCCCGCCACGACGTCCACTGCCGCAGGCGCGTCGCTGGCCAGCACATCGGCCATATCGTCCACATCCACCCGTTTGAACAACCGCCAGAACCGGTTGCGGCGCTGGCGGTCGATGCACAGGTTCGCCGCAATCCGGAAGACCCATGTCGTGACCTTGCCGCGCGCCGGATCGTACTGCCCGGCCATCCGCCAGACCCGCAGAAACGTGTCCTGCGCCACCTCGTCGCCATCCGCGGCACTGCCCAGCATGCGTGTGGCAAACAGCGTGACGGGTCGGCCCAACAGCGCGATCAGCCGCGCCAGCGCGGCTTCGCGCCCCGCGACGATCTCGGCCATCAGCCGGGTCGCCTCTTGCGCCGGATCGAGGTCGCTCACGCATCTGTCCTTGCTACCATGTCAAAACCTTAATCAATAGATGGGCTCCGGGCGAGCCATTTGACCCGCCCGCGCCCTTCGGTCCCAATCTTTGCGCAGGCGCGTCTCAATGCCGCCGATGCGGCCGGGCGGCCTCGAATTCTTCGGTCGTGATAATGCCATTGCCATCCGCATCGACATGTTCGAACAGTGGTCCGGTTGCGGTGAATTCGGCCAGCGACAGATTGCCATCGCCATCGGTATCAAGCCGCTCCATGGCACGGCCTTCGCGTTCTGCGCGACGGTGCTGCATTTCGGCGGTGACGGCAGCGGCGCGTTCGGCACTGTCCAGTTGGCCATCGGCGTTGGTGTCCGCACGCGTGAACAGCTCCGTCTTTTGCGCCGTCACCTCTTGCGTGGTGACCTGCCCGTCGGCATTTGTATCAAGACGCTCAAACATTTGCGCGCCGCGCCCGTCGGCTTGGGCAAGGGCGGGCAGGGCGATCAGACAGGTTGTCGTCAGTATGATGGAAAAGCGGGTCATGGCTTCCTCGGGTTAAGGGCCGCTATCGTGGGCCGGATACTGGCAATACGCTGCCGCTGCCCGCGCCCTACGCACCACACCGATCTTTTTTGCGCCAATCCCACAGGCAGTTGTGGCCGCGATTGCACAGTGCGCTGTGTATGCCACCGCATGCCTGCATTTCCGGTCTTTGCCGCTTTACCCGCAAATCCCGCCTGCCTAGGTTGGCGTGACGTCAACGAAAGCTGAACGATGCCCCCGATCCCGGACCACCCTTTGCGCTATGCGCTTGTCAACGAACTGCACGCGCGCCCGTTCCCGGCGCTCGCGGTGCCCTGCACGGCGGTCTATGTCGCGATCAAGGAACCGCTTGATGCCGCCAGCCGCGACCGCATGCGCGATACCGGGCATCTGCTGGCCCTGCTTGACCGGCACGCGTCGGCCCATCCGCAACCCGGTGCGACCCACTTTTCGGGGCCCATCGGACGGCACGACCTGAAATGGGAAAGCCACACCGAATTCGTGACCTATTCCGCCTTTGGTCCCGGCCTGTCGGATCGCCCGTTTGACCCCGCCGCAGCCGAAGTCTTTCCCGAGGACTGGCTGTCGCAGGCACCCGGCCTGCGCTTGTGTTCCGTGCTGATCCGCGTCGAGGAATTGCCCGAGGATGAAGCCGCCGTGCTGGCCAAGATCGAAGACTGGTTCGTGGCCGAAAGTCTAGCCACCAGCCGCGTCGTCGATGGGGCCGCCGTCATTGCCGGTGATTTCCGCATCGACTCCGCCGGACACATGCGTTTTGCGGTATTCGTCAAACCCGGCACCGGTGCGCGGCGGATCGGGCGGATCGTGCAGCGATTGTGCGAAATTGAAACCTATCGCGCCATGTCGATGCTGGGCCTGATACGGTCGCGCGAGTTGTCGGGGCGGCTGAACACGCTCGACCCGAAGCTGTCGGAACTGGTGACGGGCCTTGACCGCGCCGAAGGCCGCCCCGAAGAGGCGCTGCATGAATTGCTGGAAATTTCGGCCGATCTGGAAAAGCTCGCCGTCAAGTTTTCGTTCCGCTTTGGCGCGACCGGGGCCTACGAGGCAATCGTGAACCAGCGGATCGAGGTCTTGCGCGAAGAACGTGTGGCCGGGCGACAAACCTTTGGCGAATTCATGATGCGCCGCTACGATCCGGCGATGCGCACCGTCAAATCCGCCGAAGTCCGGCTCAAGGCGATGGCCGAACGTGCGGAACGCGCAGCCGAACTGCTGCGCACGCGGGTAGATGTCGAACGCTCGGCCCAGAACCAGATGCTGCTCGAATCCATGGACAAACGCGCGGGCCTGCAACTGCGCCTGCAGCGCACGGTCGAGGGGCTATCGACTGTCGCCATCAGCTATTATGCCGTGAACCTTGCCGCCTATGCCGCCTATCCGATCGCCGAAAAACGCCTCGGCCTCAGCCACGGGATGACCCTCGCCATCCTTACCCCAGCTGTCATTTTTCTTGTCTGGCTCATGGTGCGCCGCATCCGCAAACACGTCGGCTGACGTCCTCTGTTCCCAACTATCCCGGGGGTGAGCCCGGAACGGGCGAGGGGGCTGGCCCCCTTCCTTCATCTGCCCCGGATGCGCGGGTCCAGCGCATCGCGCAACCCGTCACCGATGTAATTCACGCTCAACACCGTCAGCGAAATCGCGATCCCCGGCCAGATCACCCGCAGCGGATGCTGCTGCATCTCGCCGTAGGCATCGTTCAACAACCGCCCCCATGTCGGGAAATCCGGTGGAAAGCCGACCCCCAGAAAGCTCAAGACACTTTCCGTGATGATCGCCGCCGCCACCCCCAGCGTTGCCGACACCATCACCGGGCTCAGCACATTCGGCAGGATATGGCGCAGGATGATCCGCCGCGACGGCGTGCCGATGGACCGTGCCGCCAGAATGAACTCCCGCTCTTTCAACGCCAGCACCTCGCCCCGCACGATCCGCGCAGTTTGCATCCACGATGTCAGCCCGATCGCAACCACGATCAGCAAGAACACCCCCAGCCGCGCGCCGATCACAGCCGTGACAGACGGCGCGAACAGGAACATCATCAACAACAGCAACGGCAGCAGCGGCAGCGCCAGAAACATGTCCGTCAACCGCATCAGAATGCCGTCCAGACTGCGGAAATACCCCGCCAGCACCCCCACGGTGCCCCCCACCGTGATGGCCACGCTCATCGCGACAATTCCCACCGCCAGCGAAATGCGCCCCCCCACCATCATCCGCGCCATCTGATCGCGGCCCAACTGATCTGTGCCCATCGGATGCGCCCAGCTTGGTCCCAGATTGCGCGACTGGAACATCTTGACGGCATCGCTTTCGATGAAATTGGGATCAATCCACCACACCAGCGGCCCGATCAGCGCAAACAACACCAGAGTGCCCAGCACGAATATCGCGGCCATCGCCCCTTTGTGTTCGCGAAATTGCGCCCAGACCTCGCGCCACAGGGACGCAGGTTTTGCAACGGTATCAGTCATAGCGGATCCTCGGGTCCAGAATGCCATACAGCACATCGGCAATCAGATTGAACAACACGATCAACACGGCAAACAGAAAGGTCAGCGTTTGCAACATCGGCAGGTCATTCGACTGGATCGCATTGATCACCGCATTGCCGATCCCGTTGATAGAAAACACGGTTTCGGTAATGATCGCCCCGCCAAACACCGATGGCAGGCCCAGTGCAATCACCGTCACCACCGGGATCATCGAATTGCGCAGCACGTGCTTCAACACCACCACACGCTCGCTCATCCCCTTGGCGCGCGCGGTGCGCACGTAGTCCTGCCCAAGGTTTTCCAGCATGGATGCGCGGGTAAACCGGCTGATCTCGGCGGCGTTGAACAGGGCCAAAACCCCCACCGGCATCGCCATCTGTTTCAACTGCTTGACGAAACTCGCCCAGTCCGTGACATCCAGCGTCGTGTCATAAACCGACGGAAACCATTGCAGGTTGATCGAAAAGATCACGATCACCAGCAGGCCCGTAAAGAACGTCGGCACCGAATAGCCAACCAAAGCGATGAAAGTGCCCAACTGATCAAACCATGAATATTGCCGATAGGCCGAATAGACCCCGATTGGCACCGCAATGATGATCGCCAGCAGATAGGCCGTGCCGATCACCGTCAGGGTCTGCGGAATACGCTGGCCAATCACGTCAAACACCGGCGCGCGCGATTTCCATGACAGGATGCGCGGCGCGCCATCGGCCAGATTGGTGCCGAACCAGCCGTCCAGCACATAGGCGGGTTCAATGATGAACACCTGTTTCAGCCACAGAAAATAACGCACCAGCATGGGGTCGTTCGCACCCATCGCATCCAGCATCTTCTGGCGCACATCGGGCGGGATCGTCAGCGGAATCTGCGCCGCCGGACTTCCCGGTGCCAGATCAACGATCAGGAAAATCACCACGGAAATCAACAGCAGTGTGGGCACAGCAAACAGCAATCTGCGGATGACATATGTCAGCATGCGCGGGGCGGCCTCGGTTTGGGGTTTGTCGCAGGATGGGCGATGTCGCCCATCCTACATGTCAACATGCATCACGGTGGATGGGCAATTCTGCCCATCCCCGCGAGATGTGTCACTTCACGCGGAACCAGTCGGCCACGTTCCACAACTCGGTGTCCCAGGCGTTGATCGCCACACCGCCAAGGGTGTTGGAATGCGCCGACAACGTGCCGCGATGCACCAGCGGCAGCATGGTCATGCTGTCCTTGGTCATCATATCGTTGAGTTTGCGTGCAATTTCGCCGCGTGCGGCTTCATCGCGTGTCGCACTCAACTCGGCGATCAGGGCATCATAGGCCGGGTCACAGAACCGGTTGATGTTTTCGCCCTGCCACTGCGATTCAGGCTTGGGGGCCTTGTCGCAGGTATAGTTGGCCAGATAGACCTCGGGGTCGGTGCCATCAAAGTTGTTGGCATACATTTCCACGTCGGCATAGAACTTCTGGAACGTGTCGGGTGACCCGGCATCGCCACCAAAGAACACGCCCGGATCAACCGTTTTCAACTCCACGGCCACACCCAGTTCCGTCCACCAGCCCTTGACCAGCGCCTGAAAGTCCTGACGGATCGGGTTCACAGTCGTCTGGTACAGGATCGCCAGCGGCTTGCCATCCTTTTCGCGGATGCCGTCACCGTCGCTGTCAACCCAGCCTGCGGCCTCCAGCATCGCTTTCGCGCCCTCCATGTCCTGCGCAATGCAGCCCGTGTTGTCGGATGCAAAAATAGCAGGTGCTGGCACCAGATTGCAGGTCGGCGCACCACCGGCCCCATAGCCGATGTCGGTCAGAACCTGACGGTCAATCGCCATCGACAGTGCCGTGCGCACGGCAATATCAGACAGAATTGGATGCGGATGGGCAGCTGTCGAACGCATCCCTTCGGGCAGGTCCGGCGACGGGTCCGTCAGGTTGATCTCGATCCGTTCAACCAGCGTGCCAAAGGCCACCACGAACTGCCCCTTGCCCGCAGCGGTCATCGCGGCTTGGGCATCCGGCGGGATCTGGGTGTTCCAGGCATAGTCGAACTCGCCGGTTTCCATCACTGACCGGGCCGAACCCATCGCATCGCCGCCACCCTTGATCAGGGCCGTGGCGAAGGCTGGCTTTGCCGGATCGCGGTATTCGGGGTTGGCTTCCATTTCCACGGTGTCATCCACCGCAAAACCCGTCACACGGAACGGGCCGGTGCCGATCGGGCCATTGTTCTGATCGGTGCAGGTTGGCGCGGCAGCCCCGGTGCAGGCAGCGAACTGCGCGGCTTGCAGGATCGGCGACTGACTGCCAACAAAGGCGTTGAACGGGTTTGGCTTTGGTGCCGAGAACGTCACCTTGACCGTCGTGTCATCCACGGCTTCCACCGATGCGATGCCATCGAATTTCGACAGCTGCGCGCAGCCGCCCGCCGGGTCCATGCAATAGTTGGCGGTAAACACCACGTCGGCGGCCGTGAACGGTGTGCCATCCGACCATTTCAGGCCGGGAATGATTTTCCATGTGATCGAGGTCAGGTCTTCGGAAATGCCGCCATTCTCGACCGTCGGAATTTCGGTGACAAGACGCGGATAGATTTTCCCCGTGTCGTCAAAGCTCGCCAGCGGCTCGATGATCATCGAGGCGGCGTAGATGTCCTTGGTGCCGCCCGAAAGATAGGGGTTCAGGATCGACACGGCTTGCGGGAAGGTCAGGTTCAACTGGCCATCCGTTCCGCGTTCCGCATATGCGGCGGGGGTGAAGGCCATGATGGCCACAGCCCCTAAAAGGGCAGATTTCAATGTCATTTTGACACTCCTTGCTGGTTGGGCTCGTATACCTCGGCGCCACCGGTTCGTCCGGCGGTCGGTGTTGTAAACAGATGGCAGGCAACCATGCGGCCCGGCTCTGCCTCGATCAATTCGGGGCGGTCGGTCAGGCAACGGTCAAAAACCTGCGGGCAGCGGGTGCAGAACGTGCACCCCTTTGGCGGATTGGCGGGCGAGGGCACATCGCCCTTCAGAATGATCCGCCGCCGCGTCGCCTCGCGCGCGGGGTCGGCCTCGGGCACCGCCGACAGCAGCGCGCGCGCGTAAGGGTGCAGCGGATTGGCATACAGCGCATCGCGCGGCGAAAGTTCGGCAATCCGCCCCAGATACATCACGGCAACCCGGTCCGCGATATGACGCACCATCGACAGATCATGGCTGATGAACAGATAGGTCAGCCCAAGCCTGTCCTGCAAATCTTCCAGCAGGTTCACGACCTGCGCCTGAATAGACACATCCAGCGCCGCAATCGGCTCGTCGCAGACGATGAATTTGGGGTTCAGCGCAAGCGCCCGCGCGATCCCGATCCGCTGCCGCTGCCCGCCCGAAAATTCGTGCGGAAACCGGCTGGCAAAGCGCCGGTTCAACCCGACCGCGTCCATCAATTCCAGCACCCGCGCCATTTGCGCCTGTGCCGTATCTGTTGTGTGTTCGCGCAGCGGCTCACCAATGATCTGCGCCAGCGTCATGCGCGGGTTCAGGCTCGCCTGCGGGTCCTGAAACACCATCTGCATCGTCGGGCGCTTTTTCCGCAGCGCTTCGGGCGTTAGCGTGGCAACATCCTCGCCCGCAATCACGACCGACCCCGCCGTCGGATCATACAGCCGCAAAAGTGCGCGCCCCACGGTCGATTTTCCACAGCCGGATTCGCCCACAAGCCCCAGCGTCTCACCCGCGTTGATGTCAAAACTGATGCCGTCCACTGCCTTCACGTCGCCGGTATGGCGGCGCAAGATGCCGGTATAGATCGGGAAATGCATCTTCAGGTCACGCACCTGCACCAAAGGTTGCACACGCCCGTCAAACATGCGCCGCCCCCGCGTCCCAATGGCAGGCCACGTCATGCCCTTGCCCCACCACACGCCCATCCACGGCGCGCCGCTGCGGGTTTTCCGCCTCGCACCGCGCAAACGCGTGGCCACAGCGCGCCCGGAACGGGCAGGCGGCCGGTTCCGCCATGATGATCGGCGGTTGCCCTTCGATCACCTGCAACCGTGCCTCGCGCGCCCCGCCCAGCTTTGGGATCGTCTTCAGCAATGCGCGCGTATAGGGGTGCTGCGGATTGGCGAACAATTCGCCCACCGGGGCCTGCTCCACCACCTGTCCGCCATACATCACCATCACCCGGTCGGCGATGCCCGCAATCACCCCCAGATCATGGGTGATCCACACAATCGCCATGCCCAGCTTGGAGCGCAATTCCCGCACCAACTCCAATATCTGCGCCTAAATCGTCACGTCCAACGCGGTCGTCGGCTCATCCGCGATCAACACATCCGGGTCGCATGACAGCGCAATCGCGATCATCACCCGCTGCCGCATGCCCCCGGAAAACTGGTGCGGATAGGCCTTCATCCGCGCTGCCGCATCCGATATTCCCACCAGTTCCAACAATTCCGCCGCCCGCACCCGCGCCTGCGCCTTTGTCATCCCCATGTGCCGGATCAGCGGCTCCATGATCTGCTGGCCAACCGTGAACACCGGGTTCAGGCTGGTCATCGGGTCCTGAAACACGAACCCCACCTTGGCACCGCGCACATCGCGCAGCGCATCCACCCCGATCGTCAGAATATCGCGCCCGCCCAGCCAGACCTCGCCCCGCCGCACTTCGGCAGGCGGCGATGGCAACAGGCCCAGCAGTGACATCATCGTCACCGATTTGCCCGACCCGCTTTCCCCCACCACGCCCAGCAATTCGCCGGGCTGCAGATGAAAGCTGACCGAGTTCACGGCATGAATTTCGCCTCCGCGGGTGCGGAAAACAGTCTTCAGTCCCCTCACATCAAGGACAGGCTGTGCCCCATCGGGCATATGGACGCTCCCCAGGTTGGTCTTCGGGTGTCTTGGCAATGCCCGCCCCGATTGGCGTTATGCTGCACCGCTTTTGCCCCGCGCGTCCAGCATCTTTCTTGCAGTGACCTTGCGGCAGATCGGCGATGCGCCGCCGACCCTTGCCCTTTGCCCCCCCGCACAGCACTCTGGCCGCAAAATGGAGCATCCCATGCACAACACCCTGACCCCGCGCGCGATTCTCGATCGGCTGGTGGCCTTTCCCACCGTCAGCCGCGACAGCAACCTTGATCTGGTGGAATGGGTGGAAACCTATCTTGCCAGCCACGGCATCACCTGCGCCCGGCAATGGTCACCCGACCGCATCAAGGCCGGCCTTTATGCCCATGCGGGCCCCATGGTGCCCGGTGGCGTCGTGCTGTCGGGCCATTCCGATGTCGTGCCCGTCGATGGCCAGAACTGGACCACTGATCCATGGACCGTGATCGAAAAGGATGGCCGCCTTTACGGGCGCGGCACCTGCGACATGAAGGGCTTTGACGCCCTTGCCATCTGGGCATTGGTCGAGGCGTCAAAGCGCAATCTGACCCGCCCTCTGCAACTGGCCCTCAGCTATGATGAGGAATTGGGCTGCACTGGCGCGCCCCCGCTGATTGACGCGATGCAGGCTTTGCCAAAGGCAAATACGGTGATCGTGGGCGAACCCTCCCGCATGCGGGTCGTCACCGCGCACAAGGGCGGCGACGGCGTCAAAGTGCATGTGCGCGGCCATGAGGTGCATTCCTCGCTTCTCAATCAGGGCGTCTCCGCGATCATGGAGGCGGCCCGGCTTCTGGATTGGGCGAATGACCAGAACGCCGTGCTGCAATCGCGCAAACCCTCCGCCCTTGCCGCGATGTTTGATCCCCCCTTCACCACGCTGCATGCGGGCCTGATCACGGGTGGCACGGCGGAAAACATCACTGCCGCCGATTGCCATTTTTCCTTTGAATACCGCGTGGTGCCAGACGAAGATAAGGCCGATTGGCTGGCCCGTTTCCGCGCCGAATGTGCCCGCATTGAACGCGACATGCAAAAGATCGCGCCAGCGTCCGGCATTGATCTGGATGTCTATTTCACCCTCAACGGCCTTGCCCCTGAACAGGGTGGCACCGCCGAATTGCTCGCCCGCCGCCTGACAGGCGATAACGCCACCCATGTTGTCAGCTATGGCACCGAGGCGGGGCATTTTCAGGCCGCAGGCTATTCCTGCGTCGTCTGCGGCCCCGGTGACATCGCCCAGGCCCATCAGGTTGACGAATACCTGGAAGTGTCTGAGTTTCAGGCAGGCCAGGCCTTCATGGAACGCCTGCTTGCCGATCTTGCATGATTACCGACGCCACCCCGATCACCTATCCCGGCCCACCCCCCGCGCACACCGACGTGGTCGTGCTCGGTGGCGGCATCATCGGCGTGATGACTGCGCATTTTCTGGCGGAACGTGGCCAGCGGGTCGTGCTCTGCGAAAAGGGCCGCATCGCGGGTGAACAAAGCAGCCGCAACTGGGGCTGGATCCGCCAAACCGGGCGCGACCCCGCCGAATTGCCCGTGGTGATCGAGTCGTTGCGGATCTGGGAAAGCCTCGCACAAGAACACGGCGATGCCTTGGGCTTTCGCCGCGCGGGCGTGATGTATCTGGCCAAAACCGAACGTGAAATGGCGGGCTTTGCCGACTGGTTGCCCCATGCGGTGGCCCACGGCACCGATGCGCGCCTGCTGACGCGGGCGCAGGCGGCGTCGCACCTGCAAGGTGCCGCCGCCCCGTGGGTCGGCGCACTCCATACCCCGTCCGATGCCCGCGCCGAACCATGGGCCGCCGTGCCGCTGCTGGCCGCAGGTGCTGCCGCGCGCGGGGCGGTGATCGTGGAAAACTGCGCCGTGCGCGCGCTCGATCTTGCCGCAGGCCGGATCGCAGGCGTGGTGACCGAACAGGGCCGCATCGCCTGCACATCCGTTGTGGTCGCGGGCGGCGCATGGTCGTCGCTGTTTCTGCGCGCACATGGCATCGCCATCCCGCAACTGGCCGTGCGCTCTAGCGTTGCGGCCACAGAGCCGATGCCATCAATGTTCGAAGGCAATGCCATGGATGATGATTTCGCCTTTCGCCGCCGCAGCGATGGCGGCTATACACTCGCCCCCGGCGCGCAGAATGACTTCTACCTTGGCCCTGATGCGTTTCGCAACATCGCGCCCTATTGGCCTGTTTTCAAAAAGGACTTTCGGAAGACGCGCCTGCACGCCGCAGCCCCTGCAGGCTATCCCGACGCATGGCGCACCCCGCGCCGCTGGGATGCCGACCGCCCCTCGCCGTTCGAGGCCGCGCGCATCCTGAACCCCGCGCCCAACATGACCTATCTCGCCCGCGTGCAGGATGCCTTCGCCCGCGCCTTTCCCGGCCTTGGCCGCCCGAAACTCCGCACCGCTTGGGCGGGCATGATCGACACCATGCCCGATGTCGTGCCCGTGGTGGATCACGCAGCCGCCATCCCCGGACTGACCATCGCGACGGGGATGAGCGGGCATGGCTTTGGCATCGGCCCCGCCTTTGGCCGCATCATCGCCGACATGGTCACAGGCCATGCGCCCGGCCATGACATGACCCGCTTTCGCCTGTCACGCTTTACCGACGGATCACGCCTGCAACCGGGGCCCAGCCTCTGATCGCGCCCGATCACGCAATGTTTCAAAAGTATTAACGCGCGCGCCCTCGAAAAAGTCAACCATTTGAAATCATTTCGAATAGTCAGAAATTGACAGCCGTCAATTTCCCCCTTTTCCGGTTTCCCCCGCCCTGATTTCCCGCTATCCACCACTCCCATGCACCCCATCACCTGCGGCATCGACTTCGGCACCTCCAACTCCACCGTCGCCATCGCCGACGGCGCGGGCGCCCGCCTGATCCCGGTCGAAGGCGATCACCTCACCATCCCGTCCGCCGTGTTCTGGGAAACCGACGGCCCGCCGCTCTTTGGCCGCGACGGCATCGCCGCCTACGTCGAAGGCATCGAAGGCCGCCTGATGCGCGGTCTGAAAAGCACCCTCGGCTCCTCCCTCATCGCCGAGCGTACCCGGATCGGGGCCCGCGCCGTATCCTTCCGCGACGTGATCGCGCGGTTCTTCGCGCATCTGAAGGCCCAGCTTGACGCCGTCACCGATCATACCCCCGCGCTCGTCCTCGGCCGGCCCGTGCATTTCGTCGATGACGATCCCGCCGCCGACGCTTCCGCGCAAAATATCCTCGAAGGCATCGCCAAAACCAATGGCTTCCGCCAGATCGCCTTTCAATACGAACCCATCGCCGCCGCCCTGCACTATGAACAAACGGTCGCGCGCGAAGAACTCGTTCTGATCGTCGATATCGGTGGCGGCACCTCCGATTTTTCCATCGTCCGCGTCGCCCCGAACCGCTGGCAAAACCCCGACCGTACCGCCGATATCCTTGCCAATGACGGCATCCGCGTCGGCGGCACCGATTTCGACCGCCTGCTTTCCCTCGCCGAAGTCATGCCCCATCTTGGTTTCAAATCCACCACGGGGCAGGGCGGCGGTATCATGCCACGCCACTACTACCTTGACCTTGCCACATGGCACCGCATCAACATGCTTTACACCCAGCGCACCGCTGCCGATCTCAAGGCCCTGCGCGCGATCGCCGATCACCCCGCCCAGATCGACCGCCTGATCCATGTCGTCGCCAACCACACCGGCCACGGCGTCGCCATGGCGGTGGAGGATGCCAAGATCGCGCTGTCATCCGCCGACATCACCCGCCTCGCGCTGTCCGCCCTCACCGCAGGCCCCAACCCGCTCGCCCGCCGCGATGCGTTCGAGGCGGCGATTGAGGTTCCGCTTGCCCGCATCACCACCACCCTGCAAAACCTGCTCACTCAAGCAGGCCTGAAGCCTGATGCCATCGGCACCGTCTTCATGACCGGCGGCTCGTCTGGTGTGCCCGCGCTGCGCCGCATCGTGGCCGCCGTGCTGCCCGGCGCGGCCATCGCCACGGGCGACATGTTCGGCTCCGTCGGCACCGGCCTCGCCCTTGACGCATCGTCACGCTTTGGTTGAAGGGCTTGCAGCACCGCCCGCTTCGGTTCAGCATCGCCACATCTGAAAAGGAACCGCCACAATGCCCGTCAAGAACCGCTTTGCTGAACTGCTGCCCGAAATCACCGCATGGCGGCGCGATTTCCACGCCCATCCAGCATACAGGAACGGAACCAGGTAATCACATAAACAT
>CAWAPA010000032.1:0-12753 GCA_963783595.1 uncultured Alphaproteobacteria bacterium | reverse complement strand
ACCTGATTTCACAGGAAACGGCGGATGAGATGCGGCGCCGGCGGCCCGATATGGCCTTTGCGAATGTGCCGGGGCGCGCGCATGTGCCGTTTCTGGATGAACCCGAAAGCCTGGCCGTGATCGCGGCGTTTCTGAAGGCAGTGGCATGACCGATATTGCGATGATCACGGCGGCGGCGGGGCGGATTGCGGGCCATGCGCGGATCACGCCGCTGCTGGAAAGCGATACATTGAACGCGGTGGCGGGGCGGCGGGTGCTGGTGAAGGCGGAATGCCTGCAGCGGACGGGAAGTTTCAAGTTTCGCGGGGCATGGTCGGCCTTGTCCGTTCTGCCGGATGGTGTTGGCGTGATTGCGTTTTCATCGGGGAACCATGCGCAAGGCGTGGCCCTTGCGGCGCGTCTGCAGGGGCGCGTGGCAGTGATCGTGATGCCATCGGACGCGCCCGCCGTGAAGATTGCAAACACGCGCGGCTACGGCGCCGAAGTGGTGCTGTATGACCGGATGCGCGACGACCGGGATGCGATTGGGGCTGGGATAGCTGCCGCGCGGGGGCTGGTGCTGGTGCGCCCGTTTGACGACGCGCAGGTGATTGCGGGGCAAGGCACTGTGGGTTTGGAGATCGCCGCACAGGCCGTGGGGGTCACAACCGGCGATGTCATCACCTGTTGCGGCGGTGGCGGGTTGACGGCGGGGGTGGCGCTGGCCCTGGCGGCGCATGCGCCGGGATTGCGGGTGCGTCCGGCAGAGCCTGCGGGGTTTGACGATGTGGCGCAATCGTTGCGGGCAGGGCGGATCGTGGCGCATAGCGGCAAGACGACCGTCTGCGATGCGATCATGACGCCTGCACCGGGACAGCTGACCTTTCCGATCCTGCAACGCCTGAGCGGGCCGGGGTTGGTGGTGACCGATGAACAGGCGATGCGGGCTGTGGCACTGGCCTTCACGCATTTGCGGATCGTGCTGGAACCAGGTGGCGCGGTGGCTTTGGCGGCGGCCTTGTTCGGGGCAGATGACAGTCCGGGGGACACGGTGATCTGCGTGGCGTCAGGCGGGAATGTTAACTCGGCGCTGTTCAGGGACATTCTGCAGCGCTATGGTGACTAAGACAAATCGAACACTTTTCTGACGCTGGTGGCCCCTTAGTTGTGATATTCGAACATGCCGCTTGCTTACCTGCCTGATCTGCGCCTGCATTACCGTCTTGACGGGCCTGCCAATGGCCCCGTTCTGGTGATGAACCACGCGCTTGGGCTGAACCTTGCGATGTGGGATGCGGTGGTGGCGCTGCTGCCGCCCGGCTTGCGGGTTCTGCGCTATGACCACCGGGGCCATGGGGCATCCGACGTGCCCGCCCCGCCCTACAGCATGGGCGCGCTGATCCATGATGCGGAACGGCTGCTGGATCACCTGGGCATCAAGGATTGCGTCTATCTGGGTGTGTCGATGGGTGGGCTGGTCGCGCAGGGCCTTGCGGTCAAGCGGCTTGATCTGGTGCGGGGGCTGGTCCTTTCCAACACGGCGGCCAAGATCGGCACACCGTGGTTCTGGGCTGATGCCATTGCGGCCGTGCAGGCGGGTGGGCTTGCAGCGATACATGACGGCGCGATGCAGGCACTTTTCTCGCCTGCCTTTCGCGCTGGGCCGGATTTCGATAACTGGCAGAGTATCATGCGCGCCATGGCGGTTGACGGCTGGCAGGGCTGTGCGACGGCCATTGCGGGCGCGGATTTCTACCAGACGACGGCGACCCTGACCCTGCCCACGCTGGTAATCGCGAGTGATCGGGACGCATCAACGCCCCCCGATCTTGTGCGGGAAACCGGCGATCTGATCCGGGGCAGCCAGTTTCACCTGATCCGGGGTGCGGGGCATTTCCCGATGATCGAGGCACCTGCCGCCTATGCCGCCACCCTGACAGGTTTTCTGCACAGCATCGGCCATGTCTGATCTGTTCAACGCCAAAGCCGCAGCATAGGTTCGGCGCATGGCCCAAAAGAACCTCGCGCTGACCTTTATCCTTGTCACGGTCACACTCGACGCGATCGGCATTGGGCTGATGTTTCCCGTGATGCCGAACCTGATTGAGTCACTGACGGGGTTGTCATTGGGCCAAGCGGCACTTTGGGGGGGCACGCTGTCGGCGTCATTCGCGGTGATGCAGTTCTTGTGCGGACCAGCGCTTGGCGCACTATCTGACCGGTATGGCCGCAGGCCCATCCTGCTGATTTCGCTGTTCGTGATGGGCCTTGACTACATCGTGATGGCCGTGGCCCCCACGATCTGGTTGCTGCTGATAGCCCGGATCATTTCGGGCATCACAGCCGCCACCTATTCCACCGCGACCGCCTTTATCGCCGACATCACCCCGCCCGAGGATCGTGGCCGCCGCTTTGGGCTGATTGGAGCGGGGTTTGGCGTGGGCTTCGTGCTTGGGCCGCTGATCGGTGGCCTGCTGGCCGCGATTGATCTGCATGCGCCGTTTTATGCCGCAGCGGCCCTTGCCTTTGCCAACCTTGCTTTCGGGTATTTCGTGCTGCCCGAAACAGTCACCGATGCCACACGCCGCCCCTTTGCGCTGGCCCGTGCCAACCCGCTGCGCGCCCTGCAGAACGCAAGCCGCCTGCCCGGCATCCGCCGCACATTGCTGTGCTACCTGATCCTGAGCATCGCCATGGGCGTCTATGCCGCGATCTGGAGCTTTTTCGGGCAAGAGGCCTTTGGCTGGTCCAGCACGATGGTTGGCGTGTCACTGGCGATCTATGGCATTTCCTTTGCGGCAGGTCAGGCTTTGCTGGTGGGGCCGTTGATCCGGCGATTTGGTGAACACAAGGCGGCCCTGATCGGCATGGGCGTGAATATCGCAACCTTGGTGGCAATCGGGCTGACGCCGGTCGGCTGGGGGGTGTTGCTGATTACGCCGATCACGGCACTGGGGGGCGTCGTGACCCCTGCCCTGCAATCCATCGCGAGCCGCGCCACCCCCGCCGACGCGCAAGGCGAATTGCAGGGTGTCATGTCATCGCTGAATGCGATTGCGATGATAACAGCGCCCCGTCGTCATGACAAACGTCTTTGCAGCCTTCACAGCACCTGACGCACCTGTTTATGCCCCCGGCGCGCCCTTTCTGCTGGCGGCCCTGCTGATGGTCGTGTGCGTCATCCTGCATGTCGCAGGCACACGTGACTTGGCACCGAAATCCGCCTAGCCTTCCTCTGTTGACAACTATCCCACGGGGGTCCGGGGGTGTGAAACCCCCGGCCTTTGACAGCAAGAGGACCGCCATGAAACTGAAAGACCTTGAGATTTTCATCGTCGCTCCGCCGCATCCCGGATGGGGCGGGCGCTACTGGATTTTCCCCAAGGTCACGACCGACAATGGCATCGTCGGCTACGGCGAATGCTATGCCTCTACCGTCGGGCCAAAGGCGATGATCGCGGTGATCGAGGATGTGTTTTACCGCCATATGGCCGGGCAAAGCCCTGAAAACATCGAATGGATGTATCGGCGCGCCTATTCATCCGGGTTCACGCAGCGGCCCGATCCGACCGTGATGGGTGCGTTTTCGGGGTTGGAAATTGCCTGCTGGGATATCCTTGGCAAGGCACGCGAACGTCCCGTCTGGGCCCTGCTTGGCGGGATGGTCAATGAACGCGTGCGGTCCTACACCTATCTTTACCCCGAGCCGGGCAAGGAAAAGGCAGAATTCTGGGTGGACCCGGATGCGGCGGCAGAGGCCGCGCTGCGGTTCGTGAACATGGGCTTTACAGCCGTCAAGTTTGACCCCGCAGGCCCCTATACCATCCGCGGCGGGCATGAACCCGCGATGAGCGATATCACCCGCTCCGTCGCCTTCTGCAAGGCGATCCGCGCGGCAGTTGGTGACCGGGCCGATCTGTTGTTTGGCACGCATGGCCAGTTCACCACGCCGGGTGCGATCCGGCTGGGGCAGGCGTTGGAGCCCTATTACCCCCTCTGGTACGAAGAGCCGATCCCACCGGATAACCTGTTGGAATTCGCCGAGGTTGCGCGCCATGTCCGGGTGCCGCTGGCCACGGGCGAACGACTGACAACCAAGGCCGAATTCGGCGCGTTGCTGCGCCATGGCGGGGTGAAGATCCTGCAACCGGCACTGGGGCGCGTGGGCGGCATCTGGGAGGCCAAGAAGATCGCCGCGATGGCCGAGGTCTTCAACGCCGAAATGGCCCCGCATCTTTATGCGGGCCCGGTCGAATGGGCGGCAAACATCCATCTGGCGGCGTCAATCCCGAACCTCTTGATCGCCGAGACGATTGAAACCGGGGGGGCATTCCACCAACGCCTGATCCGGAATTCCATCACGTGGGAAGACGGCTATCTGCTGCCGCCCACAGCACCCGGCCTTGGCATCGCCTTTGACGAGGCGCTGGCGCGCGCGCATCCCTATACCGGCGATCAGTTGCATCTGCAGATGCAGGAGGCACCCTGCGACTACCGTCACGGCAACCGGTTCGAGGGCGGCGCGCCAAGCTCTGACTGACGGAATATGGCGTTTTGCTTTTGATCAGGTTGCCTGATCAAAAGCGCTCCGCCCTATTCTTCGCGGAAGGCGCGTTCGAACTGATCGACCAGCGGTTTGGCGAGGTAGGCCAACGCGGTTTGTTCCTGTGTCGACAGATAGATTTCTGCGGGCATGCCCGGCATCAGGACAAGATCGCCCAAGCGAGCCATTTCATCCTGCGGAATCTCGACATAGGCAAGGTAGAACGGCTCTCCGGTCACGTCATCACGGGTGGTGGCCGGGGCAATCTGGACCACGTGGCCCAACAATTCGGGCGTCGTGCGGTTGTTGAACGCAGAAAAACGGACACGGGCGGGCTGATTGGGATAGGCCTGATCAATCGAGGCCGGGCTGAGCTTTGCTTCGATCCGCAAGCGGGCATTGGCGGGCACGATTGTCGCCAGCACTTCTGCAGGGGAAATCACGCCACCTTCGGTGAAGATCTTCAACTCGTTCACGATGCCTGCAATCGGTGCGCGGATGTCGGTGCGCGACAGGCGGTCTTCAAGGGCTTTGACACGGTCCGTCAATTCGGAGACGCGGGTTTCGATCACGCCCAGTTCGCGCTGCGCCTCGGTACGGGAGACTTCGGTGATCGCCAGAATGCGGACGCGGATTTCGCTGATACGCGCGCCTGCGCGGGCAATGGCCGAATCAATCTCGCCCATCTGGCCGCGCATTTGCACCTGTTCGCGGTTCGACGCGGCAAGGCGGGTCGCCTCGACCAGACCTTTTTCTTCAAGCGCCACAAGGCTTGCGTGGGCTTCGTCGACGATGGTTGTCTCGTCCTGCATCGCCAGACGCTGTGCCTCCAGCCCGGCGATTTCCTCGCCGATCTGGTCGATGGACAGTTCAAGCTGCAAACGCTGGCTGTCACGGTTGGCGATGTTGCCTTCGTGAAGGCGGGTTTCCCCGACGATGATGCTGGCTGTGGCCGGGTCATCGCGGCGGAAATGACCGGGGAAGACGATGGCGAGCCGATCTTCGCGTTCGGCCATCAGCCGGGCTGCACGGGCCTCGGCCTCAAGAAGTTGGGTGCGCAGGATCGACAGTTCGGCGCGCATCTGGACGTTGTCGAGGGTGAACAGGATCTGATCCTTTTGCACGACATCGCCTTCGCGCACCAGGATGCGCGTGACGATGCCGCCGTCGCGGTGCTGAATGATCTTGAGGTTCTGGTCGACCTTGACCATGCCTTGAGCAATCACGGCCCCGGTCAGCTTTGCCGTGGCAGCCCATCCCCCGATGACGAACAGCAGCAAAAGTCCGAGTGTTGTACCCATCAGCACACGTGACCCGATCCGGTCATAGGCGAGCTGGGCCGGATCAGTGGGTTTCTTGGCCATCGTTCAACGTCCTTCACATGCCACAGCGGCGGGAAAATCAGGTATTCTCAACCACCACAAACAGGTGATGCCCCTGCATGGTGATTGTGGTTTCAAAGAAATCATCACGGTCAAAGTCGATTTCGATCCAGGTGTTTTCGTGATCATCATCGTCGCGGTCGTAGCGGAAGCGGATGACGGGATCATTCGACCCTGACCCGGAATTTCCATCCTCGGCGAAATACGAACTCCATCTCGGCTTCGATGTCATCGGCGAGGTCTTTGAAAAAATCGCGGTTGGAAACTCTGACACGGTCGCCGACATCGAAGTCGGTGATCTGGTAGACGGACTGTGTCGAGGATGTTTGGTTTTGACCGGCCACGAACGCAAAGAGGTCGTCGCCGCCGCCGCCAGTCAGGCTTGCCCTGCCATCGTCGCCGCAGGTAAAGCGGTCATCACCGCTGCCGCCGATGTAGGATTCGAAGTTTGCGATCTGGTCGGCGTCTCTGTCGCCAACCTGGGCAGTGGCAGACACAAGGTTGAAGGCGACACTTTCCGTGGCCTGACTATAGTCAAGCGTGTCGTTGCCATCGCCGCCATCAAAGAAATCGGCGCTCATGTCGATTGCGGCCACGACCCGGTCATCGCCCGCCGCGAGGTAGACAGCATCCATGCCATCGCCATCGTAGGCGACATCGTCGCCGTCGCCGCCGTAAAGCGCGTCTGCCCCGTCGCCACCTGCGAGTGTATCGTTGCCATCTTCGCCTTGGACAAAGTCATCGCCCGCATCGCCGGACAGCATGTCATCGCCATTGCCGCCGGACATGACATCGGCATCGTCGCCGCCATAAAGCGCGTCGCCGTCATCGCCGCCAAACATCGCGTCACGTCCTGCGCCGCCCAGCATCAGGTCGGCCCCGGCGTCGCCGAACATGATGTCATGGCCTTCCTCGCCCAGCATTTCGTCAGTGCCAGCGCCACCCGACATCTGGTCAGCGCCTTCACCACCTGACAGCACATCGTCACCGTCGGCACCAAAAAGAGCGTCCTCGCCGGCACCACCGAACAGCACATCGCTGGCCGCGCCGCCATCGAGCAGATCATTGCCTTCATCGCCAAAAAGGATGTCTTGGTCGGCTTCACCGTAAAGCTGGTCATCACCTGCGCCACCAGACATCTGGTCCTGCCCGTCGCCGCCATACATCAGGTCATCGCCAAGGCCGCCGTAGACCATGTCGTTGCCCGCTTTCCCCTGCATGAAGTCGTTGCCGTCAGTGCCGATCAGCACGTCGTCAGCAATTCCGCCAATAATCGGGTTATAGCCTGTGACACCCGCGCCATTGCCTTCGCAGATGTCATCGTCATCACTGCCGCCGGGGCCGGTATCATCGCCGCCACCCGTGTCGATCGGGGCACCGGTGACCATGCTGTAGGCGTGCTGCGGCACGGCCACGAGGCCATCCCAGACCTCGAAACTGAACACGACCCGGCCGAGGTTGGTCAGCGACGGTGTGAACAGCCAGCTTCCATCGGGTTGGCTGGTCACGGTGCCAGATGAGGAACGCAGGTTGCGCACGGACAGCGTGTCGCCATCTTCGTCCGTTGAATGGCTGAGCAATTGAGACAACACGATGGCCAGCGTTGCGGTGCTGGCCACATCGGCGAGATAGACCGGCCCGTTGTTGCGCGGCGCGCGGTTCCGCTCGGGGGGCGTTGCATCGTCGTCGTCGTCGTCAGTGTCCGGATCGCCATTGCCGTTGCCGCCATTGCCGCCATTGCCATTGCCGCCCGTATTGCCACCGCCATTGCCGCCAGCACCTTTGCTGCCAGTGAAATCCGGACTGCAGCGACGGGAAATTCTGGATCGAATCGCGGGGCATACCGAAGAAATTCGTATTGGCGGGATTGGCGCCAGCGCTGATTGCGTTCAGTTCATGGGGCTTGATGACATTCGCATCATGGGGTGTCGCATAACCACGGCTGCGCAATACTGCAGGGCCGGGATCGGTTTCGCCACCTGCCGCGATGTCGGGGGTATGGTGTCCTTGGGTGCCGTCGCCGAGCGCATCCATGCCTGTGCCGGTTGCCGAAATATCTATCGGCGCACCGGCGGCCCCGTCGTCGGGATCGGTCGGCGGCGCTTTGGGCGGGCTTGCCTCGCCAAACGATTTGGCATCGACCGGCAGGAAAGATCGCAGATACAACATCAGCGAGGCGAGCATCAACCCGACAAGGGCTGGCAACCGGAAGCCAGAAAGCTCTTCCTTCAGTTCATACCGATCAGGATTTGCCGGATTGGCTGACTTGGGACGCAGACCTTTTGCACTGATCATTTCATGCTCCCACCTTGCGAGCGTTGACGACGCGGGCTGGACCCCGTGCAGGAGCCTTTTCTACTGCCTGAACCTTTTCGGGCGCTTCTGGCACGGGTTTCACAGATTTCGGATTGAGGACTTCGTCCTTTGAACCATAGGCGGTCATGCGACCGTTCTGCACGACAGCAACGAAATCGACCGCAGCAAGCGCCGAGGGGCGATGCGCGACCACGATGACGATGCCACCGCGTTTCTTGACCGACAGGATGGCGGCTGTCAGCGCACCTTCACCTTCGGCGTCGAGATTTGAGTTCGGTTCGTCCAGCACGACGATGAACGGTTTGCCATACATGGCGCGAGCAAGGCCGATGCGTTGACGTTCCCCGCCGGACAGCGATACGCCCTGCGGCCCAATGGGTGCGGCATAACCTTCGGGCATGCGCACAATCATTTCGTGGACAGCGGCATCGGTTGCGGCTGCGATGATGTCTTCCGGCAGTGCATCCTCGTCCAGACGCGCGATGTTTTCGGCGATGGTGGCATCCAGCAGCGACACATCCTGCGGCATGTAGCCGATGGATTTGCCAAGTGCGGCATCGCCATACTGGACAAGCTCGGCGTCATCCAACCGCACGGCACCACGCAGCACCGGCCAGATCCCGGTAAGTGCGCGGGCCAGCGTCGACTTGCCGCCGCCGCTTGGCCCCACGATCCCAAGCGCCTGCCCGGCCTCAAGCGAAAAGCTTACATCGCTTAGCAGCACGCGGCCGGCACCTGGAGAGGCGACGGTGATCCCTTCGACCTTGAGGCTGCGCTTGGGTGCAGGCAGGTCCATCGGGGCCTCGATCGCCATCAGCTTGGTTACCGTCTCGCGGATGCGGCCCCAGGACATGCGGGCCTGAACAAATTGCTTCCAGTTGGCGATGGCGGCATCAATCGGGGCCATTGCGCGGGCCGATGCGATGGAGGCCGCGATGATCGCCCCGGATGACAGTTCGCCGATGATGGTCAGGTAGGCGGCAAGACCCAGCACTGCCGATTGCAGCATCATGCGCAAGACGCGGGACACGGCCCCGAATGTGCCGCTGATATCAGAGGTGCGGGTCTGCAGGGTCAGGTGTTCGTCATTGGCACGGTGGAAACGCTTTACCGCCTGCCCGGCAAACCCCATCGCCTTGAGGATTTCGGAGTTGCGGGTGTTGCTGTCGGCAATCGCATTCCGCTGGATCGTTGCCTGATGCGCCGCCGACGCCCAGGACCGGGTCAGAAGTTCAGTGGTGATGGCGATACAGGTCAGAACGAAGGCCCCCGCAATCGTCAGTGCGCCAAGGGCGGGATGCAGCAGATAAACAAAGATCAGGAACATCGGAACCCATGGCAGGTCGAACATTGCGGCGGGGCCTTGGCTGCCCAGAAATCCGCGCACGGTGTCGACGTCGCGGCCGCGCTCCAATGCCTCGGCCGTGCTGTAGCCAAAGCGCGGCATGTCGATGGTGACTTCATGCGCAAGGGGGGCAAGCTGGCGGTCGACGCGGGCGCCGATGCGCACCAGAACCTGACTGCGGATGATGTCGAACATGCCCTGAAAGAAATAAAGACCAATGGCCAGGATCGAAATCGCGGCAAGGGTCGGGATGCTGCCGCTGGTCAGCGCGCGGTCATAGATCTGCAGCATGTAGAACGACCCGGTCAGGGCCAGAACGTTGATAATCCCGGAAATAATGAACAAAAACACAACAAATCCGCGCATGCCGCGGATCAGTTCAACCTTTGACTTGTGGCGGCCCCTGGCCTTTGCATCCTTGGCGCGCATCTCGTTCTCCTGACATTCAAAAAGGCGGTTTCAAAAGGGAAGGTGGTCCGGAGAGGCATGGCCTGCCCCCCCGGACCGTTTGAAAATGTGTCAGAGATTAAAGTCGCTTGCCGTCAATTCGTGACGTCCTTTCAATGTGAGTTCGAACTCTTCCTCGCCATTTTCATGCACGTTGCCTGAGATGATGGTGACGTCGCCATCCGCGCGGGTTTCATGCGTGATCTGGATCTGGCCGGGTGCGGTAAATCCACCCGATACGAGTTCAAAGGTGCCATCGCCTGTGCCACAGCCGTTGGCATCGATGCCGCTGAGGTCGATACGGTCACCTGGGGCAAAGCCCACGATCACATCGCCATCCGCGTCCTGCGCCGACTTGAACACATATGTGTCGTTCCCGTCGCCGCCATCGATTTCGTTCACCGCCGCACTCGCCGTGATCCGGTCGTTCCCAGAGCCACCGATGAAATTCTCGATGCTCCAGATCACGTCGTTACCGGTTTGAGCGGATGAGACGCTGCCACGGAACATCGCGCCGGTGCCAAGATTGGCTTCGATGTTTGCCGTGATGGCCGACATGTCGAGCGTGTCATTGCCCGATGCGCCAACCATGTCATCGCCGTAGTAGACATCATCGCCATCGCCGTTTGACGTGGTGATAACATCGTCCCCTGCCCCACCGAACACGGTGTCGCGCCCGGCGCCTGCGTCGATGAAGTCTGCCCCGGTGCCGCCGAAGATACGGTCATTGCCCGCATCGCCGAACAGCATGTCACGGCCACCATCGCCAAGGATGTCATCATCGCCGTCGCCGCCGATGACCACATCGTCGCCACCCAGCGCCGCAATGGCATCCCGGTTGGCGGTGCCGAACAGGGTTTCACCTGCGCCGGTGCCGACGATTGTGCCGGATGGTGTGTAGACGGGCGGAGGCGTACCTGCGTCATCGTCTTCATCATCCGTGTCATCGTCGCCGTCGTCTTCACCGTCGGTATCGCCGTCGTCTTCACCGTCGGTGTCGTCGTCGCCGTCAGTATCGCCGTCGCCACCGGTATCGCCGTCGCCTTCCCCACCGGTGTCGCCATCGCCTTCACCGTCAGTGTCGCCGTCGCCGTCACCACCGGTATCGCCGTCGCCTTCATCTTCCCCGCTGGTATCGGCGGACGTGAAGATCGTGCCGTCCAGACCTTCCAGGCCCGTGTTGCGGGCAACGATGTCGGCCATGGTCAGGTCTTCGGCCGCCTGGTAAAAGTCGAAGTTTTCGACACGGCTCAGGTAGTAGAAACGGTCGCCTTCCTGCAGGCGGTCGAACTGTTCGTGCAGCACGACCCAGAAGGTGGAACCGACCATGCCCCCGTTGATATGGGTTTCGGCCAGACCGCCGACCCAAAGATCGACCCGGTCAATCCCGCTGACGACCACTGCACCGTTTGCACCGGGGTGCAATGTGATGTCAGGGTTGACCGCGGCAAAGGCCGCAATATCCGCCGGATCAGTCAGCACAAGGTCGGGATAAGCCGCCATGAACTGCGCCAGAACCGCGTTGGACAGGTTGTTGCGGGCCTGGAAATCGGCCCATGACGTGTAGGGGTCAAGGTTGCCGGCAAAGCCGACAGCCTCGCTCACATAGGGATCGGTCGAGGCCTTGAGCATCGCACGAACCTGATTGAGCGTGCCAATACCGATATCCCAGCCCCGGGCGACGTTGAAGGCAAAGAGATCGGCGTTGATGCGCACAAGGTCATTGCGGACCGCATCGACGATGTTGAAATCAACCTCTTCGGCCTGTTGCGTTGCCATGCCGCCAACAATCGCGCTGACACCATACTGGGTGTAGCCCGGCTGCGGCACATAGCCGGGAGGCAGCGGCGCGGTAAAGGCCGCCGCATCGTTGGTCGGGTTCAGGAACGCATCAAACAGCGGCACGTCGCGCGGTTGTCCATCCGGCCCGATCACCGTCAGCGTCTGGTTGATGAGCGAGTGCCCGACCCGGTAGACCGCTGAGGCGAATTCATGCGAGATGCTGGCATTCGCATCGGGGTTGTAGCCAGCCCAGCCATGATCGCCCACGCCACGAATACCGCCCAGCAGCATGTCCGAAAACTCGGTGAACACGACGCGCTGATATTCGCTTTCGTTCAGGATCTTTGCGGCCTGGAACACCTCTTCCTGTGTGCCTTCGAACCCGCTGGCCAACAGACTGTCCACATGGAAATTGTGGTTGCGGGCCCAGATCGTGTGAACAGCCGTCAACGAGAAGTTCTCGTTCGCACGCCCGTCGCCGGCAATGCGGTGATCCAGCAGATTGACAAAGGGGTTGGTATCCAGCAGCAGGGCATGGCCCGACCCCATGAAGTTACCCGACATCGCCCGGACCATTGCCGCATCAATCGCACCGGTCGCCGGATCGACCAACCCGTCAAAGTAGGTGCGGAAGCTGACGGCGCCACCTGGCAGCGACGGGTCGACAAAGATCGTATCCGCCTCCCAGTGGTGCTGGATCAGGTCACGCAATGTGGGCAGCAGATTGAAATCGGGCGCGGATGGATCAGGTTCGCCCGACAGCAGTTTCATCCCCACACCATGTTCGCCGTCGCTTTCGCGCAGGAACTGGCCAACGATTTCGTTGGAGCCGTAGGCCTGGTTCTGATCGACGAATGGCGAGGTCTTGTTGATGTGCTGCGGAATGCCGTTTGCATCGTAGCTGTCCACCATGCCCCGGGTCAGGTCGGCGGGATTGTCGGTGCCCGGCGCACGGCCAG
>CAWAPA010000031.1:0-14127 GCA_963783595.1 uncultured Alphaproteobacteria bacterium | reverse complement strand
GACGCAAGGGTCGATTGCATTTCGGTGAATTTCTGGCGGATGATTTGCGCCTCGGACCGGTCGGAAAGCCCACCCGACACGCGCACGCCGACGATGCGGTCATATTCGCGCAACCGTTCGACCGCAGCCTGCGCGACAGCACTTTGTTCGCGGGCAAGTTCGCCTTCGATATAGTAGGATAGGCCTTCATAGACCCGATCATTCATGTCCTGCGCCAGCACGACGGCGGCCACTTCGACATCGGCGGCGGCAAAATCGCGTTCGGCCTTGTTGCGGCCATTGTCGAAAATCGTCTGCTCCAGCACGATTGACGTCAAGACAGATCCCAGCGACGCAAGGTTCACGGATGGCCCGATGGAGGGCAGCCAGTTCTTGGACCGCGCTTCGGCCCGCAGACGGGCAACGCGCAGTTCGGCAATGGCGGCCCCGGCACTGGCCGCGATCACGCTATCGGCGACGGCAGTAAACGGCCCGTGGCCCTCGATGACGCTGCGACGATTGCGCAGACTGTCGATCAGGCCGGACGTCACCACGCCCTGTTGTTCAAAAGACCCCGGTTGCGGCGGATCGTTAGGGCCAAGGCCCTGACCCGCGCCAAGCCGCGCGGCCTGCGGTCCGCCGATGCAGCCCGATATGAACATTACGGCGGCACAGGCGCAGGGAAGGGGGTGCCATGACCCCCGACCCATTCTTTTGTGTGAAAGCAAGGGCATAGCCCCAGTCTCCGATCAGATGACCCGCTGGATTTCGTCGTCCAGCAGGACCGTCGCGCCTTGGTTGCCCAGCGTGTAGACGCTGTAGGTCTGCCCGTCGATTGTGACGTTGTTGCCAGTATCCGCGGCCCCCGTCATCGTGACACTGTCATCAGCCCCGCCCGAAATCGTCAGGGTCTTGTCCGCCCCCGTCAGGCTGTTGATCTGCGCTTCGGTGATTGTCAGGCTCGCCGATGCAGCAAAGGTCAGATTGATCGTGCTGAAGTCAAAGTCCTGCAAGCCCGTCCGCGCCAGATCAACCGTGCTGGAGCTGGTGTTGTTCACGATGAACAGCGTGCTCGATTCATTCCCGGCAGTATCTTCGGTGTTGATGACAAGATAGGTGCCATCAGGAACGCGATTTGTACCGAAGGAATAGCTGGTCTCACCGGGATAGTTCGGGTCGTTGGCTTCGGTTGCGGACATTGCGGACGCCGCACCCGATGTGCCGACCTTGAAGAATGTCAGATCATCATCGGTGGTGGTGACGCCCACGCCGCGCACGCCGTTTGCCACGCGGTCAAAGCTGATGACGTCGGGCGCGCCCGGTGCCACGGTATCAATCGCGAAGCTTTCGGTGATGACGGCGGTGTTGCCCGCGCGGTCAGTGGCGGTGATGGTTGCGGTTGTCGTCACTTCGCCGGTGGGTAATTCGCCCGCGGCAAAGGTTGCCGACCACAGGCCATTTGCCCCGGCCTGCACCGTATGACTTGATCCGTTGGCAAGCCGCACCACAACCGACGAATTCGGCTCGACCGTGCCTTGCAGCGTCAGACCTGCAGCCACTTCGCTGGCATTCAGGATGCCATCGCCGCCGATAGCACCGCCGGTGCGGGCAAAGTTGCGCACAATGGTGTCGATCTGCACCTGCTGCGTCAGAACCGATGTGTTTCCAACCGCGTCAGTTGCGGTGGCCGTCATGGGCACAGTGCTTTCGCCCGCAGGGATATGGCTTGTCGGGATGATGGCAGACCATGTGGTGCCGTTGACCGTGGCATTGATCGATGTGCCGTTATTCAGCTTGATCACGACCGTTGAACCCGCCTCAACCGTGCCAGTCACGGTCAAACCGGCGTCCGCCTCGACCTTGTTCACGATCGTATCGGCCCCCGTGGGCACCGGATTGCTGGTGAAGGGCTGCACCACCGTATCGACACGCACCTGATGGCTTGCCGTGTCAATGTTTCCGGCAAGATCGGTTGCCCTGACCGTTACCGTGACATCATATTGCCCGCCGCGCACTTCGCTGGCTGACCAGTTGGCCGTCCAGTTTCCGTTGCTGTCGGCGGTGACCGTGCGCGTGATGCCGTCAAAGTTCACTTCGACGCGCGCGCCCGCTTCGGCTTTGCCAGTCAGCACGATGCCATTGGCGGCTTCGGCCCCGGATTCGATGTTGTCGCCACCGAACTGCTGGTTGCCGATGGTCACGTCGGTTTCCGTGTCGATGATGATCGTGCGGGTTGCACTTGCCGAGTTGCCTGCGGCATCAACCGCCGTGACAACAGCGGTGGTCGACAGCGGTAATGCGCTGGTCGGCAGACTGGTGGCGGGGAAGCTGGCAGTCCATGATCCGTTCGCCGCCACAGTCGCGGGCAGGGTCGTGCCAGCCCAGGCAACAGTCACCGTGGCGCCCGGTTGTGCCGTGCCCATCAGTGTCACGCCGTCGGCGCGTTCGACCCCGTTGACCGTGTTATCCGTCTCGACCATCCCGACAAAGGCGACCGATGTCTGGGTATCCACACGCATGCTGTGCGTCGCGGTCTTGATGTTGCCCGCCGCATCTGTCGATGTTGCATTGATCGTCGCGTCATATTCGCCCGCCGTCAGTTGCCCGGCGGCCCAGTTCAGCGTCCACTTGCCATCGTTACCCACGGTGACCGTGCGGGTAATGTTCTGCAGCGTCATGCTGATGGTCGCACCCGCCGTGCCCATGCCGCTGATGGCAAAGCCCGCAGTATTTTCGGCGTTGTTAACCGTATTATCCGCCGTAACAGGGTCGAATGTGATGACATTGGGGATCGTGTCGATGACGACATGGTCATTTACCACCGTCACATTGCCCAGCGGATCCGACGCACGGATCACGGCGGGAACGGTGTATTCGCCGCCCGGCAGTTCCGTCGTTGAATAGGTCACTGACCATGTGCCGTTTGACCCCACAGTCGCGGTTTTTGTGACGCCGTTCACCAGCACGCTGACCGTGGCGCCGACTTCTGATGTTCCCGTCAGGGTAACGCCATTGGCATGTTCGACAAGGTTTTCGACGTCGCCGTTGCTTTCAAAGCCTTGTGTCAGGCTGACGGGCGGCGGGGTGACATCAATGATGTAGTTCGGCCCATCCAGCGGAATTGGCGTGAGGCCGGGCGGCGTTACCACAACGTCGGCATTGTAGTTGCCATCTGGCGGCAGATTATTGCCGGGGAACGTGACGCCCCATGTGCCCTCTGGCGTGATGGTTGTGGTCTGTGTTTGCGTGCCGATTGTCACGACAACGGTGTCGCCTGCCACACCGGTCCCGGTGATAACCCGGTCAGGATTGACGGTATTGCTCGTGATCGTCTCTGTCCGGTCCGGGTTGTCGACCGTGGGCAGGGGGCGACCACCACCGCCACCGCCGCCACCGCCACCCAGCAGCAATCCGCCGCCAAGCAGACCCGCGCCAATGCCGCCCGCACCAAGTCCGCCACCCAGCAGACCAGGAAGGAAAAGGCCCTGTCCGGCGGGTTCATCGCTGACAACCACCGCTTGGGCAAAGTCGTCACCGTCGACAAAGCGCAGATCGTCAAGAACGCTGTATTTGTCCCATGTGTCGGTTGCACCATAGCTGGCAAACAGGGTGCCCTCGCCACCGGACAGATCAACCGCGATCACCTCACCGTTGGTTGACAGGTAAAGTTCGTTTTCAACGGCCCCGGCAAAGAACCCTGCCAGCTTGACCGTGCTGCCGTCTGTCAGTGTGATCAAAAGGTCGCCACCAGCACGTTCATATGCAACGATGCTGCCGCGCGAGAGGTTGAGAGAGATTTCCTCGCCCGAACCCATTTGAATGAAGTTGCTGCCCGTTTCACCGCCGACAGCACCACGTACCAAACCGCCCGCAGAATCGCGAACGGCGAAATTAATCGCCTGCACCATGACCTACTCCGCCTCATACGCCGGATTTTGTTACCCGGCTCATTTTTTAAGCCCTGATTTGGGCCATTGGCGTCAGGGGTAAGAGATTTCCTGCTCAATTTCTAGTGTCTGCATTCAAACATGGCCCGCATTGCGCAAAATTTTGACCATAGTTGCGCCACAATGCTGCTTTTGTTGTGAAAATTGCCACAGTCAAATCGGCGGCTTTCCACCATCAGTTGTGGGCTATTGCATCAGAACCACAGAATGGTCAGCGCATTTCCACCGCTTGATTGTCTGCTTTGGCTTGATCCTGCGCAGGATGCGGGCTTTGATCGGCGCATGGCCGCGCAACCTGACACACTGCTTTCCACCTTGTTATCCTGGATTGATCTGGGCCGTCTTAACCCCGGTGACGTGGTTGATGAAGCGGCGCTGGTGGCCGAGTTTGCCGTATCGCGCACCCCCGTGCGCGAGGCATTGCTGCAATTGGAGGCGATGGGTCTTTTGCGTCGTCTGCCGCGTAAAGGGGCGGTGGTGTTTCGACCGACGCTGGAAGAATTTCTTGCCATCCTCGAAGTTCACGCCCGGCTGGAAGGGCAGGCTGCCGGTCTTGCTGCGCGGCGCCTGTCGGTCGCGGGGGCGGCTGCACTCGAAGCAGTGGTTGCCGCCTGCGAGGCGCATGCGGCAGCCAAAGGCGATCATGATCCCGACGCATATTATCAGTTGAACCTGCGGTTTCATGAAACCGTCGCCATTGCGGCAGGCAATCCTTTCTTGACCGAAATGATCAAGACAAATGCGCGCAAGCTGCTGGCCTACTACCGCGCGCGCTACCGTTATGCCGGCATGATTGCGGCGTCGGCAAAGGAACACCGCGCAATTGCGACACTGATCACCAACCGCGATTCCGCTGGTGCCGAGGCTTTGATGCAGCGCCATGTGCAGTTTGATCAGGTCACCGCAATGGATCTGCTGGCGGTGCTGGGTTAGCGGCTTCAAAGAAACGCGCGATGCTTTCGGCCATGATCACGCTATCTGCCCGGTGCTGCAACGATGCCTTTGCAGTGGCAACCACGTCATCTGGCAGTTTTGCCGCAATTTCATCCACCAACGCTGTGATGAAGCCATGCGTCATTTCCGGATGGTATTGCGTGGCGTACACATGCCCGCCAATGGCATAGCCCGCCACCGGGCAATGGCTACTGGTGGCCAGTACCTTTGCCTCGTCCGGAAGATGCGTGACCTGCTCAAGGTGCGCCGCGTATTGCCGCACGATCCCCGACGGCAGCCATGGGTTTGGCAACACGGCCATTTCGGCCGTGCCCAGCTTCCACCCTTCGGGATTATGCGTAACCGTGCCACCCAGCGCCAGCGCCACGGCCTGATGACCGAAACAGGCGGCAAAGATCGGCTCTTTCCGCGCCACCAGATGTCGGATCAGCGCCAACAGCCGCGCAATCCAGGGATCTTCGTTATGCACCGATGCCGGGCTGCCGCCGATCATCCAGCCATCAAACCGCGCCTCCGGCGGCGGAAATGCCCCGGCGGGCAGATCAAACGCGGTGACCTGCCAATCCGGGCGCACCTGCGCGATCATCGTCGCAAACTTTTCCGCATCGCGCGGATGCGCTGCGGCAAACGCGCTGTCGTCGGTATTGGTCACAAGAAGACCGCAGATGCATCATTTCTGCTTGCATATTTATAATGACATAGATCTTTAAATATACATGCAACGGCAAGGAGCAGCAATGACGGTCTGGACACCCAACTGACGATGGCCACGCCGACCTGTCCAGCCATGACGCCTTCTGCCACGGTGCGCCGCATAACACCTTTGCCCGCCTGCGCCGCGATGATCCGATGCACTGGACGGAATGGGACGCAGGGTGTAGCCGTTCTGGTCGGTCACCCGCCACGCCGACATTCTTGCGCTGAACGGCCAGCCTGATCTTCTGTCATCCGCCCGTGGCATCCGGATGGAGGATCAAACCTACGAGGAATACCTCGCCCGCCGCACCTTCCAGGAAACCGACGCGCCCGAACATATGGCGACCCGGATCAAGGTGGCCAAGGCGTTCTCCAAGCCCGTCGTGGCATTGTTCGAACAGCGATCCGCGACATCTGCGTCGATATTCTGGACAACGCGCTGCCGCAGCGGCACCTTTGACGCCACCAAGGAAATCGCCCGCCAATTGCCGATGCGGATGCTGGGCCGGATCATCGGCACGCCGGACGAAGACCTGCCCTGGCTGGTGGAAAAGGGCGATGCGCTGATCGCCAACACCGACCCCGATTTCACCACGCATGTGCTGGACAAGATGACGACCGACGAATTCCGCATGATGCCCTTCAACTCGCCGGCCGGGGCGGAACTGTTCGTCTATGCCAAGGATCTGATGGCGCGCAAGGCGGCGGCGGGCGACACATCGGGCGTCCTGCACCTGATCCTGCAACCGGGGCCGGATGGCTCGGTGATGCCGGAACACGAATTTCGCAATTTCTTCTGCCTGCTGGTCGCGGCCGGCAACGACACCACGCGCTATTCGATTGCGGCGGGGATACAGGCGCTGTGCGCATCAGCCCGAACTGCTGGCGCCAGCTGCAGTCGGGCGCGGTCTGGGACACGATGGCGGACGAGATCATCCGCTGGGCCACGCCTGCACTCTATTTCCGCCGCACCGCGACGCGCGATTTCGACTATGCACGGCAAGACGGTCAAGCGCGGGCGACAAGGTGCTGTACTGGTTTGCCAGCGGCAATCGCGACGAGACGCGCCTTTGACAGACCCGTTCCGCGTCGATCTCGCCCGCACGCCGAACCGGCATCTGGCCTTCGGCCAGGGCGGCCCGCATGTCTGTCTTGGCATGTGGCTGGCGCGGCTGGAGGTGCGGGTGCTGTTCGAAGAGCTTGCCAAACGGATCAGCCGGATCGAACCTGCGGGGGAGCAGAAATTCCTGCGCTCGAACTTTGTCGGCGGGATCAAGTAACTGCCCGTCACCGTGACGCTGAATAGGCGGCATAGACCACGGGGAGACCACCATGACAGACCGCCTGCGCGCGATGTTCTGCGACCATCTGTCGATCATGCGGGGCAAGTATCTGCCCGCGTCCAAGATGCGCGACGACGAAAGCCGCTTTGCCCGGCCCACCTTCAGCGTGCATTACGACAAGGATCTGCTGATCGAGGCGCCGGGGACGAAGTGTCTGGAAGGCATTCCCGACATGGCGCTGCGCTGGAAAGGTGATGAAATCCGCGCAGGGGTGGGAACCGGACACCAGGTCGTGACGGGCGATCTGTACGGCGCGATGGCAGCGCCCTTGCCGATGTGCCCGCGCGGGGCGCTGAAACGGGCGGTGGCGGCGTGGGAAGCCACGGCCTGACGCCGAAGGTCGGGATCGAGCTGGAGGCCTTATGCCTTCGTCCGCAATGCCGATGGCGGCAGATCGTGCCCTATGACACTCCCGGCGGGGTGGTCTACGGCACCGGGAATTTCACCGATCCCGCCGGTTCACCGATGCGATCTGGAACAAGGCGCAAGAGATCGGCCTGCCGCTGGATCTGATCACCGCCGAATATGACACGCCGCAGTTTGAATTCACGCTGACCTTCGATGACGGCGGTCGAGCATGTCGATACGGTGGTGCTGTTCCGCCAGATGGCGCGCGAGATTGCGCTGGGATCATGGCATCCTGCTGTCCTTTCTGCCGAAACCCATCGCGGGCAAGGGCGGCTCGGGGATGCATGTGAACCTGTCCTTCACCGACACGCGCGGACCACAACGCGCTGGCCAATGGCGACAAGGGCGATCCGGCGCACGATGAACGAACTGGCGCGCGGCTGCATCGCGGGCTGGATGCAGCACCACAAGGGGATGGCCGGGCTGATGGCCCCCAACGCGCTAAGTCTATGCGCGGCTGCAACCGGCCTCCCTGTCGGGATATCTGGTGCAACTGGGGCGGCGACAATCGCAACGTGACGGTGCGGCTGTCGGCCGAGGGCGGCAAGAAGGCGCGGCTGGAACATCGGATGGCCGATGCGGCGGCGAACCCCTATACGACCGTGGCCACGGTTCTGCAGGCGGCCCTGTTGGGGGTGGAGGGAAAGTATCCCCTGCCAGCCGATCGAAACCGGCGACGGGTTTACCAGCAACGACGCACCGCATGGGGTGGCCGGCCAGCCTGACCGAGGCGCTGGATGATCTGGCGGCGGATACGGCGCTGTGCGCGGCGGTGGGCGCAGGGTCTGGTCGACAACCACATCTTCATGAAACGGGCCGAGGTGGACAAGACCACTGGCCTTGAAGGCGATGCGCTGCGCGACTTGTACATCTGGTACATCTGAGGGGATGAAAGCCACCTGGATCCTGCCCGACGGGCGCGTGATCACTGCCGATGTGGCCGAAGGCCAGTCGTTGATGGAGGCTGCGGTCGGCATGGGCTTGCCGCATGTGACGGGCGATTGCGGCGGCAACCTTGCGTGCGCCACATGTCACGTCAGCGTGGATGCCGCATGGGTGGCGCGAGCGGGTGTGCCCGGCGATTTCGAGGATGCGATGCTGGACACAACCGAGGCTGACCGCACGCCAACTTCGCGGCTGTCGTGCCAGATCAGGATGACGGCCGATCTGGACGGGATCGTTGTGCGGGTGCCAGAGCCGTGAAGCAGCCAAAATTGACGGCTGTCAATTTTCAGTATTATTAAACAAAATCAATGCACAAAAGAAAAATCACCGGATCGCATTAACACTTTTGAAACATTGCGTGATCGGGGGCAGGCACCCATGGCACCTGCCCCCGGCCATCATTCCGCCGCGTGTGGCCGCGATGCGCCACCGCGTTTGCCAAGGCGGTTTTCCAGCATGTCGATGCGGTCACGCAGCCGGGCATTCTCGCCGCCCACACGGTTGATCCGTTCAGCCAGTTCTGCGGCCTCGGGCGATTTCAGCCTCGACCTCTTTCTTGCCGACCATGCGGCCAAAGATCCATGCAAGGCCCCGTGAGACGTCATCCATGATCAGATAGAAGGACGGCACCACCACAAGGCTAAGCACGGTGGACACGATGATGCCGCCGATCACGGCGATGGCCATGGGTGCGCGGAACGCCCCGCCTTCACCGACGCCAAGCGCCGATGGCAACATGCCCGCCGACATGGCGATAGAGGTCATCACGATAGGCCGGGCGCGTTTGTGCCCCGCCTCCATGATCGCCTTCATCCGGTCCAGACCTTGAACGCGCATTTCCACCGCAAAATCGACCAGCAGGATGGCGTTCTTGGTCACGATCCCCATCAGCATCAGAATCCCGATCAGCACCGGCATCGACAGTGGGTTTGATGTGATGATCAGCGCCGCCGCCACCCCACCGATTGCCAGCGGCAGCGAGAACAGGATGGTGAACGGCTGGATCACCGATCTGAACAGCAGGATCAGCACGGTCAGCATCAGCAACAGACCCATGACCATCGCATTCACGAAACTGCTGATGAGTTCGGCCTGAACTTCGGCGTCACCCGCAGGCACCACACGCACACCGGGCGGCAGAACGACGCTGTCCACGATTTCCACGAAACGCGCGGTTGCGGTATCCAGTGCCACACCAAGGGGCAAGTCGGCCCCGATGGTTGCCACACGCTCACGGTTCAGACGTTTGACCGTTGCAGGCCCTTCGGCCATGCGGATGTCGGCCACAGCCGACAGCGGAACCGTGCCGCCGCTGGCGGTAGGCAATTGCAGATTGCCGATGCGCGCAATGTCCTGCCGGGTTTCATCCGTCAGCCGCACGCGAACCGGCACCAGCCGGTTGTCGATCGACAGCTTGGCCAAGGCCGCATCCACGTCACCAATCGTTGCAACGCGCACGATTGACGCAATTGCCTGCGTGGTGATGCCAAGGCGCGCGGCCTCTTCCAGACGCGGGGTGATCTGGATTTCGGGACGCGGCAACGCGGCCTCGGTGGACACGTTCAACAGCAGCGGTTCATCCGACATCGCCCGTTCAAGCAGTTGGATCGTCTGGTTCAGCGCGGCCTCATCCGCACTTAGGATGTTGAAGGCAATCGGACGGCCACCCGGACCGCCGCCCCCTGTCAGCTTGATCGCCCGCACATCGGGGATCATGGCAAGGCGCTGAAAAACCTCGATCTCGATCTCGTTCTGTGGGCGGATGCGGCCGTTCACTTCGGCTGTCGGCAGATAGGGACCGATCAGCGGGATTTTCTGCCCAAGGTCAGAGAATTTGCGCGCCAGACCGTTGTCAAGATTATCAAGAATGATGGCAATGCTGGCGCGGCGCACGTCAACCTCGCCCAGTGGCGTTGACCCGCCGGTCACCAGAATGCGTTTGACGCCATCAATATCGGCAACCGCCGCGCGCATCGCCTCGGTGGTGCGGTCGGTTTCATCCAGAACTCGATCCCGGGGGCAGTTCGACAGAGACGGAAATCCGGCTTTCGTCTTCGGGCGGGAACAGGCTGCCCGGCACTTGCGCCATGAAATACACCGACACCCCGACCAGAAACACCGACACGAACAGCGTCATGTAATAGTTCGGAAACCGCAGCACCGTGCCCGGAATCTTCCACACACGGGTGGTATTGCGCACCAGCCACAGATAGCCGCGCATGATCGGGCCTTCGTCGGAATGGCCTTCATCGGCATCCTTTGATCGCATCAGATAGGCCGCCATCAAGGGCGTAATCAATCGCGCGACCAGCAGCGAGAACAGCACGGCAATCGCCACTGTCAGACCGAATTGTCGGAAATACTGCCCCGGAATACCCGGCATGAAACTGACCGGCACAAAGACGGCGACAATGGTCATCGTGGTGGCAATCACCGCAAGGCCGATTTCATCGGCGGCCTCGATTGCGGCACGATAGGGTGTTTTTCCCATCCGGATATGGCGCGCGATGTTTTCAATCTCCACAATCGCATCATCGACCAGAATGCCGGTGGCCAGTGTCAGCGCAAGAAACGACACAAGGTTCAGCGAAAAGCCCAACATATCCATCACCCAGAAGGTGGGGATTGCCGACAGGGGCAGGGCCACGGCGGAAATCAATGTGGCGCGCCAGTTTTTCAGGAATGCAAGCACCACCAGCACCGCAAGTATGGCGCCTTCGATCAAGGTGCTGAGTGCGGCCTCGTAATTGCCGAAGGTGTAGTAGACGGTATCGTCAATCAGCGTGATGCTGACTTCGGGATGGGCGGCGCGCACTTCGGCAAGGGCCTTTTCGGTGACCTCGGCGGCGCTGACGTCGGATGCGCCCTTGGCGCGGAACACGCCGACAGACACGGTCGGTTTCCCATCGGTGCGGGTAAAGGACCGGGGTTCTTCGTAGGTGTCGATCACATCGCCCAGTTGCGACAGGCGCACGTATTGCCCGGATGGCAGCGCAATCGTCGTGTTGGCCAGTTGTTCTACCGTCGCCTGATCGCCCAAGGTGCGGATCGCCTGTTCGGCATTGGCGATTTCAGACCGGCCCGACCCCAGATCGGCATTGGTCTGGCGCAATTGCTGGCTGACCTGCAGGGCGGAAATGCCAAAGCTGCCCATGCGGATCGGGTCAAGTTCGACACGGATTTCGCGCTCGGCACCGCCATAGCGGTCAACCCGCCCGATGCCGGGCTTTCCCTGCAGGGCGCGGGTCACGGTATCATCGACAAACCAGCTGAGCTCTTCGACGGTCATGTTGGACGAGGCGACCGCATAGGTGCGGATCGCGCCGCCTTCGACGTCGATGCGGCTGACGATGGGGGCCTCGATCTCGCCGGGCAGATCGCCGCGGATTTCGTCGATCGCGTCTTTCACGTCCTGCACGGCTGTGGCTGTTTCGACGGTCATCTGAAATTCGACAACCGTGTTTGACACACCATCGGTGACGGTGGATGTGACGTTCTTGACGCCGGTGATGCCTGCGACGGCATCTTCGATTTCCTTGGTGACCTGGCTTTCAAGTTCGGCAGGTGCCGCCCCGGATTGCGCCACCGTGACAGAGACCAACGGCACGTCGATGTTGGGAAACCGCGTGATCGGCAGGGTGAAGAACGCCTGCACCCCCACGATGACCAGCAACACAAATGCCAGCAACGGTGCGACGGGATTGCGGATGGACCAAGCCGAAAAGTTCATCTTGCGTGCCTCTAGTTGGTTGCGGCCGGCACCGGATTGATCCGGTCACCGTCGCGGACAAATGCACCAGCCTTGGTAACAACGGTGTCACCCGCGGCCAGACCGTCGAGAATTTCCACCAGCGCGCCGTCACGAATGCCGGTCTTGACGGCCGTACGGGCAACGGTGCCGTCAGTGACCTTCATGACGATCATCTCGCCGCTGCTGGTGCCCAGTGCCGTGATCGGCACCACCAGCGCACTGCGTTCGGTTGCAATCACCTCGGCCTCGGCGAACATGCCCGAGCGGACGGTGCCGGGCGCATCAATGCTGATGCGGACCCCGCCCAACCGGGTGGCTGTGTCGATGCTGGGTTCCACCAGCCGCACCGTTCCCGACAGCGGTGCCGCCGCCCCGACAAGCCGCAATTGCGCCGGCTGCCCGATCTGCAGCCGCGTCAGATCGGACTCTGCCACATCGCCACGCAATTCCAGTGCGTTATCCCGGATGATGACGAACATCGGCTGGCCTGCTGCTGTGGCAATGCTGCCAATCGTGGCATTCCGCGCAACGATTTCACCATCAACCGGGGCGACCACCTGCGTGCGCCGCAGGTTCAGTTCGACGTTGGCAAGCTGCGCCTCGACAAAGGCAAGCTGCGCGCGGGCGGCCTCCAGAGACTGCGCCGCAACCGTCACGCGCGCGGTTGCCGCAATCGCATTGGCCGACGCGGTATCCGCCGCCGCCTGACTCGCGGTGCCCTGCGCACGAAGCGATGCTGTGCGTTCATTCACGCGGACGGCCTCGCTTGCGGCACTTTGCGCCTCAAGCATCTGGGCCTCAGCCTGCGCAATGGTCGCGCTGGCAGAGGCAAGCGAGGCTGCATTCTGACTTTTTTCCAACTCCAGCGTGGTGCTGGACAGGGTGGCCAGAACCTGACCCTTTGTCACCATATCGCCGATATCGGCCTGCAGCGTCAAAATCGGCTGCCCTTCAATCAGCGGCGCCACCTGCACGCGTTCCACAGGTTCAACCAACCCGGAGACAAGCACGCGGTCGCGGATCGTGCCGTTTGTCACTTGCGATACCGTGATCGCGGGCAAAACCACCTCATGCGGGGCGACTGCCGTATCACCCGCGGTTTCGGCGGCTTCGGATTCGGTCTGGGCGGTTGCCGCCGTGCCAAGGGCGAGGCCTGCCACCACAACGGCCATCAAAATATCAGCGCGCATCGTTTTTGCCTTTTGTCATCTGCAATACTTCGTCCAGGGTGCGGTCGATCGTCCGCTGCACCAGAACCATCATCTCGTCATGCCGTGGTCCGGGGCAGGGGGCCTCGGTCAGCGATGCGACCACCAGCATCACCATGAACCGGGCATGTGCGCCAAAGCGCGCTTCGGCGTCATCGCGCGTCATTCCGGTAACGCGCGAAAACACTGCGCAAAGGTTGCGGGTGATGCCTGCATCCATCCGCGCCGTCAGCGCCGCGATTTCCGGCTTTCGCAGGGCCGCCGCCGTGATTTCGGCCCAGATACGCCCATCATCGGGGCCGCAGCCCTGCCCCATCAGCCGGGCGTGAATTGTTTCGCGCAACCGCTGCATCGGGTCATCCGACGTCAGGATCTGGGAAAAATCCCGTTCCATTTCATCCATATCGAGCGCGATGAGCGCCTCGACCATCGCAGCCTTTGACGGGAAATAGCGGTAAAAATTACCGACACTCATCCCCGCGCTGCGCGCAAGATCCTGCATGGATGCACCATCCAGCCCTTTTTCGGCAAAGGTCGTGCGTGCGCAGGCCAGTATCTCGGCCGTGCGCAGGTCTTGTGCCGGGATCGGTGCCGTCATCAAAAGCTCCGGACGCTGCAGCGCAGCAAGAATGAACGTTCATTCACTCATTTACCTCTGATCTTGCCAACGTCAAGTCGAATCCCGGTGAAATCGGTGAACTGGGCCGCGAATCTTTGCAAAACCTGTGTCAAACCGGACCGGATGCCTACAGTTTGGGCAGCAGATCACACGGAAACTCTTGCGAACGGCGCGAAGCCACACCATGATTCTGCTGCAACGTGTTTTCAAAGGACATCTTATGGGCAACGGATTTAACCTGAACGATCTGGTGGGCGGCAATGCAGTCTGGCTCGCC
>CAWAPA010000030.1:0-34783 GCA_963783595.1 uncultured Alphaproteobacteria bacterium | reverse complement strand
AACATTGTTATTGGCGGAATAAAAGCCATCGACATCCGACAAGGAGGATCACTGGTCCGCGCCTACGGTCACTGCGATCTGTGGTGCACGGGGTCATTGTTACAAAGCGGATTTCATCGCCCACCGTGTCATTTTCATTCACGATGGGCACAACGCCAAGGCCCAGCAGCGTTTCCATCGTGGCGCGGGAATTGAGGTAGCGCCGCCGGTCTGTGGTCGTCCAGTGTGACCAGAACCTGCCCGGTGGTGGCGATGCGGGGCAAGCACCTCTTCATAGGCGCGGGCGGAGCTGGATCTGGCCCACAGATGCTGCGGCCTGCGATTGTTCAGTGTCAGGGGCCCCGCGGGGACCTGCAGCACCCGCCGTCCCAGCGCGATAGAGCCCGACGACACCAGCACGATTTGCGTGCCGCGCGCGGGCATCGGCCACGTCGGCAGCAAGGCCCAAGAGCCAGTCGCGGCGCAAACCCTGCGGCCCGACCAGCAAGGCCGAGCCAATCTTGACGACAAGCCGTTTGGCATTGCGGACATCGGGCGCGGGCGCTTCCAGGGCTGCCATGGCCCCGCCTCGGCCGCGCCGTGGTCGATCTGCGCATGAATGGCGCGCAGCACTGCAAGCCTTGCCCTGATACGCCCGAAACTACATGCACCGGGCCGCCCGATGCTGATTCCAACGCCTTGCGCCGTGTGGTGATCGTCGCTTTGTCCAGCGCATCAACTGTTCAGCGCGGTGATACGGACCTTGTCGCCCAGCTCTTCGGCATAGGCTTCCAGTTCCGTCACGATGGTGCGGTAGTCTTTGGTGATGGTCGATGAAGTGCCGTCGACAAGATGCAAAAGAAAGTTTGCAGCGTTCGACATGGGCCAGAAACTGCATCCCCAGACCCCGGCCTTCGGACCGCGCCCTCAACTTCAGGCCGGGTCGGCCATGACGAACTCGGCGCCGTCAATTCCCACCACACCAAGGTTCGGCACCAGCGTGGTAAAGGGATAATCCGCAATCTTGGGGCGTGCATTCGACACGGCGGCCAGAAACTGTCGCATTTCCCCGGCATGTCGCAGGCCGACAAGCCCGCACTTCTGCTATTAGTTTCAGGCGGAGCCAGATCGTGCGCTCGATCCCTTCCTGCCCCGCATTGGCGCGGTGGGCGCGCGGTTGGTGGATGACTTGAACTGCAGGTTGCCCCAGCCGCCATTGCCGCCCCTTTGCCAGCAGGATTTTCTGCCCGACGGTGACCAGATCGGCGATGATGGTTTCTTCGTCCTCGTCCAGAATTTCGGTGCCGACGGGCACTTTGAGGATGATATCCTTTGCCCGCTTGCGGTGCGCTGTGTGCCCATGCCCTGGGCTGGCCGTTCTCTGGCGAAGAAATGCCGCCGATAGCGAAAGTCGATCAACGTGTTCAGCCCTTCGACCGCCTCGGCCCAGACCGACCCGCCATTGCCGCCATTGCCGCCATCAGGCCCACCAAATTCGATGAACTTTTCACGCCGGAACGACACACAGCCCCCCGCCACCCCCGCCCGAGCGGATATAGACTTTGGACAGATCGAGAAACTTCATGGATCAGGCTTTCAGATGGGTTGGGTCAGGCGATACGCCCCTACGCGCGTAGGATCAAGGGCTTCAACGGGGCGGGCGACCACCTGCGTTCAGTGGCAGTTGCACCAGCACAAGGTCCAGCCAGCGCCCGAACTCGAACCCCACCTGTGACAAATGCCCTGACCGACACAAAGCCCGCCGTTAGATGCTGTAGCGAGCGGATTGTCCGCATCAATCGCACCGACCATCACATGCTGCCCCGGCCGCCCGTACATGCGCAATCAGCGCCGTCAACAACGCCCGTCCCATGCCCTGCGCCCGGAATTGGCAGCTCAGATGACCCGAATGTTCAACCGTCTGGTCACTGCCGCCTGCGCGGAAACGGTCCATAGCTGGCATAGCCCGCGACCTGCCCATCACGACTCCCGCCACCAGCACCGGAAATCCCTTTGCCACGCGGCCCTGCATCCACGCAGTCCGGTTCGCCAAATCACCGTCGCGGGGGTCGGTGGAAACTGGCGGTCGTTGTCACAATCACCGCGTTGAAAATGGCGCAGATTGCGACAAGGTCGGCTCCGCCGAGTGGGCAGCCCGGATCAGCATATGCTCAAAGCTTGCGGATATAAGTCCAGGTCGGCACGCGGGCGTTGCGGGCCGCACGAAACTTTCGGCGTCGCCAAGGTATCTCGAACTCACACGCGGGCCGACCGGGGGTTGTCCTGAAACCACCTGGTCTTGTTGCCTTGCGGGTTGGCGGCCACCACCTGAACGGCCTCGGACGCGATCCCAAGGTTCCAGAACGCAGAAGGCGACTTCGGATGGCGCACGGTCCATTTTTTTAGGCTCATAACGCCCAACACTTGGCCAGACCGGAAGGCGTGCCGTCAATGACCCAGATATCCTCATCGGCTGCCGCAGCCATCTCCGACGGTGATAAAGGCGTCGGCGGCACCGGGCGAGGGGATGCGGGATACCTTGCGTTGCCTCGGCCACACGCCGGTCACCAGCATACAGGCCTGCGTCTCATTTTGAACCGGGCGCAACAGAAAACGTTCTGTTGTGAACTGGTCTGCCGAAGCAATCTTTTCCACATCATGAGCTTCACCTCCTTCGAAAGCACATCTTCCAAACAAATGGGGACGTGCGCAAGTTTGGCACCTACCCGGAGATACGGGCAAAACGGCGGCGTTCGCGGCCATTCCCCCAAAATGGGACCCGGCTTTTCAGCCGATCCCCCATCTACAAGTCAATTGTAAAGGTTCGGCTTATATGGCGGTTTTCACCATCGGTCGAACCGAAATCAAGGTGCGTCCCTTCAAGCCTTTCTTGAAGGTCACATGACCTTGACCTTGGCAAAAAGGGTGTGATCGGTGCCCATACCGACGCCTTCACCCTGGAACCACGTGGTGCCACGCTGGTGCATCGACGTTGCCGAGGGGCGTGTGGCCGCCGACAAGTTTCACGCCCACAACTGCGCTATCGCGGCCGTTCCCTCCCGGGATGAACCGCTGGTCCACGCGCCATGAGGGATTACTCCTTTGCAGCAGCGGGCTTTGCAGCGCGCTTTGGTTTTGCAGGGCTTCCACCGGGGCCGCAGCTTCGGTGTTATGGGCCGCGCGGCGGGCATGGGCCGTGTTCACGGCAGCCGCCACGCCGGTCTTGTCGGCACCCTTGGCGATCACATCGGTCACACTTTGTCACGCGCCGGCGGAGGCCTTGGTGCGCTGGCTGGAATGCTTCCGGCGGCGCTTGACATAGTGGATGACCTTTTCGCCTTTGATCTGATCGATCACTTCGGCCTGCACGGCGGCACCAGCCACAAGCGGCGCACCGACGGTCAGCGTGTCACCGCCCACCATCAGAATGTCATTGAATTGGATTTTGGCACCAGCCACATCCAGCTTTTCAACGCGCAGCACATCGCCTGCCTGCACCTTGTATCGCTGTGCCTGTCTTCAGGACCGCGGTCGGTCATTCCCTTCGTTTGCCGCGTTCTTTCGGTGTTTGGGCCCGGCCCCGCCCAGCGGCGCCCCGGTTGGGGCGTTATTGAAACAGCAGTCCCGGGCGGGGCCACGGGGGTCCACGGAATGCGCGGTGTACCGGCGGGGCAGGTGTCAAGCGTGAAAGGCACAAGGCTGTGCCTGAGCCGCCTACCGCCCAAGTGCCAGTTGCATGTCGGCTGCCGCGGCGAGCTGCAGTTTTTGCGACAAAAGCCCCCAGGAACCGTGGTGATCGTCTGCACGCCAAGCGATGCACAGATGATGGGCAAAGGCCGATGGCCGAGGGATCAAGCGCGCCAAAGCCGGACCGGCCCCGACAAACACCACGCCGCCAACTACGCCCCAAGCGATGCCACCAGCGGCCAAGCACGCAAGCGTTGTCCACGCTCACTTCTTGCTACGCAGGCGCGAGAACCCCGCCGTGTCGGGCAACAGCCTGAAACGAGTGGCAAAAAAAGTGTGCAGCGCATGAAAGCAGACCATCTGGTAGCCCGTCATGACGAGGGCGCTGGCAAGGATCAGGGTCGCGGTGTCAAATACAGCCTCACACGGCATGGCCCCGAACATCAGCGCGGTAAAGGCCGCCGTGCCCAGCCACAACAGGATCAGGCCGGGCGTATAGAACAGCCAGTAGGGCGCGAAGGCTACAGCAGTTTCAGACGCAGCCGACACGTCTGTTGCCACGACCGCAGGTGCGGCGGACGGTGCGGCCATTGGTAAGCGTGGTTGGTACTTCTTGAATCTACCTTGAGGCCGGTCAGCGTGGCCTTGATGACCATCTCCGACGTCCATGCCCAGCTTCAGCCCAAGGATCGCCGCGCGGGGAAATCCGCGCAGGCCGCAATGAAAGTCGCCTACGGGCGTCGGTAAAGCACGCGGCCAATCTCTTCACAGCACGGGGTTGCCCAGATAGCGGTGGAGACGTCCCGCTTTGTTCGAGCTGCCAAGTAACCACGTGCCCACCGCCGTGCACTCGTCCCAAAGACACTTGAAACAGGATACGGCCATCGACTGTAGTGTTTGCAGCAATCCACTGTTCAAGACGAAAAACGATTGCCGGCGCAGCGCTTGTCCTCTGGCGGCGCTTTCCCATGGCGACGCTATTGCCGGAAGAGATCTCGCGAATTGTTTCGCGAGATCTCTTCCTGGTGATCGGCTGTCGCCATGGGAAAGCGCCGCCAGAGATAAGCGCTGCGCCGGCAATCGTTCTTCGTCTTGAACAGTGGATTGCTGCAAACACTACAGTCGATGGCCGTATCCTGTTTCAAGTGTCTTTGGGACGAGTGCACGGCGGTGGGCACGTGGCAGGTTACTTGGCAGCTCGAACAAAGCGGGACACCTCTCCACCGCTATCTGGGCAACCCCGTGCTGTCGACGATTGGCCGCGTGCTTTACCGAGCACCCGTGGGCGATTTTCATTGCGGCCTGCGCGGATTTTCCCGCGCGGCGATCCTTGGGCTGAAGCTGAACACGCCGGGCATGGAATTTGCCTCGGAGATGGTCATCAAGGCCACGCTGACCGGCCTCAAGGTAACCGAGGTGCCAACCACGCTTAGTCCTGATGGCCGCTCGCGTCCGCCGCACCTGCGGTCATGGCGTGACGGCTGGCTGCATCTGAAACTGCTGCTGACCTTCGCGCCCTACTGGCTGTTCTATACGCCCGGCCTGATCCTGTTGTGGCTGGGCACGGCGGCCTTTACCGCGCTGATGTTCGGGGCGGTGCATGTGGGCGGGCTGTCCTTTGACACCGCGACCCTGATCCTTGCCAGCGCCCTCATCATGACGGGCTACCAGATGGTCTGCTTTCATGCGCTGGCACAACTTTTTGCCACTCGTTTCAGGCTGTTGCCCGATACGGCGGGGTTCTCGCGCCTGCGTGGCAAAATGAGCGTGGACAACGCTTGCATCCTTGGCGCTGCGTTTCTGGTGGCATCGCTTGGCGCGGTGATTGGCGGCGTGGTGTTCTGGGGCCAGTCCGGCTTTGGCGCGCTTGATCCTTCGGCCATCGTGCGGATCGCGGCCTTTGCCGTCGTCTGTGCATCGCTTGGCGTGCAGACGATCACCACGGGTTTTCTGTGGGGGCTGTTGTCGCAAAAACTGCAGGACCCCGCCGCCGCAGCCGACATGCAACTGGCGCTTGGGCGGTAGGCGGCCTTTTCGGGCACAGCCTTGTGCCTTTCACGCTTGACACCTGCCCGCCGTTGCCGGATACACCGCGCATTCCGGTGGACCCCCGTGGCCCGCCGGGATTCTATTTTCAATAACGCCCCAACCGGGGCGCGCTGTCCGAGGCGGGGATACCCGAAACACCCGAAAGGGGGCCACAAGACGCGGAGCAAACGAAGGGAATGACCGATGTTCGCGGTCCTGAAGACAGGCGGCAAGCAATACAAGGTGCAGGCAGGCGATGTGCTGCGCGTTGAAAAGCTGGATGCCGTGGCTGGTGCCAAAATCCAATTCAATGACATTCTGATGGTGGGCGGTGACACGCTGACCGTCGGTGCGCCGCTTGTGGCTGGTGCCGCCGTGCAGGCCGAAGTGATCGACCAGATCAAAGGCGAAAAGGTCATCCACTACGTCAAGCGCCGCCGGAAGCATTCCAGCCAGCGCACCAAGGGCCACCGCCAGCACCTGACACTGGTACGTGTGACCGACGTGATCGCCAAAGGTGCCGACAAGACCGGCGTTGCGGCTGCCGTGAACACGGCCCATGCCCGCCGCGCGGCCCATAACACCGAAGCTGCGGCCCCGGTGGACGCCCCTGCAAAACCAAAGCGCGCTGCAAAGCCCGCTGCTGCAAAGGAGTAATCCCTCATGGCACATAAAAAAGCAGGCGGTTCATCCCGCAACGGCCGCGATAGCGCGGGTCGTCGGCTGGGCGTGAAACTGTTCGGCGGCCAGCACGCCATTCCCGGCAACATCATCGTGCGCCAGCGTGGCACCACGTGGTTCCCGGGTGAAGGCGTCGGCATGGGCACCGATCACACCCTTTTTGCCAAGGTCGAAGGTCATGTGACCTTCAAGAAAGGCCTGAAGGGACGCACCTTCATTTCGGTCCAACCGATGGTGAAAGCCGCAGAATAAGCCGAACCTTTACAATTGACTTGTAGATGGGGGATCGGCTGAAAGGCCGGTCCCCTTGGCATTTTGGGGGGAATGGCCGCGAACGCCACCGTTTTGCCCGTATCTCCGGGTAGGTGGCAAAACTTGCGCGGCACGTCTTTCGTGCCCATTTGTTTGGAAGATGTGCTTTCGAAGGAGGGAAGCCATGATGCTGGAAAAGATCACTTCGGCAGACCAGCTCACAACAGAACGTTTTCTGTTGCGCCCGGTACGCAAATCAGACGCAGGCCTGTTTGCGTTGTATGCTGGTGACCGGCGTGTGGCCGAGGCAACGCAAGGCATCCCGCATCCCCTGCCGCCCGGTGCCGCCGACGCCTTTATCACCCGTGCGATGACTGCGGCAGCCGATGAGGATATCTGGGTCATTGACGGCACGCCTTCCGGTCTGGCCGAAGTGTTGGGCGTTATGAGCCTGAAGAAAATGGACCGTGCGCAGTCCGAAGTCGCCTTCTGGGTGGCGCCTGCGTTCTGGAACCTTGGGATCGCGTCCGAGGCCGTTCAGGCGCTGGTGGCCGCCAACCCGCAAGGCAACAAGACCATGTTTGCCGAGGCGTTTCAGGACAACCCCCGGTCGGCCCGCGTGCTGACGAATGCGGGGTTCCAATACCTTGGCGACGCCGAAAGTTTCAGTGTGGCCCGCAACGCCCGCGTGCCGACCTGGACCTATATCCGCAAGCTTTGAGCATATGCTGATCCGGGCTGCCCGCGCTGACGACCTTGTCGCAATCTGCGCTATTTTCAACGCGGTGATTGTGACAACGACCGCCAGTTTCACGACCGCGACGGTGGATTTGGCGAACCGGACCGCGTGGATGCAGGGCCGCGTGGCAAAGGGATTTCCGGTGCTGGTGGCGGTGGTTGATGGGCAGGTCGCGGGCTATGCCAGCTATGGACCGTTTCGCGCAGGCGAAGGTTATGACCAGACGGTTGAACATTCTGTGCATGTGGCTGCCGAATTCCGGGCGCAGGGCATGGGACGGGCCTTGTTGACGGCGCTGATTGCGCATGCACGGGCGGCCGGGCGGCATGTGATGGTCGGTGCGATTGATGCGGACAATACCGCCTCGCTGGCGCTGCATCTAAAGGCGGGCTTTGTGTCTGTCGGGCATTTGTCACAGGTGGGGTTCAAGTTCGGGCGCTGGCTGGACCTTGTGCTTGTGCAACTGCCACTGAACGCAGGTGGTCGCCCGCCCCGTTGAAGCCCTTGATCCTACGCGCGTAGGGGCGTATCGCCTGACCCAACCCATCTGAAAGCCTGATCCCATGAAGTTTCTCGATCTGTCCAAAGTCTATATCCGCTCGGGCGGGGGTGGCGGGGGCTGTGTGTCGTTCCGGCGTGAAAAGTTCATCGAATTTGGTGGGCCTGATGGCGGCGATGGCGGCAATGGCGGGTCGGTCTGGGCCGAGGCGGTCGAAGGGCTGAACACGCTGATCGACTTTCGCTATCAGCAGCATTTCTTCGCCAAGAACGGCCAGCCCGGCATGGGCGCGCAGCGCACCGGCAAAACGGGCGAGGATATCATCCTCAAAGTGCCCGTCGGCACCGAAATTCTGGACGAGGACGAAGAAACCATCATCGCCGATCTGGTCACCGTCGGGCAGAAAATCCTGCTGGCAAAGGGCGGCAATGGCGGCTGGGGCAACCTGCAGTTCAAGTCATCCACCAACCGCGCGCCCGCCCGCGCCAATGCCGGGCAGGAAGGGATCGAGCGCACGATCTGGCTCCGCCTGAAACTGATCGCGGATGCGGGGCTTGTCGGCCTGCCGAATGCCGGGAAATCGACGTTTCTGGCCGCCGTGTCGAATGCACGCCCCAAGATTGCGGATTATCCCTTTACCACGCTGGTGCCGAACCTTGGTGTGGTGGGCATTGACGGCACCGAGTTCGTCATGGCCGATATTCCGGGCCTGATTGAGGGCGCATCCGAAGGCCGGGGTCTGGGGATGCAGTTTCTGGCCCATGTCGAACGCTGCAAGGTTCTTTTGCATCTTGTCGACGGCACTTCATCGACCATCACCAAAGACTACCGCACCATCGTGACGGAACTGGAAGCCTACGCCGAAGAGCTGGGCGACAAGGTCCGTATCACCGCGCTGAACAAGGTTGATGCGCTGGACAAGGCGACGATCACCACACGGCGCAAGGCGTTGGAAAAGGCATCGGGCGGCCCGGTGTATGTGATTTCGGGCGTATCAGGGCAAGGCTTGCAGGATGTGCTGCGCGCCATTCATGCGCAGATCAAGGCGGCAGCGCCGAAGGTCGAGGCGGGGCCATGGCAGCCCTGAAACCGATCACCGCGCCCGATGTCCGCGATGCCAAACGGCTGGTCGTCAAGATTGGCTCGGCCTTGCTGGTCGGGCCGCAAGGCTTGCGGCGCGACTGGCTTGGTGGGCCTTGCCGCCGACGTGGCCGATGCCCGCGCGCGGGGCACGCAGATCGTGCTGGTGTCGTCAGGCTCCATCGCGCTGGGACGGCGGGTGTTGCAGTTGCCCGCCGGGCCCCTGGCGCTTGAACAATCGCAGGCCGCCGCATCCGTGGGCCAGATCCAGCTTGCCCGCGCCTATGAAGAGGTGCTGGCCCCGCATGGCATCACCACCGGGCAGGTTCTGGTCACGCTGGAAGATACCACCGACCGGCGGCGCTACCTCAATTCCCGCGCCACGATGGAAACGCTGCTGGGCCTTGGCGTTGTGCCGATCGTGAATGAAAATGACACGGTGGCGACCGATGAAATCCGCTTTGGCGACAATGACCGGCTGGCCGCACAGATCGCAGTGACAGTAGGCGCGGACCAGTTGATCCTGTTGTCGGATGTCGATGGCTTTTATTCCGCCAATCCGAAGGAAGACGCCAGCGCCCAGCGGTTTGACCTTGTGCAGGCCATCACGCCCGAGATTGAGGGCATGGCGGGCGATGCCATATCCGGCCTGTCCAAAGGGGGCATGAAGACCAAGATCATGGCCGCGAAAACTGCTGTGGCGGGGGGCTGTGCCATGGCGATCATGGAAGGATCGGTGCAGCGCCCGCTGCTGGCGCTGGCGAACGGGGCTGCGCGGACCTGGTTTGTGGCACAAAGTGATCCGCAGGCCGCCCGCAAACGCTGGATTTCGGCAATGAAGCCAAAGGGCGAATTGCGGCTGGACGCGGGGGCGGTGACCGCCCTGCGCGCAGGCAAATCCCTGCTGCCAGCGGGTGTTGTGACGGTGGCAGGCAGCTTTGGTCGGGGTGATCCGGTTGCGATCATCGGGCCGACGGGGGATGTGCTGGGCAAGGGTTTGGTGCGCTATACGGCCTTTGAGGCCACAGCGATTGCAGGGCATCGTTCTGGCGAGATCGCGGCGATCCTTGGCTATGCAGGGCGTTCGGCCCTTGTGCACAGGGATGATATGGTTGTCTAGCGGCGGGCCGGGGGGCCAGCCCCCCGGACCCCCCGGGATAGTTGGGAACAGAGGAAGGTGATGGACGTTGCAGCGATCGACATGATGGCGGAAATCGGGGCCGCGGCGCGTGCAGCGGCAGCGGAACTGGCCTTTGCAACCGCCGAACGCAAGCACGCCGCACTGATCGGTGCGGCTGAGGCGGTCTGGGCGCGGCGGCAGGCGATCATGGATGAAAATACACTTGATCTGCATCATGCCGCCGAAAAGGGGCTGTCAGCGGCACTGATTGACCGCCTGCGTCTGGATGAGGGGCGGCTGCGCGGTATCGTCGACAGCCTGCGCACCATTGCCGAGCAGCCCGATCCGGTTGGCCGCGTGCTGGCGGAATGGGACCGCCCGAATGGCTTGCATATCCAGCGTGTGGCAACCCCGCTGGGCGTGGTGGGCGTGATCTACGAAAGCCGCCCCAATGTGACCGCCGATGCGGGCGCGCTCTGCCTGAAGGCGGGCAATGCGGTGATCCTGCGTGGCGGGTCGGACAGCCATCATTCCTCGCAGGCCATTCATGCCTGCATGGTCGAAGGCTTGCGCAGCGCAGGCTTGCCCGCCGCCGCGATCCAGCTGATCCAGACGCCTGATCGGGCGATGGTGGGCGCAATGCTGCGCGCCAGCGAATGGATCGACGTGATCGTGCCGCGCGGTGGCAAGGGGCTGGTCGCGCTGGTGCAGGCCGAGGCGCGGGTGCCCGTCTTTGCGCATCTGGAGGGCATCTGCCACATCTATGCCGACCGCGACGCCGATCTGGAAAAGGCCCGCCGTGTGGTTGTGAACGCGAAAACCCGGCGCACCGGGGTTTGCGGGGCGGCCGAATGCCTGTTGATCGATTGGCAGTTCTACACCAGGCATGGCGCGGTCCTGATCGAGGACCTGATCGCCGCCGGGGTCGAGGTTCGCACTGAGGGCGACTTGCTGAAAGTGCCCGGCACTGTGCCCGCAACCCCGAGGATTTCGGCCACGAATTTCTGGACATGGTCATCGCCGCGAAACTGGTTGACGGCGTGGACGAGGCGATTGCGCACATCCGCCGCCATGGCAGCAATCATACCGAAAGCATCCTGACCGAGAATGACGCGACGGCTGACCGTTTCATTCAGCGGCTGGACAGCGCCATCCTGATGCGCAACGCGTCAACCCAGTTTGCCGATGGCGGCGAGTTCGGCATGGGGGCCGAGATTGGCATCGCCACGGGCAAGATGCATGCGCGCGGGCCGGTGGGTGCCGAACAACTGACCAGCTTCAAGTATCTGGTCACGGGCGACGGCACGATCAGGCCTTAGAACAACATCCGGATCGTCTGATCCGTGATCGTCAGCACCAGTGATCGCCCCTGATGCGCCAGTTCTTCTGGCGCCAGCGCGAAATGCACCTGCGCCGGGCCGATCTGCGCCTGCGCGCTGGGGTTCGACAGCACCTCCCACAGCGCATGGTCGATCTTCAGCTTGGTCGCCTCGGCCTCGATCAGCCAGGTCTTGTCTTCGGCCACCACCCGCACCCGCCCGCCATAGGGCAGCGCCGATTCCACGCATTGCAGCAACAGGAACACCAGCTTGACTTCAGGGCGGGCCGCATCGCGGCCGCTGGTCCAGCCGATCTGCAATCGCCCGCCCCGTGTGACCCCGTTCAGAATATCCTGCACCTCGTTGCGCGCGATCCGCTGATCCCGGCTTGCCGCCCCAAAGGCCACGCGGAAAAACCGGATGCGCGCGTTGGCATGCGCCACACTTTCGGCAATCAGCGCGATTTCGGGCCCCTGCGTGCCGCGCTCCATCGCCAACAGCTCCACCCCATTGCCGATGGCGCCAATCGGGCTGATAAGGTCGTGGCAAATGCGCGAACCGATCAGGGCAATCAGGTCATGGCGATCAATCACGGGAATACCTTTGCATGGAAGGAATGAATGCTGCCCTTGAACCCGGCATGCTTGTGCGCCACCCAACCCAGCCCGACTGGGGCTTGGGGCAAGTGCAATCCAATATCGGCGGACGGATCACGGTGAACTTTGAACATCAGGGGAAAGTCGTGATTGACGGGCGGCGCATTGCGTTGGTTCCTGTGTTCGGTGCGTAAGGGAATGCATGGCAAAGGTTGAATAAAATGCAACTGGAAATTGTAATGCGTTGCATAATATGCTGCTTGGGGGTGTTTGCTTGCAATGGCCCGACGGCAGCCTTACGTGACATGCATTGCCCTTGATGTGTGCCATGATCGTTGATGACGCCCCCTATCTTTTGCGCCTTGCGCAAGATGACCGCGATCTGCGCGGGGCACAGCGCCTGCGCTACCGCGTCTTCGTGCAGGAACTGGGCGGCGACGGGGCCATGGTTGATCACGCGGCCATGCTGGAACGGGACGCGTTCGATGGTTTGTTCGACCACCTCCTGCTGATTGATCCGCTCAAGAACCCTGATGATCTGGATCACGTCATCGGCGCGTACCGGTTGCTCAGCAGTGACCGCGTCGGCGCGGGGCGGTTTTATTCGGAAGATGAGTATGACCTTTCACCCCTGCGCGCCTCGGGCCGGCGGCTGCTTGAACTTGGCCGCTCCTGTGTTCATCCCGATCATCGTGGCGGCACTGCGATGTTTCATCTGTGGAACGGGCTGGCCGAGTATGTGTTGGAACGCCGGATTGAAGTGCTGTTTGGCGCAGCCAGCTTTCACGGCACGGAAGTGGCTCCGCTTGCCCCGGCGTTGTCCTATCTGCATCACCACCACCTCGCCCCACCTGCCTTGCGGGTGACCGCGCGCGCTGCACACCGGCTGGCGATGAATATTGTGCCGGCGGCCGATCTTGATCGAAAGGCCGCGATGGCCACCACGCCCGCCCTGATCAAGGCATACCTGCGTCTGGGTGGGTTTGTCGGGGACGGCGCATGGATCGACCATGCCTTCAACACAACCGATGTCTGTCTGGTCATGGACACCGCACGGATGAGCGAAAAGCACCGCGCCTTCTATCTGCGCAAGGCCGGGCAGGCATGAAAGCCGATTGGCAAGATGCGCCGATGCAGCATCCGGGCCTTGGCTGGGGCGATTGGCTGCGCGTTGTCTGGCGCGGGGCGCTGCTGGGGCTGGTGACTTATGTTGCGCTGTTTGTGTTGCTGGTGGTGCGGTTGATCGAATGGCCGCTGTTTCGCCATGCACGCCCGATAACCCCCTATATCACCCAATTTGTCTGCAAGACGGCCTTTGTGATCCTGCGTTTGCCGCTGGTGTTGCGCGGGCAGCCGATGCGCGGGGTCGGGGCGATTGTCGCCAATCATTCATCCTGGCTTGATGTCTTTACGCTCAATGCCGCGGACCGCGTGTATTTTGTGGCGAAATCCGAGGTTGCGGGCTGGCCCGGCATTGGTTGGCTGGCAAAAGCCACCGGCACCGTATTCATTCGCCGCAAAGTGGTTGATGCCAAGCGACAGCAACAGATATTTGAACAGCGCCTGCACGCCCGGCACAGGCTGCTGTTCTTTCCCGAAGGCACCAGCACCGATGCGCTGCGCGTGCTGCCCTTCAAGTCGACGCTGTTTGCGGCTTTCACGTCATATCACCTGAAAGACAATCTCTGTGTGCAACCTGTGACGGTGATCTATCATGCCCCGCCCGGCCACGATCCGCGCCATTATGGTTGGTGGGGGGATATGGATTTTGTGCCGCATCTTGTCTTCACGCTGGCGGCGCGCCGTCAGGGCCGGGTCGAGGTGGTGTTTCACACGCCCCTGCAAGTCAGCAGTTTTGTCGACCGCAAGACGCTTGCCGCCGCCTGCGAAGCGGCTGTGCGGTCCGCGCACCCGTTCGATGCGTCCGGTGCAGGGTCGATCACGTAATGTTTCAAGAAGTCTTAACGCGCGCCCGCGAAAAAAATTTAACCGTTTGATTTAAAGTGATAAAGTGTGAAATTGACAGCCGTCAATTCAACGGCGCAACCAAGGCGCGCAAGGCTGTCGCCGGATCATCGCTGCTCCAGATCTCCGGTCCGATGCCAAAGAAATCCGTGACCGGCGCGTATTTTTCCACCAATGCCACAGTCAGCGCGCCCTCGGCAATCACCGGCACCTCGATCACGTCGGACCACCATTGAAACGTGTCGAACGCCACCTGCAATCCGTCGCCAAGGGGTGATTGCCCGATCGGCCCGAACGCCACGTAGTCTGCGCCAGCCTCAGCCGCGTTCATCCCGTCATGCCGGGTGATCCCGCAAAACGCACCCACAATCGCATCACCGCCAAGGTCTTTGCGCACCCGCCGGACCGACCGCGCACCATCCAGCAGATGCACCCCGTCCAGCCCCAGCCGTTCCACCATCAGCACATGCTGGTCGATCACAATCGCTACATCGCGGGCATGCGCGACCACACGGCACGCATCCGCCGCGCGGGCGATAAAATCCTCATCCCCACCCGCCAGCGACAGGCGCAGGCAGGCGATGTCGGTCGTGTCCAGAACCCGGCCCAGCAGATCGGGAAACGTATCAAGATCAATCGCTGGTGGCGTGATCAGCGTGATCTGCGGGCGGTCGTCAGTGGCCATATCGCGTGGTCCTTTCGGGCAATGCGCCCGTTTAGCAGCGAAATCGGGGCTTGGCCATGGGGCGGGCTTGGCCTATCAGCCACCCGAACGACATGAGGCCGCGATGACCCCTCCGACCATGATACTCGTCCGCCCGCAGATGGGCGAAAACATCGGTGCCGCCGCGCGTGCCATGCTGAACTTCGGTCTTGACCGTATGCGTGTCGTGGCCCCCCGCGATGGCTGGCCCAATTCGCGCGCCGTGGCGATGGCCAGCGGAGCGGGCCGGGTGCTGGAAAACGCCGGGTTGTTCGCGGATGTGAAAACGGCAATTGCCGATTGTGACTACGTCTTCGCCACCACCGCCCGCAGCCGCGAACTGGTCAAACCCGTGGTCACACCAGAACGCGCGATGGAACAGGCGCGCGCACTGTCGGCGGCGGGCAAGCGTGTCGGTGTGCTGTTTGGCCCCGAACGCGCGGGTTTGGAAAACGATGATGTGGTGCTGGCCAACGCCATCGTTTCCGTGCCCGTAAACCCCGATTTTCCGTCGTTGAACCTTGGCCAATGCGTGTTGCTGGTGGGATATGAATGGCGACGCCAGACGGTCGACGTGCCGCCCGAGGTGATGGGCCTTGCCCGCACCGATTTTGCCGGTGCCTTGGAGGTGGAGCGTCTGGCCGACCACTATGAAGAACGGCTCGGGGATGCCAGTTTTTTCTACCCCGCCGACAAGGCTCCGATGATGAAGGCAAACCTGCGCAACATGTGGTCGCGGCTGAACCTCACGCGCGCCGAAGTGCAGACCTTTCATGGAATGCTGCGTCAGATCGCATGGAAACTGCGCGGGCAGGATCAGGACAAATCCTAAGGTTGCAGCAGCTTGCGGAACATCGTTTCCAGATGCGCCCGCGCGGCCGGATAGGGATCGGCACCTTCGTCGCGCAACACCGCGCGGACCTGCATGTCAAAATCCGCGTAATGCTGTGTCAACGCCCAGATCGAAAAGATCAGATGTACGGGATGCAGCCGCGCAATGCGCCCCTGATCCATCCACGCCACAAGGATTTTTGACTTCTCGGCCACCAGGGCAGTCAGATCAACCTCGATCGCCGTCCGCATTCGCGGCGCGCCTTGCAGGATTTCATTGGCAAAAAGGCGGCTTTCGCGCGGATAGTCGCGGGCAAGATCAAGTTTGCGGTGCACATATCCCAACAGTTCTGTCACCGGATCGCCGTCTGGGTTCATGGCGCGCAACGGGTCCAGCCAAGTATCCAACAGCCGCGTCAGAAGGGCCGCATAAATCGCATCCTTGGAGGCAAAGTAATACAGCAGGTTGGGTTTGGACAGGCCCGCCGCATCGGCAATCTGATCAAGCGTCGCCCCCCGGAAACCGTGGTTTGAAAAGACGTCCAGTGCGGCCTCGAGTATGGCATCCTGATTGCGGGCCTGAATGCGTGTGCGGGGTTTGGTCATTGTGCCTGCGATAAGGTCTGGACCGCGACAGGTCCTGCCGACAGCTAGCGTTCTTTGGCTGGGGCCGTCAAGAATGCGGCGCAGCATCCAGCAACTGTCGCAGCGCGCGCACGACAAGGGCATGATCCGCCGCCTGCGGCAGGCCGGATACGGTCGCCACTGCAACCATCCCGACGCCCGCCACCAAAATCGGCACCGCCCCGCCATGATCGGCATAGTCGGCAGGATCAAGCCCGTGCTTGGCAAGACTTTCGCCCTTTTCGCGATGTCGCGTGCCAACAACGAAAGAGGGCTCTTGTGCGAGCAGGGCCGTGTTCGATTTTCGCCGCGCCCACAGGTCATTCAACCCAGCCGAACCCGGCAAAGCGGCATGAAACAACGTGCGCGTTGCGGTGCGGATGTTGATCACGATGGGCAGATGATCGGCCTGCGCATAAGCGACGAGAATCGCCCCAAGTTGCAGGGCGGTATCTTCGGAAAAGGCCGGAAACATCAGGGCATTGCATTCGGTCAAAAGGGCTGTGCTGTCCATGTGCGGCCTTTGTGCTGCGCGTTCTCGCACTGCGTAGCGCAGGTTTTGTCGCAAGGCGAGGGGGGCTTTACACGGCACCTGCAAGCGCACCACTCTGTGCCGCGGAATAATCAGGAGTTTGCGCATGACAAGGCCCGGCTGCACGGCGACCCAGATAGTGGATGATGCGCGCGTCCGGGTGACGCGGTTCGATTTTGCGCCGGGGGCTGAAACCGGCTGGCATCGGCATGCAATGGATTACGTGATTGCTGCCGTCACCGATTGCCACATGATGCTGGAAGAGCCTGACGGTGAAGTAAGGCGTGTTCTTGTCCCCGCTGGCACCGCATATCGCCGAAGCGAAGGGGTTGAGCATAATGTGGTGAACGATGGCGATGTGGTGATGACCTTTATCGAGGTGGAGTTGAAGTAGGGCTGCGGATCAATCTACCCCGTTCCACTTGTGATAAACGCACGCCAGCTTGTTGCCGTCAGGGTCGCGAACGTATGCGGCGTAAAACCCCGCCTCATACTGCGGGCGGGCGACGGGTGGGCCTTCATCGGTGCCACCGTGTTCCAGCGCCGCCTTGTGAAAGGCACGGACGTGGGCGGCAGAGGGCGCGCGGAAGGCGACCATCGTGCCGTTGCCGGGGGCGGGGCCGCGCCCGTCGAAGGGCGGGCAGAGGTACAGGCCGACGCCGTGGTCATAATCGGGGCCATAGCCCAGCCAGCCATCATCAACCGCAGCATTGCGCGCCATGCCGAGGGGCGGCAGCACGGCATCGTAGAACCGGGCGGTGCGGGTGAGGTCGGAGAAGCCGAGAGTGACATAGAGGAGATGGGTCATGGCTGGCCTTGTGGCACACCGGGCAGGACACAGAGCATTTCATAGAGGAAGTTCGCACCGACAAGGGCCGTGGCACCTTGCGGATCGTAGGGAGGAGAGACTTCCACGAGGTCACAGCCGACAAGGTTGAGGCCGGCGCAGCCGCGGATCAGTTCCAACCCCTGCCAGACGGTCAGGCCGCCCACCTCTAGCGTGCCGGTGCCGGGCGCGAAGGCGGGATCAAGGCTGTCGATGTCGTAACTTAGGTACGTGGGGGTATCGCCGATCTTGGCACGGATGTCGGCGATAAGGGGTTTAAGCGATTTGTGCCAACAGTCTTCGGCCTGCACCACCGTCCAGCCCTTTTCACGCCCCCAGTTGAAGTCATCAGGGGAATAGCCGGTGCCGCGCAGGCCGATCTGAAAGACCTTGTCGTTTTGCAGACAACCATCGTCATAGGCGCGCCGGAACGGGCAACCATGGGCGACTTTTTCGCCGAACATGGTGTCGTTGATATCGGCATGGGCGTCGATATGGATGAGGGCAACCGGGCCATGCCGTTTTTTCATGGCGCGCAGGATCGGCCATGTCAGGGTATGATCGCCGCCAAGCGTCAAGGGAATGGCCCCATGGGCCAGCACATCATCATAGAACGCGGTGATGATATCGACAGTTTTTTTCAGATCAAAGGTGTTGATCGGCACATCGCCAATATCTGCCACTTGCAGATGGTCAAAGGGCGCGGCCCCGGTCGCCATGTTGAAGGGGCGCAGCATCGCGCTTTCCTGACGGATCTGGCGGGGGCCGAGGCGAGTGCCGGGGCGAAACGAGGTTCCGTGATCCATCGGGATGCCGATGAAGGCGGCGTTCAGGCCAGCCGCAGTCGGTTGCGCGGGCAGGCGCATCATCGTGCCGGGGCCTCCGGCGCGGGGCATGTCGTTGCCGCCAAGGGGTTGGTTCAGGTGCATGGGTTATCCTTGTCATCAAGCCATTTGCGGATGATGGCCTTGTGCCGCTGACCATCGTAGCTGGGGAAATGGCCGCCGTGAACCATGCGCACGGGTAAATGATAAAGGCGCATCATGGACGCGAAGTAATCGCTGGAATTGCTGTGATAGGTGTCTTCGATCAGGGGGCCATCGTAGACGATATCCCCGGAAAAGAGGATGCCGGTCGTGGCCTCCCACAGGGCGATGCCGCCGGGGGAATGGCCGGGGGTGTGGATCACCTCGAAATGGCGGTTGCCAAGGTCGATCACGTCGCCATCCCACAACAGGCGCGTAGCGGGCGCGGGGGTGACGCCGTAGGTAGCAGAGCGGTAAGGGGCCGGGGGCAGTTCGGTGAAGATGTCGTCCGTGACGTACGGATCGGCGAGTATTTTCGCGCGGTCGGGGTCGCGGAGCATTTCAGCCTCACCCCCATGGCAAAGGCGGCAGGGAAATTCGTGGTGGTTACCGATATGGTCGAAGTGGGTGTGGGAGGCGACGGCATCGAGGGCGCGCTCGGTGACAAGCGGGATATGCTGGCGCAAGGAAACGACGCCCATGCCGCTGTCGACAAGCATGTCACGGTCACGACCGCGCACATGCCAGACGTTGCAGCGGTAGAATTCGTGGATATGGGGTTCATCAATCCACGTCACGCCATCCGACAAGGGCCGGACGCGCCACCAGTTTTCGGGGATCATGGTTCGTCCTCCAGCAGCACAGGATTGCGGGCGAACAGGGGAATTTCCAGGCCGGTAGTGACGATGAAGCCTTGCGGAAAATGGACGGTCAGCGACAGGTCTGGTGCCGCGAGCGGGGACATATGCGCACGGATGTGGGTGCCGAAAAAGGCGGCATCGGTGACGCGGGCGGGGCCGAGCGAGAGCGGGCCTTCAGTGCCGATGGTTTCTGGGCGCAGGCAAAGCGTGCCGGTGCCAGGCATCAAGGGGCCAAGGGGTGACTGGCCGTTTTGCAGCGGGATGCGGTTCACCTCGCCCATGAAATCTGCGACGAACAGATTGGCGGGTGCCAGATACACGGTGGGCGGTGCGGCGGCCTGTTCGATGCGGCCTGCGCGCATCACGACGATGCGGTCGGCGATGGCCATCGCCTCTTCCTGATCGTGCGTGACATGGACGAAAGTGGTGCCGACGCGGCGCTGGATCGCCTTGAGTTCATCCTGCATCTGGCGGCGGAGCTTCAGATCGAGCGCGCCCAGGGGTTCGTCGAGTAGCAGAACGTCCGGTTCAACCGCCAGCGCGCGGGCAAGGGCCACGCGCTGACGTTGCCCGCCTGACAGCTCGTGTGGGCGGCGGGCAGCCATGGCTTTCAGCCCGACCATATCCAGCATTTCCAAAGCCTTGGCGCGACGTGTTGATGTGGCAATGCCTTTCATGCGCAGGCCAAAGGCGACGTTATCCTGCAAGGACATGTGCGGGAACAGGGCGTAATCCTGAAACACGGTGGTGGTGGGGCGGTCCTTGGGCGGAATGGCCTCCATGTCGCGACCGCCGATCAGAACGCGGCCCGCGGTGGGTGTGGCAAAGCCGCCGAGAATGTTCAGAAGCGTGGTCTTGCCGCAGCCCGAAGGCCCCAGCAGAACGATGTATTCACCAGCAGCGATATCGAGGCTGATGTTGTGCAGCACAGTCTGCGCGCCATAGGTCTGCGTGACGCCGGTGATGGAAACGGGGGCGGTCATATGGGGCGCTTTCGGAATACGGTAAGTTCGAGGATGACGAGCATGGCGATAGAGACGAGAAACACGAGGGAGCCTACCGCATTTGTTTTGGGGTTGAGGCCGGACTTCAACATTGACCAGATCTCGACCGGCAGAGTCACGTCGAACCGTGTGAGCAGGAAAGCAATGATGAATTCATCCCATGAAAAGGTGACGCTGAGAAAGAATGCGGCAGCGAGGGAGGGCATGAGCATGGGGGCGGTGATGTGCCACAGAACCTGAGGTTCGGTCGCGCCCAGATCGCGGGCCGCGCGTTCGGCATTGCGCTGCTGATCCCCCATCGCGGCGTAGAGGATGGCAAAGCAGAGCGGCAGGTTGATGATGGTGTGGCCGATGCCGGTGGCCCAGAGCGAGACGGTGAGGCCAAGCTGGTTCCACAGTGTCATCAGGCCAAGCGCGATGATGAGATAGCTGACGGTCATCGGGGCGATGAGAACGCCGCGCATCAAGACCGATCCGGGCAGGCGGTAGCGGGCAAGCGCGACGGCGGCAAGAAAGCCCAGCGCAAGGGCGACGGCTGAGGCGACGACGGCGACGAGGAGAGAGTTGAGTAGGGCGGCAGTCAAATCACGGTCCGCCAGTACCTCAGCGTACCATTTCAGCGTTACGCCCTTCAGCGGGGGTACGGGCAGGCGACCATCCTGAAAGCTGAAAATCACCAGAACCGCAACGGGCAGGAAGATGAAGGCGTAAAGGACGCCCATGTAGAGGGGGGCAAAAAACTTCATATCCGGTCCAGTCGCAGCCAGCGGGCCGAGGCGAAATAGGCCAGCGTCACCACGGCCATCAGGATGACCGACAGGGCCGATGCCATAGGGAAGTCGCCTTGCCGCCCGAGCTGCAGCATGATGATTTCGGGCAGGGTCAATTCATTTCCGCCGCCGAGGATGCGGGGCGTGATGTAATCGCCGATGCACAGAACAAAGGTCAGGAATGCGCCGGTGATGACACCGGGCAGGGTCAGGGGCAGGATGATATGACGGAAAGTGGCGAAGGTCCCGGCACCAAGGTCTGCGGCGGCGCGGGCATAATTCGGGGGGAGTTGGCGGAGATTGGCGTAGATCGTCAGGGTCAGCAGCATAACGAAGAAATGCACAAAGCCGATCACGGTGGCGGTGCGGCTGGCCGCAAGCTCCAGCGGTTCGGCGATAATCCCCGCCCCCATGAGCGCGTTGTTCAACACCCCATTCTTCCCCAGGACCAGCAGCCACGAATAGGATCGCACCACGTAAGACGTCCAGAACGGCAGCACTGCCAGCATCAGGGCAAGACGCTGCCAGCGCAGGGGCACGCGCATCGCAATGATCCACGCCAGGGGATAGGCCAGCAAAATCGAGATGACCGTGACAACCAAAGTGATCTCAAGGCTGACGATCAGGCCCTTGAAGATGGCCGGATCGTTCCAGAACCGGGCATAATTGTCGATGAACAGCCCGCGTTCGATTGCGCGGTCGGACACGCGCGCAAATGACAAAGCGATCATGCCTGCGAACGGGAGGACAAAAAACGCCAGCACCCACAACAATGCAGGTGCCAGCAGGGCGGTTGCGGTGCGCCCGTCGCGCGTCATTCCGCTTGCAGCATTGTCGTCCACATATCCTGCATGGCCGTATCAAGGGCAGCGTCGGCGACCGGGTATAGCTGCGCACGGGCCAGATAGTCTGGCTGGCTATCCCACCGCAGAACTGCCTTCTGTTCATCGGTCAGAACCTCGCCCGCCTTTTGGTTTGCGGGCATGCCCCAGTAGCAACCCGACGTCGCAAGGCGCGCCTGACCTTCGGGGCTGACGATATACTGCACGAATTGCAAAGCGGCGTCTTTGTTGGTGCTCGCCTCCAGCACGCCGATGGATTGCGCCCAACGCAATGCGCCCTGTTGCGGAATCGTCCAGTCGAGATTGGGATTGTCTGCCAGCAGCACGGCAGTCAGCCATTCGCCCCCGCCGACAATGATGTCAACCTCGCCCGTTGCGAGCGCGGTCTGGGATGACACGACATCCCCCACCTGTGCCGACGCACGGCGCAATGCCATCAGGGGTTCGGTCAGCGCCGCCAGACTTTCCGTGGTCAGGTCCGCCGTCGCAACGCCTGCGCCAATCGCGGTCAAGCCGATGATTGGCACGTAATAGTCATAGATCATCATCCGGCCATCGTATTTGCCCGATGTCAGGCTGGCCCAATCCTCCATGTCGGCAGGGTCGACCTTGGTTTTGTCAAAGGCGATTGTGTTGTAGCCGAATTTTTCGGTGACGGCGTATATCTTGCCATCGCGACCGTTCAGGTCGGCCATCACAACTTCGGGAAAGAAATCAGCCGTGGGTAGCGCATCAGCCGGCATTTCCGCCATCAAACCCGCATCAATTGCGCGCGGAACATCGACGGCGTCGATCATCAGAACATCCCAATCGCCGGGTTGAGATTGATCAAGGATCGCAAGGCCCGCAGCGGTGCCTTCGTATTCCTTGACGTTGACGGCGATACCAGTTGCCGCTGTGAACGGTTCAAGCAGCGCCGGATCGGCGTGGTCGCACCAGACAAGGGCATTGATCTCTTGGGCCATGGCGGGCATGGCGGACAAAAGGGCGAGGGCGGACGTTGCGAGCAGACGCATGGTGTTCTCCTTGTTGGTGGCTTTTGTGGCCTTGCCAGCAGAATGGAGTTCGTTCAAATTTGAAGTCAACATCAAATATGTGGCAGTTTGCGAATGGGTCTTCGGGCGCAGAACAAGGCGGATCGGACCGAACGGATCATTCAGGCCGCAGCCGAAATGTTTCGCGTCGATGGTTTTGACGCTGTCCGGATGGAGGTGATTGCGGTGCGCGCCGAAGTATCGCCCGGCACCGTCTACAATTACTTTCCGACCAAGGGCGATCTCTTGGTCGCCATCGTCGCCCGCGAGGTAGAGGAAGTGCTCGCAGCGGGTGAGGCGGTTGTCCAGTCACCGCCAGATGATGTGGGCCGCGCGATTGCCATGCTCGTTCACGGTTATTTCGATCACGCCCTTGTTTATCTGTCAAAAGAGATGTGGCGCGTGGCCATGGCGATGACCGTGCAGTCGCCGGACTCGCCTGCCAGCCGTGATTATGTTGCGCTGGACCGCCGATTACGGCAGCAGATTGAGGCGTTGATTGCGGCATTGCAGGCGCGTGATCAGGTGAAGGCTGAATGCAACCCGAACGCCTTGGGCGCACTGGTCTTTCACAACCTGGACGCCATGTTCCGAATTTTTGTGACGACGGGGCAAAGTCTGAACGATCTGAAGATGGCGACGGATGAACAATTCGCTGAAATTGTAAGGCTGATCAGTACATAGTTTCACGCCCGCCTAAATCTCGTGCGTCGTGCCGGGATTATGGGCGGTGGATGCCTGAGAATTGATCGTTCCGGCATTGGCCTTGCATCTTGCCTTGTGGGGCATGTGCCTAGGTTGGCGAATGGCAGGATGACTTTGCAGACTGCGATCCTTCACCAGCGCGCGATTGGCGCAGCCTTTGTCGGGCTTGCGCTGCAAGACGGAGGTGTGCGTGTAACAAGACTGCGCCAGGAAGGGTCCGCCAAAGTGATCCTGCCGCATGTCGGGGCCGTGCCAGAGGTGGTGTTTCTGAACACATCGGGCGGGCTGACGGGGGGCGACCGACTGTCCTATCAACTGGAAATCGGTCAGGAATTGCGGGCCGTGGCCACGACACAGACAGCGGAACGCGCCTATCTTGTCAAAGAAGGGGTGGCGCAGGTTTCAGTGCGTCATCGCGTTGGGGCAAATGGATGGCTTGATTGGCTGCCGCAAGAGACGATCCTGTTTCAGGGTGCCGCAATGTCACGTAGCACGCGCGTGGAACTGGGGCCGGGCGCGGGATGTTTGCTACTTGAAGCGGTGGTGCTCGGCAGGGCCGCCATGGGTGAGAGGGTTCGCAATGTGCATTTCGCTGACCGGCGGGAGGTCTGGCAAGACGGACGGCCCCGGCTGGTGGAGCCTTTGCTGATTGGTGATGCGGCGCTGGGGTCAGGGATTGCTGGTCTGAACGGGGCGCGGGCCTTTGCTTCGATTGCGATGGTTGCGCAGGGGGCGGAGGATGCGGTGGGTCCGGTGCGGGCGGTGCTGGGGGATGGCGCTGCCAGCGGTTTTGATGGCAAGTTAATGGTGCGAATGATGGCGGCGGATGGTTGGCCGTTGCGGCAGCAGATCGTGGCCGTGCTGGCGGTGTTGCGACGGGCGGCCTTGCCGCGGGTCTGGCAGATGTGAGGATGCGATGAACCTGACGCCACGGGAAAAGGACAAGCTGTTGGTCAGCGTCGCAGCGATGGTCGCGCGCGGGCGGTTGGTCGCGGGGGGTGAAGCTGAACCATCCCGAGGCGGTGGCGCTGATCACGGATTTCGTGGTCGAAGGCGCGCGGGACGGGCGATCCGTGGCCGATCTGATGGAGGCGGGCGGGCATGTGATATCGGCCGATCAGTGCATGGCGGGCGTGCCGGCGATGATCCATTCGGTGCAGGTGGAGGCGACGTTTCCCGATGGCACGAAGCTTGTCACCGTGCATCATCCGATCCGTTAAAGTGGAGAGTTAGGAATGTACTGGAAGATCTTGATATTGTTTATGATACCATCTGTGTCATTTGCCTGCGGCATGACGGATGAGGAAGTTCATGCGATGTATGGCCTGATCGGCTTTGGCACATTTGCGGGCATTGCACTTGTGGCGGCGGTTGTGATGGGCTGGCGTGCGCTGCGAAAGGTTGATCATGATCCCCGGTGAAGTCATGCCGGCAGCGGGCGACATCGTGCTGAACGCGGGTGCGGCACAGATCACGCTGATGGTGGCCAACACCGGCGACAGGCCCGTACAGGTGGGGTCGCACTATCATTTTGCCGAAACCAATGCGGGGCTGTCGTTCGACCGCGATGCCGCGCGGGGCATGCGGCTGGACATCGCGGCGGGCACGGCGGTGCGGTTCGAACCGGGGCAAAGCCGCGAGGTGCGGCTGGTGCCGTTTGGCGGGCTGCGTCGGGTGTATGGGTTCAATGCGGCCGTCATGGGAGAGTTGGGATGAAAAGATCACGCGATCTGATGGGGCTTTCGATGCGCACGGGCATGATGCTCGGGCAGGCGAACATGGTCATCGCGATGCGCATGATGGGAATGGCCGGGGCTTGGAATGTGACGCCTGCAGAGAACAAACGCATGGTCGATGAAAAGACCGCAGCGGCGGTCGCGTCGGGCACGGCGATGATGAAGGCCGCGATGATGGGCAAGGATGCGGTTGCGGTCGCAAATGCAGGCCTTGCGCCGATTGCACGGCGGACGGGGGCGAATGCGAAACGGCTGGCGAAGCGTGGGCCGAAGGTGGGGAAGTAGATGCCAGCCACTATTTCCAGACGCACCTATGCCGACATGTATGGCCCCACCACTGGCGATAGGGTGCGGCTGGGCGACACCGAACTTGTCATCGAGGTTGAGAAAGACCTCACAACCTACGGGGAAGAGGTGAAATTCGGCGGCGGCAAGGTGATCCGTGACGGGATGGGGCAAAGCCAGATCACACGGGCGCAAGGTGCGATGGATACCGTCATCACCAATGCGCTGATTGTGGACTGGACGGGGATCTACAAGGCCGATGTCGGCCTGCGCGACGGGCGGATTGCAAAGATCGGCAAGGCGGGAAACCCCGATACCCAAAGTGGCGTCGATGTCATCATCGGGCCGGGGACGGAAATCATCGCGGGCGAGGGGCGTATTCTGACGGCGGGCGGGTTTGATGCGCATATCCATTTCATCTGCCCGCAGCAGATTGACGATGCGCTGCATTCGGGGATCACGACGATGCTCGGCGGTGGCACGGGGCCTGCGCATGGCACGCTCGCCACCACCTGCACGCCGGGGCCATGGCATATCGGGCGGATGATCCAGTCGTTTGACGGCTTTGCGATGAATATCGGGGTGTCGGGCAAGGGCAATGCGAGCCTGCCTGCCGCGCTGGAAGAAATGGTGCGGGGCGGGGCCTGCGCGTTGAAGCTGCACGAGGATTGGGGGACGACACCTGCGGCCATCGACTGCTGCCTGACGGTGGCGGACGCGAATGGATGTGCAGGTGATGATCCACACCGATACGCTCGAATGAATGCGGGTTCGTGGAGAACACGCTTGCCGCCATCGGGGGGCGGACGATCCATGCGTTCCATACCGAAGGGGCGGGCGGCGGGCATGCGCCCGATATCATCAAGGTGGTCAGTTCCCAGAACGTGATCCCCAGTTCGACCAACCCGACGATGCCCTACACGGCGGGCCGGTGGTTGGCTGAGCAGGCCGGAGATCATGCGGCCGTCAAAACTCTTCCAGCGCACCACCTGCTGGCCGACAAAGCGGCTGGGGTCAATACCCGGCGCAGCGCTGGCGTGGGTCCATTGGGCCAGCGTGCCCTGGTGGTGTCCAGGCTGAAGACCTGGCCCGGCCCCTGCGCCGCCGTCGACCGCCAGGCCCAGCTCGTGGTGGCCCCTTGCGGGGAACCGCAGGCTGCTCACTGCACCGGCACGGCAGGCGCGACGCCAGCAGCCCCGGCAGTCCCAGCCACGGCGTTGAAGCCCATCACGCAGGCCCCCATCCGGTCGATGAGACGCCGCGCCGGGTGGTCGCCGACGGCAAAGAAATCAGGCTCTCCGACTGCGACCCGCAGCACAGGCATCTGCAGCCGCGCGAACCACACCCGCACGGCGGCGGGGATGCGCTCCTCGGTCAAGATGCTTTGGAACATCATGGCCACGATCTCGATGGTGGCGCGCTCGGCCGGGGTGTCGGCCGCTTGTTTGAGCACCTGCTTGACGGCCAAGCTTCGCGACTTCATCTCTTCCAGCAATTGAGGTGCAGGGATGTTGGCTGCTTCCGCCGAGCTGTCGTCGTTCAAGTTCAGATCGACTGTCGCGCTGCGCGCGTTGTGGCCGGCATCAGGCCGTCGCTGCATCGACTCTTGGGCATGCCGGATTGCCGCCGCCAGTCGGGGCGTCGTCGGGTTGGGTGTAGGGGCGGCGGCCAGCGACGGCGCGCCCGAACCCGTCGCAGGACGCTGTGCCGTCGTCGCCAAGCCCTGGTAGGCGGTGGAGGCAAACCCCGGCACCTGTCGTCCGATGACACGCTGAAGCTGCAGCATCACTTCTTCCGCATGCTGACTGGCTGAACTTTGCACAAGGCTGCGCGTCTGCGGGCTGGCGCTTGAAGGCGCGGCCAGCCCAGCCGAGGCACGGATACCCGGACCAAACTGCGATGTAGCTTGGGCTTCAGACGGCAGACCAGGCACATGGACCGGTGTGCCGGCTGCATCGCGTTGGCGGCGGATGAAGGGTCGCAAATCGACCTCGGGCAACACGCCCTGGGCAATCAACCAGCCGTTGGCCTCGTGGTAGGCCTCGCCGAGCAGCAATGCGAACTCTTCGTGCAAATCGATCTGCAACATTTGCCAGACCGAGGCATCAAGGCGGCTGCGCATCCAAGCCTCTTGCACCACCCGGGCCACCACATGGGCGCGCAGCAGATCGAACGGCGCGAGGTCGTCGTGCTGCTCCAGCATCTGCATGCGGTTTCGCAGATCGGAAAACTCCCAGGTCGCCCGGTCCATCATGGCCAATGCCAGACGCGAACTGGTGATTTCGCGTTCGATGGTGTCATCGTCCACCAGGCTCAACTTGCCAGACCCGGTTTCGAAGCCGCCGGACATGAATCGACTCGGCTCGCTGATGCCATGCGCCGCCGCGTGGCGCAGGGCACTGGTCAGCCCGGTGATCCATCGAGCGCCGTACTGGCCCCAGGTGTGCACGCCGTCTCGGCGGGCCACCATCACCGCGTATTCGGCTGGCTGAAGTAGCAGGTTGTTGGCGCTCTGGTTGAGCACCTGCCCCACCCCATTCAAGCCGCGCAACAAGGCTTCGAGATAGATGCGCCGCGCCTGTGTGGCCAGTGCCTTGTTGCGGGCGGCAGAAGTCATGTAGCGCGGGTGTGGGCAGGTGGTTGCAAAGTCATTTTGACTCTACACCACCGCTCCGGCGTTCGGGTCGTCGGGGTCTTCCTTGTTCATGGGGAGCTTGATCAAATCTTCGCGCTTGACACCCAGCCACATTGCAATTGCCGCGGCCACAAAGACCGAGGAATAAATGCCGAACAAGATGCCGATGGTCAGCGCCACAGCGAAGTAATGAAGGGTCGGCCCGCCGAAGATCAGCATCGACAACACGACCAACTGTGTGCTGCCGTGGGTGATGATGGTGCGGCTGATGGTGCTGGTGATGGCGCTGTCGATCACCTCATGGGTGTTGAGCTTGCGAAAGCGCCGGAAGGTTTCACGCACCCGGTCAAAAATCACCACCGATTCGTTCACCGAATAGCCCAGCACTGCCAGCACAGCCGCCAGCACCGAGAGCGAAAACTCCCACTGGAAGAAGGCGAAGAAGCCCAGGATGATGACCACGTCATGCAGATTGGCGATGATGCCGGCCACCGCGAACTTCCACTCGAAGCGGAAGGCGAGATAGGCCATGATGCCCAGGATCGTCGCGCCCATCGCCTTGGCCGCGTCCCAGGCCAATTCGTCGCCAACCGCCGGGCCGACCACCTCGCTGCGCGACAGCTTGATCGGTTCGACGCCGGCGGCCGTGTTGCAGACCTGCTTGCTGACGGCCTCGCCCTGGGGCGTGACGCTCTGCATCTGGGTGATCGTGCCGGCATTCGATTTGCACAGCTCGGCGAACACATGATCGACCAGCTCGGTCTGCTTGATGTCGGCACGCAGCGGCAGGCGGATCATCACGTCGCGCGAGCTGCCAAAGTTCTGCACCTGCACTTCGCCAAAGCCCATCTTCTCGATGACCTGGCGGGTTTTCTCGATATCTGCCGGCTGTGGATAGGCGACCTCGATCACCGTGCCACCGGTGAACTCAATCGAGAAATGCAGGCCGCGTGTGGACAGGAAGAACACAGCGGCGGCGAAGGTGATGAAGGACACGACGTTCAAGATCAACGCGTGTTTCATGAACGGGATATCCCGTCGGATGCGGAACAGTTCCATCGTCTTCTTTCTCAGGTCTTGAGCGCGGGCTCAGCGGGTTCAGCCGCGTCGGGTGTCGGCTTCCAGATCTGCCCAATTGACAGGGACTTGAGCTTTTTCTTGCGGCCGTACCAAAGATTGACCAGCGCACGCGAGAACACGATCGACGAGAACATCGAGGTCAGGATGCCCAGGCAGTGGACAACCGCAAAGCCCTTGATTGGGCCCGAGCCAAAGGTCAGCAGGGAAACACCAGCGACCAGGGTCGTGACGTTCGAGTCCAGGATGGTCGCGAACGCGCGCTCGTAGCCCAGGTTGATGGCAGCCTGAGGCGACGCCCCCCCGCGCAGTTCCTCGCGGATGCGCTCGTTGATGAGCACATTGGCGTCAATGGCCATGCCCAGCACCAGCGCGATGGCGGCGATACCCGGCAGGCTCAAGGTGGCTTGCAGCATCGACAACATCGCCACCAGCAGCAACAGATTGAAGCCCAGGGCCAATGCCGAGAACATGCCGAACAGCATGTAATAGATGCACATGAAGATGGCTACGGCCGTGAAGCCCCAGGTCACGCTCGAAATGCCTTTTTCGATGTTCTCGCGACCGAGGCTCGGGCCAACGGTCTTTTCTTCGATGATTTCCATCGAGGCGGCGAGTGAACCCGCACGCAGCAGCAGCGCGGTGTCGGCGGCTTCCTGGGCACTCATCGCGCCGGAAATCTTGACGCGGCCGCCACTGATTTCGCTGCGGATCACCGGTGCGGTGACCACCTCGCCCTTGAGTTGGCCATTGACCTTCTCGAACAAGATGATGGCCATGCGCTTGTTGATGTTCTCGCGCGTCAGGTCCTTCATGATGCGCGAGCCCTTCGCATCCAGCGTCAGATCGACCGAGGGCTGGTGATTTTCGTCGAAGCCGGGCTGTGCGTCGTTGAGGTTCTCGCCGGTCATGACGACCGAACGCTTGACGATGATGGGGCCAAAGCCGCGATCAATGAAGCGCTCGGTGCCGAAGGGCACGGGGCCGCTGCCTGCCAGTGCCGCCTGCGCTTCGGCGCTGTCGTCCACCATGCGCAATTCGAGCGTGGCGGTGCGGCCGATGATGTCCTTGGCCTTGGCCGTGTCTTGCACGCCGGGCAGTTGCACGACCACACGGTCCAGGCCCTGCTGCTGGATCACCGGCTCGGACACGCCCAGCTCGTTCACCCGGTTGTGCAGGGTGGTGATGTTCTGCTTCAGCGCAGCCTCTTGCACGGCCACCGCAGCCTTTGGCTTGAGCGTGCCGCTCAGGCCACCGTCGTCGGTGGGCGTCCATTGCACATCACCCAATTGGGCATCCAGCAAGGCGAGCGCAGCGCTGCGAGCGTCCGCTTCGCGGAAAGCGATGGCGACGTTGTTGCCGTCACGGCTGATGCCGGCGTGCCGGATGTTTTTGTCGCGCAGCATCGTGCGCACATCGCCGGTCAAGGACTCGGCCTTCTTGGTGAGGGCCGACTTCATGTCCACCTGCATCAAAAAGTAGACGCCGCCGCGCAAGTCCAGGCCCAGATACATCGGGAAGGCATGCAGCGCCGACAGCCAGCGCGGTGAGCGCGACAGCAGGTTGAGTGCCACCACATAGGCCTTGTCGCTGCCTTCCGGGTTGAGGGCCGTGGTGATCGCGTCCTTGGCCTTGATCTGGGTGTCGGTGTCGCTGAAGCGGGCCTTGATCGAGTTGCCATCCAGTTGAACAAAGTCAGGGACGATCTGCGCCTTCTTGAGCGCCTCTTCTATGCGGGCGGTGACCGCGCTGTCGACTTTGACGGTAACTTTGGCGCTCGACACCTGCACGGCCGGTGCCTCGCCGAACAGGTTCGGCAAGGTGTAGACAATGCCGATGAGCAAGGCGATCACGAGGATCGCGTATTTCCACAGCGGATAACGGTTCATGGTGGCGGCTTCCTCTCAACCCTGTTTGGGGCGAGACAACTGGCGCCACTGGCAAGCAGGGCGACCGTGGTTTTGTCTTACTTGACGGTGCCCTTGGGCAAGACTTGCACGACGGCCGAACGTTGCACCTGCAACTCGACGCCCGAGGCCACTTCCAAGGTCAGATAGCTTTCGCCGAGCTTGGTGATCTTGCCGAGCATGCCGCCGGCGGTGACCACTTCATCGCCCTTACCGATCGAATCGATCATGGCCTTGAGCTCTTTGGCGCGCTTTTGTTGCGGGCGGATCAGCACGAAATACATGACGGCGAACAGGCCGACCATGATGATCATTTGCGTGTACTGGCCGAAATCCCCGCCTGCTGCAGGAGTGGCGGCGGCGGTCTGGGCAAAAGCACTTGAAATAAACACGGAGAATCCCTTTGGGTGAGTGCGTCTGCACTGGCAAAACTGTCTGCGCCTGCGGGCGAATGAACCACAGATTGTAGACGGTGGCCATTGACCGGCGGGCGATGCTCCCTGATGCTGCTGCGATGTACCGACTCTTTCTATCTGGCCTGCTTTGTCTGGCCCACATGGTTTGCGCTGCCGAACCCTTGCGCATCGGCTCCAAGCGCTTCACCGAGTCGTACATCCTGGCCGAAGTGCTGGCGCAGACTGCCGCCCCCCATGCAGCCACCCAGGTAAAGGCCGGTCTGGGCAATACCGCGATCGTCTACGCCGCGTTGCGGGCCGGCAGCATCGACCTTTACCCCGAGTACGCGGGCACCATCGACCAAGAGATCTTGAAGAACGACAAGCCCTCGCCCTCGCTGGCCGCGATGCGGGCGCAGCTGCTGCCGCTGGGCTTGGGCGTGGACATTGCGCTGGGCTTCAACGACGGGTATGCCCTGGCGATGCGGGCCGATGTGGCCGCCAAGCTGGGTATCACCACCTTGTCCGACCTGGCCAAGCATCCCGCCTTGCGACTTGGGCTGAGCAATGAATTCATCGGCCGCGCAGATGGCTGGCGGGGCCTGGCCAAGCGCTATGCCTTGCCGCAGACACCCACCGGGCTCGACCATGGCTTGGCCTATGACGCGGTGGCTCAAGCGCAGGTCGACGTGATCGACATCTACACGACCGACGCCAAGATCGGCCACCTGGGCTTGACCGTGCTCCGCGACGACGGCGCCTACTTCCCCCGTTACGACGCGGTGGTGCTTTACCGGCTGGACGTGCCGCAGCGTTTTCCGGCCGCCTGGGCCGCGCTGCAAGCCCAGGCAGGCCGCATCGACGAAGCCGCCATGATCGCGATGAACGCGCGGGCCGAGCTGCAGAGTGTCGCGTTTGATGTGATCGCGCGTGAGCACCTCAGCGGCACCGCAAAGCCCGCTGAGGGGCGCGATTTCTGGGCCAAGCTCTTCGGCCCCGACCTGGCGCGACTGGCTTGGCAGCACTTGACGCTGGTCGCCGCTTCGGTGGGCTTGGCGGTGTTGATCGGCGTGCCGCTGGCTGTCGCGGTTGCGCCGCATGAGCGTGCGCGGGGCGTGGTGCTCGGGGCGACGGGTCTGCTGCAAACGGTGCCATCGCTGGCGCTGCTGGCCGCGCTGATTTCACTGGTCGATCGGATCGGCACCCTGCCGGCGATGCTGGCGCTGACGCTTTACGCGCTGCTGCCCATCATGCGCAACACCTGCACCGGCTTGGCCGAGGTGCCCGGCGGCCTGAAGATGGCCGGCGCCGCACTGGGCCTGAATGCCGCTCAATGCCTGCGCCATATCGAGCTGCCGCTTGCCCTGCCCACCATCATGGCCGGTATCCGCACCGCCACCAGCATTGCCGTCGGCACGGCCACCATTGCCGCATTCATCGGTGCAGGCGGGTTTGGTGAGCGCATCGTCACTGGCCTGGCCCTGAATGACAAGGCGCTGTTGCTCGCCGGCGCCCTGCCCTCTGCGGCGCTGGCGCTGGCATTCGAAGCCTTCTTTGGCCTGCTGGCACTGAGTCGGCTCAGGCAGAGGGCAACTGAGGCGTCAGCCAGCGCAGCAAAGCGGCGTACAGCAGGTTGACGTCCAATGGCTTGGCGATGAAGTCATTCATCCCGGCCGCACTGCACGCCAAGCGGTCGTCATCGAAAGCATTGGCGGTCAGCGCGAGGATGGGGATGTCCGCCCAAGCCGGCAACTCGCGGATCGCACGGGTCGCGCTCAAGCCGTCCATACCAGGCATCTGCATGTCCATCAGCACCAGCGCGTAAACGCCGGCCTGTACACGCTTCAATGCCTCGTTGCCATCGACGGCGGTGTCCACCTCCAAGCCCACGCCATGCAGCATTGCCAGGGCCACCTCGCGGCTGACCTCGTTGTCCTCGACCAGCAGGATGCGAGCGCCTCGATGGCGCTCCCGAAGCTGCGCCTCGGCACTCATCAGCTCGGCAATTTCGGCGGCAGCCACTGCGCCGTGGCCGCGTTGCAGGCGGGCGGTAAACCAAAAGCAGCTGCCCACGCCAGGCTGGCTGGTGGCCCCAACCTCACCACCCATCAGCTGCGCCAGTCGCTGCGTGATGGCCAACCCCAAGCCGGTGCCCCCGTGTTTCCGGGTGGTCGAGCTGTCAGCCTGTTCGAAGGGCAGGAACAGGCGGTCAATCTGATCGGACGGAATGCCGACACCGCTGTCCTCGACCGAAAAGCGCACCAGCAGCTCGCCCGTCTCGGCGTCATCCTGCAACAGCTTGGCGCGTAGCGCGATGCCGCCATGGTCGGTGAACTTGACCGCGTTGCCGGCGTAATTGAGCAGGGCCTGGCGCAACCGCGTCGGGTCGCCACTCAGCCAAAGTGGTACCGCATTGCTATCAACCTCAACGAGCAAGCCCTTGGCGCGCGCCGATTCCGCAATGATGGAGTGCACGTTGTCGAGCACCGCCGAGAGGTGGAAATTGGTCCTCTCAATCTCGATGGACTGCTAGTCTTTTTTTCTTTCCATGTACTCTTTACCCCACGCTAGTGGGGCTTAAGGTGGCATGTTTGGCACGAGGGAGGTTGCTCGATTTATCGCGATCATAATCCTCTCCGAACGTTCTAGCCCTTTGAGGTCCTTAAGCCCCCTTACATAGTAGTTCAATGTTGCTTTCACTCCCACACATGCTGCATGCGCCGGATAAAGCGCTGTGAGCCTGTTCCGCTCTAGTGTTAAGAACGGCGTAAGGGTCCTTTAGGGTTTTACCTCCGAGTCCACTAAAACTGTGACTCAGATCAGGTTTCTTGACTTCACGTGCAAGTGTAAAAGGTATCCTAACTTTTCGATCTTTAAGTTCCCCGCCCGCCAATTTGGCATCGGCTTTCTGCTTTTCATCCGTCACCCCTACCGGGGGTTTTTTGCTTTTCAAGGGGCGGCTGAGGTCCTTTCCAGCTTTTTTTATTACTTTTGAAATAGTGCCGAGCTTGTATTTTCACGGCTAATGTCTTGGCGAGGCTATTTCTCACTATGCGCATTACGCGGTGAGTCGTTTCCGCCGATCGTTTCACCACTTTATAATAAGTATCTAATCCGTTTATCAATTTAGCACCCCGCAGTACAGAGTATGTTTGCGGGGGGAGCAGCGCTTCTCGCCAATTGGGCAATGGCGTTCCTCCTTTGTCGCAGTAACCTTTTGCCGCTAAGCGATTTATTACCTTGTTAATATCCGTGTAGACCTTTAT
>CAWAPA010000029.1:0-26926 GCA_963783595.1 uncultured Alphaproteobacteria bacterium | reverse complement strand
GGTCATAACTGACATCGGGAATGCGCCCGGCCAGCGTACCCAGCATCTTAGGCCAGCCTGCTGCCTGACTGAGTTTTTCCATCGAAATCGGCGTCAGTCCGCCTGCGAAGTGCCAGTGCCATACAGGCTGACTGCAGGCCTTGTCCGCTTGCAGGCAGTTCAGCTTGCCTGCGCGGTGCAGATGAAAATCGCGCATATCAAGCTGCCCATCCAGTATGGGCAATACCGCATGCGGGATATCAAATTCCAGCCCCCGCATATTTACCGTCCACACCCCCTGTCCAATTTTCGCGCCCAGCAACTCCCCCCCGGCAAAGGAAATTGCGTTCGTGCTTGACGTATCCGCCTGCCAGGCTATATCGCTATTCACACCAAGTAAGGAAAAACGGTGTCCTGCATCCGCTATGCCGGCATTGCGCAGATTCAGCTTCAGCGCCTGCATATCACCGTTGCGATATGTCACATCCACATCCGCCATGCCTGACAGGGAGGCGTCAGTAAGCGCGCCCTTTGCTAAAAAGGGTTTGGCGTACACTTCGAACAATTTTTCAAGTGCAATCCCGTCGCCCTGTAACGAACCGTTGCTCAAGACGCCCTGTTGCCAGTCGGCGGATAACTGCACACGCCCTACTTCCGACAAATCAAGGATTGCATGATCAATAGCAAACTGCCTGCCGTCATAACGGCCAGATGCTGCAAGCTGATGACCTCCGCGCAGATACAAAGGCTGCCAGAACAGCTCGCCCGACTGCCAGTCAATACTGCCCTGCCAGCGCCACTCAATACCCGCTCGTCTGGCTGATAATTTGATGTCCGCGCGCAGTTTTTCGGCCGCATGCAAACCGATGGCATCGCTAAAAGCCAGATCGCTCAACTGCATATCGGCATTGACCATCGCAAGTCCGGACGGGTTGCCGCCCAGCATCAGGCTGCCGGTCAATACACCCTGGGTGAGCCTTGGCATGTCAGGTGACATGATAAATGCAAGCCGTTTGACCTGTGCGTTGCGCAACTTGAGATTCAACTGCCAGTCGCGTGCCCCCAACTGACCCGATCCCTGCCACAACTCAGGGCCGGCGGAGGTAAGCGCAAACTGCACGCGCTTCGTGTCAAACGCATAGCTAACATCCACCACAGCGTCAGGCATCGCATCCAGAGCCCCCTTAGTGCAGGAAACTTGCGCCGACGTCAGCGTAAATAGAGTGCAGTGCAGATGTATGTCGTGAAACTCTCGCTGCTGCACTTTGAATGACACGGCCTGCAAATCCGCCGAGCCGTCCTCATGTAAAACCAGATGAACGCCACGAACATTGAATGCAGGAGCCGCAATATCGGCAACGGCAAGCGACAGTTCTGCACAGCTCGCTCCTAACGGCAGCATGACAAGCCATAACATGATGAGGTGAATTAAAAAACGCATGGCATTCAGCACGCTATGGTCGTTCTGGATAAAGAGTGTACGGATCAGGCATGACCGGTGAACTTCATTTGAATTTATTGCGAAATTTATAGCGCCGCCAGCCCCAGACGATAAAACCTGAAAATAACAGGATGATCAGCAGCGTTTCTTCCACCTTTTTAAGATCATCAAAAATCAGCGTCAGCGCCTGACCGAACAGGTAGCCCGCCCCGCCTATCCCGGCCGCCCAGATCGCCGCACCCAGCGCATTGAACACCATAAAACGCCAGAGCGGCACGGCACTCATCCCCATCGCCATCGGCCCTGCTGTGCGCAACCCGTACATAAACCTGATTCCGACAATGAGCAGTTCATGATGTCGCGCAATCAATACCTTCGCTCGTTCAAACACCGGGACCAGACGCGGAAACCGCAGCAAAACCCATGCACCATGACGGCGCCCCAGCCAGAAGCATATCTGATCGCCTGAAAAACCACCCAGCATCGCAATGAGCATAACCCAGTGAAGCTGCAAATAGCCCTGATGCGCGGCGAATCCGGCCAGAATCAGCAGTGTTTCGCCTTCAATCAGACAACCAAAAAACAGCGCGAAATAGCCGTACTGGGCGATCAGTGAAGACAGCGTCACGATTGATACAAACTATTTGGCGAACACGTCGTGCAAAAACACCGTTGCCTGTTGCCATGAATCCTGATCCGCAGCGGCGTTGTAAGCGAGCGGCAGGTTAAACTTTTTGCCAAGTTCATCGGCATCAGGGTTGGTAAAACTGTGCTTCACGCCGGGATAAGTCACCACACGGTAATTCGCCTGCGCCGAGTCCATTTCTGCCTTAAAGGCGGCCACCTTGTCCGGACCTATCATGACATCATCGTCCCCGGTGAAGGATACGATGCGCGCCTTAATGCTTCCCGGCTTTGCGGTAATGTCCGTATCAAGCCCGCCGTGAAAACTCGCCACCCCCTTCAGATCCTCACCGAGGCGGGCCATATTCAGCACCACCCCGCCGCCGAAACAATAACCGAATGCGGCAATTTCATTGGCATCCACCGTCTTTTGCTTCTTCAGCAGCGCCATCCCCGCTTCAAATCGGGCTTTAGCCATCGGCATATTTTTGTTAATCTCAGTCGCAAATTTGCCTGCGTCATCCGGATGACGCGCCTGCTTGCCATCGCCGTACATGTCCACCGCCAGCGCGGTATAGCCCAGTTTTGCCAGCATATCAGCGCGATGACGCACATAGGCATTGTGCCCCCACCATTCATGCACCACCAGCACCGCAGGACGTTTCCCCTTGAAACTGTCGTCATAGGCGATGTAGCCCTTTAACGTCACACCGCCTGCCTGATAGCCCACTTCCCTGCCCTGTACCGCGGCCTGCGCCGACAGCGCCGACAAACACAACACCAGCATACCTGCAATTTTTTTCATGTCACACCCTCGGGTTTAGATAAATCCGGATTCAATCTTGCTGCGCATATAAAAGATATTCAGGCTTTGTGCATGCACGCGCTGCAGCATCTGCTCGGTAATCGTATCGTCCAGTATGAACTCGACCTTCACCGCCAGATCCCCTGCCAGTTCCAGAAAAAACTCATCATGCAGTCTGCCATGGCGTCCGAACCCGGCGATGGCGCGAAATGCCGACCCGCCGTGTATGCCGAGCGCTCTGGCCTCATCGAGCAGCCATTCGTACAACATCATGCTGCCGTGATGCTGTTTTTCGCCAACGTAGAAACAAAGCTGATTCATCATTGCGCTCCCTGTAAGTATTTGAAAGTCTGTATGCCCAGCACCGTCATCAGCAGCGAGCCGCCCATGTGCGCGGCGATGATCCCCATGCCCCACATATACTGACCGCGTAACAGCAGTGTGACGGTTTCTGCCGAAAAAGTGGAAAAGGTTGTCAGCCCCCCTAAAAAACCGGTGATCACCAGCAAACGCCATTCGGGCGAGATCCCCGGGTGCTGCATAAAAAAGGCGATTGCAAGTCCAATCAGATAACCGCCCAACAGATTGGCTGTGAGCGTGCCTAGCGGCAATTGAGGCAGCGCAGGGTTAAGCCACAGCCCCAGCCCCCAGCGCATACAGGCACCAAATGCCGCACCCAGACCGATTGCAAGAAATGAATATATCAGCATATGCGCATTTTATCCGATCACCCTGACCGGCGCGAAACCGCCACCCTCAGTGCGAAAATTAGTCGTCTGTCCCTGATACAGGCGCGCTGCCATGAGCTGAATTTCTCCGCCATAAGTGTAGCAACGCACGTCAAATTTGAGCGACACGCCGTCCTCCACGCAACGCTCACCGGGAACGGCCAATTGCTGGGCAATATAGTCCGACTGCAATATTTCGCCGTACACACGGCGAGTCAGTTTATCACCGCGATACGCACCGCGGCTGCCATAACCGCTGCACGGCTTGAAAAACAGCTGTTTACGATCGGACCAAAGGGTATTTTCCAGTTCAGGCCGAACCACGAAGGTGTGCGGAATCCCGGCCTGCAAGGTCACAATATCGGCCTCATTTACACCCATTTCGCGCAGTTCATCCGCATCGGTTAGTCGCGCCAGATTGCGTTTATCGGCATAACGGGCATAGTGAACAGGGTTCGGTGTCACCACCACGCGCCCATCCTGCCAGGCTTGCAGCAGCGCAGGATAGCTTTGCAGAGAAAAATCCGTCAGGCGGTTATAGACCAGATCGATTTTTTGATTTTCAACATATAACCGGCCTGAAGAAAAAGCCTTCGACCTCAGAGGTGTTGGATTGGCTTAAGCTGATCCTTGCAGAAGACCTGTCGCCCGAGGATCTGCGGCGCGACGGAAATTCGGCCCTGCCGCGCCTTTATGGCGCGTTGTTGAAGACTGAACAGGACCTGCATCTATTTGAACGGTTGGCCTTCATGGCGAAATCGGGGCGCTGATCGGATCAGAGAGGTGGGCGATTCGGGCAATGCAGCCATGGTTTTGCCACACTCTTGCCATAATTTGATCACCTATCCACTGTTTTTTGAAATAAATTGAAATGTTCCGTGATTTTTTTGGGGAATATATGGCGCGCTGTTCCGGCGACACCGCCATGGGTAAATTCGAAACAATTCCGAAGATTCCCTGCCATTGACACAATACCGTCCACATACGGACACTCCGAGACTGTCTTCTGATCTGCAATGAAGACCTGAACATCGGACGCTGCCAATATGTCCCATACCGACGTGTCGATCCGCCCCCTTCGGGCGGAAGACGAAGCTTTGTGGCGTAGCCTCTGGGGGGGTTACCTTGCCTACTACAAAGCCGATCTCCCCGAGGTGGTTTATGCAACCACATTCGCGCGCTTGCTGTCTGGCAAACGCGAAGAACCACATGGCCTTCTGGCTTTTGCCGGGAATGAGGCCGTGGGTCTGACCCATTATCTGTATCAACGCAGTTGCTGGAAACTCGAAGAGGACTGTTATCTGCAGGACCTGTTCACAACGCCCACCGCCCGCGGCAAGGGGGTTGCTCGCGCACTGATCGAGGCGGTCTACACAGCAGCCGATATCGCAGGTGCGCCCGCCGTCTATTGGCTCACCCAGGAATTCAATTATCGCGGCCGGATGCTCTACGATCAGGTCGGCACCAAATCCCCCTTCATCCTTTACGACAGGGCTGTCTAATCATGCGGTATGCATCACTCATTGCTTTATTCTCTCTGGCCGCATGTGTCCCTGCCCCGACACCACAGGTCGCACCGAGCAATCCCACAACAGACCTGTCCACGGCGTCGTCGACGTTCGATCCCGACTTGGGGGCACTGCGCACAGCCACCGTCGCCCGCAGCAACGCGTCCATCGCCAGCGACTATCTTGATTTGGTGTTCCGCATGGAAAGTGGTCGACCGATCCCTGCTTTTTCACGATTCGAGGGGCCGATCACCGTTACGCTAAAAGGTACCGTGCCAGCATCAGCACCAGAGGATCTGGCGCGGCTACTGTCACGCATGCGCGCAGAGGCTGGCCTTGACATCAACGCAACGTCAGGACAGGCGGCCATCACAATTGAGTTCCTGCCACGTGCCACAATGCAGGCCGTCGTGCCAACAGCCGCCTGTTTCGTTGTGCCGCGAGTCTCTGGGTGGGATGAGTACCGCGCTGCACGCAACACCGCCACCCTTGACTGGACGACAGTGCAGGCAAGAGACCGCGTGGCAATTTTCGTGCCGTCAGACACCAGTCCGCAGGAGGTGCGCGACTGTCTGCACGAAGAACTGGCCCAAGCCATGGGCCCTCTGAATGACCTGTATCGCATGGGCGATAGCGTGTTCAATGATGACAACTTTCAGACCACCCTCACCAGCCTCGACATGCTGATCCTGCGGACGCATTATGCGCCGGAACTGCGATCGGGTATGTCAGAAGGTCAGGTTGCGGCGGCGCTGCCGGGCCTGCTTGCACGTCTGAACCCATCCGGCGGCGTTGGCCCAGCCAGAGCCGGAACGATTGAACCGCGAAGCTGGACCCAAGCAATTGAGACAGCGCTTGGCCAAAGGGGATCGGATCGTGCCCGCAAGGCAGCCGCAGAACGCGCGGTCAGCATTGCCATGGCACAGGGTTGGCGCGACAACCGACTTGCCTTCAGTTATTTCGCAATGGGACGCGTAAATGTTCGCAGCGATGTCGGGCGTGCCGTCGTCGCATTCAGCCAGGCGCAGCAGATTTACCGATCGCTGCCCGGTGGTGCCGTTCACGTCGCCCACATCGACATGCAACTGGCCGCCTTTGCACTTGCCTCTGGCCAGTCGGATGAGGCGATCCGTTACGCTGACCGAGCAATTCCGATCGTTCGGCAAGCAGAAAACGCAGCACTTCTGGCCACTTTGCTTCTGATCAAGGCTGAGGCGCTTGATCAGGCCGGGAGGGCCGTCGAGGCCAATGCGCTCCGCCTCGACACTGCGGGGCTGGCACGATATGGCTTTGGCACAGAGGGGCAGGTGCGTGCGCGCGCGGCCGAAATCTCTGCACTTGCAAGGCGCGGCAGCCGGGGCTGATCCTGGTCGCCGTTGCGGCCAAAGGGAACGGGTATGATCGTCATAGCGGGATTGGTGTTTGGGGCAGCTCTTGGTGCGGTGACGGCAGCCCGGCGCGGCGGCAAGAGGCTTGATATGCTGCACTATGCCGCTGGTTTCGGCATCGCCTTCAGCCTGCTTGGTGTGTTCGTAACCATCTTTATTGAACGCATGGCCACCTGACCGATGTTCTTGCGGTTTTTCGAAACCCTGCGAAACGCCGGCGTGCCCGTCACTTTGCGTGAATATCTTGGCTTTCTGGAAGCTGTAAGCGCTGGCCTGGCAACCTACGATGTTGATGCCTTCTATCATCTTGGCCGGACAACCATGATCAAGGATGAACGCTGGTTTGACCGATACGATCTTGCATTCTCAAAGACATTCCAAGGCCTTGAGCAACTATCCTCAGATGATGTGTTAACAGCGCTTGATCTGCCTGCAGATTGGCTGACCAAGCATGCCGAAAAGCACCTCACTTCTGCGGAACGCGCCGCCATCCAGGCGCTTGGCGGCTTTGACAAACTGATGGAAACCTTGCGCCAGCGTCTTGCCGAACAGCAGGGCCGCCATCAGGGCGGCTCCAAATGGATCGGCACCGCCGGCACATCGCCCTTTGGCGCCTATGGCTACAACCCCGAAGGCGTGCGCATCGGGCAGGACGGCAGCCGCCACCAACGCGCGGTCAAGGTCTGGGACAGGCGCGAATTCCGCAACCTTGACGACAACCGCGAAATCGGCACCCGGACCATCAAACTCGCCCTCAGGTCCTTGCGCAAATGGGCCCGCGACGGGGCCGCACAAGAACTTGATCTTGACGGCACGATCCACGCGACCGCCCGGCAAGGCTGGCTCGATGTGCAAACCCGCGCGATCCGCCGCAATGCCGTCAAGGTCATCATCTTCTTCGATGTCGGCGGCAGCATGGACCCCCATATCCGCGTGATGGAGGATCTGTTTTCCGCCGCAAAGTCCGAATTCCGCGCCCTCACCACCTTCTATTTCCACAACTGCCTTTACGAAGGCATCTGGCAGGATAACGCCCGCCGCTGGGATGCGCAGACCCCGACATGGGACGTCCTGCGCAAATACGGCCCCGACTACCGCGCCATCTTTGTCGGCGATGCCGCGATGAGCCCGTATGAAATCACCCATCCCGGCGGGGCCAACGAACATTGGAACCCCGAAGCCGGCCAGACATGGCTGAACCGCGCCTGCACCCAGTGGCCGCACCATCTGTGGATCAACCCTGTGCCGCAGGCGCATTGGGGCTATTCCCATTCGACGCGGCTGATCCAGTCGATCTTCGATCACAGGATGGTGCCCATGACGCTTCAGGGCCTTGGCGAAGGCATCAGAATGTTGCGCTGAAAATACGTTCCCGATTTTCTGTCCACAAGTATCATCGGGGGTGAGGCGCGACGCGCCGGGAGGCAGAAAGCCCCCTTTCTTTGCCGCTCTTAAACCCCATATTCATCGCATGTTGAAATTTATTCCCATCCTGCTGCCCATCGCCTACGCGCTGCTCATGTATCGCTTTTCTGTCTGGCGGACGAAGGCGATGCTCGATGAGCAGTCCGAACCGATGACCGACCCTGCCGTGCTGGCCGAGACCGCGAAACTTGCCCGCGCGCTTGATCTGGCGGAAATAAAGGTCAACATCTTCCAGATTGACCCTATCAATGGCCTTGCTGCTCCCGATGGCCGCATCTTCCTCACGCGCGGCTTTCTTGCAAAACATGCCGCGGGTGAGGTCACGGCGGCGGAACTTGCTTCGGTCATCGCGCATGAGCTTGGCCATGTCGCCTTGGGTCACACCCGCCGCCGAATGATTGACTTCACCGGGCAGAACGCCGTTTTCGTGGTTTTGGGTGCGGTCCTTAACCGCTTTTTGCCCGGAATTGGCATTTGGATCGCAAATCTGCTGGCCTCTGCCCTCGCTGCCCGGCTATCACGCCGAGACGAATTCGAGGCTGATGCCTATGCTTCTGCGCTGCTGATCAAGGCAGGAATCGGCACAGGCCCACAAAAAACACTGTTTGAAAAACTTGGGCGGCTAACGGGAAACCGGGCCGCGGGTGTGCCCGTCTGGCTGATGAGCCATCCAAAGACCCCCGAACGGATCGCTGCGATTGTTGCGAACGAAAAGACATGGTCGAATTCGCAAGGGGATGGCTAAGATCAGCCCGTTGGGCTCCCGTGTGGTCCAACACCGATCGGCAAACGGTCAATCCGAAAGGCAGTGGTATTGACTCTTGTGCCCCGATTCGCTGTGGGTTCCCATTGGCGTGAATTGCCCGACCCTCAGTGGGCCGCGACAAAGCACTGGAAAACTTACCTGTTTCCAATACCAAGTAGTGTCTGGGTGGCACCGTCAAGACGCGCCATCATTGTCCATTGCTTTTGCCAACCTTGGAAGACCGGCATTCTTCAGAAATCTCCGCCGTGATTTTTCGACCCCGGTCGCACGCTCTGCAAGCTGTTTTGCGTTCACGACGGCACGGACGACGGGTGCCGCTTGGTGTGACCACATCTCCCACAAGAAACCATCTGGGTCGCGGCGCAGTATGCCCTCTGCGGCAAGCGCATGGCGCGGAAAATCCTTGGCATTGAATGTCAGAATGGCATCGGCATGGCCTGCAATGGCGGTTGCGAGCACATGCACATCATTGGGATCAGGTAGCATTAGGCGCGCCTCGATCGCATTGGTGTCGCGAACCATTGCGCGCGGAAACGCTTGCTTCACCACGGCAATCATGGCCCGAGCCTCGATTTCGGCGGCGGGGCCCAGTTTACGCGTGGCGCGCGCCCATTCCTCGAGAATGCGTTCGGACCATAGGGGTTCAAACTGCCCCTCCGCCACCACTCCAAGCAAGATGCTGCGCAAGGCATGTGGATAGAGGACGCAGGCGTCCAGAACGACTTTCACCCGTCCAGCCGGAAGAACAGCGCCTTCAAATAGGCACTTTCCGCCAGTTGCGGCAGCATCGGGTGATCAGGTCCAGCAAAGCCTGTGTGCAACAGTTGTGCCCGCCGCCCCCCGCGCCCGATACCGCGCCCACATGCGTTTCGAAACGCCGATAGATCAACCGCATGGCTGCATGAGCACAAAACGAGATAGCCACCTTGTGCCACCAATGGTGCTGCAAGTCGGGCAACCCGCTCGTAAGCGCGAAGTCCAGCTTCAAGTGCGGGCTTTGCCGGGGCAAATGCAGGTGGGTCGCAAATCACCATATCAAACGGTGCGGCGTTCTCTTCCAACAGCTTTTCTAGAATATCAAAGGCATCGCCTTGGCGTGTGGTCAGCCGATCGGCAAATCCGGCTGCCTGCGCTCCCATTTCGGCAAAGGCCAATGCCGCAGCACTTGCATCCACCGCAAGCGCCGATACAGCGCCGTTAGCCAGCGCTGCCAGACCAAACCCACCGACATGGGCAAACACATCCAATACCCGTGCGCCCCGCGCCAAGCCCGCCGCAAACGCATGGTTCGGCCGTTGGTCAAAGAACAGCCCCGTCTTCTGCCCCCCCATGACATCCGCCATGTAGGTGGCCCTGTTCATCGGCACGGCAATCGGACCTGTATTGCTGCCTGCCACGACAAGCGTTTCTTCATTCAGCCCTTCTAGGCCCCGCGATCGCCCAGTTGCATTCTTGATCACGCGGGTCACGCCGGTCACTGTCATCAATGCTGCGACCAGGTCTTTCAGATACATCTCTGCCCATGCGGCATTGGGTTGCACGACAGCGGTATCGCCGAAACGGTCGATCACGATTCCGGGCAGACCATCGGCCTCGGCGTGCACTAGTCGGTAAAAGGGTTCTGCATATATTCGCTCACGCAGGGATAACGCCCGCGCGATACGGGCAGCAAACCAAGCGGTATCGATCTGTGCCGAAATGTTGCGGTCCAGCACGCGCGCGATTATTTTGGACTTCGTGTTAACGGTCACCAGCGCCAATGGACGCCGCTCACTGTCTTCCAGCACGGCCAGCGCACCGGCGACGAGCCCCTGCGTGCGTCGGTCGGTAACCAACTCATCAGCATAGACCCATGGAAAACCATGGCGAATTGCGCGCGCCTCGGCCTTTGGTTTCAGGCGCACGATGGGACGCGTATGCTTGTCGTCGGGCGCATCATCGGCGGGGGGAATGGGATAAGGGGTGGACATGATGCCCACCCCTGTACATGACTTCGACAGACAGTCAAACGATCAGTTGGCGATCGTGCTTGGCGCTGTGTCAACCCGCGAAACTTGCGCCTGCACCGGGCCCGAAAGTTCCCGGCGAAGGACTTGCACCAGTCGCTCTGTCACAACCACAAGCTGCGTACGTCCTGCTGCATCTTCTGCTGCCGCCCGGACTCCGCCAACGGCTTTGACATCGGCGACCACCGGACGTGGACCGTCAATCACTTCGCCAGACTGCGCGTCGCGCACTGTCAGGGTAAAGTGCATCGAATGGGTCCCGCCTACGGAGTAGCGCGTCTTCTCGGTTACACAGTGAAAGCGCGTGACACTGACTTCAACGATAGCGGCGCGCCCCCGTGTCATCGAGGAGGTCGCGGTCGCGGCGGCCTCTTTGAAAATCTTGCGCACCTGTTCATGGCGATTGCCCAACGGTTCTCCCCGCCAGACGATGTCAGCAAGAGGATAGAACACATTGGCTTCGGACGATAGCAAGCTCGACGGAACAATCACGTTGACGTCCTGCACGTGGTAAAGCGGCTGAATGTCGGTCGTGGTTTCGGTCGCGGCTGTCACATCCGGGCCTCGGGTTGCGAGTGTAAATCCGTCTTCCGGGGCAAGAATGACGCCGCGGGACGCAGACTCAGGCTGACCGCAAGCCGAAAGCGCCAGCGCACTCATCAACAAAATGCTGATACGGATCGATTTCATGACTTATCCTCCGGGGGAAGATCCCCAATCCGACTCCGGCTTGCGCTGGCTTTGTGTCTAGATTGAGGAAAATCCGGTTCAAACTTGGGACAATTCTTTCCTATGGCGGTGATATGCGCGTAATATCTGCTTGTCGGCCATTCTTGGGCTACGTGCCATTACATGTCAGGGCTTTGGTTGTTAGCGCTAACGCAACCTGCTAGAATGTGTCGAGTCAACAGGAAGGTCAGTGCAAGATGTCATTGAACGCCACGATTGCGCAGGTCACAGATCGAATCCGCGTCAGATCAAACGTCGCAAGGCGGGGCTACTTGGACCGAATGGACCGCGCGGTCGAAGCAGGCCCTGCACGCAGCCATCTGACTTGTGGAAATCAGGCCCATGCCTACGCTGCAATGGGTGATGACAAGGGCAGCCTGACCGATGGTCGCACGCCGAACATCGGCATTGTGACTGCATACAACGATATGCTTTCAGCCCATCAGCCTTTCGAACGCTATCCCGATTTGATCCGTGAAGCCGCACGCCGTGCAGGGGCAACAGCGCAAGTCGCGGGCGGTGTTCCCGCAATGTGCGATGGTGTCACTCAGGGTCAGCCCGGAATGGAACTTTCATTGTTTTCCCGCGATGTCATTGCCTTGGCAGCCGGCGTGGCAATGAGCCATAACTGCTTTGACGCCGCCCTGTATCTTGGCGTCTGCGACAAGATTGTACCCGGCCTTGTCATGGCGGCAGCAACTTTCGGGCATGTGCCAACGGTCTTCGTCCCAGCGGGCCCCATGCTTTCAGGTTTGCCAAACGATGAAAAGTCCAAGGTCCGCAATGCATTTGCGGCAGGCGAGGTTGGCCGCGACGCGCTGATGGCCGCCGAAATGGCAAGCTATCATGGGCCGGGCACGTGCACCTTCTACGGAACGGCCAACACAAACCAGATGCTGATGGAATTCATGGGCCTGCATCTTCCGGGGTCAAGTTTTGTCAATCCCGGCACCCCCTTACGCGACGCATTGACGACTGCGGCTGTCGAACAGGCCGCGCGCATTACGGCACTGGGCAATGCATTCCGCCCGGTTGGGGAGATTCTGGACGAGCGTGCTTTTGTTAACGGTATCGTTGGTTTGATGGCTACGGGCGGTTCGACCAATCTTGTACTTCATCTGCCTGCAATGGCGCGTGCCGCAGGCATCTTGCTGGATCTTGAGGATTTTGCTGACATCTCGGCCGCTGTGCCGTTGATGGCCAAGGTGTACCCGAACGGCCTGGCAGATGTGAATCATTTTCACGCGGCAGGCGGGCTGCCCTACATGATCGGCGAGTTGCTGGAGGCAGGCCTGATGCATGCTGACGCCAAGACCATCATGGGCGACGGTCTGGACCTGTATCGTCAGGAACCAAAGCTGCGCGATGGCAAGTTGACATGGGACGCAGGTACCCCACACAGCCTGAATGACAAGATCTTGCGTCCAGCCGATACGCCTTTTGCAGCGTCAGGCGGCTTGAAGCAGTTGTCGGGCAATCTGGGTCGTGGGGTCATCAAGGTGTCTGCGGTGGCACCAGAGCGCCATATTGTCGAAGCCCCCTGCCGCATCTTTCACGATCAGGACAGCGTCAAACGGGCCTTCAAAGCCGGAGAATTCACAACCGATACAATTGTAGTTGTCCGGTTTCAGGGACCACAGGCTAACGGCATGCCCGAATTGCATTCGCTGACACCGACCCTGTCTGTGCTACAGGAACGTGGGCTGAAAGTGGCACTTGTCACAGACGGGCGGATGTCGGGTGCATCTGGCAAGGTGCCCGCTGCCATTCACGTCAGCCCGGAAGCTGCCTGCGGCGGCCCTCTCGCCTGCCTGCGCGACGGTGATGTGGTTCGCCTTGACGCTGTTGCGGGGACGCTGACGGCATTGGTTGCAGACTTTGATCTTCGCACGCCGATTCTGGCTGATCTGTCCGGCAACGCGCATGGGATAGGACGAGAACTTTTTGAAGTGTTCCGCAGGAACGCAGGGCCTGCGACCTCTGGCGCCGCACTTGTGGTCTGATAATTGTGGCTGGATACAAGAACGTTGTCACAGTTCGATGCCTATTTCTTAGAAGGAAGCTGCCATGACCCCCGCCGAACAATCCCGCGCTGCGTATGAAATCTGTCGTCTTGCCCCAGTGGTGCCCGTGCTGGTCATTGATGATCTGAGCCATGCCGCCAAACTGGCGACGGCCCTGGTTGCAGGCGGACTGCCGGCGCTGGAAGTGACGCTGCGCACAGCGGTCGCACTGGACGCAATCCGCGCGATGGCTGAAGTGCCGGGCGGGCGCGTCGGGGCGGGAACACTGCTGACGCCGGCGGATGTAAAGGCGGCAAAGGCTGCAGGTGCAACATTTGGCGTATCACCCGGTGCGACAGACCGTATCCTTGACGCTTGTGCGGAGCATGATCTGCCGCTGTTACCCGGTGCGGCGACCGCTAGTGAAATCATGGCTTTGTTGGAAAAGGGTTATACGGTGCAAAAGTTCTTTCCCGCTGAACAAGCCGGCGGTGCTGCGTATCTGAAATCCATTGGATCGCCCATTCCGCAAGTAAAATTCTGCCCGACCGGAGGCATCAGCCTGAAGAACGCACGCGATTACCTTGGGCTTGGTAACATCCTTTGTGTCGGCGGTAGTTGGGTCGCACCCAAAGATGCCATGTCGCGCGGCGATTGGGGGGCGATCACGGCGCTTGCGGCCGAAGCCGCCGCCTTGTGTTGAACGCACCGCATGATCAGGAACCTACCCGTGCCGCACGGCCGCCCCGGCGTCGTGGCGGAGCGGGTGCAACAAGGCCATCACGCAACACGATGCTCATCGGATGATCGGGCCAGCCGGCGGCGTAGTGCGCTAGGACCGCACGCAAGGCATCCGGCACATCAGTATTCACGCCAAGGCTAAGCGCCCAGTCGACGAAAATTGACCTGCACTCTCCTGTCGTGATGCCGTCTATGGCATAACTTTCCCGGATAAGCCCCTTGGGGTCGGCATCAGCCATCTGCATCGCGTGAGTCCTTCTGCCCCATCAGACTATCAATGATCGCGGCGGAACGTCCTGCTGCCGCAACAAGCGCATCTGACAACTGCGCCGCTGAGTTAAAGCCCGTCTGCTGCAACAAAAAACCCATCGCCCCTTCACCCAACTGTGCTGGCTGCGCCGAAAGAAGCTTCAGACCTGCCTGCATTTTCCAGAACAAGGCATGGGCACTTTGCAAACCATCCGCTACATCTGACGACACAGTGCCAATTTTTACGGCATCATGTAGTTGCGCCGCCGTCGCCCTTTCAGATGATCCCGACATCAACGCCAGTGTCTGTGCGGCAAGATCGATATCGAGAAGCCGTCCCGCGCCATGCTTTCCCTCAAATGGGTCTACGTGCGGATGGGCCTCTGCCAGACGCTGGCGCATGGCTGCTACATCGCTGCGGACAACCTCAGTTTTCCCTTTTAGCGCGATCAGATGGCTACGAAATGCCTCAAGATCGCGGGCCAGCGCCTCGTTTCCGGCAATGACCCGCGCGCGGGTCAACGCTAGATGTTCCCATGTCCAGGCTTCAGTTTCCTGATAGTTGCAGAAGGATTGCCAGCCGGTTGCCACGGGTCCCTGACGACCCGACGGACGCAATCGCATGTCCACCTCGTAGAGCCGCCCCTCCGCCATAGAGGCCGTGACCGCTGTTACTAATGCCTGCGTCAGGCGGGCAAAATAGGGGCGCGTTGCCAACGGCTTTGGCCCGTCTGATAATTCGACATTCATGGCGTCATAAATCACGATCAGATCAAGGTCGGACGCAGCATTCAACATCCCTGCGCCCAGGCTCCCCATGCCCAGCAAAACTGCACCTCGACCCGGCATCGATCCATGTTTGCGCGTAAAATCAGCAACCACTGCCGGGAACAGTGTTACAAGCGTTGCGTCGGCAAGGTCGGCAAATTGTTGCGCTGCTTCGTCTGCCTGCAGCAACCCGCGCAAATGGTGCACGCCAATGCGGAAATGCCATTCCTTCTGCCAGACCCGAAGCGCCACGAGTTTGGCCTCATAATCCGGCGCATCAGACATCACGCGCGTCGCTTCGGCGCAAAGAGCCACTCGCCCCGGCCAAGCGGAAAAAAAGCTGCCCCCGATGACCGCATCCAGTACACGCGCGTTTCGCGAAAGATATCGGGCCAGTTCCGGGGCGGTCGCGGCGATATCAATAATCAAATCAACAAGACTGGGGTTTGCTTCGAACAACGCAAAAAGCTGTACACCTGCTGGCAGCCCCGCAAGGAACCCGTCAAGCGAGATCAACGCCTCTTCAGTATTGGTTACCTTCGACAAGCGCTGCAAAAATGCCGGACGCAAGCGCCGAAAACTTGATTGCGCGCGTTCGGATCGCAAGGCCGGATACGACATCCAGCCTTCCACGATTGTCCTGGAACTGTCCGATAGCGCAGCAAGGTCGGCTGCGACCGGTGTCGGCGCAAAAAAACTCTCGGTCAGCGTATCTACCGCCTGCAGCCGTTCCAGCAAATTCTGGCGAAAGGTTGCCTCGGATTGCCCGAGGAAGGCTGCAATCCGCGCAATATCCTGTGACGTTGTAGGCACAGTATGCGTCTGGGTGTCGCCGACCATCTGCAACCGATGTTCCAATTCGCGGTGGTCGCGGTAATGCCGGGTCAATGTGTCGGCCACATTCTGCGGCACCCATCCCTTTTCTGCCAGTCGCGAGAGCCCGCCAACGGTTGTACGATCACGCAATGACGCATCACGGCCACCCGCGATAAGTTGGCGGGTCTGGGTAAAGAATTCAATTTCGCGGATGCCCCCCAACCCCAGCTTCAGGTTGTGCCCTTCGACAGCAATCCCGCGCAGGCCACGATGGTCGCGAATACGCAAACGCATATCATGCGCATCCTGAATCGCAGCAAAATCAAGGTGTTTGCGCCAGACGAAAGGCGAAAGCGCTTTCAGAAATTCCGCGCCAGCTGCAAGATCACCAGCGCAAGGCCGCGCCTTTATGAACGCGGCACGCTCCCATGTACGCCCCACACTTTCATAATAGCTTTCGGCGGCAGCCATGGAAATGCAAACGGGTGTAACTGATGCATCGGGCCGCAGGCGCAGATCGGTTCGAAAGACATACCCCTGATCGGTAATGTCCGAAAGCATGGCCGTCATCTTGCGCGTGACGCGCACAAATGCGGCGCGTGCCTCAACCTCGGCGCCGTCATAGCGGGTATCATCGAACAGGCAGATCAGGTCGATGTCTGACGAATAGTTCAATTCGCCCGCACCCATCTTGCCCATCGCAAGCGCAACCATTCCAGCCCCGGAAACCGCATCCTCCGCTTGGGCACCCGGTAATTTTCCGCGTCGAATTTCTTCACCAACCAAAGTCGTCATTGCGCATTGCACAGCTTTGTCAGCAAGCTCGGTCAGCGCGCCCGTGACTTTTTCAAGGGGCCATACTCCTGCAAGATCAGCCAGCGCGACATACAGCGCGACGCGACGCTTGGCCTGCCGAAGTGCCACACCGAGTGTATCACGATCAAACAGGTCAAGGCCGCCCAACACACCTTCAATCACTTCGTCAGGGTCGTCCGCCAAAGCGATACGCACCCAGTCGGCCTCTTTGCGCAGCAGTTCTGCCAAGTACGGGCTGCATCCCGCCGTGCCACCCAGTAAATCACGCAACTGCGGGGAAAGGCCCGCAAACGCCGCCACGATGTGGGATGCTGCCTCTGCATCGTGGGCTATCGGGCATCGGTTCATTTGCAAGGAAAACTGCGTCATGGTCAAAGACTGCTGCGTTTACAATCATTTCGCAAGATCGCGAAGAAAGGCGCGTCCTTATAGATGGCATCAAAGGTCGACCCTTCACGGCCCATTGTCAGAATATTGGCGTATGTTTTCAAGAACATGATCTCGTTCATCGCGATTTATGTAAAATAAGTTAACATACCCTCTTGCGCCAGCGTTCGCCCATATGCATGTTGCATAATGTGAAACGTTTTCACATGGATCAACAACTGGAGTTCGCCATGTATCAAGCAGACCCCTCTCCCGCAGGATATATGCGTGGTGACCGCAACTGGTTTCGGCGCAGCGAAGACTGGCTCGACGCGCGGGGCCGCAAAGCATGGATCATCGCGATGGTCCTTGGCTTCATCTTCTTCTGGCCCGTCGGGCTTGCCCTGATGGCCTATATGATCTGGGGAAAAAAGATGTTCAACAACTCTTGCGCCAACCGTCGCGATGCGACCCATTCTTGGGGGCGTGGGCGGGACTATCGCATGACTTTCGGATCGTCAGGAAACACTGCCTTTGATGCATATAAAGCCGACACCCTGCGTCGCCTTGAAGAAGAGCAGTCGGCTTTCGAAAGCTTTCTTCAGCGCCTGCGCGATGCCAAGGACAAGTCAGAATTTGACAACTTCATGGAAGATCGTGCCCGCAGCAATCGCGAACAAACTACATCCGATTCGATCGCCGACGGCAATGAAACACCCAAATCCGGCGAATACTGACAGTGTCATGCGCCTTCAACAATGGCCCCACCCACAGCGGTGGGGCCAATTGTTTTTGCCAGCCTTGGCAGCAGAACCGCGTGATCACATACTCTGAGGCAATTTTGCTTGCCAACACGTGCTGACCTGTTCAATTTGAACGCACCATGCGCCACACCCTTCCTATTGCACCCCAGTTTTATGTGACGGCACCCCAGCCCTGCCCGTATCTTGACGGACGGATGGAACGAAAGCTGTTCACGGCCCTGCAGGGGGATCATGCGCAACGCCTGAATGACACACTGTCCAAACAGGGTTTCAGGCGCAGTCAGAATGTCTTGTATCGGCCATCATGTGCCGAGTGTTCGGCGTGCCTGTCCGCCCGGATCAGGGTCGCCGATTTTCAACCCGCACGCACACATCGCAAGATCACAAAGCGAAATTCCGATCTGGTGCGCAATGCGACGTCACCATGGGCCACCGAAGACCAGTTCAGCCTGTTTCGCCGTTATCTTGACGCGCGTCATGCAGATGGTGGAATGGCCGACATGGATATTTTCGAGTTCGCGGCGATGATCGAGGAAACTCCGGTCAAAAGTCGTGTCATTGAATATACGAGCACTTTCGACAAAGGGCTTGCTGCGGTCTGTCTGACAGACGTCTTTGATGATGGGCTAAGCCTTGTTTATTCCTTTTATGACCCTGATCTGACCGAACGCAGTCTGGGAACTCACATCATTCTTGACCACATCGCCATCGCTCAAGATGCGGGTCTTCCTTATGTCTATCTTGGCTACTGGGTGCCCGGCAGCCGAAAGATGGGTTACAAGGCCAGCTTCTCGGCGATTGAAATCTACAAAGGTGGGCGCTGGCAAGACCTCGGCGATCCGGCAGATCACCGCGCCGAGCTACACCCGCTGTCGGTTGACCCTATCGCCGAACAGGTTGCACGCATCAACCTGCCCGACACGCGCACCATCAAAGACTGATGCAGATCGCTGCAATTGCGTTGATTGTGCCAGACTATGATGCGGGCCTTGCGTTTTACGTCCAGAAACTAGGATTTCGACTGATTGATGACATTGATCAGGGGCATAAACGCTGGATCACCGTGCAGGCACCGGGTGGTGGCCCGCAACTGGTACTGGCGCGGGCCGAAAATGGAACACAACTCAGCATGATCGGCAATCAGGGTGGCGGGCGCGTCTGGCTGTTTCTGGAAACCGACGATTTCGCCCGTGACCACAAGCGGATGATGGAAACGGGGATTTCCTTTGAGGAACCCCCACGCCATGAAAGCTACGGCGTCGTTGCGGTCTGGCGTGACCCATTTGGCAATCGCTGGGATTTGCTGCAACGCACGCCGCGGCCCGCGTGAAAGAATGGTGCGCCCTTCAATACGGGCGCACCAGCCTTTGGTCATCACGCCATGACGGCGCCATCATCACGCGAGATGGCGATGATCGTGGATCGCGGCAGCCCTTCAGCCGGAAAACCTGCGCCCGGATGCTGGATACCCACAAAGATCGTGCGCCGGTCGGATGAGATGGTGAATCCCGTTACCTCCGCGCCCTTGGGCCCGGTCATGAAACGCGCAATCTCTCCCGTTGCGGGGTCGCCGACCAACATCTGGTTGTTGCCTTGCCCGGCAAAATTACCTTCATTGCTGTCTTCGCCATCTGTCTGAATCCACAGCATACCGGTATGATCAAACATCATTCCGTCGGGCGAATTGAACATATTGCCCGCATTCACGTTTGCAGACCCCGCATAGGCATCCTGATGAACGGTCGGATTGCCCGCCATCACGAAGATATCCCATGTGAACGAGTCCGACGCATGATCTTCATCCGCGGGATACCAGCGCACGATCTGGCCATACTCATTTTCCGCACGCGGGTTCGGGCCGCCAACGGGGGTTTCATCGCCGCCCGCATTCGGTTTTACACCCCGGTTCGAGTTGTTGGTCAACGCGACATAGGCCTCGATCGCAACCGGGTTTACCGCCACCCATTCCGGGCGATCCATGGTGGTCGCCTTTACGTTCGAGGCCGCCTGACGCGTATGGATGCAGATCATCGCGGCATCCATACCCGTCGCTTCGGGCGTCAGTGCCAGCCATTTTCCGGTCATGTCATCGGCGAACGTGGCCGCATAAAGCTGCCCCTCATCCAACAGTGTCGATGTGTCTCCACCCACGACATACGCATCATTGCTGACCCACTTGTAAAGAAACTCGCCGCGCTCGTCATCGCCAAGATACACCACCACACGGCCATCGCGGGCAACCACAAGTGCCGCGTTTTCATGCTTGAACCGGCCGAGTGCGGTGCGTTTCACCGGCACCGACGCAGGATCAGCAGGATCAATTTCAACGACATAGCCAAAACGGTTGGGCTCATTCGGCGTTCTTGAAAGATCAAACCGGGCATCGAACTTTTCATATGCATACCGCCCTTCGACACCCACGCCATAGCGTTCAAATGCCGGATCAATCGCTAGATCGGCAACGGTGGACCCAAAGTAGCTGTTGAAGTTTTCCTCACACGTCAGGTAGGTGCCCCACGGCGTTCTGCCCGCACCGCAGTTGTTCATCGTGCCCAACACCTTCGTGCCCGATGGATCTGCTTCGGTTTTCAACAGATCGTGCCCAGCAGCTGGACCTGACAGCACCATCGGCGTTGAGTTCGTGATCCTGCGGTTAAAGGGGCTGTCGATCACGACGTCCCAGCCATTCTCACTCTGTGCCACTTCCATGACCGATACGCCTTGCGCATTTTGCAACAACATAACATCGTCTGCGTTCTGCGGCATCCCTTCGTCCGGACGTCCGGGAAGGTTGATGTCAAGATTCACGTATTCATGGTTGACGGCAATCACCTGCCGACCGCCAATATTGAACAGTTCCATCCCATCAGTGTTTTCGCCGAATGCGCGTGCTTGTCCGGCAGATGTCACTCCGGTTGCAGGGTCGAAGGGGGCGGCGTCAGAAAACAGCGGCTGGCCCCATTGCACGACAGGTCGCCATGAGTATCCTTCAGGAACATGCACTGTCGCATCGGTCGCAATCGGGATCGGTGCAAATGCAAACCTTGGCGACGCGGCCTGCGCCTGTGCCGCCCCTGATCCCATCAGCGTGCCCATTGCTGTCGCAGCAGAACCCATCGCCAATACACCCAAAAAACCCCGACGCGACATCGCGCTCGCGACGACACGGTCAAACTCCTGAGTAGACGGACGGGGATCTTTCAATTCATCAAATTCATCGAAAGACAATGCGCGGGTATCGTTCTGTTGCATTGGATATTCCCTCTGGCTGGCCCCGGCAGAACGGGACGGCATAACGGCAGGATAGCCGCTTGGACGGGGACGTACTGAGCAAAGGTTACAGTGATTTGTCAGCGGTGTAACACTTCCATGATAGCGGGTATCTCTGCCGCAGTCGGGCAAAAAGTTGCGGCCTGCACTTGCAAAACTGCCTGCACACCCGATGTGAAAGCCCACACCGCGTTCATGGGAGCCCGCTTTGACTTATCTGTATTTCGTTGTCGGCTTGGTTGCTCTTTTCTTTGGTGGTGAATATCTGGTCAAGGGCGCGTCAAGTGTTGCGCGGCATTTCCGATTGTCCCCGATGGTTATCGGCCTGACTGTTGTGGGTTTTGGCACATCGGCCCCCGAACTTCTGGTCTCGCTGCAAGCGGCGCTGGAGGGAAAATCCGGCATCGCGCTCGGCAATGTCATTGGTTCGAACATCGCGAACATCCTTCTTATTCTGGGTGTTTCTGCCGCGATAACGCCTCTGATCATCCCGGTCAGCAAGCTATGGCGCGACCTTGGTTTCATGCTGGGGGCAACGGCCGTGGTGTGGTGGATGCTGACAGGTTCAATCATCACGCGCTTGGAAGGCATCGTCCTGTTTGTCGGGTTGATTGCCTTTCTTGCGACCGCTTTCCTGACGAGCAAGGAAGAACGGGATTTGAACGCCTTTCCGCTGCCGCCGCAATGGAAGGCATGGACGATGACCTTGGGTGGTCTGGTTGTGCTGGTGATCGGCGCGCGACTGTTGGTCGATAGTTCCGTGATAATAGCCGAGTCCTTTGGCATATCAGAGGCAGTGATCGGACTGACCATCGTGGCCGTTGGTACATCTCTTCCGGAACTGGCCACATCCGTGATTGCCGCGATGCGCAAGCAAACCGAAATCGCGGTGGGGAATGTTGTCGGATCGTGCATATTCAACATCTTTGGCATCCTCGGCATCACCGCCATCGTCTCGCCCATACCTGTCGACGTCCGCTTTGCCATGGTCGATATGCCATGGGCCGCTGGTGCTGCGATTGCGCTCACCCTTCTGGCGGTTTTTCTAGGTGGCCTGCCACGGCTCGCCGGCGCTGCGCTCCTGCTGGGATATGGCGCGTACATCGCCCTGATCGGCTGACCAGAGCAGTGGTTCGGCAGGCTGTATTCGCGCGTGACCGGAGGATGCATTTGCAAATGTTGCGTTCGATCGGCATTTTTTTGTAACAAAGTGTCAAAATAGCGCATGCATAGCGACACTTTCTGTTTGCAATTCCTGTTGACGCCCGGCATATCGCCTCATAATGTCGCCGACGAAGCAGTGGAGTGGGTCATGCCCCTTATTCTTGTCATCGTAGGAAGGACGCGCATGGGCCGGTAACGGTTGACCATACCTAGGTTCCCATGCGCCCCCGATTGAAAACCGGGGGCTTTTTGTTGCGCGAAGGAGAGAGCGAAAATGTCGAAACAGATGACCGGAGCAAGAATGGTCGTGCAAGCCCTGAAGGATCAGGGTGTGGACGTGGTCTTTGGCTATCCGGGCGGGGCCGTTCTTCCGATCTATGACGAGATTTTTCAGCAGAACGATATTCGCCACATCCTTGTGCGCCATGAGCAGGGTGCTGTGCATATGGCTGAAGGCTATGCGCGTTCAACAGGCAAACCGGGTGTGGCGCTGGTCACCTCTGGACCGGGTGCGACCAACGCGGTCACCGGTTTGACGGACGCATTGATGGACAGTATTCCGATCATCGTTTTATCCGGCCAAGTGCCCACCTTCATGATCGGCACAGATGGCTTCCAAGAAGCCGATACCGTCGGTATCACGCGGCCCTGCACCAAACATAACTGGCTGGTCAAGGATACCGCGAAATTGGCCGAGACCCTGCATCAGGCGTTCCACGTCGCAACCAAGGGCAGGCCCGGCCCGGTGCTGGTGGACATCCCCAAGGACGTGCAATTTGCGACGGCTGACTACACCACCAAAGAAGACTTACGCGTGTCGCATTACCAACCCAAGACCGTGGGCGATGCCGCCCAAATCGCGCGTCTGGTCGAGATGATGGAAACCGCAGAACGCCCGGTGTTCTACACCGGTGGCGGTGTGGTGAATTCCGGGCCTGAGGCCAGCCAATTGCTTCGCGAACTGGTTGCGGGCACGAACTTTCCGATCACCTCGACCCTGATGGGGCTGGGATCATATCCTGCATCCGGCAAGAACTGGCTTGGCATGCTGGGAATGCATGGCTTGTATGAGGCGAACCTTGCGATGCACGGCTGTGATCTGATGATCAACGTCGGTGCCCGGTTTGACGACCGCATTACGGGCCGGATCAAGGATTTCAGCCCTGGCTCGCGCAAGGCGCATATCGACATCGACCCGTCCTCCATCAACAAGGTCATTCATGTCGATGTGCCCATCGTGGGTGATGTAACGGAAGTCCTGCGCGAAGTGCTGCGGCAATGGAAGGCGCGCGGGTCCAAGACAAATACGGTCGCCTTGCCGCAGTGGTGGGCAAAGATCAATGAATGGCGGGCCGTGAAATGCCTGTCCTACAAGAACTCGAAAACCGTGATCAAACCGCAGTATGCCCTTGAACGGCTTGAGGCGCTGACACGCGGCATGGATCGCTATATCACCACCGAGGTCGGCCAGCATCAGATGTGGGCCGCACAATACCTCGGGTTTGAAGACCCCAACCGCTGGATGACGTCCGGCGGCCTTGGCACCATGGGCTACGGGCTGCCTGCGTCCATCGGCGTACAGGTCGCACATCCCGACGCGCTGGTCATCAACGTGGCGGGTGAGGCCAGTTGGCTGATGAACATGCAGGAAATGGGCACCGCGATGCAGTTCCGCGCCCGTACCAAGCAGTTCATCCTGAACAACGAACGGTTGGGCATGGTGCGGCAATGGCAGGAATTGCTGCACGGGCAGCGCTATTCACAAAGCTGGTCGGAATCCTTGCCCGATTTCGTGAAACTCGCCGAGGCGTTTGGCTGCAAGGGCATTCAGTGCACGGACCCTGCCAAGTTGGACGATGCGATCATGGAAATGCTGGAATACGATGGCCCGGTGATTTTCGACTGCCGCGTGGAAAAGCATGAAAACTGTTTCCCGATGATCCCATCAGGCAAGCCGCATAACGAGATGCTGCTGGGCGATGCGGATACCCAAGGGGTGATCGGGGCCAAAGGGGCGGTGCTGGTGTAATCTGGCGGACCGGGGGACTTTGCGTCCCCCGGACCCCCTGCAGGATAGTTTCAAACAGAGGAAGGAGGGGCGATGTCAGCCCTGAACATCAAAAAAGGCGCCACCAGCCATTCGGCCTATGACCTGCGCGATCCGAATGCGCCGCTGGTGGAGACGCATACGCTGGCGGTGGTGGTCGATAACGAAAGCGGCGTGCTGGCGCGGGTGATCGGGCTGTTTTCGGGGCGCGGTTATAATATCGAAAGCCTGACAGTGGCGGAGGTCGATCATCAGGGGCATCGCAGCCGGATCACGGTGGTGACGCGCGGGACACCTGCGGTGATCGTGCAGATCAAGTCGCAACTGGAACGCATGGTGCCGGTGCATGAGGTGCACGATCTGACGGTGGAGGGGCCTGCGGTGCAGCGGGAATTGGCGCTGTTCAAGGTGGCGGGCGCGGGCGATCACAGGATCGAGGCGCTGCGGCTGGCCGAGATTTTTCGTGCCAATGTGGTGGATTCGACGCTGGAAAGTTTTGTGTTCGAGATGACCGGCACGCCGGAGAAAATCGACGCTTTTGCCGATCTGATGCGGCCTCTGGGATTGCGTGAGATTGCGCGGACAGGGGTGGCGGCGTTGTCGCGGGGGGCGTGAACGGGGAAATTGACGGCTGTCAATTTTCAGGATTATCCAATGAAATCAACGGAATTTGAAAGTTATCCACAGGCTGCGTTAACACATTTGAAACATTGCGTGATCGGACGGAGTGATGGGCAGACCGGCCCATCCTACACGGCGAAAAACACCGCGATGATTGCCAGACCTGCCGGGATTGCCTGAATGAACAGGATGCGGCGCGATGCGGTCGCGGCACCGTAAAGGCCAGCAACCAGAACGCAGGCGAGAAAGAACAGCGCAAGCGCCCTGCCCCCATCAGAAACGCCCGCGATCAGTGCCCAGATCAGGCCCGCCGCAAGAAAGCCGTTGTAAAGGCCCTGATTGGCCGCCAGCACCTTTGTCGCGCGGGCAAATTCCGGCGTGGTGCCAAAGGCGCGGCGGGCACGGGTGGTTTCCCACAGGAACATCTCCAGCACCATGATGTAGATGTGCAGGGCGGCGATCAGGGCAACAAGGACGCTGCCGATCACGGCGCGGGCATCCGCGCCTCGGCCATTCCGGCATACCAGCTGGATCCGAACGGGATTGCGCTGTCATCAAAGTTGTAGGCGGGGTGATGCACCATCGCCGTGTCGCCGTTGCCAAGAAAGATATAGGCGCCGGGGCGTTCGTTCAGCAGAAAGCTGAAATCCTCGGCCCCCATCAGAGGGGCTGTGTTGCGGTCCACGTTGCCCGAAACCGCATGCGCCACATCGGCGGCAAAGACCGTGTTTTCGGGCGCGTTCATCGTGACGGGATAGCCGCGCCGATAGTCGATCTCGGCCACAGCGCCAAGGGCAAGGGCGGTGCCTTGGGTAATTTCAATCACGCGACGTTCGACGTAATCCTGTATCTTGGGATCCATTGTGCGCACGGTGCCGCGCATTTTCACGACCTGCGGGATCACGTTATGCGCGGTGCTGTCAGTTTGCACAGTGCAGACGGACACAACGACCTGCGCCATCGGATCGACCCCGCGCGAGGCGATGGTCTGCAGAGCCACGATAATGTGGGCCGCGACCACGGTTGTGTCGATACAGTCATGCGGTTTGGCGGCATGGCCGCCCTTGCCCGTGACCGTGATGTCGAACTGATCGGCGGCGGCCATCATGGCACCTTCGCGGATGGCAAACTGGCCCACGGGGATGCCGGGCATGTTGTGCATGCCGTAAACTTCGTCGATCTTCCAGCGGGTGATGAGGCCGTCCTGCACCATTTCGCGCCCGCCGCCGCCGCCCTCTTCTGCCGGTTGGAAGATCAGGATGACGGTGCCATCGAAATTGCGGGTTTCGGCGAGGTATTTCGCAGCCCCAAGCAGCATGGCAGTATGACCGTCATGGCCGCAGGCGTGCATCTTGCCGGGGGTTTTGCTGGCGTAATCGACGCCGGTTGCCTCATGGATCGGCAGCGCGTCCATGTCGGCGCGCAGACCGATGACGCGGCCGGACGTATCGGTGCGGCCCTTGATGACGCCGACAACACCCGTGCGCCCGATGCCTGTTGTAACCTCGTCCACGCCGAAATCGCGCAAAAGGTCTGCGACCTTTCCGGCGGTGCGCCCAACATCGAACAGCAGTTCAGGGTGCATGTGGAAATCGCGCCGCCATGCGGTGATTTCGGGCAGCAGTTCAGCAAAGCGGTTCTTGACGGGCATTGTGGCGGTTCCTTTTCAGATGTGGCGATGCTGAACCGAAGCGGGCGGTGCTGCAAGCCCTTCAACCAAAGCGTGACGATGCGTCAAGGGCGAGGCCGGTGCCGACGGAGCCGAACATGTCGCCCGTGGCGATGGCCGCGCCGGGCAGCACGGCGGCCACGATGCGGCGCAGCGCGGGCACACCAGACGAGCCGCCGGTCATGAAGACGGTGCCGATGGCATCGGGCTTCAGGCCTGCTTGAGTGAGCAGG
>CAWAPA010000028.1:0-14910 GCA_963783595.1 uncultured Alphaproteobacteria bacterium | reverse complement strand
TGTGGTTCGACGTGAAGCGCCCTGCAGCACTGCTACCGGTATTGCCCAACAGTAATGATGGGCGCAACGAAACGCTGGCTTTGGTCCACGATGCTGGCGACCCCTCTAAGCGTCTGGTGCTGCGTCTGTGGCCGACCCGGTTACAGCTTGAAGGTTCGGGGCAAGTCGGTACGGGGAGAGGATGCGGGTTGTCCAGGAAACCATCTTGCACCCGCTTGACTGGTTTGCCTTGCCGCACGAAGACGCCCACTTCCACATGATCCCCCTTCTTGAAGAGACCGGTCTTCATCACTTCGACCTTGAGCTGGACCGCTCGGTGCAACCCCGAGGTGCGGCCTCCAGCAGCACAAACGCCGCTTCCAGCACCATCGCCTCGTTCTGCTGGCAGACCGCCATCGCCTGATGAAAGTCGTTATACCCGTCGAACAGCCGGATCACCAGCCGGTCTTCCTGGGGAGAGCTCAAGTCCCGCCGTCAGGGCCGGCTCGGGCAGGAAGGTCCAGGGCACCGCATCCAGGTTGGGAAAGTGGACCCGCAGCCGACGGCGGGAATCCAGGGTCCGGGCTGACTCCATGAACAGGTCCAGCACGGCCCGCTTGATGCTGCCGCCCACCATGGGGGGACCCGCCTGGAACTCGACGCTACTTCGAGTTCGCGCACCAACAATCGCAAATCCCGCGCAATGGCCGCATTGCTGTCGTCGATGCTTTCACTCTGGCATTGCACACAGCGCAATTCGCGCGAAAGCGCCCGCGCCCGTGCCTCAAGTGCTGCATCAGGCAGCACTTCATCCGGCAGGACTGCAAACGCGGGCAGCGCCATGAGGAACCAAAGTGCCAGCCCGCGGATCATTCTGCTGGGGCCATCGCCATGCGCCGCGCCCCCGCAGCCACCCGGTAGCGACGGTCTGTCAGGCTGATGATGCCGCCAAATGCCATCAACAACGCGCCGCCCCACAGCCAGTTTGCAAACGGCTCGATATAGCTGCGTACCGCCCAACCTCCGTTTTCCTGCGCATCACCAATCACAAGGTAGATGTCGCGCCAAAATCCGTAATCAATCGCGGCCTCGGTCGTTGGCATGCCTTGAACAGGGTAGAACCGTTTTTCAGGGAACAGCGCGGCCACCATCTGCCCGTTCCGGAACACCGTCATTTCCGCCATGGTCGAGGTATAGTTCGGTCCCTGCACGGTGGTCACGTCACCAAGCAGCACCTCATAGCCGCCCAAAGGAAACCGCTCACCGGTTTGCGCCACGCGGATATCCTCAACCTTCCAGGCGTTCATTGCGGCGGCGGCAAACAGGGTCACACCAAACCCCGCATGGGCCAGCGCCTTGCCCCAGTCTGCACGCGGCAGCCGCGTCAGGCGCGATAGCCGCACGGCCACTGCGTCTCGCCCGGTGCGCCCCCAGAAATCGGCAAGCGCACCGAACACAACCCATGCGCCCAGCATGGCCCCGATCGGCCCAAGCGCGGATCGCCCGGTCTGCATCGCAAAAGCCAGCCCGCCGATCGCCACCGCCAACAGCGCCACGGGCCACAACCCCGCAATGCCCCGCCGCACCGATCCGCGCTTCCACGCCATCGCACTGCCCACGGGCAGCAAAATAGCCAGCGCCACCATGAACGGTGTGAAAGCTGCGTTGAAGAACGGCTCACCCACGCTCAGCTTTGCGTCCCACAGGATTTCGGCAACCAGAGGCCAGATCGTGCCGACAAAGACCACAAACGCCGACACCGACAGCAACAGATTATTGGCAACCAGCGCACCTTCGCGGCTGATCGGGCCAAACACTCCTCGTGCTTCCATCACACCAGCGCGCGCCGCATACAACATCAATGCGCCCCCGGTGAAAAATCCCAGTATCAGCAGGATGAAAACACCACGTTCAGGGTCGTTGGCAAAGGCATGCACGCTCGTAATGACGCCCGACCGGACGATGAACGTACCGATCAAACTGAACCCGAACGCGAGGATCGCCAGCAGAATGGTCCACGCCTTCAGACTTTCGCGCTTTTCCACCACGATCGCCGAATGCAGCAAGGCTGCTGCAAGCAGCCACGGCATGAACGACGCATTTTCCACCGGGTCCCAGAACCAGAAACCGCCCCAACCCAGTTCGTAATACGCCCACCAAGACCCGAGCGCGATGCCGATGGTCAGGAAAATCCATGCGGCAAGTGTCCATGGCCGCACCCATCTTGCCCATGCCGCATCGACCCGACCCTCAATCAACGCGGCCACGGCAAATGAAAAGCTCATCGAAAGGCCGACATAGCCCAAATAAAGAAACGGCGGATGAAACGCCAAACCTGGGTCTTGCAGCAGTGGATTTAGATCCCGCCCATCCATCGGCGGCACGTCAAGGCGCAGAAACGGGTTCGATGTCAGTAGCATGAACAACAGGAACGCCACCCCGATCATCCCCTGCACGCCAATCACCCGAGCGCGCAACGTCGTCGGCAAGTTGCCACCAAATACCGCCGCGCAGGCGCCGAACAGCGCAAGGATCAACACCCACAGCAGCAACGATCCTTCGTGGTTCCCCCAAGTGCCCGCGACCTTGTAAAGCATCGGCTTTAACGTATGCGAATTGGCGACGACCAGCCGAAGCGAAAAGTCCGATACCACAAAGGCATAGGTCAGCACTGCGAAGGAAAACCCGACCAGCAACACCTGCAGCATTGCCGCAGGACCTGCCACAGCCATCAGTCGTGCGTCGCGCATATGCGCCCCTGCCAATGGCAGGACCGTCTGGATCACAGCCACTGCCAGCGCCAAAATCAGCGCAAAATGCCCAAGCTCTACTATCATCGCAAGACCTCCGTTAAGCCCTATCTAGGGCATCGCGCAGCCTTAGACCATGAGGCCAATCGCAGCACTTTTGTGGCATGCTCTCGCGCAAAATATCCTCATGGGGTGAAGTGCGGCACGCACCGAGGGGGCAGAACGCTCCTTACCTGCGCCCCGCCTTGCGCGTCGACAACAACAGGTTCGTCTCACTGCGTATGACGCCATCAATCTCGCGGATGCGAAAAATCACCTGATCCAGTTCTTCCAGTGTCTGTGCGCCCACCTCGGCAATCAGGTCCCATTGGCCTGTGGTGGAATGCACCGCAATCACGGCTGGTAACCCCGTCAATCGTGCCATGATCCTCTCGGCCCCGCGCCCTTCGATCCCGATCAGCATCAACGCCCGCACCGCCGCTGTCGATACATCGGCCCGCGTCACGACGGTAAAGCCTGCAATATCGCCGCGTGCCGACAACCGCTCCATCCGCGCGCGCACGGTCGCCCGGCTGACGCCAAGCCGGCCCGCAAGCTCTGACAGCGCCGCGCGCCCGTCACGGCGCAGTTCGGCAATCAGCAAATTATCAATATTGTCCATAGCGGATCAAATCCTTTGCCAAACCGCACAAATTCCCTTCACTCTGCACAAGAGGCTGCTGGAATATCCCACAGTTCGCACAGATATTCGCGCCAAACAAAGGGAATTTTGTCATGGTCAATACCGTCCTGATCGGTGCACCGATCGATACCGGGCAGAAAAATCCCGGCTGCATCATGGGGCCAGCGGCCTATCGTGTTGCCGGTATCGCTTCGGCGATCCGCGATCTTGGCCATGGCGTCGAGGACTGGGGTGATCTGGTTCTGCCCGATTTGCCGGATGTCGCTGCAACCAACCCGGCGGTGCATCATCTTCCTGAAACCCTTGGCTGGACCGAAATTCTGCGCGACCGGATCGATGATGCACTATCAGAGGGCGGCATGCCGATCATCATGGGTGGTGATCATTCACTGGCTTTGGGGTCTGTCGCCGGCGCAGCCGCCTTCGCGGCGCGCGCCGACCGCCCGCTGTTTTTACTGTGGCTCGATGCGCATTCCGACTTTCACACGCTGAAAACTACCACCAGCGGCAACTTGCACGGCACCCCGCTTGCCTATATCGCAGGGCGCAGCGGCTTTGATGCTTTTCCCGATTTTCCCGCACCCATTCCCGCCGATCGTATCTGCTTGTTCGGTATCCGTTCGGTTGATGCGGCAGAACATGCCGCACTATTGCACCATGACATTGCCATCAACGATATGCGGGTTCTTGACGAGCAAGGGATCGTCGCCCCCTTGCGCGCCTTCCTGAACCATGTCCGCGCCAATGGCGGAATGCTTCACGTCAGCCTTGATGTCGACTTTATGGACCCGTCAGTCGCACCCGCTGTTGGGACCACTGTTCCTGGTGGCACAACATTGCGCGAGGCGCATCTGGTCATGGAAATGCTGCACGAATGTGGCCTGGTCTCATCACTCGACCTCGTTGAACTGAACCCTTTTCTTGATGAACGCGGTCGCACCGCCCGCGTGATGGTCGATCTGGTCGCCTCGCTGATGGGTCGCAAGGTCTTTGACCGCATGACACGCAGTTTGTAACGGAGAGTTTGTAATGAACACCCCATCAAAGCAGGCTATGGTGCCTTTTGTTAGCGTTGCCAATATGATGAAGATCGTTCTTCACCTTGGCGTTGAACGCATGATGGTCGATCTGGCCGCCGAGATAGAGGCCGATTTCCGCCGCTGGCCGCTGTTTGACAAGACCCCGCGCGTGGCCAGCCATTCCGATGTCGGTGTGATCGAGCTGATGCCCACGTCAGATGGTGAAACCTACGGCTTCAAGTATGTGAACGGCCATCCGTCAAATATGAAACAGGGCCTCCAAACCGTTACTGCCTTTGGCCTTCTGGCCGATGTCGCGACGGGCTATCCCCTGATGCTGTCCGAAATGACGATCCTGACCGCCCTGCGCACCGCCGCCACATCGGCCATGGCGGCGAAATGGCTGGCCCCGAAATCCACCACCATGGCCCTGATCGGCAATGGCGCGCAGGCAGAGTTTCAGGCACTTGCCTTCAAGGCAATCTGTGGCATCACCGAGGTCCGGATGTATGATATTGACCCCGCCGCCACGCAAAAGTGCCTGTCCAACCTGAAAGGTTTCGGCCTGACCCTTGTGCCTTGCAAGACGCCTGAAGACGCGATCCTTGGCGCACAAATCATCACGACCGTTACCGCCGACAAGACCAACGCCACGATCTTGACCGACAACATGGTCGGCTCCGGCGTTCACATCAACGGTGTCGGCGGCGATTGCCCCGGCAAGACCGAACTGCACAAGGACATTCTGCTGCGGTCCGGCATCTTTGTCGAATATCCCCCCCAAACGCGGATCGAAGGCGAGATTCAGCAACTCCCCGATGATTACCCCGTGACCGAACTCTGGCAGGTCATCGCAGGGACCGCGCCGGGCCGCACGGATGCCCGCCAGATTACCCTCTTCGACTCTGTCGGCTTTGCCATCGAGGATTTCAGTGCATTGCGCTACGTCCATAGCAAGCTCGCCGAAACCGGGCTGTTCGAACAGCTCGACATGATCGCCGATCCGGATGATCCGCGCGATCTGTTCGGAATGCTGCTGCGCGCCGGATGACGCGCTGTCTTTACAAGATAAAGACAGAATGAAGACGCGATGAAGACTGCCGTTTTCAGTGCAAGCGGAACTCACCCACTACATTGCGCCATTCGCCCGGCGCAATCAGTTTGCGATGGGTAAACCGCACCGAATGCAGCGGCCCGTCGATCTTGTCCTGCCAGAATTCAATGAATCGAAACAGGCACGGATAGTCTGGCGCAAGATCATAGTCCTGCCACACGAATGTATTGAGAACATTACGATAATCCGGCAAACGGTAATACACCTCCGCCGTCGTCAGACCGTATCCCTTCAGCATTAATTCCGTATCCGATGGCACCATGCCAAGCCTCCTTTCATGTGGCAGCAGTATAAGCCTGCCACGATTTTCTTAATTTGCAATAAAAACAATGTGTTGGCAGTCACCAATGGTGGCTGCCAGCGAGGCCGGTCGTGCCCATTGCACCCCTATCCCTAGATAGTGTAAAAGAACGGCAACAAGATATAGCCCCTTTGTCCGAAAGATCGGCATCAGATGAACGATACGCCAGACGACGTTGATAACGCAGACGAAATCCCGCAGCGCCCCGGTTTTCACGGCCCCAATGTCGATATTGTCGATGAAATGAAGACCGCCTACCTCGATTACGCGATGAGCGTGATCGTCTCCCGCGCCATTCCCGATCTGCGCGATGGACTAAAACCGGTGCATCGCCGCATCCTCTACGCGATGCACGAAACCAGCAACAGCCACGACAAACCGTATCGCAAGTCCGCAAGGCCGGTTGGCGACGTGATGGGCAAATATCACCCCCACGGTGATAGCGCGATTTACGATGCACTTGTGCGCATGGCGCAACCGTTTTCGATGTCGCTCAAACTGCTCGACGGGCAAGGCAACTTTGGTTCCATGGATGGTGATAACGCCGCTGCCATGCGCTATACCGAGGTGCGCATGGACAAACCTGCTGCATTTCTGTTGGCGGACATTGACAAGGAAACTGTTGATTTCCAAGATAACTATGATGGAAAGGACCGTGAACCGACGGTTCTGCCTGCACGATTTCCTAACATGCTGGTCAACGGCGCAGAAGGCATCGCAGTCGGTATGGCGACCCGCATCCCGCCCCATAATCTGGGCGAAGTTATCGACGGCACACTTGCACTGATCGAAAACCCGGATCTGTCTACCGAGGCGTTGATGGACTACATCCCTGCCCCGGATTTCCCTACGGGCGCAATGATCCTGGGTCGGTCCGGTGCGCGCAAAGCCTACCTTGAAGGGCGCGGCAGCGTGATCATCCGTGCCAAGACCAGAGTAGAGGAAATCCGCAAGGACCGTTGGGCCATCATCATCGACGAGGTGCCCTATCAGGTCAACAAGGCCCGAATGATCGAAATCATCGCGGAAAGTGTGCGCGAAAAAAAGATCGAAGGCATCGCCCATGTGCAGGACGAATCCGACCGGATCGGCGTGCGTGTCGTGATCGAGTTGAAACGCGACGCCACGGCGGATGTCGTGCTGAACCAGCTCTTTCGCTTTACGCCCATGCAGGTCAGCTTTGGTTGCAATATGCTTGCACTCAACGGGGGGCGTCCCGAACAACTGACTTTGCGCGATTTTCTGACACATTTCATCAGCTTCCGCGAAGATGTCGTGGCGAAACGCACTGCATTTGAACTGCGCAAGGCGCGCGAACGCAGCCATATCCTGTGCGGGCTCGCTGTGGCCGTTTCGAACGTCGACGAAGTGGTGGCCACCATCCGCGCCTCAGCCGACCCCGCCGAAGCACGCGACCGCTTGATGACCCGTCGTTGGCCCGCCGGTGAGATCATTCCCTTCATCAAGCTGATTGATGATCCGAGCCACCCCGTGAACGACGACGGCACCTACAACCTGTCCGAAGCGCAGGCCAGAGCCATCCTCGAGTTGCGCCTGCAACGCCTGACCGCTCTTGGCGTCAAGGAAGTGACAGACGAACTTCAGGAACTGGCCGCCAAGATCAAGGATTACCTTGAAATCCTTGGCTCGCGTGATCGGATCATGTCCATCATTTCGGAAGAACTGCGCGAAATGAAGGCGATGTTCGCAATCCCCCGCCGCACCGAAATCGCCGAGTGGTCCGGCGACATGGAAGACGAAGACCTGATCGAACGTGAAGACATGGTCGTAACGATCACTTCGGGCGGCTATATCAAGCGCACCCCCTTGGCGGAATTCCGTGCACAGAACCGCGGCGGCAAGGGTCTGGCTTCGATGGCAACCAAAGAAGACGATGTTGTCACCACACTGTTTGTGGCCAATACCCATACAAATCTGCTGTTTTTCACGACCGATGGCATGGTCTACAAGCTCAAGACCTGGCGCCTGCCCCTTGCCGGACGGCAGGCAAAGGGCAAGGCCATGGTCAACCTTCTGCCGATCGAACAAGGCGTCAGCATTGCAGCCCTGATGCCCGTCGATGTGCCGGAAGATGAGTGGGAAAGCCTGCAGATTGTGTTTGCAACCAGCGATGGCGATGTCCGCCAGAACGATCTGTCGGATTTCACCAACGTGAAACGCAACGGCAAGATCGCGATGAACCTGCCCGAAGGCGTGTTACTGGTGAATGCAGCAATCGCTGATGAAAATGACGATGTGATGCTGGTGACATCACTTGGCCGCGCAATCCGTTTTCCCACAACGGAAATCCGGGTTTTCAAATCGCGGGGCTCGACCGGTGTCCGCGGGATTCGCGTGGGCAAAGGTGACAAGGTGGTGTCTATGGCAATCATCCGCCACTTTGAAGCAGACCCGGCCGAACGTGCGGCCTATCTAAAGCAGCGGCGTCTTGTTGCCGGGGCCCCCGACGATGCCGATGCGCAATCGGACGACGAGGATGATGCAGTGGAGGCGGGCCAACTTTCACCTGAACGTTATGCCGAAATGTCGGCGCGGGAAGACCTGATCCTCACGATCACCGCAAATGGCGCAGGCAAACTGTCGTCCAGTCACGATTATCCCGTTCGCGGGCGGGGCGGCATGGGTGTCAAGGCGATGGATGGTGCGATGCGCGGCGGGCCACTGGTGGCATCTTTCCCGGTCGAGATGTCGGATCAGATCATGCTCGCGACCAGCACGGGGCAATCGATCCGTGTGCCGGTTGACCAGATCTCCTTCCGGTCCCGGTCGGCTGGCGGGGTCAAGGTGTTCAACACCGGCGGGGATGAGGAAGTGGTATCGGTGGCGCGTGTTGCCGAACAGGGGGATGAGGCGTGATGGGTTCTGCTTGGGCATATTGGCACTGATGTGCATTGTGTTCATCGTCGCGATTTTTAAGGTGTCCGGGCAGCGCAAACGGCAAACCGAGCTTACCGGTGACATACAATGGAGCACCGGGCCGTGAACGATCTCGTTGACGGCTGCACTGTGACCTCTGCCAAAGCATCGCCAGTGACCTTGCCGTCCGCCCGCGACATGGGCGGATCCGCATAATGTGCTAACGCAACTTCTTGAAATCACGATGGAAGAAGATAGCGCTATGGGGGTGCCCTTTCTAGCCGCCCGTGTAATCAGCCGCACATCTCCCCGTCCCTGCGCGCGGGTTTCTTTGATAAGGCGCGCGTGTTGGGCCGCAAGGTCGATGACCCCGCGGCTTTCACGCGAGCCGAACTTGCGGCGCTGTTCGAAGCCTGCCCTAGAACCACCCCATGACAGGCACGCTTCACATCATCGGCGGCGGCATGGCGGGGGTCGAGGCGGCCTGGCAGGCGGCGCAGAAGGGCGTGACGGTAGTCATCCACGAGATGCGCCCCAAGGTTGGCACGTTTGCGCACCGCACCGGCAGTCTTGCGGAAATGGTCTGCTCCAACTCCTTCCGGTCGGATGATGATGAACGCAATGCCGTGGGCTTCTGCACTGGGAAATGGGCGCTGCGGGCGGCATCATCATGGAAACCGCGCGCGCGCATCGCCTGCCTGCCGGCGGCGCGCTGGCCGTGGATCGTGATCCGTTTGCCGAAACCGTTACCGCCAAAATCCTGGCACACCCTCTGATTTCGGTGTCTTACGAAGAGATTACAGAGCTTCCTTCAGACGGCCACTGGATCGTGGCGACCGGCCCACTGACCAGCGGCGCGCTGGCAGAAAGCATTCGCACAGAGACCGGGGCCGAGGCTTTGGCTTTCTTTGATGCCATTGCGCCTATCGTCTACGGCGAATCTATCGATATGTCGGTGGCGTGGCTGCAATCGCGCTACGACAAGGGCGAGACGATTGAGGAACAGCAGGCCTATATCAACTGCCCGATGACGAAGGTTGAATACGAAGCCTTCATCGACGCTCTGTTGGCGGCCGAGAAAACCGAATTCCATGAGGGTGAGACAGCGGGCTACTTCGACGGTTGCCTACCCATCGAAGTCATGGCTGAAAGGGGGAGAGAAACGTTGCGTTTTGGCCCGATGAAGCCAGTGGGTCTGACCAATGCGCATGATCCGCAGGTGAAACCCTATGCCGTCGTGCAACTCCGCCGCGATAACAAGCTGGGCACGCTTTACAACATCGTGGGCTTTCAGACCAAGATGAAGTATGGCGCGCAAACCGCTGTTCTGAAAATGATTCCCGGATTGCAGGATGCCAGTTTTGCCCGTCTGGGCGGCATTCACCGCAATACATTCATCAACTCCCCCACGCTCGCTTGACGATCAGATGCGGCTGCGCAGCCGCCCCAACATCCGGTTTGCGGGGCAGATCACCGGCGTGGAAGGCTATGTTGAAAGTGCCGCCATGGGGCTGCTTGGCGGGCCGGATGGCCGCCGCCGAGATCATGGGGCACATCCTGCCCCCGCCGCCGCACGAAACGGCGATGGGATCGCTGATCCACCACATCACCGGCGGGGCGGAGGCGAAGACGTTCCAGCCGATGAATGTGAACTTCGGCCTCTTCCCCCCGATTGATGCCAAAGGCGGGCGGCGCGGACGGAAGGATCGCTACAAGGCTTATACCGACCGTGCGAAACAGGCGTTTTCGGAATGGCTTTCGTAACCCGTTTTGCACCATCACCCACAGGTCCGCTGCATCTGGGGCACGCCTATTCCGCGATCCTTGCGCATGACATGGCACGTGCCGAGGGCGGGACCTTCCTACTGCGTATCGAGGATATCGACCCGCAACGCAGCAAGCCCGCATGGGAGGATCAGTTGAAGGATGATCTGAACTGGTTGGGCGTCTGGTGGGATGCCGAACCGATGCGCCAATCTGATCGCTTGCCCAACTATCATGCGGCACTTGATGCGCTGTGGTTACGCGGCCTGATATATCCCTGCATCTGCAATCGCCGCGATATCGAGGCGGCTATTTCGGCGCCGCAGGAAGGGGCTGACGTGCGATCGGGCGCCGACGGCCCGATCTATCCCGGCACTTGTCGAAGCCGGATGGAGTGGGGGCGGGCCTTTCCTGAAAGCCACCCGCGCCCACGCGATGCAACACTGCGACTGCAGGTGAGCTTGACCGAACTGGGCCCCTACGAACATCGGATCGACAGTGTAAAGGGTGGCTGGCACAGCTATGCGTCATATGAAGAAACCGGAATTGGGCCGCAGGGAAAGCGCGGTCTGATCGAATTTTCACCCGACATGATCGCCGAACAGGTTGGCGATTTCGTTGTCGCACGCCGCGACATGTGCACCGCGTACCATCTGAGCGTCGTCGTGGACGATGCCGATCAGGGCATAACGCATGTTATCCGTGGCAAAGACCTTTCCGCGGCAACGCGCATCCACGTTCTCCTCCAGCGCCTTCTTGGCCTGCCCACGCCCGTCTATCACCACCACCGCCTGATCCGCGATGATACGGGCAAGCGGCTTGCCAAACGTGACGATGCCCGTGCGTTGTCAAAATTCCGCGCTGAAGGGGCCACGCCTGACGATATCCGGCGCATGGTTGGCCTGTTAGCCTAACGCATAGCCCGCACCGCGCACGGTGCGCAGCAAATCCCCCGGACCGAGCGCCTTGCGCAGCCGCCCGATATGCACATCCACGGTGCGCGTGTCGACATAGATGTCGCGCCCCCAGACCCGGTCAAGCAGTTGCTCTCGGCTCCACACACGGCCCGGCTTTTCCATGAACGTGGACAGCAGGCGAAACTCCGTCGGGCCAAGCCGCACTTCGGCGCCGGACCTATGCACACGATGCGTCTCGGGGTCCAGCCGGATGTCGGACCATTCCAGCACCACCCCCACCGTCGCGGGCCGCGTGCGGCGCAGGGCGGCGCGCACCCGCGCAACCAACTCGTTCACTGAATAGGGTTTGATGATGTAGTCATCCGCGCCCGTTTCAAGACCCCGCACGCGGTCCACTTCTTCTGACCGGGCTGACAGCATGATGATCGGCACGCCCCGCGTTTCTGGGCGCAACTTCAATCTGCGACAAACCTCAATCCCCGAGACATTGGGCAGCATCCAGTCCAGCAGGATCAGATCGGGCACCGCCTCCCCCACCAGCAGCAGCGCCTCTTCGCCGTTCTCGGCCTGCACGACGCGAAAGCCTTCGGCCTCAAGGTTGTAGGACAGTACTTCACGTTGAGAGGGTTCATCTTCCACCAGAAGAACCGTTGGCAGGCCTTTGGTCATCAGGGTCATCCTGTCGTTGTATCTGCTTTCGGACGATCATCGCCCGGCATTTCCCCGGTGACGAGGTAGATCACCTGTTCAGCAATGCCCGTGGCATGGTCGCCTACCCGCTCGATGTTCTTGGCGATGAAATGCAAGTGCATTGTCGGGCTGATGTTGCGGCTGTCTTCCATCATGTAGGTCACGAATTCGCGAAACAGCGCATTATACATCTGATCCACGTCACGGTCCCGGTTGCGCACATCGGCGGCCAGAACGGCATCGCGGCGAATAAAGGCGTCAAGCGCATCGCGCAACAAGCCCTGAACGGTTTTCGCCAACCGTCGCACCGACCCCGCCGCACTGCCGACGGGGGGAACTTGCGCCAAAACCAGCGTCCGCTTGGCAAGATTCTTGGCATAATCGCCACAGCGTTCCAGGTTGCCTGCGATTTTCATCACCGTGAGAACAGTGCGCAAATCCGTGGCGGTCGGCGCACGCAAAGCAATCACGCGGGCGCAATCGGTGTTGATCTGCTCTTCCAGCGCATCAATGACCTGATCACCCCGGCGAATTTGTTCAGCCAGTTCGCCGTCGCGGGTTTCCAGCGCTTTTGCAGCATCCAGAATTGCGCTTTCGACAAGACCACCCATGCGCATTAGTTGGGTCTGAATGCCCTCAAGGTCACGGTCAAAAGCAGACGCGATATGTTGATTGTTCATGCGGTCCTCGCTCAGCCGATCCGGCCGGAAATGTAGGATTCCGTTCGGGGATCCTTGGGGTTCGTAAATATCTGCGCCGTCTCACCGTATTCCACCAGATTGCCGAGGTGAAAGAATGCGGTTTTCTGGCTAACCCGCGCCGCCTGTTGCATCGAATGGGTCACAATCACCACGGAAAACTGGCTGCGCAATTCGTCAATCAATTCCTCGACCTGTGCCGTGGCAATCGGGTCAAGCGCTGAACACGGCTCGTCCATCAGCAGCACTTCAGGATTTGTCGCAATCGCGCGCGCAATGCACAGACGCTGCTGCTGGCCGCCTGAAAGCCCGGTGCCGGGCGCATCCAGCCGATCTTTGACCTCGTTCCACAGGGCAGCCTTCTTCAGGCAGCTTTCGACGATGGCATCGAGTTCCGCCTTGTTCCGGGTCAATCCGTGGATCTTGGGACCGTAAGCCACATTATCGTATATCGACTTGGGAAACGGGTTCGGTTTTTGAAAGACCATGCCAACCTGTGCGCGCAACTGCACGGGATCGACGCGCGGATCATAGATGTTCTCCCCCTCCAGTTTGATCTCACCACTGACCTTGCAGACCGCGATGGTATCGTTCATCCGGTTCAGACACCGAAGAAACGTCGACTTCCCGCAACCCGACGGGCCGATGAACGCGGTGACCGTCTTGTCCAGAATGTCGACATCAACATCCTTGATCGCATGGCTTGTCCCATAGTGCACCTGCACCTTGCGGGCGGTCATCTTTGCTGTACTCGCTGTCACCAGAGGCTCCACATTGCGCATGTTGTTCATTGGTTTTCTCCTACCAGCGGCGTTCAAAGCGGCGTCGCAGAACGATGGCCACGGCGTTCATGATGACAAGAAAAAACAGCAGCACGATAATCGCACCAGATGATCGTTCGATAAAGGCCGGATCGGCGCGCTGCGCCCAGCCATAAACCTGCACGGGCAGGGCCGTCGCGGGGTCCAGGACCCCTGCCACGGACGCCGCGGGGAAGTTGTCGACAAACGCCACCATCCCGATCAACAACAGAGGGGCGGTTTCGCCTAATGCCGTCGCAAGCCCCAGAATGGCGCCCGTGAGGATGCCTGGCATAGCAAGCGGCAACACATGGTGAAACACCGTCTGCATTTTGGAGGCACCCACCCCAAGTGCGGCATCACGGATCGACGGCGGCACGGCACGGATCGCGGCGCGTGTGGCAATGATGATTGTCGGCAATGTCATCAACGTCAGAACCAGCGCCCCAACCAATGACGACGACTGCGGGAACCCGGCAAAGTTGATGAACACCGCAAGCCCAAGGATACCGTAAACAATGGACGGTACCGCTGCGAGGTTCGAGATATTGACCTCGATCAGGTCGGTCCAGCGGTTCTTGGGGGCAAATTCCTCAAGGTATATGCTGGCGGCCACACCGATGGGCACGCACAGCAACGCGACAATGATCATCATGTAGATCGAGCCAATGATGGAAATCCCCAGACCGGCGGCTTCCGGGCGTTGATCGGATGCGTCCGATCCCGTCAGAAAAGCCCAGTTGAATGGTCGGGTAATGATACCGCGATCTTGCAGCGCATCGGCAAGCTGCAATTGCTCTGGCGACACGTTGCCATCGCGGACGGCGGTTTCCATCGTCACACGGCCCTTGAAATAGCCGTCAATGCGGGCATTGGTCCAGAGCGTCATGTCAAGGGTCTGCCCAAGTATGGACGGGTCCGCCAACACTTGCGCGCGCAGTTGCCCCGCCGCCTCTTTTGAAAGAATACCAAGCGCGTCCTTGTCCGAAAGCCCGTCAATCGTAATCCCTTCCTGTGCCAGCAGCGCCGCAAAGGCCGAGTCAATCACCTTGCCATACCCAATCGTGGTGACACTGGTCATCTCGGCCCGGTCGCGGTTGCCGTCAGGGTCAAGACGGGACGCGTCCAACAACACTGGAAACGTCACTGAAGTCTGGCGGAATGATGACAGGCCATCGCCGAAAATGGTGAACAGCATGATCGCCAGAACCGACAGGCTGACCGCAATCGACGCAATCCCATACAAACGAAAGCGACGTTCGGCAGCGTTTCGCCGCGTCATCAAGCCGGACGGCACAAGGATCGACCCTGCACGCCCC
>CAWAPA010000027.1:5000-44978 GCA_963783595.1 uncultured Alphaproteobacteria bacterium | reverse complement strand
TGGGGAAGTATTTCTTCAGTTCCGGGTCGTTCCTCGGGCCAGCCGAGCGTGCCGATGGGCCAGAGGCCGGAGGAGAACCAGGTGTCGAGCACGTCGGGGTCGCGCCAGAGCGCAGCCTCCGAAAAGTCTCTCCAGTGTTTCCAGTAGTCAGCTGTTGCGTTCCGCTGCACTGCTACGAAGAGTCTTTTCCCGTAGCATTCAAGGTCGGCGGCTTTGGCTTCGCTTTCGCTGCCAAACAGAACCGATGACATTGGGAGAGCGTCTTCGGCGCAAGACGCTATTCGTCTCCATTGTGCTGCAGAGATGGCTGAGAGTTTGTAGCGTTGACAAAGCTCTCGGGCGGGCCATACCACACCGGGAATTTGGTGCCCCCACCAAAGCTGGCGGCTGATGCACCAGGGTTCGATGTTTTCCAGCCAGTGGTAATAGGTCTTCTCGCCCGCAGGGCGGGATCGATCTTGCGTGCGGCCGGTCCGCACGGCGTCGAGCGCGGGGTCCACGATCTTCGCGGTATCGACGAACCACTGGTCGGTCAGCATCGGCTCGATCACCACTTTCGACCGGTCGCCGAAGGGCTGCATGATCTTGTTCGCCTCGACCACCGGCTCCAGCGTCAGATGTTCTGATCCGGTTTCGGCATCCACCGATTTGACCAGCGTGGTGACTGCCAACCCTTGTGCGGTGATGTCGGCCACAACCGCTTTGCGCGCCTCGAACCGATCAAGACCGCGGTATTTTTCGGGGACGAGGTTCAGGCTGTCGACCTCGGTCTCGTTCGTGGGCGAGCCTGCCGCGATTTCACGGGCGCGCAAGACGGCATCCGCATAGGGGGCACCGTCGGCGCGCATCGGCACCCTTGGTATCCATCAGACGGTAGCAGGGGATATCGTTGCGCTTGGCGACAGCGTAATCGTTGAAATCATGCGCGCCGGTGATCTTGACGGCACCGCTTCCAAAGTTCGGATCGGGGTATTCGTCGGTGATGATGGGGATCAGGCGGTCGCAAAGCGGAAGATGCACGTATTTTCCGATGATTGGCGCGTATCGTTCATCTGATGGATGAACGGCGACCGCGCCGTCGCCGAGCATGGTTTCGGGGCGCGTCGTGGCGATGGCGATGTAATCGCGCGTCTCGCGCAGGGTCACGGTACCGTTTTCGTCTTTCTCGATGTATTCATAGGTTTCGCCACCCGAGAGGCGGTATTTGAAGTGCCACATGTGGCCCGCGACTTCGAGGTTTTCGACCTCAAGATCGGAAATCGCCGTCTCAAAGTGGGGGTCCCAGTTGACCAGCCGTTTGCCGCGATAGATCAGGCCCTTGTTGTAAAGATCGACGAACACCTTGATGACGGCGTCGTGGAAGTTGCCCTCTTCTCCCGCAGGGGCACCCGGCGCGCCGGACATGGTGAAGGCCTCGCGCGACCAGTCGCAGGAGGCACCGAGGCGTTGCAGCTGCGCCGATGATCGTGCCGCGCGATTTCTGTTTCTGCTGCCAGACGCGGGCGGTGAACGTCTCGCGTCCCATTTCGCGGCGGGTCTGCGTTGCCGTCTTTCGGCCATCTCGCGTTCGGTGACCATCTGCGTCGCGATGCCTGCATGATCGGTGCCGAGCTGCCAAAGCGTATCATACCCGCGCATCCGGTGCCAGCGCACCAGAATATCCTGCAGCGTGTTGTTGAAGGCGTGGCCGATGTGCAGCGACCCCGTGACATTGGGCGGCGGGATCATCACGGAAAAGGCGGGTGCCCCCGGCTTGGCATTGGCACCTGCGGCAAAGGCCTTGTCCGCGATCCATTTGGCGGAAATGCGGGCCTCAGCCTCGGCTGGGTTGAAGTTCTTTTCCATCGGCATCGCGGGTATCCTGCAAGGTTTGCGGGGTGTGTAGCGCGCGATGGGGCGAAGGAAAAGCGAATTGGATCAGCCAAGCCACGGAAGGAAGGGGCGGCCCTGCAGGGCCTGCAGGAAGGTGGCTGCAATCAGGGCGGCATAGACAGTCGATGCCAACAGGACAGCAGGCAGCGGCCCATCGCGGGGACAGCAGGCGGGTGGCGAGCAGCCCGGCCAAGGGCACGAAATGCAGGGCATGGGTGGCAAGGAAATGGGCGACGCGCAAATCGCCCGCATCGCGCGACCACGCCAGCAGCCACATCTGGCGGCTGGAAGGTCCGACGAAATGGCTGCCCGCCGATGACAGATAACCTGCAACGGGCACAGTGGCCGCAAAGGTCAGGATCAGGCCGAGGGCGATGGAAAGATGCAGGGCGGGCGGCAGTGCGGTGTCTTTGTTGCGCAAGATGGAAATGCCCATGGTCAGGCTGGCCGAGGTGAGCAGAACCGCAAAAGCCCCCATCAGCGGGTAGAGTGCGGTGAACAGCGGCACGGTGGTATTGAAATGCGAGGCGGTGTTTTGCATGGCGGCGCCGGACAGCCAGACGACTTCGCCGAGGATTGCGATCACGACCGTTGCGACATACCCCCGCCACAGACGGCTTTCGCGGGTCGATGCCGGCATGTAGCGGGCGAAAAAGGCCAGGGATACGGCGTAAATGCCGAGGCGCATAGTGGAACTTGACGGGCTTTAGCCATGGGCTTTCGCCATCAAAGGCGCGCGTATCAAGGGCCATGGCCGCATAAAGCGGGATCAGCGCAAAGGTCGAGCAGCACGGCAAGCGTGGTGAAGGCGGGGGCATCGGCCCACAAGCGGCGCAGGTTTGGCAGGGGGATGCGGGTTGTGGCGAGGGCGAGGGTCATACGGTGGCTCCGGTCATGCGGGCGCGTGCGGCAAAGGCGGTGCGCAGGGCGGTGAAGGCAAGGAATCCAGCGGGGCCGAACAGGAAGGTCAGCACAAGGCAGGGCAGGATCAGCAGGTGGGGGATGCTATTGGCGCGGGCGGTGCGGGTGATCCACGCGCCGACGAACAGATCGAAAGCAAGGTAGTGTATCCAGCCCGCAAGGGCGATGGCGGGGCTGGTGAACAGCAGCATAACCTCGGCCAGAGAGCCGAATCCGCCGGGAGCGGACGACCAGTTGACCAGGATCAGGGCGGTGTAGGCAACCGACAGCAGTGCGGGGATGACGATTGCGGCCATCGCATCGGTCAGACGGGGGGCGAGGGGTGACAGGATCAGGGCAAGCCAGCCAAGGATGGCCAGTGGCCCGGTGAATTGAAACAGGGTGTCGGGGGACATCTCGCATCCTATCTTGGCGGTGTCAGGATAGATTGCGCAGAGTTCTAGTCACTGTCAAGATAAAATTTTGACAGCGCAAAGATGACGGGATAAGCATCGCTTCATGACAGACGAAAAGCCTTATCATCACGGCGATCTGCGTGCAGCACTTCTGCAAGCGGCAGAAGTGGAGCTTGCCTCACGCGGGATCGAAGCGTTTTCATTGCGCGCGGTGGCCAAGCAGGCGGGGGTCAGCCATGCCGCCCCGGCGCATCATTTCGGTGATGCGAACGGGTTGCTGACGGCATTGGCGACAGAGGGGTATCGGCAGCTGCTGACGGCCCAATTGCGGCGCGAGGCGCAGGCAACGGGCGATGCCGTTGCGCAACTGGTGGCGTCAGGGCTGGGATATATCGACTTTGCGATGGAGCGTCCGGCGTTGTTCCGGTTGGTGTTCGGGTCGGCGCGGCCGGATCATCTTCAGCGTGACCTGCAGGAGGCGGGTGCTGCGGCCTACACACATCTGACGGACCTGGTTTTTGCGGCAGGTGGGCGCACAGTGGTGGCCGAGTTCCGCGATCTGGGCGATGGCGCACGGGCTTGCAGACCTGTTGTCAGCCGGGCGGCTTAAGGGCATCGGGTCGATGGAGCCGGTGGCGCGCGAAGCTGTGCTGCGTGATATCCTGATGCGGTCGCTGCCGGGGCCCTAGATCGCGCGGTCGAGGCGGGTGGACAGATGGATCATGCTTTCGGATGATTTGACGCCTGTCATGGCGCCGATTTGATCCAGCACGTCATCAAGGCTGCGGGTATTGGGAGCGGCGACTTGCAGCAAAAGGTCCCAGCGACCTGAGGTGGTATAGACCCTTTCAATCTCGGGAATACCCTTCATGCGGATCAGGATTCCGGCTTGCGCGCGCGGCTCGATTGCAACCAGAACCGTGGCACGCAGACGGCCTTCACGGGCGGCCTCACCCAGTTTGACGGTGTAGCCTGCGATCATGCCCGTCGTCTCCAACCGCTCCAACCGGGTCTGCACCGTGGAGCGCGCAACCTTTAGTCGCCGCGCAAGGGTGGACAGCGATATACGCGCATCCGCCGCAAGAAGGGCGATGATGTTGCGATCTTGTTCATCCATCAAATTTACCGGGGCTACACTGCAATTTAATGACCTTATACAGCAAATCTGCACTTTTGTCCGGTTAAATTGTGCCCTATGTGCAAGCCCTCACGTTACAGGAAAAGGGCGGATCATACGCACCTGGCCTGGTTGGAAAAAACCACGCAGGTGCCAGCGTTTGCTGCGGCAAACGGGAAAGGCTTGCGTCTTATTGGCCGAAAGGAAACGCCGATGGGACTGTCGAAAACGATCTGGACCAACCCGACCGAATATCTTCGCACCATGCAGCCGGACAATCCGGTGCTGTTTTTTGCGCCGCAAGCATTGCAGGCGCAGGCCAAGCGGTTCATCGACGGCTTTCCGGGCCTTGTGACCTATGCGGTCAAGTCGAACCCCGGCGAGGAAGTGATTGAAAACCTTGCCGCTGCGGGTGTGCGCGGGTTTGATGTGGCCTCACCCTTCGAGATCGCGCTGATCCGCCGTCTGGTGCCCGATGCGGCCCTGCATTTCAACAACCCGGTGCGGGCAAAGCACGAGATCGCCTTTGCCGTGGCGCATGACGTTGACAGCTATTCTGTCGATTCGGCGTCGGAGCTGGAAAAGCTGATTGCGATGGTGCCGGCGGGGCGCGAAATCTCGGTCCGGTTCAAGCTGCCGGTGTCGGGGGCGGCCTATAACTTTGGGGCCAAGTTCGGTGCGACTGTGGAATTGGCGGCGGTGCTGCTGGCGCGTGTGGCAGAGGCGGGTTTCGTGCCGTCGTTGTGCTTTCATCCCGGAACGCAATGCACCGATCCCGCAGCGTGGGAGGCGTATATTCGCGCGGCCGCCGATATTGTGGCGCAGGCAGGGGTCACGATTGACCGCCTGAATGTGGGTGGCGGGTTCCCGTCACACCGTCTGAACGGAGTTGTGCCACAACTGGACGCGACTTTCGCCCTGATTGACCGGGTTGCGGATGAAGCGTTCGGCGACGCGCGCCCCGCCCTGATCTGCGAGCCGGGCCGGGGCCTTTGTGGCGATGCGTTCGTGCTGGCCGACCGCGTGAAGGCGGTGCGCGACGAGAGCCACGTGTTCCTGAACGATGGGGTTTACGGCGCGCTGAACGAATTGATGCTGATCGGGGTGATTGATCGCACGACGGTGATGGCCCCCAATGGCGTGATCCGTACTGGTGAGTTGCAGCCGCGCATCGTGTTTGGGCCGACCTGCGATTCGGTGGACCGCTTGCCGGGCGATGTGATGCTGGCGGGTGATATTGCCGAAGAAGACTACCTGATCTTTGAAGGGTTCGGGGCCTATTCGGTGGCCACGAACACACGGTTCAACGGCTTTGGCGACCTACAGATTGCCACGGTCCTGTCGACGAAACTGTAAGGCCTGACGCTTTCCCTGACGCCCCCGGCTGGACAATCCCCGCCGGGGGCGTAGTTATTTCGTGACACCGATAGGGGACAGGCATGGAACGACCGAAATTTGGCGCAGCGCAACCGATGCCCCGGCGCGAGGACCCGCGTTTCCTGACCGGGCAGGGGCGTTATGTCGATGACATCGTACCAGCTGGTGCGCTTTATGCGGGGTTTGTGCGGTCGCCTGTTGCGCATGGCCGGATCAGCAAGCTGGAACTGGCCGACGTGCGGGCGATGCCGGGCGTGCATCTGGCGCTGTCGGCGAACGACCTGAAAACAATGGGCGTTGCCTTGGACATGCGGTTCAACACGGTGGAAAACCGCGACGGCAGCAATGGTGCTGCCCCCGCGCGCCCGATCCTTGCCCGCGATGTGGTGCGCTATGCCGGCGAGGCTGTGGCGGTGGTGGTGGCCGACACGCCCGAAACGCTGCGTGACGCGATCGAGGCGGCGGTATTGGACATCGACGATCTGCCTGTCTGGCTTGACCGCGCTATCGGGGGCAAGCCGATCCATGCAGAGGCCCCTGCAAATTGTGCCTATGACTACGGCATCGGCGATGCGGGCATGGTGGGCGCGGCCCTTGCATCGGCGGCGCATCGGATCAGCGTCGAAGTGGTGCACAACCGTGTGATGGCCAATGCGCTGGAGCCGCGCGGTTGTTTTGCCGAATGGGCGGACGGGCGGCTGCATGTCTGCGTGAATGGACAGGGTGTCTGGGCAATCAAACGCGATCTGGCGCGGCATCTGGGTCTGGCTGCTGATGCCGTGCGGGTCACCAATCCCGATGTTGGTGGCGGCTTTGGCATGAAGGCCATGGGGTATCCCGAAACGATTCTGGTGGCTGCTGCCGCCCGCGCCTTGCAACGACCCGTGCGCTGGATGTCAGAGCGCGGCGAGGGCATGCTGACGGACAATGCCGGGCGCGATCTGGTCGCGCAGGTGGAACTGGGGTTCGACCAAGATCTGAAGATCGTCGCATATCATGTTGATCTTGTATCAAATCTTGGTGCCTATAACTCTGAAGAAGGCCAGATTATCCAGTCCCAGCTTTTCGCCAAGGTGCTGACAGGGGTTTACGATGTGCAGGCGGCATCCTTGCGGGCGGTGGGCGTTTATACCAACACCTGCCCGGTTGATGCCTATCGTGGTGCGGGGCGGCCCGAGGCCATTCTGACGGTTGAACGTGCGATCGACCATGCCGCGCGTACATTGGGGGTTGACCCGTTCGATCTGCGTGCCCGAAACTTCATCCGCAGCTTTCCTTATGCGACAGCAACCGGTGAAGTGATCGACGTTGGCGATTTTGACCGGGTGCTGGCGCGGGCAAGGTTGGATGGCGATGTGGCCGGTTTTCCGGCCCGGCAGGCTGCATCGGCGGCCAAGGGGCTGCTGCGTGGCCTTGGCCTTGGTATCTATATCGAGGCGATCCTTGGTGACCCGGACGAGACGGCAAGGGTGACGCTGGATACGGATGGCGGGGCGACGCTGTATGTAGGCACGCAGTCGAACGGGCAGGGCCACGAGACGGTCTATGCCCGCATGTTGCATGACCAGACGGGGATTGCCGAAAGCGCCATTCGGATCGTGCAAGGTGACAGTGACCGGATTGCCAAGGGCGGTGGCACGGGCGGGTCGCGGTCTGTCACGGTGCAGGGCACGGCCACGCGCGGCGCGGTTTCGCGCATGGTGGCAGGGTTCACGCCCTTTTTGGCTGCCGAATGGGGGGTGGCGGATGTCTCTTTCACCGACCTGGCCTTTGGCGCGCCGGGCACGAACCACCGCCTGACTTTGGTCGAGGCGGCATCACTTGCCCGTGCCAAGGGGCGGCAGGACCTTTGTGATGTGGCAGAAACCACGGAAATCGAAGGGCGCAGCTATCCCAACGGTGTGCATATCTGCGAAGTCGAAATTGATCCCGATACCGGCGGGCTGGTGATGGATCGCTATACGGTTGTCGATGATTTCGGCACGCTGATCGCGCCGACGCTGGTGATGGGGCAAATCCATGGCGGGGTCGCGCAGGGGTTTGGTCAGGCGGTTACCGAAAATGCGGTGTTCGATGAGCAGGGCCAGCTGTTGACTGGCAGTTTCATGGATTATGGAATGCCGCGCGCGGATGATCTGCCGATGATCCGCTTTGCATCCGAACCCTCGCCCACGGCGCGAAATCCGCTGGGCATGAAGGGTTGCGGCGAGGCTGGCACGGTGGGTGCGCTGGCGGCGGTGTCGAACGCGGTGCGCGATGCGCTTGCCGTTCGGGGCGTGACACATGTGGATATGCCATTCACACCATCGCGCATCTGGGGGTGGCTGCAGGGCTGACCTGTTCGCCTTCCCCTTCGTGGAGGTCTTCTGAGGGGGGCAAGGCCCCCCCCCGCGTCGTTCTACAGGGCCACGGATCATCGGTGCCCTTGCCGCTGTCGCCGCTACGTGGATCAAGTTCGATGACGGATTGCGCCGGGCAGGTGATGGCCCACACATCGTGCAATACGACGTTCCTGTTTGAAGAAGCGCGGCCTGCGACCTTGGGGCGGGATTATGAAAACGGATGGGAAACCCTGCCCATCTGTCGCACTACCGATGGCGCACGTCGACATAATTCCGCTTTTCCGGCCCGACATAGAGCTGACGCGGGCGGCCGATTTTCTGTGTCGGATCGGCGATCATTTCTTTCCACTGTGAAATCCAGCCCACGGTACGCGACAACGCGAAAATCGGCGTGAACATGGATGTCGGAAAGCCCATCGCATCCAGAATGATGCCGGAATAGAAATCGACGTTCGGATACAGCTTTTTCGATACGAAATAGTCGTCCTGCAGGGCGATCCGTTCCAGTTCCTTGGCCACTTGCAGCGTCGGGTTGTTGTGGATGCCCATCAGGTCAAGCACCTCATCGGCGCTTTCCTTCATCACCTTGGCACGGGGGTCGAAGTTCTTGTAGACGCGGTGGCCAAAGCCCATCAGGCGGACGCCAGACGACTTGTCCTTCGCCATCTTGATGAATTCGGGAATGCGGTCGACGGTGCCGATTTCGCGCAACTGTTCCAGTGCCGCCTGATTGGCCCCGCCATGTGCTGGCCCCCACAAGCAGGCAATGCCTGCAGCGATACAGGCGAATGGATTGGCCCCTGACGATCCGGCCAGACGCACGGTAGACGTGGAGGCGTTCTGTTCGTGATCCGCGTGCAGCATCATGATGCGGTCCATCGCCTTGGCGAGCACGGGGTTCGGTTCGTATTCTTCGGCCGGGACAGAAAAACACATGTGCAGAAAATTGGCGGAATAATCGAGCTTGTTCTTCGGGTAAACGAAGGGTTGGCCGATGGAATACTTGTAGGCCATTGCGGCAATCGTCGGCAACTTTGCAATCATGCGGATTGCGGCCACTTCGCGTTGCCAGGGATCATTGATGTCGGTGCTGTCGTGATAAAACGCGGCCATGGCGCCCACAACACCGACCATCGTAGCCATCGGGTGGGCATCGCGGCGGAAACCACGGAAGAAGTAGTGCATCTGTTCATGCACCATCGTGTGATTTGTGACGCGGGCCTTGAAATCCTCCAACTGTGCGCCGGTCGGCAGTTCGCCGTAAAGCAGCAGGTAGCACACTTCGAGATATGTCGATTTTTCAGCAAGCTGGTCGATGGGGTAGCCGCGATGCAGCAATTCACCCGCGTCGCCGTCGATGAAGGTGATGGCACTTTCACAGGCGGCGGTCGACGTGAAGCCGGGGTCATACGTGAACACGTCGCCTTCGGCGTAGAGCTTGCGGATATCAAGAACATCCGGCCCCAGCGTCGGCGATTGGATCGGCAGATCAATCGACATCCCGCCGAAGGTCAGCTTTGCGGTTTTCGTGGCCTTGTCCATGTCATCCCCCTTTTCAGATGCGCGGTTGCGCGGGTCGGGCAGAGGCGGGTGCATCAGGCAGCGGCATCCCGGATCCGCAAAATCGTCTCGTCTTGACCGATGACTAGCATCATGTCGTAAACGCTTGGTGTCACTGTTCGTCCAGCAAAAGCCGCGCGCAAGGGAGCGGCGAGTTTGCCAAATCCGATCCCGTGTTGTGCGGCCACGTCGGTCAGAATGACCTCCAGCGCGTCCTTTGTCCACTGTGCAGTTTGCAGGCGCGGCGTCAAGTCTTGCAGTATGCCACGGGATACCGAGTTCGAGTGCCTTTGCGGCCTGATCGTCTTGTACGATTGGCCGCTCATTCAGCATAAACAGCGATTTTTCAATCAGTTCCACGAATGTTTTCGAGCGGTCTTTGACACAGTAAAGACCACGTGACAGCCGATCATGCTGCCGGTCCGACAGTGGCGCGTGGCCCGTGGCCGCAAGAAAGGCCAGCAATTCATGCAGCAGCGCAGCATCATCTGTTGCGGCAATATGCTGACCGCAGATGTTCTCAAGCTTTTTGAAATCCAGCCGCGCGGGCGCGCGTCCTATCCCTGAAAGATCGAACCATTCCATTGCTTGCGCGCTCGTAAAAAACTCATCATCGCCATGCGACCAGCCCAGACGGGACAGATAGTTGCGCATGCCCGCCGCGGGATAACCCTGCAACTGGTAGTCGCCCACGGCGGTTGCGCCATGGCGTTTGGACAGCTTCTTGCCATCCGGCCCATGGATCAGCGGAATATGCGCCCAGACCGGAACATCCCAGCCCATCGCGTCATAGACCATCTGCTGGCGCGCGGCATTGTTCAGATGGTCATCCCCCCGGATCACATGCGTGACACCCATGTCGTGGTCATCGACGACCACGGCCAGCATATAAGTGGGGGTCCCGTCAGACCGCAGCACGACCATATCATCAAGCGTTTCGTTGCGGATCACCACCCGGCCCTGCACCTGATCTTCGATCACGGTTTCGCCTGTGCGCGGGGCCTTCATCCGGATCACGTAAGGTGCGGCGGGGTAGGTTGCGGGATCCGCATCGCGCCACGGACTTAGAAAAACCGTGTAGTTTGCGCCGGCAGCCTCGCCCGCCGCACGGAAAGCGGCGATTTCTTCTTGCGTGGAAAAGCACTTGTACGCCGTTCCTCGTGCAAGCATGTCATGTGCAACAGCGGCGTGACGATGACGTTGTTCAAACTGGCTGACGGCGTCGCCATCCCAATCGAGGCCGAGCCATTTCAGACCCGTCAGAATCGCTTCGGCGGCGGCAGGGGTATAGCGTTCACGGTCGGTATCTTCGATTCTGAGCAGGAACTTGCCGCCCCGTCCGCGCGCATAAAGCCAGTTGAACAGCGCTGTCCGACCGCCGCCAATGTGCAAATCGCCCGTCGGCGAAGGGGCAAAGCGGGTGACGACCTGTTTGGCCATGAGCATTAACCTTTCAGAAACCATGCGGGGGCTAGCGTTCCTGTAGGCAATCGCAGGGATGGAAACAAGGTGGTGCGGGTTCTGGCATGGCCGCTGGAGGCGCTGCTTGCGGCGCGCGGATCGCTGTTTGCCTGGGTTCCGATCTTTATCGGCAGTGGCGTCGCGATCTGGTTTGCGCTGTCATGGGAGCCGGGGGCGTTGTTCTATGCATGTGCTGGCGCCGCCCTCGTCGGGGCGGCTCTGTTGCGATGGAGGGGGCCGCATGTCATCCATCCTGTCGCGGTGGTGATCGGCTGCATTGCGCTTGGGTTGCTGGCATCGGGGCTTCGCGTGCATCTGGTACAGGCACCGGTCTTGGGCTTTCGCTACTATGGCCCGATTCAGGGGCGGATTGTCGAGATTGACCGTTCGCAATCGGACGCGCTGCGCCTCACGCTGGATCAGGTGGTGCTGGACAGAGTGGACCCGGATCGCACGCCGTTGCGTGTGCGGGTGTCACTGCACAACGAGACGTTGTTCTTTGTGCCGGACCCCGGTCAGGTTGTGTTGATGACCGGACATTTGGACGCCCCGCAAGGCCCGGTAGAGCCGGGCGGATTTGATTTTGCCCGCATGGCATATTTCGACGGCTTGGGCGCCGTTGGATACACGCGTAATCCTGTAATGCTGTGGGAGCCGCCCAAGGGCGGTGCGCAGTCCATCAACCGGCTGCGCACCTATCTTTCAAATGGCATCATGGCGGCAGTGCCGGGTGATGCAGGGGCATTCGCATCGGGTGTGATGACGGGGGACCGTTCGGGCCTGTCGCTGGAGGCGACACAGGCGCTGCGGGATTCGTCACTCGCGCATTTGTTGGCGATTTCGGGGATGAACATGGCGTTTCTGACCGGGTTCATGTTTGCGCTGATCAGGTACGGGATTGCGCTGATCCCGCCGCTGGCGGTCCGGGTCAATGCAAAGAAAGTGGCGGCGGTCGCATCTTTTGGCGTGGCGCTGTTCTACCTGGGGCTGTCGGGGGCCAATGTGGCGACGGAGCGGGCTTTTATCATGGTCTGCGTGATGTTGGGGGCGATATTGTTTGATCGGCGGGCACTGACATTGCGGTCGGTGTCGCTGTCAGGCGTGGTGATCTTGCTTTGGCAGCCGGAGTCGTTGCTGGAACCGGGGTTTCAGATGTCTTTCGCGGCCACGGTGGCCCTGATTGCCGGGTTCGGCGTGGTGGATCATCAGGTTTTGCGCGAACGTCTGCACCGGTGGGCGGTTCCTGTATTCATGCTGGTGCTTAGCTCAGTCGTGGCGGGGTTCGCGACGGCCCCTTATGCGGCGGCTCATTTCAACCGTTATGCCGATTACGGCCTGTTCGCGAATTTGCTGACGGTGCCTGTGATGGGGGCGGTGGTCATGCCTGCGGGTGCAGTCGCTGCATTGCTTGCGCCTTTTGGGTTGGCGGCACCTGCGCTTTGGGTGATGGAGCAAGGATCGGCGTGGATTTTATACGTGGCGCAATACGTGTCTGACATGGATGGGTCAGTGACGGGGATTGTGGAACCGGGGCCATGGGTTTTGCCGCTGGTGACGTTTGGGGGGGCGTGGCTGGTGATCTGGCAGGGGCGCTTGCGACTGTGGGGGGCAGTGCCGGTTGTTTTGGCGCTGCTACTCTGGTCGGGGGCGACGCGTCCTGCAGCCATTATTGATGTACAAGGCGGCGTGGTCGGTCTGATGGGGGTCGAAGGGCGAGTGTTGTCGGCACCCAAGGGGGCGAGCTTTGCGGTCAAAAGCTGGCTTGAGAATGACGGCGACCTTGTTACGCAGGACATCGCAGCGGCGCGGGTGGGATTTGACGGGCCGAAGGGCACACGCGCCTTTGCGATCGGCGACTGGCGGGCAGTGGTTCTGTCGGGGCGCGGGGCCGAGACGCGGCTGGCGGCGGCTTGTGCGGCGGCAGATGTGGTGGTGATGGCAGCGGATGCGCCCTACGTGCCGCAAGGATGTATCGTGGTGGATACGACGATGTTGGATGCATCCGGACCGCTCGCGGTGTGGGTGGAGGGCGAAACGCTGCGGCTGGAGCCAACACGTTGGGCACAGCGCATGTGGTCGCCGACGGCAACAGTGCCCGCCGTTGTCTTGCAGCGCGGCGCAAACGCACACGTCGTGATGCGGTGACCTTGTGTCAGTAGCTGCGCAGCAGCCCGACAAGGCGCCCTTGCACCTTGACCAGGTGGTCGGGGTAAACGCGGGTTTCATAGGCAGGATTTGCCGCCTCAAGCGCGATCATGCCGCCGCGACGGCGAAAGCGTTTCAGCGTCGCTTCCTGATCTTCGACCAGCGCCACGATGATGTCGCCGTTTTCGGCTGTGATCTGCTCGCGGATCACCACGATGTCGCCATCGTTGATCCCGGCCTCGATCATGGAATCACCTTTGACTTCCAGCGCGTAGTGGTTGCCACGCCCTGATAGCATTGATCCCGGCACGGCGACATGATGGCTGACCTCTGAGATCGCCTCGATCGGCACGCCGGCGGCAATGCGGCCCATGACGGGCAGTTCCATTGCATGAACTTCGGTGATGTCCATCGCACCTTTTGGCACAACGGGGCGGTCGCCTTGAATGACCTTGGGGTTGAAACCCGGTTTTTCCATCGCTTCGGGCAGTTTGATGATTTCAAGTGCGCGGGCCCGGTGCGCCAGACGGCGGATGAAGCCGCGTTCCTCCAGCGCCGTAATCAGGCGGTGGATGCCTGATTTGGAACGCAGATCAAGCGCCTCTTTCATTTCATCGAAGGATGGTGGCACGCCGTCGCGGTCCATCCGGCCCTTGATGAAATCCAACAGTTCCATTTGCTTGCGCGTCAGCATCGGCACCCCTCCGGTGGCAGGCGTTTCACAGAATGTTCTGCCCGTGTTCCCGGTTTGTGTCAAGGGCTTTGCGAATCGCTAGCCGCGCAGGGGCAGATATTCCACGATGTCGCCTGCCGCGCGGGGGCTATCGCCGATGGGCCGGATCAGCAGTGCATCGGCCTGGGTCAGGATCGAGAGCAGCGACGAATCCTGTCGGTCAAACGGGGTGATCGTGGGTATGTCACCCGGCGTCAGGCGTGCGCGCATGTAGTGCGCCCGTGGGCCGTTTGCGTCGACGGCCACGCCAAGGCGGGCGCGTTGTGCTGCCTGCGGCACGGCGCCACCGCCTTGCAGTGCGACGAGCAAGGGCAGCAGGAAAAGATGCGCGCAGACAATGGCGCTGACAGGATTGCCCGGCAGGCCGAGCATCATGCCTTGGCCAAACCGCCCGGCCATCAACGGTTTGCCGGGTCGCATCGCAATTTTCCAGAAACTGGGGGCAAAGCCCATCTCGCCCGCGACACGCGCGACCAGATCGTGATCACCAACCGAAGCCCCACCGATTGTCACGATCACATCGGCGCCGGACGCAAGGTCAAGCAGCGTGCGCAGCGAAGGGACGGTGTCACGCGCAATCGGCAGCATTCGCACTGTGGCCCCGGCCTTTTCGGCAAGCGCTGAAATGGCAAAACTGTTTGAGGCAATGATCTGGTCGGGCCCCGGCGTCTCGCCCGGCATCACCAGTTCATCGCCGGTGGGGATGATGGCCACGACGGGGCGGCGTGTGGCGTTGACATGCGGCACATTCATCGCCGCCAGCAGCGCAAGATCATGGGCGTGCAACTGGCGCGGGGTCACGGCATCGCCTGCGCGGAAATCCTGGCCTGCAGGGCGGATGTTGGTGCCACTATCGGCATTGGGCCGAATGGTGATCGCATCGTCCGATCTGTCGACATCTTCTTGAATGATGACGCGCGTGGCCCCGGCAGGCACCGGCGCACCCGTGAAAATGCGCAAGGCTTGTCCTGCGCCAATCTTGCCGTCAAAGGCATGACCCGCGCCTGCTTCACCGACCACGCGAAAGGATGTGCCGGGGGGCGGGTCACCCTGCACGGCGTAGCCATCCATCGCAGATGCGGGAAAGGGCGGTTGATCGCGTTGGGCGATTGCGGGGCTGGCAAGGTAGCGGCCAACGGCATCGCGCAGCGCGATCGTTTCGGTCGGAAGTGGCGCTGCGAGCGCCAGCAGGCGGGCCAGCGCCTCTTCAACCGTCATCATCACTTTGCCTCGTAACGGCCTGATTTGCCGCCATCTTTCAGGGAAAGGGACACGCTTTCGATGACCATTGCCTTGTCAGCCGCTTTCAGCATGTCATAGATGGTCAGGGCAGCGATGGTGACGGCGGTCAGTGCCTCCATCTCTACTCCGGTCTGGCCGCTGGTCTTGACGGTTGCGGCGATCCGCACACCGGGGAGGGTGGGGTCGAGTGTCAGATCAAGGCTGACCTTGGCAATTGGCAGGGGGTGGCAGAGCGGGATCAGATCGGCGGTCTTCTTCGCCCCCATGATGCCGGCTAACCGGGCCACGGCCAGCACATCGCCCTTTTTTGCACGGCCTTCGGTCACAAGTGACAATGTTTCCGGCAACATCCGCACGGCGCCTTGTGCGACCGCGATCCGGTCTGTGACGGGTTTGCCCGATACATCAACCATATGGGCATGGCCCTGACCGTCAAAATGCGTAAGGCCCGTCATAGCCCGCCTTGTGCGGTCAGGGGTGCGGCCAGAATAGCGCGCGTGGCGGCGGCAACATCGGCTTGACGCATCAGGCTTTCCCCGATCAGGAAACACCGCGCACCATAGGCTGCGAGATCAGCAAGATCGGCAGGAGTGTAGAGGCCGGATTCCGACACGATCATGCGGTCTTCGGGCACACGGCGGGCAAGTGTGCGGGTCGTGTCGAGCGTTACCTCGAATGTATGAAGATTGCGGTTGTTGATGCCGATCATGCCGGATTTCAACAATGCGGCCCGGTCGAGTTCGGCGCGGTCATGCACCTCGATCAGCACATCCATTTCCCAGTGGATTGCGGCGGCTTCCAGTTCGGCGGCCTGCGCGTCGGACAGCGATGCCATGATCAACAGGATGCAATCGGCATGCAGTGCGCGTGATTCAGCGACCTGATAGGTATCATAGAGAAAATCCTTGCGCAGGCAGGGAAGGCTGGTGGCGTCAGAGGCTTGCACCAGAAAGTCGTCTGCGCCTTGAAAAGAGGGTGTATCGGTCAAGACAGACAGGCAGGTGGCACCACCATCCTCATAGGCCTTTGCCAGCATTGGGGGATCAAAGTCAGCGCGGATCAGGCCTTTTGAGGGACTTGCCTTCTTTATTTCTGCAATCAGGCCGTAGCCGCTGCTCGCCGCGACCTTCAACGCACGGGCAAAGCCGCGCGGCGTGGGGGCTGCACGTGCGGCGTCTTCGACATCGGCGAGAGGTCTTGACGCCTTGCGGGCGGCAACCTCGTCCAGTTTGTAGGCTTTGATGCGGTCAAGAATAGTGCTCATTCCCATTGCCTAGAGAAGGTGGCAGGGGATGAAAAGACAGTTTGGCGCGATGGGGCAGAAATTTTTGGGACTGAAAACCTCAGGCGGCATGCGTGATGCGGGCCAAAGCGGCCAGCTTTGCTGCCGCCGCGCCGGAATCGATGCTTTCTGCGGCCATGCCGACGCCGTCACGCAGACCAGTTACCCGACCTGCCACCATCAAGGCGGCGGCGGCATTCAACAGCACGGCATCGCGGTAGGCCCCTTTGGCGCCGCCAAGCAACGCACGGAACGCCACGGCATTTTCGGCGGGCGTGCCGCCAAGGATGGCTGCGAAGGGATGGGGTGCCAATCCGGCATCTTCGGGATGGATGTCAAATTCGCGGATTGCGCCGTCTTCGACCGCAGCAACCTTGGTGGGCAGGGCGATGGAAATCTCATCCGTGCCATCGCCGCCATGGACCAGCCATGCCCGCTCTGACCCAAGCGCCAACAGCGTTTCTGCCATGGGGCGGATCAGGGCGGGCGAGAATGCCCCGGTCAACTGACGCTTGACCCCCGCGGGGTTGGTCAGCGGCCCAAGGATATTGAAAATCGTGCGCGTGCCAAGTTCGGCTCGTGCGGGCATGACGTGGCGGATGGCCGGGTGATGCATAGGCGCCATCATAAAGCCGATGCCCGCCTCATTCAGGCAGCGCTCCACCACGTCGGGGCCGACCATCACATTCAGCCCCATTTCCGTCAGTGCGTCCGCCGCACCCGATTTCGACGACAGGTTCCGGTTGCCGTGTTTGGCCACCACGACGCCTGCACCCGCCACGACAAAGGCCGTCGCCGTGGAGATGTTCAGTGTGCCCTTGCCGTCGCCCCCAGTGCCGACGATGTCCATCGCGCCCTCCGGTGCCCTAACCGGGTTGCACTTGGACCGCATGACGGAGGCCGCCGCCGCATATTCATCGACCGTTTCGCCCCGCGTACGCAGCGCCATGAGGAACCCGCCCATCTGCGCCGGCGTCGCATCGCCGTCAAAGAACGCGGTAAAGGCAATTTCGGCCTCGGCGCGCGTCAGGGCGCGGTCGGCGGCAATGCCGATCAGGGGCTTCAACGTATCGCTCATGCAGGCACGCGGGCCATATCGAGAAAGTTGCGCAACAGTTGGTGGCCGTGTTCGGAGGCGATGCTTTCGGGGTGGAACTGCACACCTTCCACGGGACGATCCTTATGGCGCAGGCCCATGATGGTGCCATCTTCCAGCCATGCCGTCACCTCAAGACAATCGGGCAAGGTCGCACGATCAACAATCAGGCTGTGATAACGGGTGGCAATGAAGGGTGAGGGTAGACCAGCGAACACGCCGCGCCCTGCGTGGTGCATGGTGCCCATCTTGCCGTGGACAATCTCGTTGCAGCGGATGACATCGCCGCCAAAGGCCTGCCCGATGGTCTGGTGACCCAGGCAGACACCCAACAGGGGAATGCGCGCCTCGGCTGCGGCAAGGGTCAGGGGCAGGCAGATGCCCGCTTGTGCCGGATCGCAGGGGCCGGGGGACAGCACGATTGCCGTAGGTCGCAAGGCCATCGCGGCCTGAACGTCCAGCGCATCATTGCGTTTGACATTCACCTCGGCGCCAAGCTCACCAAGGTAATGCACGAGATTGTAGGTAAAGCTGTCGTAGTTGTCGATCAGAAGCAGCATGTCGGACAATCACCAAAGGGGTTTGCATAGCTATCGCTGATCTGCCCGCATGTGTAAACCGCGTGCGGGATCGCGGCTGGCCGTTGTGCTGCAGTTGGCGGGTGATCAGGTTGTTTCTGCGGCCCGCAGTGTCCAGCCGATCTCGACAGTAGTTTGCCCGTCCGTTGCCGTGCCGTCGCGCAAGTGCAGGATCAATTCTGCCGCCCGTGTTCCGATCAACCGGGGCTGGGGATCAATGGTCGTTATCGTCGGGTGCGAGATTGCGGCGATCTCATATGCGCCAAAACCTGCGATTGCGATCGTTTCTGGAACGCTGACGCCGCGCCGTTGACATTCGGTCAGCGCACCAAATGCGCTGAGGTCGGACACGCAGACGACCGCTTGGGTATCCGGCATCTGGTCGAGCAGGCGGCCCATTGCATCTGCCCCTTCACGCATGGAAATGGGTGGTTTGCCAGCGCCAATCAGGCGATCCGAAGCGAGGCCATGGTTTTGCATCGCGGCAATGAAACCACGCCTGCGGTCGGCCCCGCGGGTATCGCCATCGGTATCGCCGCCAATGAATGCGATCCGCGTCAGCCCTTTTGCGACAAGGTGATCGACCATCCCGTGCATCGTGGCCGCGTTCGAAAATCCGACGACATGGCCAATCGGGTCAGGTGGCAAATCCCACGTTTCGACCACAGGAATGCCTGCATTCATCAGCAGTCTGCGCGCGCGTTCAGTGTGGCGCCCGCCGGTAACGACAATCGCCTCGGGGCGTCGTCGCAGCAACTGTTCGATCAGGTTTTCTTCTCGCCTCAGGTCATAGCCGCTGTAGGCCAGCAGCACTTGCAATCCGGCCGTGGCCAAAACGTCAGAAAGCGCACCAACCGTATCGGCAAAATTGGCGTTGTTGATGGACGGGATGACGACAGCCACGAAATTTGTCTTTTGAGTCCGCAGATTGGCGGCGGTTGCATCGAACACATAGCCCAGATCATCAGCGATCTTGCGGATGCGGATGCGGGTTGCCTCACTGACTGACGTGTCGGATTTGAAGGCACGGCTGACTGTCATCACCGAGACATCGGCGGCAATCGCCACGTCTTTCATGGTTAGTGCTGCGGGCTTGATGTTGCCGCTGTTGCGCATCCGTCAGCCTTTGTATTCAGTGGCGTTTGTGACGTGGTGGTGGATGCGGCCATCGAAGTATTCGGCAACGATCTGGCCCGTCACATCCCGTGATTGATTGCGCACATCGCTGGTCAGAGCGGCGGTCATTTCGGCCATCGAGGGGTAGCTGATGGCAAGGATCAGCGGAAATTCCGGCGCACCCGGATCGCGATCTTCACCAAACATCACCCGCACGTCGCTGTTTCCGGGAAACTGGGTCCAAAGCGGCACAAGGCGCGTGGTGACGGCGTGGCGGAATGCGGTGGTCATGCCATCCTTGATACGGCCTTCGAACAGGGCAAAGCGAGTGATCATTGGAACAAATCCTTGTTGGGTCCGGCAAAATACTCCATGAGCGCCGCCTGATCCTCGCCGCCTAACCCGGCGGCTGCCAGCATACGGTGGATTTCGGCGCATAGTGCCGTCAGCGGCATGGACGTGTTGGTCCGGCGCGCGAGGTCTTGCGCGCCGCTAAGGTCCTTGACCATATTGTCGATCCGGCCGGTGCGGCGATAATCCTTGGTCGCAAAGCGCGGCATGTATTCCTGCAAGATTGCGCTGTCTGCGCGCCCGCCCTTCAGGGCTTGCGGGATTTTTGCGGCATCCACGCCCGCATCGAGCGCAAGCTGCGTTGCCTCTGCCACGGCCATGAAGTTCAGCCCACACAGCACCTGATTGATAAGTTTGGTGGTCTGACCCGCGCCAACCGGGCCCATATGGGTGTAGTTGGACGCGACGTGTTGCAGGATGTGATGCGCATCGGCGACATCTTTCGCATTGCCGCCCGCCATCAGGGTCAACTCTCCGGTCAGGGCTTTGGGGGCACCGCCCGACAGCGGACTATCGACCCAGCGAAGACCCTTTTCGGCCGCTTTCGCGGCAAGGTCTTTTGTCGCGCCGGGGTCAATCGACGACATGTCGATAATCAGGGTGCCCGGCTTGGCCCCTTCGGAGACCCCGCCCTTGCCAAAAACCGCGATGTCGATGATGCGGGCGGCGTTCAGGCTGATGATGACATAGTCGGCGGCGGCGGCGGCTTCGGCGGCTGAGCGGGCGGCTTTGGCCCCATGAGCGACCAATGCGGCGACCTTTTCGGTATCCAGATCAAACACTGTCAGGTTTTGTCCAGTCTGGGCAATGCGTGTGCCGATGGCCCCACCCATGGCACCCGCGCCGATCAGCGCGACGTTCAAGGTCATGGCGGCGTCTCCTTCAAAGCGGCCTGAAATATCGCCACGATCTGATCGGGGGGGAGGCGGATGTCTCCCACGATATGTTTTTCGTCCATCGTCGGGGGTTCCAAGGTTGCTAGTTGGCTGTCCAGCAGGGTGGGCGGCATGAAATGGCCGGGCCGCGATGACATGCGGCGCACCAAGGTGTCGCGGTCGCCGCGCAGAAAAAGAAATGTTACGGGGGCGCGTGCGACGCTACGGATCTGGTCGCGATACATGCGCTTGAGGGCGGAACATGCGACGACTGTGCCATCGGTGATCAGCGTTTCGCCGACCTTTTCCAGCCAAGGCGCGCGGTCGGCATCATCAAGCGGATGTCCATCGCGCATCTTGGCGATATTGGCTGGTGGATGCAGGTTGTCACCATCGACGAAAGTTGCCCCAATGGCATTGGCAAAGGCTTGGCCAACCAGGCTTTTGCCGCAACCCGACACACCCATGACGACAAATCGGTTCATAGCGATGCCGTGATGCCACCATCGACATAGATGGTCGTGCCGTTGACGAACGACGATGCGGCCGAGGCCAGAAAGATGCAGGCTCCGACCAGTTCGTCGACGTTTCCCCAGCGGCCGGCAGGTGTGCGTTTGGCCAACCATTCACTGAACGCTGGATCATCCACTAACGCCTTGTTGAGAGGGGTGTCAAAATACCCCGGTGCCAGAGCATTGCACTGCAAGCCGTGCTTCGCCCAATCCGTCGCCATGCCCTTGGTCAGATTGGCGACCGCCCCTTTGGTTGCGGTGTAGGGTGCTATGCCGGGGCGGGCGAGGGCGGATTGAACCGAGGCGATGTTGACGATCTTGCCTGCACCGCGCCGGATCATGTGTCGTGCAACCGCCTGACCCACATGAAACACCGACGCAACATTTGTCTGCAGCAGGCGTTCGAAGGCATCTGCAGGGAATTCTTCCAGCGGGCCGCGATGCTGCATGCCGGCGTTGTTCACCAGAATGCCGATCGGGCCGATGGCGTCTTCAAACCCATCAACCGCTGCACGCACATCGGCATGGTCGGTCACATCGAAGGCAAGCGTCTGAACAGTGAAACCTTCGCCGCGAAGGGTCGTTGCTGCATTGGTTAATTTGTGCAAATCACGGCCATTCAGCACGATCTCTGCCCCCGCCGCTGCAAGGCCGCGTGCCAGTGCGAACCCGATCCCTTGCGACGATCCGGTGATAAGCGCGCGTTTTCCTTTGAGGTCAAACAGGGTCAGGCTCATCGTGTTCCTTTGGCTCTCGACAGGATGAAGTTGAATCGGTTATGTTATCGATAACATGAACTCTCCACGACTCGGCGTCAATCAGAAAGCCACCATGTCAAAAATCGAAATCTTGCAAGTCGGTGCCTATCCCGAATGGGATCAAGTGCCGCTCGATGCTGCCTTTACCGCGCATCGCTATTTTGACGCTGCTGACAAGGATGCGTTTCTCGCGCATGTCGGCCCGCAAGTGAGGGCGATTGCGACGCGCGGCGATCTTGGGGCAAGTGCTGCGATGATCGCGGCCTGCCCGCGGCTGGAAATGATCTCGGTGTTTGGGGTCGGGTACGATTCTGTCGATGTTGCATCATGCAAGGCGCGCGGCATTCGTGTGACAAATACGCCGGATGTACTGACCAAGGATGTGGCCGATCTGGGCGTTGCAATGATGCTGACGCAGGCGCGTGGCGTGGTCGGCGCGCAGTCTTGGGTACAGGATGGCAGTTGGGCGTCCAAAGGTATGTATCCGCTGCAGAGCCGGGTCTGGGGCAAGAGGGCGGGCATTCTGGGGCTGGGTCGCATCGGGCATGAGGTTGCACGGCGTTTAGTCGGTTTTGATATGGAAATTGCCTATTGCGGCCCATCGAAAAAGACTTTTGCCGAAGGGTGGACGTATATGACCAATGCAGTCGATCTTGCCGCGCATTCCGATTTCCTGTTCGTGACGCTGGCGGCATCGGCGGCTACACGGCACATTGTGAACAAGGATGTGATTGCGGCCTTGGGCCCACATGGCATGTTGATCAATATCAGCCGCGCGGCCAATGTTGACGAGGATGCCTTGCTCGATGCGCTGGAAACAGGCGCCTTGGGGGCGGCGGCACTGGATGTTTTTGAAGGCGAACCAAAGTTGAACCCGCGGTTCATGACGCTGAACAACGTTCTTTTGCAGCCGCACCATGCCTCGGGTACGGTTGAAACGCGAAAGGCGATGGGGGCCTTGGTCCGCGAAAATCTGTTAGCCCATTTCGCAGGGCGCGCGCTAATCACGCCCGTGATGTGACGCGATGAAAGCCATCGTTATCCACGCCGCCAAGGACCTTCGGATCGAAGAGCAGGTGGTCGATGTGCCGGGACCGGGCCAAGTGCAAATCAAGCTGGCGGTTGGCGGAATTTGTGGTTCGGACCTGCATTATTTCAACCATGGCGGCTTTGGTGCGATCCGGCTGCGCGAACCAATGGTTCTGGGGCACGAAGTGTCGGGGTATGTTACGCATCTGGGGGAAGGTGTCAGCGGCCTGCGTGTCGGGCAATTGGTGGCGGTGTCGCCGTCACGGCCCTGCCATGCCTGCAAATACTGCCGCGAGGCGATGTTCAATCACTGCTTGAACATGCGGTTTTATGGCTCGGCGATGCCGTTCCCGCATATTCAGGGTGCATTCCGCGAAGTGTTGGTGGCCGATGCATCGCAATGTGCGATGGCCGATGGCCTGACACCGGGCGAGGCCGCGATGGCCGAACCGTTGGCGGTTTGCCTGCATGCGGTGCAGCGGGCGGGGCCGATGCTGGGGAAATCGGTGCTGGTCACGGGGTGCGGCCCCATTGGTGTGTTATGCATACTGGCGGCGCGCCGGGCCGGGGCCGATGTGATTGTGGCCACTGACCTGAGTGCGTTTACGCTTGGCCATGCGCGGAAGGCGGGGGCGGATGTGGTGATCAACATGGCGAATGAAGCAGCGGCCCTTGACGACTATGCAAGGGACAAGGGAACGTTTGACATCTTGTTCGAATGTTCAGGGGCGGCGCCGGCGTTGCTGTCAGCAATTCCAACGATGCGTCCGGGGGGGGCGATCATGCAGCTTGGGCTTGGCGGTGACATGAACTTGCCGGTGCAGGCAATCACGGCCAAGGAATTGTCGTTGAAAGGGTCATTCCGGTTTCACGCAGAATTTCATACCGGGGTCAGCCTGATGCAAAAGGGGCTGATTGACGTCAAGCCCTTCATCACCCAAACCTTTCCGCTGCACCAGGCGGTCGAGGCGTTCGAAACGGCAGGCGACCGCAGTCGTGCGATGAAAGCCCAGATCAGCTTTTCTGGAATGTGAAGACGGTAGACGATCGCGGCGCGCGTCGCCTGGCCGGGAGAGAAAAGTGCCTGATGAACAAAGGCAGATGGAGGGGGAAGTTGTCATGTCGGACTTTGAGGTCATCGACCCGGTTTTCGGACGCTATGTCATGGGAAACGCACCGGTCAAACAACTGGCGACAGGGTTTGACTGGGTTGAAGGACCTGTCTGGTTTGGCGATGCGAACTGCTTGTTGTTTTCGGACATTCCCAACAATCGCATACTGCGCTGGACGCCGGATCATGGGATCTCGACCTTTCGTGCGCCTTCAAACTACACCAACGGGCACACGCGTGATCGGCAAGGGCGGTTGATTTCCTGCGAACATGGAACACGCCGCGTGACGCGGACTGAACATGACGGTGCGATCACGGTGATCGCTGACAGTTTCGGCGGCAAGCCATTGAATTCACCAAATGATGTGATCGTGAAATCGGACGGCTCGATCTGGTTTTCTGATCCCCATTACGGCATCAAGACCAACTACGAAGGCTTTGCCGCTGCTGAAGAAAACCCGTGTGTCGTCTACCGGGCCGACCCAGCGAGCGGTGCCCTTGACGTGGTGGTCGACGATATGAATTGCCCCAACGGGCTTGCGTTTTCGCCGGACGAAAGCCTGCTTTACGTAGCGGACACAGGGCGGATGTTTTCGACTGATGCGCAACACATCCGGGTCTATGATTGCGATGCCAATGGGCGACTATCCAAAGGCCGCCTGTTCCATACCGTCTCGCCGGGTTGTGCAGACGGAATTCGTGTCGATACCGATGGCAATCTGTGGTCATCAGCGGCGGATGGTGTGCACTGTATTTCGCCTGCAGGGCACCTGATGGGCAAGATTCTGGTGCCGGAACTGGTATCCAACATCTGTTTTGGCGGGCGCGCCAAACATGAACTTTATATCACAGCGACCACCAGCCTGTACCGCGTGACCCTGAACCGGGCGGGCGCGCAACGGCCATAGGCGGGACATAGCCTATATCGTCGACCCCGGCACCAGCCGGGTCTGGACGATCGTCACATCCTCCACCGGGTCGCCGCGCAAGCGACTGACCAATGCCTCGGCTGCAACCTTGCCCAGCCGGGTCGTGGGAATCGCCGTGGTTGTCAGACGGCGAGGCAGGATCGAGGCGGCCTCCATCCCGCCCCACCCGGCGATGCCCATGTCTTCAGGAACCCGTATGCCGGCCTTGGTCAGAAAGGCATATCCCCCAATCGCCATTTCATCGTCATGAAAATAGATCGCATCCAGCGCATCATTGCGCGCCAGCATGGTTTCTGTGCCGTAGTAGCCCGCATAAAATCCCGGCTGATCGCGCAGGATTTCCTCCACCGCCAATTCGACGCCCGTTTCGGACAGACCGTGCTGGAAACCCTGATAGCGCAGGTGACCGGACGTGTTCCGATTGCCAAGTGCCCCGACATAGCCGATTTTCCTGTGCCCCGCAGCCGTCATGCAGCGGGCCATTTCCAATCCGTTGTCAAAATGTGAAAAACCGATGGCAAGGTCGATTGGCTTGGTGGTCAGATCCCAGATTTCGGCAACGGGAACGGCCATATCCCGCAACAATGCGACCGTGTCACCGGTGTGGGTGCGCCCTGCCAGCACGACGGCCGCGGGCTTCCATGACGCCAAAGTGCGCAACCATGCCTCTTCCTCGTCCGGCAGTTGGTTATGCGTGCCGATCATGGTCTGATAGCCAAGCCGCGCCAGCGTCTGGTTCAGCGACTCAAGAACTGATCCAAACAACGGCGACGTCAGGCGTGGCACACAGACCCCGATCAGCGTCGATGCGCCCGACTTTCCAAAGGCGGCCGCTAGCCTGTTGGGCATGTAACCGGTGCGCGCGACCTCCTGCATGACTTTTTCGCGGGTCACGTCGGAAAAGCCGGACGCCCCGCGCAAGACACGGCTGACGGTCATCTTGGATACACCCAAGGTCCGCGCGATATCTTCCAGACTTGGCTTGGTGCGTTTTTCCATCATCGCCATTATTCGCGCGCATATCAGCAAAGCAATGCCTCAGTTACGTTATCGATAACTTTTTTCTTGACTTACTTGGCGCTTGCCCGAATATGGAACCGTTACCGGTAACCTCAAAGAGGGCCGAACTGCGCGAAACAAGGGGGGGGTATGCCGAACAACGACGGCTTGTTTTTCGATACGGTCGTCAAGAGTTTTGGCGGTACGAAAGCCTTGCGTGGCGTCTCCCTGCGCGTCAATCGAGGTGAGATTGTCGCACTTCTGGGTGAAAACGGCGCTGGGAAATCAACACTTATCAAGACGTTGGGTGGAATTTATTCGCCGGACAGTGGGCAGGTGATGGTCGACGGCGTGCCTTACAAGCACGTCAGCGGCAAACTGTCCGCCAAACAGGCTGTCGCTTTTATTCATCAGGATCTTGGCCTGATCGAATGGATGAGTGTTGCGGAAAATATCGCGTTGGCGGTCGGGTATCCGAAACGGGGCGGTCGCATCAACTGGACCGCGACTGAGGCTGTAGCGCGAAATGCGCTTGCGCTGGTCGATGCTGACTTTGCGCCATCAGCGCGGGTTTCCAGCCTGACACGCACCGAAAAATCATTGGTCGCTATTGCTCGTGCTTTGGCCGTGGAATGCGACTTTCTCGTCTTGGATGAACCGACGGCAAGTCTGCCGGCAGACGAAGTGGAGCGATTGTTTGCAGCCTTGCGCCCGCTGAAGGCGAAAGGCGTTGGTATGATCTATGTGTCGCACCGGCTGGACGAAGTGTTCCAGATTTCTGACCGTGTTGCAGTTTTGCGCGACGGGCAAATGGTCGGGATGCGCGATATCGCCCATACCAATGCCGAAGATCTGGTCAGTCTGATTGTTGGCCGCAAAGCCCGTGAGATTGACCGCCCCAAAGTGCAGGATGGGCCCGAACTGCTGACGGTCGCTGGTCTCGCGACGCGTAAGGCGGGGCCTGTCAATTTCAACATCCGGCGGGGTGAGATGGTCGGCCTGGTTGGCCTGCGCGGGGCGGGGCACGAAGAGATCGGCCGCGCGCTCTTCGGTCTTGAGCCGCATACAGGGCAGGTCGCGCTTGAGGGGGGTGCACCTGATTTGTCATCGCCGCGCAATGCGATGAAATCCGGCATCGGCTTTGTTGCCCGTGACAGGGTGGTTGAATCCGTGGCCCCCGCGCTGACGATCCGCGAAAACACCTTCATCAACCCGTCGGCCAGCGGGCGCAAGTTGACCTCGTTCATGTCGTCCCGCGTTGAAGACGGTTTGGCGCGAACGCTTGGTGCCCGCGTCGGGCTTTCGCCAAACGATCCGACCCTTGCGATCGAGGCCCTTTCGGGGGGAACCAACAGAAGGTGGTTGTGGGGCGCTGGCTGAATACCGGGCGGCGGTTGATGATTGCCGAAGATCCGACGGCGGGCGTTGATGTCGGGGCCAAGGCAGAAATTTACCATCTGCTGTTCGAGGCGCTGGCCTCGGGGATGGGTGTCCTGATCGTTTCAACCGATTTCGAAGAGATCGCCAACATCTGCCACCGCGCGATTGTGTTTAGCCGGGGGCAGGTCGTGAATGAATTGCGTGGCGTCGCACTTTCCACAGAAACGCTGATCCAGGCCGCATCGGCCGGCGACGCAGCCGCGTAAGGACAAAAGCATGAACTCGATCCAATCCGATGCACTTGAACCGACGCGAGATGAAGTCGCGGGGCTCACGGGCCTCCAAAAGCTGATCCGGCTTGCTCCGGTGTACGGGCTTGTCATTTTGACGGTGTTTCTGATCATCCTGTTTTCAGTGCTGCTGCCCAATACATTTCCTACGGTTCTGAACCTGCGGGCTATTCTGTCGGACAAGTCGATCATCGCAATGCTGTCGCTTGCTGCGATGATTCCGATGGTGGCCGGGCGCATTGACCTGACGGTCGGATATGGCATCGTCTTGTGGCATATCCTCGCGATCTCGCTGCAGGTGAACTACGGGGTGCCGTGGCCGCTGGCGGTTGTGATTGTCATCGCCCTTGGCGCAATCACCGGTGTCTTGAATGGCATTCTGGTGGAGGTTGCCAAGATCGACGCATTCATTGCGACGCTGGGTACAGGTACTGTCCTATATGCGATAGCGCTTTGGCATTCGGGCGGACGGCAGGTGGTGGGTGAGTTGGACCCGAGTTTCTATCTGCTTAGCGGGCAGTGGGTGCTGGGCCTTCCAATCACCGGGTTTTATGTGCTCGCAATCAGTATCATCATGTGGCTGGTGTTGGAATTCACACCGATCGGTCGGTATCTTTATGCCATCGGGGCCAATCAGAAGGCAGCCGAACTGAACGGCATACCGACCCGCAAGTTTGTGGTGGGGGCGTTTGTAGCATCAGGCACGCTTGCCGCGCTGGCCGGGGTATTGCTCGCATCCAAGCTGCGTATCGGTCAGGCATCAGTCGGGCTTGAATTCTTGTTGCCCGCCTTGGTTGGCGCTTTTCTTGGGTCGACGACGATCAAGCCGGGCCGGGTCAACGTCTGGGGCACGATCATCGGGGTGGTCATCTTGGCGGTTGGCATTTCGGGTATCCAGCAATTTGGCGGATCATTCTGGGTCGAGCCGCTCTTCAACGGATCTACGTTGCTGATTGCCATCGGCATCGCGGGATATGCACAGCGCAAGAAGGGTGCTGCGCGCAAATAACGACATCACTTCAACGGGAGGAACGACCATGCAGAAACGGAATTTTATGAAGGTGCTGCTTGCCACCACCATGATCGCGGGCATGTCCATGCCATCATTCGCGCAAGATCAGGCCTTTGATGGCCCGACGACGGGTCCTGTGGCGGCCGAGGCGAAAACGATTGTCGTGCTTGCGGCCGATCTTAAGAATGGTGGCATTCTTGGCGTGACCACGGGCGTCGAAGAGGCCGCTGCAAAAATCGGCTGGACGGTGCGCGTGCTTGATGGCGCGGGCTCGGTGCAGGGGCGAACTGCGGCCTTTGGGCAGGCGATGGCACTGCAACCGGACGGGATCATCATCAACGGTTTTGACGCGGTTGAACAACAAGCTGCGCTGGAAGGTGTCGCTGCGGCAAACATCCCGATGGTATCATGGCATTCGGGTCCGGTGATCGGTTGTGATGCACCAGGCGGAATCTTTGCCAACGTGTCGACTGATGCGATGACCGTTTCGGAAACAGCTGCAGAGTGGGCCATCGCCGATGGGGGTGACAATGTCGGTGTGATCATCTTTACCGATTCCACCTATCAGATTGCAATCGACAAGGCGGACCGGATCAAGGAAACCATCGAGGCCATGGGTGGAACGGTGTTGGAATATGTCGACACGCCCATTGCCGAAACGTCGACCCGTATGGGCCCGTTGACCACATCGCTGTTGCAAAAATATGGTGATCAGTGGACCCATTCGTTGGCGATCAACGATCTGTACTTTGACTTCATGGGGCCAGCGCTTGCGGCAGCAGGGATTGACGGATTGGCCAATCCCAAGGCCGGATCGGCGGGTGACGGGTCGGAAGCGGCGTTTCAACGTATCCGGTCTGGCCAGTATCAGGCAATCACAGTGGCCGAACCGCTGAACCTGCAGGGCTGGCAATTGGTGGACGAGTTGAACCGCGCGGTTTCCGGCGAGGCCTGTTCAGGCTACATCACTGCACCCGCACTGGTGACGTCTGAAGGTCTGGCAGCATCCGGTGACAGCAACCAGTTTGACCCGCAGAATGGCTACCGCGAGGCCTATGCTGCGATCTGGGGCAAATAAACCGAGACGCGTATCGGGCTGATCTTGACCACGGGCGTCCCGCAAGGGGCGCCCGTGCCGTTTTGCCAAATGTCGATCACATGCAACACATGACCACCCGATGACGGTTTTGGGGGTGATTGCGGGCGCAGGGCACGCTATACATGCGAAGACCCTTCGGGAAGCATCAGACCAAACTGATGCCATGACGGGACGAGGATGCGGGCAAAAGCAAGTCAGGATGGCAGGCATGCGCAGGTTTTTCGTCGGACTGATCTCGGGTGCGATTGTCGCGGTAGTTGGTCTTGGGATCGTATCGCAGATCGCGTCGCCGCGTGCGGCGGCCATTGTTGATGACGGCGCTGTACCCCATTCTGCAACTGATATCGGCGGAGTGGCAAACAGCACATCCCCAGATGTGACCGCAAGTGATGCGATGATTGACGAACCGGTCGTCGACGCTGCACAACCGGATCCCGCGATTGCTGCTGACGTTCAGGAAACTGACCCGCTCGCAACTGCGGTGCCGCCGTCCAGCGATGCCTCCGCCAGTCTGGCGCCCGTTGCGGCCGATGAAGGTGTTGCGACACCCCCTTCGGTGGAAGGGCAGGCTGAAACCGACGCGCAGTCCGCAACCGGCCCTGAACCGGTCAACGTCACGCAACCCAATGTGGTTGCCGCCGATGACACGACGAAAACGGCCTTAGCCGAAGTGTTGTCGCCGCCTGTTGCGCCACTGACAGAGGTGCCGCAACCACAGGTCACGGCTGGTGCGACGGTCGCCACTGCCGCACCCACGGCTGAAAGCACTTCTGACGTCGCCCAAACCGGGCCGGATGCGCCACGCGCACCTGGTGCCGATAGTGCGCCACCTGTGGCCGATCTGCCCCCTCCGCCGCCACTGACCCTGCAAGAACAGGCGGTTCTGGCACCGGTGGTGCCACTGGATACGGTCGAGTTGCCGTCAGTGTCTGCCGCAACGCCGGCCACCACCGACCCCGTCATTACCGCCCCGGACGCGGATGCAGGAACCGCTGCCGAACCAGAAATTGCTTTGGTAACGCCGATCCCACCCGCGGCGATTGTGCCCGACGATGCTGCGTCACAGGCACCCACTGCCGTCGACACCATGCCATCCGTTTTGCAAACCGACACGCCACTGATTGAATCTGCACCCGAATTGCCGGTGACACCCAGTTTGCGCACTGCGGGAGAGGGGGTCATCGTCAACCGCGCGGGGACTTCCGATCCGGCTACAGAAGCCGTGGCAGACAGCCCGATACTGCCGGAAGTGAACTTGGATGACCAGCCGCCACTCCGTCGTTTTGCTTCGGCGTTCGAAAATGCCGATGCAAAGCCGCTGTTCAGCATTGTGTTGATTGACACTGGCGAGGCAACGCTGGACCGCGCAGCGATTGCATCGCTTCCCTTTGCGGTTAGCGTGGCCATTGATCCGCTGTTGCCCCAAGCCGCCGCATATGCCGCGCTTTACCGGGCAGGCGGAAAAGAGGTGTTGATGCTTGCGTCCGGTATTCCGGTTGGGGCGAACCCGGCCGACCTTGAACAGACCTTTCAGGCGCTTGATGCCGCAATGCCAGAGGCTGTCGCCGTGGTTGATACCGAAGCCGCGAGTTTTCAGGATGATCGCCCGCTGGCGACGCAGATTGTGCCGATCCTTGCAGAACAGGGGCGCGGCCTGCTGACATGGGACCGCGGTCTGAATGCCGCCGATCAAGTAGCCCGTCGCGAAGGCCTTGCATCGGCGATGATCTTTCGGCGCATCGATGGTGATGGCGAGACGTCACCCGTCATTCGCCGCTATCTGGACCGCGCGGCGTTCAAGGCCGCTCAAGAGGGGCAGGTCACCGTGGTTGGTCAGGCGCGCGCTGAAACGGTGGCGGCTCTACTGGAATGGACAATCGAGGGGCGCGCAGCAACCGTGGCTCTCGCCCCGATATCAGCCCAGCTTGCCGTGCGCTGATCCGCTTAGAATGATAAGGGCGGCGGGATAGTCCGCCTTGGGTGCCGGTGGATCAATTTTTGGCAGACCGGGTAAAGGATCTGGAAAGAACAAATCCGGGATTAGCGCCTCTGGCGCATCGCTGGTGCCCGTGGGCAGTAGCGGCGTGGCGGTCTTTGCGGGTAGGCCCGACCATTGCGGCATCACATGCGCCGTCGGGTTGTCAGGCACTGGTTGCACGGCAAGCACAGGATTTTGGGCAACGGCCTTGGTTGCGGTCTGGTCTGGCAGCGGTCTGGCTATGACTGCAAGCCACGGCATTTGGGTTGCAGAGACGGACATCTCTTACTCTCCTAGATCAGAAGCCCCCGCGCCATCTTTAACATCTTCTGCCCATGGGCCTTAAGGAAAGATGCGTGCAATTTTGTGATGGTGCCCGGCCTTTACCGCCGTTTCACCTCCACTTTGTCGCAATGGCGTCGCAGAGGCCCGATGCCGCATGGGGTTGAAGCCACCCCGCCTGCCGCCTACCCTAGCGACGATGGAACAAGGGACGCAGGCTATGGCCGGGAAACGCAATATCTTTGAAGAAGTCGGCCAAGCGGTGCCGCCCGCGGTGCCGCAAGGTGGCATGATCGCGGCGCAGGCAACGGGCGCGCGTGGCGGAGTGCGGCTGTGGATGATCGCCCTGTTCTTGCTGGTGGTCGTGATGATCGCCGTTGGAGGCTTGACCCGCCTGACGGATTCCGGCCTGTCGATCACGGAATGGAACCTGATTACCGGGGCTATACCGCCGCTGAATGCTGAAGACTGGGCCGCCGAATTTGCCAAGTATCAGGCCATCCCCGAATTTCAGCTTCAGAACAGCGCGATGACTCTGGATGCATTCAAGACCATTTACTATTGGGAATGGGGGCATCGGTTTCTGGGGCGGTTCATCGGCCTTGTGTGGGCGTCGGGATTTGCGTGGTTCTGGTTGCGCGGGCAAATCCCTGCGGGTTGGACCGGGCGCCTGCTGATCCTTGGCGCGTTGGGTGGTGCGCAAGGGGCCATTGGCTGGTGGATGGTGCAATCGGGGCTGCAGGGCGCGCGGGTGGATGTTGTGTCGTACAAGCTGGCGACGCATCTGGGGCTGGCCTTCGTGATCCTTGGTTTCATCGCCTGGTATGTCTTTTTGCTCGGCCGATCCGAAAGTGATCTTTTGCAGGCACGCCGGGTGCGCGAGGGCAAGTTGTTCGGGATGACCACAGGGTTGATGCACTTTGCGTTCCTGCAGATCGTCCTTGGGGCATTGGTCGCGGGTATTGATGCAGGGCGGTATTTTCCGACCTGGCCTTTGATGGGGGACACATTCTTTCCCGCGGATGCGTTCTACGTGCCCGGACAGCCGGCCTGGACGGCGATCTACGAGAATGCCGGGCTGGTGCAGTTCATCCATCGCATGTCGGGGTATCTGCTGTTTGCTTTCGGTATTGTGGTCTGGCTACGCGGGCGGAAATCGGTTCATGGTGCCACGCGGACGGCGTTTCATGCCGTCATGGTGATGTTGGTGGCGCAGATGGCCCTTGGCATTGCGACGGTGCTGACGGGCGCGCATGTGCATGTGGCCATCACCCATCAGATCGGGGCCGTGATCCTGTGGGTTCTGATCATCCGCACGCGGCATTTGGCACAATACCCGCTTGCAGGGTCCATTCGAAAGGGAACAGCATGACGGCCTACACTGACCTGATGGCGCATCAGCGCGAGACCGAGGCGCTGGCACAGGTGGCAGGGCGGCTGGGCTGGGATCAGGAAACCATGATGCCACGCGGGGCTGCTGAACAGCGGTCGGAGGAAATGTCGGCACTGGAAGGTGTCCTGCATGCCCGCCGGACCGATCCGCGGGTCGGTGAATGGCTTGCGGTTGCGGTGCCGGACGGCGAGGTCGCAACGGCGCAGTTGCGCCATATTCGCCGCAGTTTTGCGCGCGCGACCAAGGTGCCGGCGGCCTTGGCGCAAGAAATCGCGCGGGTTACGAGCATGGCGCAAGGAATCTGGGCCGACGCGCGGGCGCATGATGATGTGGCGGCGTTTCTGCCAACTCTTGGGGATGTGATCCGTTTGCGCCGTGAAGAGGCCGCAGCGCTGGCGCAGGGCGGCGATCTTTATGACGCGCTGATTGATGATTATGAACCAGGGGCCACCGCCGCGAGCATTGGCGCGATGTTTGACCGGATGCGTCCGCGACTTGTGGCCCTGCGCGCAGCAGTGCTGGGGGCGGCGCATCAGCCCGCGCCATTGCAGGGCCAATTCAATGCGCCGGGTCAACTTGCGCTGTCGCGCGATCTGGCCAGCGCATTCGGCTATGACTGGAACCGGGGGCGGCTTGACCTTGCGGTGCATCCGTTCAGTTCGGGATCGGGTTCAGATGTGCGCATCACCTCGCGTGTGGCAGAGGCCGATCCGTTCAACTGCTTTTATTCGACCATTCACGAGGTTGGCCACGCCTGCTATGAACAGGGGATTGATCCCGCTTATGCGCTGACGCCGTTGGGGCAAGGCGTGTCGATGGGCGTTCATGAGAGTCAAAGCCGGATTTATGAAAACCAGCTGGGCCGCAGCCGCGCCTTCACGGGGTGGTTGCATGGCCGCATGGCGGCTGCCTTTGGTGACCTTGGGATCGGGCCGGATGCGTTTTACGGCACGGTCAACCGGGTGCAATCCGGCTATATCCGCACAGAAGCGGATGAGGTGCATTACAATCTGCACGTCATGATGCGGTTTGATCTGGAGCGGGCGCTGATCGGTGGCGATCTGTTGGTCGCCGATCTTGAGGCCGCGTGGAACGACCGGTTCGCCGCCGATTTCGGCGTCGTGGTGGACAGGCCGTCCAACGGCATGTTGCAGGACGTGCATTGGTCAGTGGGTCTGTTCGGGTATTTCCCTACCTACACATTGGGGAACGTCTATGCGGGCTGTCTGCATCAGGCGCTGCGCAAGGCCGTTCCGGATCTGGATGCGGATCTGGCGCGCGGCAATATGTCGGCAGCGACGGGCTGGCTGCGGGCAAATCTGCAGCGCCATGGCGGGCTTTATCACCCGCGCGAGGTGATCGAACGCGCTTGCGGCTTTGCTCCGCATGAAGGCCCGTTGCTGGATTATCTTGAGGCCAAGTTCCGGGGGATTTATCGGCTGTAGTGCCGATCGGTCAGTCGCGCACTTTGCACTGCAGACGCGGGGCATCGTTGCTGCGCGAAACGGAAATCACACCGTTTTGTCCATCGCCAAAGCGCCCGGCCAGAGGGCCGTCAAGAAAGTGGATCGACAGCGCATCATACGCCTCCCACGCGCCGTCACCTTCGTTGGGGATGGCATAACGATTGCCCTCGATCACCTCGATTTCCAGCGCGATGTCGTTTGTCTGCTGGCCTGCTTGCTGGCAGCCATAAATCCCCGGCACGATAGACCGAATATCTGTGGCGGGTGGCTCGGATGTATCGGGTGTCAGGTCGGACAGGTTGACGGGGGTCATGTTCCCATCTGCAAGTGCCACGATGCACATGCCCGATACTGGCCCACCGACGATGATGCCAGCGACACCGTCAGAGGTCAGAACACGGGCGTCCTTGTCACAGGTATCAAGGGCAAATGCGGCTTGGGCGGTAAACAGAACGGCAGTGGCGGCGGCGATGATTTTCACGGAAATTCCTTTGTCTGATCCGGCATCAGTGGTTGCGTGCGGCCATCACCGTCAAGACGGATTCCAGTCTGGTGGCCGCTTTTCCAGAAAGGCTGCAATGCCTTCATCGGTGTCGCGCCACAGCATGTTTTCCACCATCACCGCCCCGGTATGGGCATAGGCATCGGCGACAGGCAGGCCGATCTGATCGTAGAAGGCCCGCTTGCCGATCTTGACCACGGCCCCCAGTTTCGCGGCGATGATCTGTGCAAAGGCAAGGGTTTCATCTGCCAGCGCCTCAGCCGCCACAACGCGGTTGATGAGGCCAAGTTCGGCGGCGCGGGTGGCGTCGATCAGCGCGCCGGTGGTCAGCATTTCAAACGCGTGCTTGGCGGGGATGTTGCGGGTCAGGGCGACCATCGGGGTGGAGCAGAACAGGCCGATGTTGACGCCGTTCACGCCGAACCGGGTGCCGGTGGCGGCCACGGCAAGATCGCAGGTCGCAACAAGCTGGCAGCCGGCAGCGGCGGCGATACCGTGCACCTGCGCGATCACCGGTTGGGGCAGGGCGGTGATGGCTTGCATCACAGCAGCGCAACGGGTGAAAAGATCGGCAAAGGCGGCGCGACCCTTGTCAGGGCTTGTCCGCGCGGCCTGCATTTCGCGCAGATCGTGGCCTGCACAGAACGCCCGCCCCGCCCCCGCGATGATGACCACACGGATTGCGGGATCGACCGCGAGGCGCGCAAATTCGGCCTGCAGTGCCGCGAGCATGGCGTCTGACAAGGCATTCAGGCTGCCTGGTGCATTCAGGGTCAGGCGGGCCACGGGGCCGATATTTTCGCGCAATAGCAATGTGTCGGTCATCTTGTCATTCCCCCTGATCCGGGAAACTGTAGGGCGTCGGGCAGCATGAGGGAAGTGGCGATGCTGGTGATGGACGTGGGCGCGCTGAACGCATTTCTGGCGCGGGATTTTGCCGAGGTTGCCGATGACTTTGTGGTGGAGCGCGCGGACAAGACCGGGATTGACCTGCGGCTGCGGGTTGCGGCGCGGCATCTGCGGCCCGGCGGCACAGTATCGGGGCCGACGATCTTTGCACTGGCCGACGTGGCGCTGTATCTGGCGATCCTGTCGCGGATCGGGCCTGCGGCACTGACTGTGACCACCAACGCGAGCATAGATTTCATGCGCAAACCGGCGGCGGGGTGCGACATGATCGGGACGGCGCGGGTGCTGAAGCTGGGCCGGGCGCTGGCGGTGGGGGATGTGATGATGTTTTCGCAGGGGCAGGCGGAACCAGTGGCACGGGCAAGCCTGACCTATTCGATACCGCCAGACCGATGAAATTGACGGCTGTCAATTTTCAACATTATCTTTAAATATCAGATGCTTAGGTTTTTTCCGCAGAAGGAAATTAAGACTTTTGAAACATTGCGTGATCAGGTCTTGGCCTTGATGAAGCGGCCTTCGATCTGGGCGCCGTTTTCAATCGTGATGCTGGAATAGGTGACATCGGCCGCAACCACGGCCGTGGCGCGGAGCGAGAAGGACTTGCTTGTCACCTTGCCATCAAGCCGGCCTTTGACCTCGACCGTTTCGGCCGTGACGATGCCTGTCACCTTGCCGTCGGGCCCAACCACAAGGCCCTTGGCGGTGATGGTGCCATCAACGTCGCCCTGGATTTCGATATTCCCGGCACAGGTGATTTCACCGGTAATTTTCAAATCCGCACCCAAAACCGAGGTTTTGCCGCTGGGTGTGGCCCGATCCGGGCGATCAGGGGCGGTGGTGGCATCGGTCTTGTTGAACATCAGGCTCTCCATTGCGGTGCTGCGTGCGACACCGAGGGTGGTTAGACGCGATCCGGGGGGGATGGGTCAAGGGTTGCGTGCAGGCATTGGCGGTTTTCCCGCACGCTGCGGGGTGGTGGCAGGGACGGGCGGCACGGGATGGCAGATGCGGTCCGGGGCGGGCCCCGACCATCGGGGTGTTGTGCTTGGCAGGGCGGCGGGGCAGGGTATCTTTTGTGTGGAATCGTGGGGGTGAGGGCCGTGGTGGACAGTTTTTTTCAGCCGGTATCGGGGCTTGACCTGCCGCGCTTTGCGGGGATACCGACGTTCATGCGGCTGCCGCATGTGCCGCTGGATCATCCGCGATTGGCAGAGGTGCAGATCGGATTGATCGGCGCGCCTTGGGATGGCGGCACGACCAACCGTGCCGGCGCGCGGCATGGGCCACGGCAGTTGCGCGATGCGTCCACCATGATCCGGGCAGAGAATGGCATCACCGGGGTGCGGCCGTTTGAGGCGGCGGCCTGTGCCGATCTGGGCGATGTGGCCCCGAACCCCGGTGATCTGCACGACAGTCTGGCGCGGATGGAGGCATTTTACACCGCCGTGCGGGCGGCGGGGATCATCCCGCTGACGGGTGGGGGTGATCATCTGTGCACGCTGCCGATCTTGCGGGCGCTTGGGCGGGCGCGGCCTTTGGGGTTGATCCAGTTTGACAGCCATACCGACCTGAACGACGTCTATTTCGGCACCGGGCGCTATACCCATGGCACGCCGTTCCGCCGCGCGGTGGAAGAGGGGCTGGTGGACCCTGCGCGTTACGTCATCATCGGCATCCGGGGCACGGCTTATGGCCGCGAGGATTGGGATTTTGCCGCTGCCAATGGCATCAGGATCATTCCGATTCAGGAGTTTCACGCGCGCGGGCCCGCCGACGTGATGGCCGAGGCGCGGAGCATCGTCGGGGCAGGCGAAACTTATGTCACCTATGACATCGACTTTGTCGATCCGACATTCGCGCCGGGAACGGGAACGCCTGAAGTGGGCGGGCCGACAAGCTGGCAGGCGCTGCAGGTGGCGCAGGGCCTTGATGGCGTGAATATCATCGGCGCCGATCTGGTCGAGGTTTCGCCACCATTTGATGCGACCGGGGGGACTGCGTTTCTGGGAGTGTCGCTGATGTTCGAGATGTTGTGCGTGATGGCTGCAGGGCTGAAAGGGTAGGGGAGGGGGCCAGCCCCCTCGCCGCCCAAGCGCGGCTTACCCACGGGATATTTGTTGCAGAGAGGAAGATGATGGACGTGGACCTTATCATTACGGGCGCGCGGGTGTTGACGATGGACCCCGCGTTGCCACGCGCGCAGGCCCTTGCCATCGCGGGTGGGCGGATCGTGGCAGTGGGCGGGGCAGAGGTGGCCGCACTGGCGGGCGCGGGCTGCCGGGTGATTGATGCGGGTGGGCGGACGGTGTTGCCGGGGTTTGTGGAAAGCCATCTGCATCTGGTGCTGGGGGGGGCGGAACTGAGCCAGTTGCAGATCGGCGGGCTGCTTGGGTTTGACGCGCTGAAGGCTGCGTTTGAAGGATATGCAGCGCGGCATCCGGATGCTGCACTACTGATGGCGCAGGGGGCATCCTATGACATTCTGGGCGCGCCGGTGACGCGGGCCGATCTGGACCGGGTGATCGCAGACCGCCCGATTGCAATGATGGCACCGGATCATCACACGGTCTGGGCCAATACCGCGGCCCTGCAGGCGGCGGGTTTGCTGCATGGTGCTGCGATGCCGCATGGGCATGAGGTGGTGATGGGGCCGGACGGGCTGGCTGCGGGCGAGTTGCGCGAGTTCGAGGCGTTTGGCCCGGTGCTGGCCCTTGGTGGCGAGGCGCATCTGCAACTGGGGATCGCGACGGGGGGGGAGCCGGACCCTTGGCCGGATGCCGCACAGCGGGCGCGCGACAAGGACAAGGTGGCGGCGGGGTTGGCGCATTGCGCAGCGCATGGGATCACGTCCATGGTGAACATGGATGGCAACCTTTACACCCTTGCCCTGCTGGACGAGATGCGGGCCGAGGGGCGGTTGACGGCGCGCGTCAAGGTGCCGTTCCATTTCAAGCCGCATATGGATGTGTCGGAACTGGACCGGGCCAGTGCGATGACGCAGGCGTTTGACGACGAATGGCTGTCGTCGGGGTTTGTGAAGATGTTCATGGACGGGGTCGTGGACAGCCGCACGGCCTATATGCTGCGCGATTATCCCGGCGTTCCGGGGCATCGGTCTGCGCCGCTGTTCGAACCCGCACGGTTCAAGGATATCTGCACGGCGATTGATGCGCGTGGCTTGCAGATCGCCGTTCATGCGATTGGGGACGGCGCGGTGCGGGTGACGATTGATGGCTATGCAGCGGCGCGGGCGCGCAACGGGGTGCGCGATGCCCGGCACCGGATCGAACATATCGAATTGATTGACCGGGCCGATGTGCCGCGTCTGGGCGCGCTTGGCATCACGGCCAGTCTGCAGCCACCGCACGCGCCGGGGGTGATGGATTTCCCGTTGGGCGCGATGGAAGCGGTGATCGCGCGCGACCGCTGGCCCGATGCCTATCTGTGGAAGACATCTGGCCGATCACGGCGCGCCGCTGGCGTTTGCAAGCGATTGGCCGGTGACGGATGTGTCGGTGATGCGGGGCATTCAGGCGGCATTGACGCGGGTGCCGTTTGAGGGGGCGGCAGATGAGCGGGTGGGCCTGATGGATGTGCTGCATGGTTATACGGCGGGCGGGGCGTGGGCTGCGCATATGGAGCAGCTGACGGGGTGCTTGCGCGTCGGGATGGCCGCGGACGTGGTGATGATCGACGGCGATATCGAGGCGACGCCGCCGGGGAAGATCGGTGCGATGGGAATTGCCCTGACGGTAGTGGGCGGGCACGATTTCGTATCAGGCAGGCGGCTGATCGCCCATCTTGTGAGACTTGTGGATTGTGGATCTATGCCCAAACGCCAAGTTTTGCTGGGGTTCGTGACA
>CAWAPA010000026.1:0-13851 GCA_963783595.1 uncultured Alphaproteobacteria bacterium | reverse complement strand
TGAGAGCCGTGGAAGACCACCACGTCGATAGGCCAGAGGTGTAAGAGCAGTAATGCTTTCAGCTGACTGGTACTAATTGCTCGATAGGCTTGATTTGATCCAGAAACAGCACGGTCATCGCAATGGTGGGCAAATTGCCCATTCTACGAAAACCGCGCAAAGTCTGGCATCGTCAAAAGCAACACAACTGCTGCAATGGCCCACAAGGCCGGCGCAGCCTGGACTTGGAACAGCCCGGATCAATCCGGGCCTGATGACCCCTGCATGTCAAACACGTGCAGGGCCGTTTCTTCCTCGGTTTGGTGGTCATAGCAGACGCAAAACTCCCGATCCCATCCCGAACTCGGCCGATAAGTGCGCCTACGCCAATGGTACTGCGTCTCAAGACGTGGGAGAGTAGGTCACCGCCAAACCTAGAAAGAAACGAAATCTCTCTCAAAACGATGACAGAAAATCCGCAAACCCAAAACGCGGATAACCCGTTCCCAATCTCACGGGAACACCCGTCGCGGGGTGGAGCAGCCCGGTAGCTCGTCAGGCTCATAACCTGAAGGTCACAGGTTCAAATCCTGTCCCCGCAACCAAAAATATCAATGATATCAATGACTTCAAAGCCGAGTAAAACGCTCGGCTTTTGTCATTCCAAATTCTTGTCAACGTCTGGTCAACGTTTTGCGAGGCCCCCCAGAAGATCACGCTGGGCTAGGGGTTCCCTTCGGCGCGTTCAGCCTACTGACCTGCTCCCCTGAATCGTCCGCACTATGAGGTTAGTCTGTTCTCCAGCGAAGGAGACGGACATGAAGCGCAGCAGGTTCACGGAAGAGCAGATCATCGGCGTCCTGAAGGAGCACCAAGCGGGCCTGAGCGCCACGGAGTTGTGTCGGAAGCACGGGATCAGCGATGCGACCTTCTACAAGTGGCGATCGAAATATGGCGGGATGGAGGTCAGCGAGGCCAAGCGGCTGAAGCAGCTCGAGGACGAGAACGCAAAGCTCAAGAAGTTGCTGGCAGAGTCGATGATGGATGTCTCGACCTTGCGCGAGATGCTCGGAAAAAACTTCTGAGGCCCAGTTCAAGGAGATCTGCTGTGACCTGGGCCATGACCGAGAAGAACTATTCGCAGCGTCGCGCCTGCCGTCTGGTGGGCATCGACCCGCGAGTCCATCGCTATCAATCGAGCCGTGCGGACGACGCCGGGCTACGAAGTCGTCTGCGCGAGCTCTCGTCGGAACGTCGCCGATTTGGCTACCGCCGCCTGCACATCCTGCTCGAGCGGGAGGGCTGGGAAGTGAACTGGAAGAAGCTCTACCGCATCTACCGGGAAGAACGGCTGACCGTGCGCAAGCGTGGCGGCCGCAAGCGGGCACTCGGGACCCGCGCACCCATGGCGATCCCGCAGGGACCAAACCACCGCTGGTCGCTCGACTTCGTATCCGACAGCCTGGCTTGGGGTCGTCGGTTCCGGGTCCTGTGCATCATCGACGACTTCAGCCGGGAGTGCCTGGGTGCTGTCGTTGACACATCGATCTCGGGCCATCGTGTGGCGCGGGAACTGGACCGGATCGCCGAGTTGCGAGGCTATCCCTGCATGGTGGTAAGTGACAACGGCACAGAACTGACCTCGAACGCGATCCTGGCGTGGCAGCAGGACCGGAAAGTCGAATGGCACTACATCGCGCCCGGCAAACCCATGCAGAACGGCTTCGTCGAGTCCTTCAATGGCAGATTGCGGGATGAATGCCTGAACGAGCACCTGTTCACCAGCCTGCGCCATGCTCGCCACTTGATCGCGGCATGGCGCGACGACTACAACCATCACCGCCCGCACACGAGCCTCGACGGCCTCGCCCCGCGGGAGTTCCTCAACCGGTCAGTAAAGGACCAAACCCTGAACAGAACTAACTTCTAAACGAGGACAAACTGGGGAGCAGGTGAACGTCGGGGCGGGGATATGCCTGTATCTGCTATTTGAATTGCTGGATGCCGACTGGCTGCCGGAGCGCACGATCCTGACGATCATGATCTATGCCGGGGTGTTCTTCGGGTCGCTGCTGTCACTGGTGGGGCCGATGAAGGTGATCCCGTCGGCCCTGAGGGCTGCGGGGCTGGCGGCGGCGGTGGCGGGGCTGATGCTGCTGACATCCTTTCGGTTTGCGAACGTGGACGGGCTGTTTGACGGGCCGTTCCACCTGCTGGCGGCTTTTGCCGTTTCAGCCATCACCTTGCCATTTCTGATCGGGCTTTCGGGGGCGGGGTGGCGCGATTATCCGACGTTGTTTGATGGGGCCTGGGGAATTGTCGTGCGGTCGGCTGCGGCAGGCGTCTTTACCGGTGTCGTCTGGGGGGTGATCTATCTGTCGGACGCGCTGTTGCAGGTGGTGGGGCTGGGCCTGATCCAGGAACTGCTGCGCATCGACATGGTGCCGTGGATCATCACCGGGGCCACCTACGGGCTGGCGCTGGCGGTGGTGCATGAACTGCGCGCCTATGTCTCGCCGCATCTGATCCTGCGGTTGCTGCGGCTGCTGGTGCCGGTGGTGCTGGTGGTGATGGCGGTGTTCATCGTGGCGCTGCCGTTTCAGGGATTGTCGAAGGTGTTCCAGTCGCTGTCTGCGGGGGGCACGATGCTGGCGATGGTGGGCGCGGGGGTGACGCTGGTGTCGGTGACGATCGACAAGGACGCGGCGGATGCGACGGGCAGTGCCATGCTGGCCCATGCGGCGCGGGCGCTGGCGGCGATACTGGTGATCCCGGCGGCGCTGGCCTGCTATGCCGTCTGGCTGCGGGTGGATGATTATGGCTGGACGCCCGAGCGGCTGTTTGCGGCGCTGGCGGCGGGGATCGCGCTGATCTACGGGGTGGTCTATCTGGCGGCTGCGGTGCGCGGGGCGGTCTGGATGGCGCGGGTACGGCAGGCCAATATCGGGATGGCGGGGCTGGTTGCGGCGGTGTCGGCGCTGTGGCTGACGCCGGTTCTGAATGCCGAACGGATTTCGGCACAGAGTCAGGCGGCGCGATTCGCAGCGGGCGAGATGGAGGTGGCAGAGATTTCGGTCTGGATCTTTGAGAAATGGGGGATCGCGGGCGAAGCCTTTGTCGCCGAGCTGCGCGCCAAGGCGGCGGAACCGGGGCAAGAGGCGCTGGCCGCACAGTTGGATGGTGGCGGCTATGGCGCTGAAAGCCCGGCAGACCGCGCGGCCATCGTCGCGGCGCTGCGGGACAACATGCCGCTGCAACCGCCGACGGCCACCGCGCTGCGCGACCGGGTTCTGGCCGAGGCGGAGATCTATGATCTGATCCCACTGCGCGACGCCTGCGGAACGGTGATGGCGAACGGTCGCAAGGGCTGTGTCATGGTGGTGGCCGATCTGCAGACCGAGACGCCGGGCGACGAGGTGATGATCGTGCAGTACCTGTCGCCCGACTATGGCACCTATGCGGCCTTTGTGCCGACGGCGGATGGCCTTTCGTTACGCACGGTGATCGGTGTGGATACATCGGTTGATTTCTATTCCAGCATTGAAGCCACAATTACCGCCTGGCAGGACGCGGCCCCGGTGACGCGGCCCGCCCCCTACAACCTGATCGTGATGCCGGATGGCAATGGGGTGATGATGAGCCCTTGGTGATCTGGCGCGTAAGCCGGATGTTAAGAACCCGCGTCTAGGCTGACTGCGGGAATCAAGGGCAAGCTTGGCGCGATGCATGGGTTGATCAACAGGGCGGTGCAGTGTTTTCTGCGCGATACCTACGGGCCGGACCGTTGGCTGCACGTGGCCCGTGCGGCGGGTTTCGGCAGCGACGGGTTCGATACGATGGCCGTCTATGATCTTGCCGTGACCGTCGCGCTGGTGGATGCGGCGGCGGATCAGCTGGACCGGCCGCGCGAGTTGGTGCTGGAGGATCTGGGCACCTATCTTGTCTCGCATCCGACCGTGGAATCGCTGCGCCGCCTTTTGCGTTTTGGTGGCGCAACCTTCATGGACTTTCTGCTGGCGCTGGAGGACCTGCCGGGCCGCAGCAGGCTCGCCGTGCCGGATATCGACATTCCAGAACTGGCGCTGGAAGAGGTCGAGGAAGATGTCTTCATGCTCGACTGTCGGTCACCGCTGCATGGGGCGGGGCATGTGATGATGGGGCTGCTGCGGGCGATGGCGGATGACTATGGCGCGCTTGTGTTGTTGGATCATCTGGGCCAGCGGGATGGGGCCGAGCGATTGCGGATTCACGTGCTTGAGACGTCATTTGCCGCCGGGCGGCAGTTTGATCTGGCCAACGCGCAGATGCGGGGGGCCGTGCCATGACCGCTGCCCCACCGTTTGTCGTTCAATTGCAGCCGCAAAGTCTGAACCGGTTCATGCCGATGTTTATGGTGGTAGACATGGACGGGCGTATCACCGTGGTTGGCAAGACGATTGCCAAGCTGTTTCGTGGCCGACCACCTGTCGGGCAATCACTGTTTGATGTGTTTGATCTGCGACGGGTCGGGCCGATTGCGACGATGTCGGCACTTGCCGCACGCATGGCGCAACCGCTGACGCTGACCCGGCGGGATGGTGGGGGGGGCTTGCGCGGGCTGGCCCTGCCGATGGCGGATGCGCAGGGCTATCTTTTCAACCTGTCGTTCGGCATCGGGGTGATTGATGCCGTGTGGCAGTACGGGCTGACGGATGCCGATTTCGCCGCGACCGATCTTGCCATCGAACTGCTGTATGTGGTTGAGGCGAAAACGGCTGTGATGGGCGAGCTTGGACGTCTGAACAACGGCTTGAAAGGCGCCAAATCGGCCGCAGAGGCGCGGGCGATGACCGATACGCTGACCGGGCTTGGCAATCGGCGGGCGCTGAATCTGGCGCTGACGAATGTAATTGCGAACGGCAACCGGTTTGCGCTGCTGAACCTTGATCTTGATTTCTTCAAGGCGGTGAATGACACGCTGGGCCACGGGGCGGGTGATCATGTGTTGTGCCATGTTGCCGACACGCTGCGGGATGCCACGCGGGACCATGATCTTGTCACGCGCATCGGCGGTGATGAATTCGTGATCCTCTTGACACGGCCGCCTGATGCGGCGGGCATCATGCGCATAGCCAAGCGCATCATCACAGGGCTGGAAACGGCCATCCCGTGGGAAGGACAGATGTGCAGAATATCGGGCAGCGTGGGGATTGCGGTGTCATCAGACTATGCCAATGCGCGGGCCGACGTCATGCAAGCGGCCGCCGACGCCGCCCTTTACGCATCAAAACGCGCCGGACGGGGCAGGGCGACACTCGCGCAGGCGGTGGAGGGCTGACAGGGCTGAGGGGTGTTTGTTTCCGAACCGGACAGGGCGGGACAAGTGGCAGCCCGTAGGGGAGTCGAACCCCTCTTGCCTGGTTGAAAACCAGATGTCCTAACCGATAGACGAACGGGCCACGCGGCGGTCTTTAAGCGAGCGGGGCTGTCGGTGCAAGGCGCAAAATCATTCGGAAATGCGTGCGCCCATGATGGCGATGGCCTGTTGATAGACGGTCGCGGCGTTCCATTCCTTGATGACGGCAAAGTTGGGCTCGCCTTCCTGATACCCGGCACCGGGCCGCCAGCCCTTTTGTGCAAGGAAGTTCGCGGTCGAGGCCAGCGCGTCGGTCTGATTGCTGAGATCGACCACCCCGTCACCATTGCCGTCGATGCCATAGCGCAGCGCGTTGCCGGGCAGGAATTGGGTATGGCCCAGCTCGCCATGTTTGGCCCCGATGGACTGGGGCGAAATGGAGCCGCGATCCACCAGCATCAATGCGCCGATCAGATGGTCGGTAAAGAAATCGCTGCGACGGCAATCATAAGACAGCGTGGCAATTGCCGAGACGACATTGGTATCGCCCATGAAATTGCCAAAGCCGGTTTCCATGCCGTGAATGGCAATGATCACACCCGCGGGCACGCCGTAGGCGCGTTCAAGACTGGCATAGAAATCGGCGTTGTCCCGCAGGCGGCGGCGGCCCTGACTGACAATCGCGTCAGCCCCGCGCACATCGAGAAACTTTGCAAGGCTATAGCGAAAACTGCGTTGGTTGCGATCGGCCGAGATGGTGCCGGTGGAATACTGCGTCGCCATCAAGGCCGCGATCCCGCGTTCGCCCACGCCTAGGGCGGCGGCCTCTGCGGCCATCAGGGGTTTCCATTCCTCATACTGCGCGCCGGTATCACTGCAGGGTGCGGCGTGGGCCGTAGCGGCCCCAAGAAGGACGGTCGTCAAGGCAGCGAAAAATTGATGGCGCACGGAACAAGCCCCTAAATGGCAATGAAACATTTCGCGCCATACTAGATTTCTGGCGCGAAGGTGCAAGTCACCGAATGCGGGGCGGCGGCGCATCGACGGATTTGTGAATGCTGCTGGCCACGGATGGAGAGGTGTGGCAGCCCGTAGGGGAGTTCGAACCCCTCTTGCCTGGTTGAAAACCAGATGTCCTAACCGATAGACGAACGGGCCGCAGTCGATGGCGCTGTCTAATCGCGGCAGGACTGACTCGCAAGGGAAAAAATCACGCAAGCGCCGCGTCTTCGAGGCGCAGTTGCACACGGGTGCGGCCACCAAAGCTGTTCAGTTCAAGCCGCCCTGCAAGGTGAAACCGCTGGTGCCCTGCGTTGATCATGGCCGCGCCCATCGGCCCGTCAAAGGCACCAAAGGCAATCGCCTCCAGCCGCGCGCCATCGCCGAACGTCAGGCGCAGGTGGCTGTCGCCGATGCGGCGCGCCTGCACGGCCTGATCGGCAAAGGCAAACCGCGGGGCAGGGGCTGCGGCACCAAAGGGGCCCGCATTTTCAATCTCTTCGACCAGCGTCTGGGTGGCCGCCCCCGGCATCAGCAACGCGTCGATATGCAGGTCGGCGGGTCCGGCATTGCCTGCGCCCTGTTTGGCCAGCAAGGTCGCCAGCCGCGCCATCGCGGGGTCCAGTTGATCGCGCATCACGGTCAGGCCCGCCGCCATCTTGTGCCCGCCCCCGCGCGCAATCAGCCCTTCGGCTGCAAGCAGGTGGATCGCGGCCCCCAGATCGACACCCGACACCGACCGCCCCGATCCTTTGCCGACATCGCCGTCAAAGCCGATGACAACTGCCGGGCGGTGCGTTGCCTCTTTCAGACGGGCGGCGACAATCCCCACAACGCCGGGATGCCAGCCATCGCCGGCGGCCCAGACAAGCGGGCCGTCCGTGCCGCGTGCATCGGCCTGGGCCAGCGCCTCTTCGCGCACGGCCGACTCGATCGTGCGGCGTTCGGTGTTCAGCATGTCCAGCCGGGTGGCCATCGCCTGCGCCTCGTGCGGATTGTCGCAGGCCAACAGGCGCGCGCCCAGATCGGCCTGCCCGATACGGCCCCCCGCATTCACACGGGGTCCCAGCAGAAAGCCCAAGGCATAGGTGGTGGGGGCCTGATCCATGCGCGCAACGTCGGCAAGTGCCACCAGCCCCACCCGTTCGCGCCGCGCCATCACTCGCAGGCCCTGCCGCACCAGAGCCCGGTTCACCCCGATCAGCGGGGCCACATCAGCGACCGTGGCCAGTGCCACAAGATCCAGCATTGCCATCAGATCGGGCCCTTGCACTCCCTCTGCGCGCAACTGGCGGTTCGCCTCGACCAGCATCAGAAAGACGACCGATGCCGCGCAAAGATGGGCCAGCGCGCCATCTTCGTCCTGACGGTTCGGGTTTACCACGGCAAGCGCCGCAGGCAGGGTTTCGGCCCCAAGGTGATGGTCCAGAATGACCACATCACAGCCCGTTGCCGCAGCGATGGGATCATGCGAAAGCGTGCCGCAATCGACGCAAACGATCAGGTCATGGGCCGCGGCCAAAGCGGCCATCGCGGGCACATTGGGGCCGTATCCTTCGTCGATGCGGTCGGGGATATACAAGGTTGCCTCGCGGCCCATGACGCGCAGCCACACAATCAACAAGGCCGCCGATGCCCCGCCATCCACGTCATAATCGGCAAAGATCGCGATGCGCTGGCGCTGTTTGACGGCGTGCAGGAACCGCGTTGCGGCCTTGCCCATATCCTTGAGCGTCAGCGGGTCGGGCAGCAGATCGCGCAAGGATGGCGCCAGAAAAGCCGCGGCTTCGGCGGGGGCGATACCGCGCTTGACCAGCGTGTGACACAGGGGCAGCGGAAGGCGCGTGGATTGCGCCATCGCCTCGGCCAGCCGGTCAGCCGCTGCTGTGGGGCCAAGCCAGCGTCGCCCGGTCAGCGACGCGTCAACATGCAGGAATGCGGTGCTCATTGACCATGGGATGCCGCAAGCCGGGTGCCGCCGCAAGGGGGGGCATGCTGCGCGCTTATCGGATGGGCGCGCGGTATTTCATCCGGCGCACTGATCCGGTCTTGGATCGCATCAGGATGGTTTCCGTTTCGATCCAGCCGGGTTCCTGCCGGATGCCTTGCAGGATCGACCCTTGGGTCACGCCGGTTGCGGCAAAGATCACATCGCTGGTGACAAGGTCATCGCGGTTGTAGATGCGGCCCAGATCGGTGATGCCGGCCCGCCGGGCACGGGCGCGTTCGTCATCGGTGCGGAACAAAAGCTGGCCGTAAATCTGCCCGCCCATGCATTTCAGCGCCGCCGCCGCGAGCACGCCTTCGGGCGCCCCGCCAGAGCCCATATACATGTCGATCCCGGTCACCGCCAATTCCGCGCAATGTATGATGCCTGCGACATCGCCATCGGTGATCAGGCGGATTGCGGCCCCTGTCGCGCGCACTTCGGCAATCATCGCCTCGTGGCGGGGGCGTTCAAGGATGCAGACCGTAATGTCGCGTGCCGTGCCGCCCTTGGCACGGGCAAGCGCATGCACCCGTTCGGCGGGCGACATGGCAAGGGTCACCGTGCCGATGGCATAGTCCGGCCCGATGGCGAGCTTTTCCATATAGACATCGGGCGCGTGCAGAAGGGTGCCGCGCGGGGCCATCGCAATGACGGTCAGCGCATTCGGCATGTCCTTGGCCGTCAGGGTCGTGCCTTCCAGCGGGTCAAGCGCGATGTCCACCGCAGGGCCGTTGCCGGTGCCGACCTCTTCGCCGATATACAGCATCGGGGCTTCATCGCGTTCGCCCTCGCCGATGACGACGGTGCCTGCGATGTCGAGCAGGTTCAACTGTTCGCGCATGGCGTTGACGGCGGCCTGATCGGCAGCCTTTTCGTCGCCGCGCCCGATCAGCGCGGCAGAGGCGATGGCTGCGGCCTCTGAAACCCGCGCAAGACCCAGCGACAGCAGGCGGTCATTGAATTCGGCTTGATTGGTCATGCTGTCCCTATGTGTTTTGCCAGCGCTTATCCGCGCCGGGGCCGCACGGCAAGTGTGGTCGCGCTAACGGGGCCATTTGCGACGGCTTATCCGTCGTCGGGCCGCTAAACCTCTTCGATGCGGATCGCGACCGGGGCGCCGACCAGAACGCCGGTGGCGGCGAACCGGTCGATGGCATGCGCAATGTCGTCGCGCGTGGCCTTGTGGGTCACGATCAGAACAGGGGCCTGCACGCCTTCGTGGCCATATTGGTGCATCCGGTCGATGGAAATGCCCGCGTCGCCCAAGCATGTCGCGATCTTGGCCAGCGCGCCCGGTTTGTCCAGCAGCGTCATCCGCAGATAGAACGGGGCAGCTGCCGTGGTGGTGGCGGGTTGGGGGACGGCAAGTTGCGCGGCCGGAATGCCAAAAGCCGGAATGCGCAGGCCGCGCGCAAGGTCGATCACATCGCCCATCACGGCGCTGGCGGTCGGGCCTTCGCCCGCACCCGGGCCGCGCATCACGATCTGACCCACGCTGTCGCCTTCCAGCACAACCATGTTGGTGCCGCCCTGCAACTGGCCCAGCGGGCTGTCGGCGGGGACAAGGCAGGGCGTCATGCGCTGTTCCAGACCGCGCCCGGTGACTTGCGCCACACCCAGCAGTTTGATTCTGTATCCCATATCGGCGGCAAGGCGGATGTCGTCGATGCTGATGGCACCGATGCCTTCCAGTTCGACCGCGTCAAAGCTGACTTGCGTGCCAAAGGCGATGGCTGCCAGTAGTGACAGCTTGTGCCCCGCGTCGATGCCACCCACGTCCAGATTGGGGTCAGCCTCCAGATACCCAAGCTGGCGCGCTTCTTCGAACACCTGATCGTAAGGCAGGCCTGCCGATTGCATCCGCGTCAGGATGTAATTGCAGGTGCCGTTCATCACACCCATCACCCGGCGGATGGCGTTGCCCGCAAGACCTTCGGTCAGCGCCTTGATGACGGGGATACCACCCGCGACGGCCGCCTCGAACCGGATGGCACAGCCGCTGCGCCTCAGCGGCGAGGGCAAGTGCATGACCGTGATGCGCCAGCAGCGCCTTGTTGGCGGTGACCACATCCTTGCCCGCCGCAATCGCGGCCTCGGTTGCCAGACGGGCGGGGCCTTCGTGGCCACCCATCACCTCGATGAACACATCGACATCATCGCGTTTGGCCAATGCCACTGGGTCGGTTTCCCATGCAAAACCCGACAGGTCGGCATCGCGGTTCTTGGTCCGGTCACGCGCGGAAACGGCGGTGATGACCACGGGGCGCCCGGTGCGGGCGGCAATCAGATCGCCGTGACGCTGCACGATCTTGACCACGCCAATGCCCACGGTGCCCAGACCGGCAATGCCAAGGCGCAGCGGGGCGGGTGAAGCGGGTCTGGTGGGCATGGCATTCTCCGGGCGTGGGTCTTGTGCGCCGTGTTACAGCGGTTTGCAGCGAATGTGAATCGCAATGGCTGTGGCCCGGAACAGGACAGGACCACGCGGTGCGAGGTGACGGGTTTGCCATGATCCGGCAAGTCAGATCAAAGGCGGTGTGCTTTACCGGGTTCGGGTGCGGATCACAATCGGGGGCAGACGACCCTGCCGCAAAAGTAAAGGCCCCGCACGCGGCGCGCGGGGCCTTGGCGATGTTGTCTCGCAAGGTTACTGGGTCAGGCGCAACTGGCTGATCTGGGCAGCAATCCCGCTGAAGGCCGTGCTGATGTCGATGCCGTTCGCCTCGTAATACTGCGAAATCGACGTGGAGCAGTTGCGGATCTGGTTCTGCCCGTTGGCGGGTGCCTCGAAGGCAATGCCATAGACGATCACGCCATTGTCACGCGCCAGACCGCAGGTCTGTTGCAGGCTGGTATTCATGTCGGTGACAGAAGCATAGGTATCGGTGAAGTTGCCCATTGCAGTATTGTATGCGGCGTTGCGCGTGGCGTTCGATGTGCCCAAGGCGCGGGCATAAAGCTGCCATGCGACCCAGCTCGTCCGCTGGTTTTGCCAGACCGAGGCCCATGATTGTGCAACGGCCGTGCCGGAATTGTCCGCAGCCCCAGTCCACGGGCCAGCACGCCATGTGTTAAGATGCGGCACGTAATATTCGTTGCTGCCGGCGCTGGCCGGGCGCCCGACAAGGTGGCGGATCGAATAGTTGCCGTCTGTGCCACGGAAGATGCCCGAATCGTCCGTCATGCCGCGATAGGCGCTGTCGGTAATCGAATGCGACACATGTTCGCCATCCGTCATCAGCACGATGACTTTCATGGTGTCTTCGGCATCATAGTCGAAGGGCCGCGCGCTGAACTGGTTCGACATATGGCCTTCGCTGGCCAGTTGCGCGAAGACCGGACGCGTGCCGGGGTCAACCATGTTCAGGCCCCACTTCATGCCCAGCGTGATCGACGTGTTTCCCCCGGCATAAAGCGCGTCGATCCGGGCCTTGAGCGCGGTTGCGTTCGAGCTTGGCGGGAGGATCAGGTTCTGGGTCAGTGCGCCTGTCGCGGCATTGCCGTTGCGTGGATTGCAGAACTGGAACGCATTGTTGCCGCCGCTGTTGCCGGTTGCGTCAAAGGCGGTGTATCCGGTGCCGCCCGTCGTGCCCGACGCCGTATCTGCGTAAACCGAACGTGGAATTGCGGCGGTGCGCGAAATGCCGGGTGCTGCGAACATGGCAGGCGGAATTTCAAGGCAGTTCGCATTGGCCGCCGTGACCGGCCCCACGGCATTGTACTGGGCAATCAGATAGTCAGGCAGGTTGACCTGTGCGTTGTAGGGCACGATCGCGATTGACACGCGTTCATCCTGATTGTTGGCCGTGACCGTGTCGATGAACTGGCCCGCGGCCACTTTCAGATTGGCAAGTTTCGCCCCGCTCATCGAACCGGATACATCGAGCACCAGAACGATTTCGATGTCGGTGATGGTCTGGGTGGCCGAAGATGTGGCGGGCACCGGAAAGGTGTTGATCCCGATAAGCGGCGCAAAGAAGTTGTTCTGCTGCCCAAGTGCCGTTGCAAGAACCCTGCGTTCGCCGTTGGTTTCGGTGACCTGCACATCTTGCAGATAGGCCGTGAGACCCGCCTTTTCCACATAGTCACGGCACACCGTTTCGGGATCGAGCGACTGGCGCAGGGGCGTCGCGGCAAGCGTGCAGCGATCAAGCGCCTGTTGCAGCGACGCGCGTTTCTGTTCGACCCGCATCAAGTCAACCGCAAGACCGCCCACCATCACCATCAAGGAAAACAGCATCACACTGAACATGGCGATGTTGCCATCTTCGTCGCGGCAGGTTTTCAAAATACGGGCACGCAACGCGTGAGACAAAGGCAGTCGCATCATCAATCTCCAACTCGACAAAACACCAAGGCGAAACATGGTCAAATCGTGGCTTAATTGAAGCATGTACGGCCATTTAAGGCGAAATTGTGGCAACCATGGGAGGTATGTGGCAAAATTCGACACCGGCAGAAACAGTGCCGCCGGGTTCAGCGCATTGTCGCGGCGAATGCAAAAAATATGTGTAAGATTTTTTCGGGCGCACAGGCGTTACCTGCGGCGCAATCCTTTGATTACAGGCGATTCGCGGGTGATTTTCCGGCTTCAGGCATCGCCGCGCGCAACGGCGGCAGCCAGTCGGGCGCGTGTGGCGGGATCAAGAACCGGTGCGCGCATCAGGGCGGCGCGGGCGCGCAACCGTGCGGCGCGTCCGGCCAGATTGTCGGCCGCCGCCTGTGTTGCCACAGGCGCATCGACTTGTGCCAGCAATCCCTCCAGCGGCAGCAATGGCGGGGCGGCGGCGGTGCTGGTGGGCGATGACAGCCCGATTGGCAGCGGTGTGCAGGCCACCATCGTGACAGCAGACAACATCAGCGCGAACAGGGCAGGGCGTGTATCAGACATGCGGCAACGATAGGCGGCGCAGATATACTTGCGCAAGGGCAGCCTTGCAAAGACCCGCCAACGGTGGGGCAGACAAGCAAACGCCCCGAAACTGGTTTCGGGGCGTTCGGCATTGCAGATGCTGCGATAGTCAGCCGGTGCATTCCACCGCAGGCATCCCGACAAGGCACAGCGGGCTGAACCGGGCCGGCGTCGGGGTGAACTTTGTCAGGGTCATCGGGCCAACGCCGACGGTATCCATGAACAGCACGTTCAACTTGGGCTCATACTCCACCCAGGTTTCGGTCAGGATACCATATTCACCGGCATCCATCATCGGGATCTGGCTCGCGACGTTCTGCAGCGTCGCCGTTGTCCATTGCGGGCGCGCACTGCCGACAGACCGCGACCACAGAACCTCGAACCGGTTGTTGTCCTCGACCCAGTGATAGGATGTCACCCTGACCGATGCGATTTGATCGTCATCCAGCATGTAGTTGACCAGATCGTCAAATTGGGCAACCGACGCGACCGGCATTGGCGAATTCTGGCGGCTCAGCGTATCGGCAAGGGCATAGTTCGCCTTGTCCAGCCGGTTGATGCTGCGATAGGCGTCCCAGTAAACGATCATCGCCATCAGCGCCCACAGCAAAAGCGGCAGCATGATGATGGTTTCAA
>CAWAPA010000025.1:0-25610 GCA_963783595.1 uncultured Alphaproteobacteria bacterium | reverse complement strand
TACTCATTGAGGTGATGGCAGTAAATTTATTAGGTTTGTGTCGCGGCGTATCGGGCCGCTTCAATCCTATCCTTGAGCATTTGACGAACGCGCACTGATGTTCCCTTCCTGCGAAAGCGGCAATACCATCCGCCTTCGCGGTGGAAGGTGAAAGCATCAATATCGAGCTTGAGGATATGAAAGAAAATGCCGAAGCGTTGCGCAAACCGAGCTGAATTTGCTGCCCACTGTCACACGCTTGGCGCAAGCCAAAACCTGTTTGATAACACCTTGAGCTTATAAAGACTGCCAAAAATTGGTTCTTTTTACTTCGCCATCGCCAGCCAATTTAGACTATGCGAACAGGTCTTGCGGGCCATATTCCGCACTGAGCACGGCCTCGACATCGCGTCAACATATGCCGGTGAGCCATCCCCGGAACCTAATCCGGCCACATGCCTAATCCCCTGTTCGCGAAGGATCTTTTGCACGCCTCGAATGGTCAGTCCTTCATCGTGAAGCAATTTCTTGATGCCGGCCAGCAAGGCCACATCGCCGGGGCGATAATAGCGACGTCCTCCTGCCCGTTTCACCGGGCGGATTTGTGGAAACCGGCTTTCCCAGAAACCGCAGCACATGCGCCGGAGTATCAAGGAAATCGGCCACTTCGCTGATGGTGCGAAACGCCTCTGGCGATTTGTCCATCGGCGGGCAAACTCCTTACTTCTTGGACCCTGCGGCCACGCGGTCCTTCATCAGATGCGAAGGCCGGAAAGTCAGAACCCGCCGCGGGCTGATCGGAACCTCGTCTCCGGTCTTTGGGTTGCGGCCGACACGGGCGGACTTATCGCGCACCGAAAAGGTGCCAAAGGACGAGATCTTGACCGTCTCGCCAGAGGCCAGCGCGTCGGACATGTGTTGCAAAACACTTTCCACCAAAAGCGCGCTTTCGTTGCGCGACAGTCCGACCTCGCGGAAGACGGCTTCCGACAGGTCCATACGGGTCAGCGTCTTTTCGCTCATTCTATCCCCCCCGGGCGTTTCACGACAGAGTGAGCGGTTTGGAATTCCGAGTCAATATCAACAACTTGTCGCGCTGCGTTCAGGCGGCGCTGCGGCATCACCAGCGCAGAACGACCGATCCCCAGGCAAGGCCACCGCCAATCGCTTCGGTCACGATCAGATCGCCGGGCTTGATCTGCCCCCGTTCCTTGCCCACCGACAGGGCCAGCGGGATGGATGCGGCAGAGGTGTTGCCGTGATCCTGCACCGTCACGACAACACGGTCCATCGGCACCTGCATCCGTTTTGCCGTGGCTTCGATGATGCGGATATTGGCCTGATGCGGCACGATCCAGTCGACATCACCGCTTGTCAGGCCAACCTTGTCCAGCGCGGTATGGGCGGTTTCGGCCAGTTTTTCCACGGCATGGCGGAACACTTCCTTGCCCTGCATCCGCAGATAGCCGGTCGTGCCGGTAGAGACGCCGCCATCAACATAAAGGATGTCACGGAAGCGCCCGTCGGAATGCAGATCGGTGGACAGAATACCCCGATCAGAGGGCGCCCCCTGACCTTCGACAGCCTCAAGGACGACGGCGCCGGCACCGTCGCCGAACAACACGCAGGTGGACCGGTCCGACCAATCCATCAATTTCGAAAAGGTCTCGGCCCCGATGACCAGAATTCGCTTTGCCTGGCCTGACAGGATCAAGGCATTGGCATTTGCCATCGCATAGACGAAGCCTGCGCAGACGGCCTGCACGTCAAAGGCAAAGCCGCGTGTCATGCCCAATCCGGCCTGCACCATCGTTGCGGCGGACGGAAAGGTCAGATCCGCGGTGGATGTGGCAAGGATGATGGCATCCACGTCATTGGCCTCAATCCCGGCATCTGCAAGGGCAGCCTGTGCCGCCAGAATGGCAAGATCGGATGTCGTCTGCCCCTCGGCCGCGAAATGCCGCCGTTCGATGCCGGACCGCGTGCGGATCCATTCATCTGAAGTTTCGACAAGGGTTTCGAGTTCCGAATTCGGGACAAGCCGTTCGGGCAGATAATGCCCGACGCCCTTTACGACGGCGCGTATCGTCATTCTTTGGTCCCGCCTCCCGTCCCCGGTTCCGATGCGGACGGGGCTGCTTTTCCTGTGGCATCCTGCCCCGCCGCCACGGCAGACGCAACCCGTGCGGCCAGCCTGTCCTGAAACCCGGCGGCGGCAAGTTGCCGTGCAAGGCCGATGGCGGCTGCCACGCCGGTTGCATCAGCCGATCCATGCGATTTCACGACAGTGCCGTTCAATCCCAGAAACACGCCGCCATTCGCACGGCGCGGGTCCATCCGCTTTTGCAGCCGCTTCAAGGTGCTGAGCGCAAACAGCGCGGCGAACCGCGAAAAGAGCGTGGCGTTGAATTCCTCACGCAGGAAATCCGAAATCAGTTTGGCTGTGCCTTCACCGGTTTTCAGGGCGACATTTCCGGTAAAGCCGTCTGTCACGATGACATCGACCCGATCCGACGGAATGTCGCTGCCTTCGACAAAGCCGATGAAATCGAAACCACCTGACTTCCGCCTGCGGACCAAGCAATTCATGCGCCTCTTTCAGTTCGGCGCGGCCTTTGTGTTCTTCGGTGCCGACGTTCAGCAGGCCAACGCGCGGACGCGCCAGGCCAAGCCCGTTGCGCGCATAGGATGCGCCCATCATCGCAAATTGCAGCAGATCCTGTGCCTCGGCCTTTACGTCGGCACCCATGTCGAGCATCACGTTGAAGCCGCCGGAATTGCGCGAGGGCCAGAGGCTGGCGATGGCAGGGCGGTTGATGCCGGGCAGTTTGCGAAGGCGCAGCATGGCAATGGCCATCAGCGCACCGGTATTGCCGCAGGAAACCGCCACGGTTGCTTCGCCCTGTTTCACGCTGTCGATGCAGGACCACATGGACGTGCCATCGCCGTGGCGCATCACATGGCTGGGCTTGTCCTGCATGGAAACGACGCGGTCGGCATGGCGGAGCGTCACACGGCCCTTGCAGGGCGGCGTTCGCGGGCGACGAGCCGTGACAGTTCGGCCTCATTGCCATGAAGGATGAAATCGACGTCCGGTGCGGTGCGGCAGACAGGCAAAGACCGGCAACCACGGCTGCCGGTCCTCTGTCGCCGCCCATGGCGTCGACGGAAATGAACGATGCGAACTCGCGCCGTCGGTTGCCGGAGTGTGAAGTCCGTTGGCCATCGGGCTGGATGCCTTGGATGCGGCTTACGCCGCGTCCTCGTCCAGATCGACTTCCTTGGCGGTGGCCACGATCTCGCGGGCGTCGTAGTGGCCGCAGGCGCTGCACACGTGGTGCGGACGCTTCAGTTCGCCACAGTTGGAGCATTCCTGCGGATTGCCAGCAACAAGGGCGTCATGTGCGCGGCGCATGTTGCGCTTTGAACGGGTGACTTGGTTCTGCGGGACAGCCATGTCTCGACCTCGGGTAGTGGGGACAAGCCCCTGATTTCGCTTTGCGATCAGCGGTTTGCCCGCCTAACGTGCGAGCCCGTACCAGCCATCGAATGAGGCGCGGAAAATACTCACATTTGGTGCGGGCGCAAGCCCCTTTCTTGCGGTCCGGCGCTGTCGGCTATTTGGGTCCGTCGGACCCGTCATCTGATCCATCTTCGGCACGTGTCAGGCGATCGCGCAGCGCGGCCAGGCTGGCAAAGGGTTTGAGGTCGGCTTCGCGCAGGGGGGCGGTGCCCGGCGGGGCAAAGACGCCTCGCCCAACGCCACGCCGGGGGCGCGCGGGTAAAGCGGCAGGGCAAGTTCCAGCGCCTCTGTCGCGACGGCGCCGATGTCGATGATTTCGGGCAGCGGTTCCTGTGTTTCATCTTCGGGCATTTCCACCTCGTCGCCTTCGTGGTTCCTGCCAGTTGGACAAATAGGTACGACGCACCGTTTCCGTGATCTCGGCCGGCACGGGAGCAAGGGTGACCGAGCAGGGCTGACGCGACGGAGGCGGTCAGATCGGCCTCAAGCACGAAAGTCATTGCGGCCGGTGGGCCGGATTTCACCGCGAAAGCGGAAGGCGACAATCCCAGCAGATCCAGGCTTTCCGCCAGCGCCTTGCGCGTCGCCGCATCGGGGCGCAAGTCAAACCGCGTCGGTTTGCGGGCCGACAGGGCGCCGGAGCGGACGGGATGGGCAGCGGCGGTCCGGCTGTTCGGGCGGGTGTGTGTCGGTCATCAGGCAGGCTCCGGCTTTGTTCTGGGTGCATCGTGCACAGATCCCGACACATCCGGCACAGGGCTCGGGGCTGTTCCATTCTTGAACAGTGGCCCGTCCTTCTGTAAGCCGGAACGAAAGCGGCATGTGCGACGGTTCGGTTTGCAATACGTGTTGTGCGCTGGCATGACAAGGCAAGAGGACCGGCAGCAGGTCAAAGACCGATTTGTGCGGCAGAGGCAGGGTGGGAACGGAATGGTGTTCTTCGGCAAAGTGGCGACCTCTGTCGGGGTTGGGCAGAGGGATCCGGTTGGGCTTGATCGGCGCGGTTCTTTTGATCGCCGCCTGTGCGACCGTGTATCGCAACAATGGCTATGTGCCGACCGATGATGAGCTGGCCTTGGTCGAAGTGGGCGTTGATACGCGGGAAACGGTCAGCGAAAAGATCGGGCGGCCGACGGCATCTGGCCTTTTGAACGATGTCGGCTGGTTCTATGTCCAGAGCAGGTGGGCCTATCGCGGCGCGTTCGAGCCGAAGGAGATTGACCGTCAGGTGGTTGCCATCACCTTTACCGAGGCTGGTCGCGTTGAAAATGTTGAACGCTTCGGGCTTGAGCGTGGCAAGGTTGTGCCGTTGTCGCGCCGGGTGACAGAGACGAGTGTGAAGGGTCTGAGCCTGATCCAGCAACTGCTTGGCAGCTTTGGCCGGATTGCACCGGGAGCGCTTGTCGGCGAATGATGTTGGCCGGCTCTTGCCGGCGACGTTCACGGAAGAATGTCGTTTAATCGCGGATGGCAAACGGGGCGCAGGTCGGCTGCGCCCCGTTTTGTTTTAGCGGATTCTTCAACTTTTCTTCAGGTTTCCGGTTCGAACGTCAGGGCGACGCCGTTGATGCAGTAGCGCAGGCCGGTCGGGGCGGGACCATCCGGGAAGACATGGCCAAGATGCGCCTCGCAGCGATTGCAATGCACCTCGGTCCGGCGCATCCAGAGGGTGCGGTCTTCCTGTTCGCCGACCATGTCGGAATCGATGGGCTGCCAGAAAGATGGCCACCCGTGCCGCTGTCGAATTTGGTGCGCGGCGTCAAACAGCGGGCGCATCGCAGCACACGCAGCGGAAGGTTCCTGCCGCCTTTGGGAAATCGTCATGCGTAAAGGCGCGTTCCGTCGCGTGTTTGCGTGTCACGCGATAGGCGAGGTCTGACAGTTGCGACCGCCATTCCGCATCGGATTTCACAACCTTGTCCATTTTCGATCATCCTTTTGTCTGTTCTGGCAGGCGCGGCATCGTGGCCGCGTGGTTCGGGGCTTGCGCCGCGCAGTCTGCCTGGTTCATATCTAGGCCGCCGCAGGTGTGACGCCAAGCGGCAAGGAGCCTGCATCCGTGTTGCCGTTCTGCAAGGGCCGTTATCGCGCCCGTCTGGCCGAGACCCAAACTGATATACGCGCCGCGCAACGGCTGCGTTACGCGGCTTTTCGTGCGGGGCGGGGCGCACATGGTGATGATGGGTTGGATGCCGATCCATTCGACGCAGCCTGCCAGCATCTGGTGATCGAACGGCTAACGGATGGCGCGGTGATCGGCACCTGCCGCCTTTTGCTGATCCGCGATGGCGGGCGAGGTTGGGCGCTGCTATGCCGCGCAGTTCTATGATCTGGCGCCGCTGGCCGGTTTTCCGACCGCCGATGCTGGAGATCGGGCGGTTCTGCCTTGCCCCGTCAGAGCGGGATGCCGATCCCCTGCGGCTGATCTGGGCCGCGCTGACGCGGATTGTGGATGCGGAAGGGGTGGGGTTGATGTTCGGCTGTTCGTCGTTTCCCGGCATTGACCCGGCGCCCCATGCCGATGCGCTGGCGCTGCTGGCGCAGGGCCATGTCGGCCCGCATGCACAGCGGCCCGGCCGCAAGGCAGCAGAGACGGTGCCGCTTGTGGCTTTGCCGCATGATCGCAGACAGGCGATGGCGCAGATGCCGCCGCTGTTGCGCAGCTATATCGGCGATGGGGGGATGGGTCGGCGATCACGCCGTTCTGGACCGCGATCTGGACACGCTGCATGTGTTCACCGCCGTTGAAATTGCCGCTATTCCGCCCTGCGCGGGCGCGGCTTTTGCGCGCCGATGCGCAGTGAGGGTGCCAAGGGGCGTTGACGGCGCGCATCGGCCCGCATACCTGAGCCGCCATGGCACGCGCACCCCTTCTTCAACTTTCGTCGATCTCGCTGACCTTTGGTGGCAATCCGGTTTTTGACGGGCTGGATCTTGTGGTTCAGCCGGGCGACCGGGTGGCGCTGGTCGGGCGCAACGGATCGGGCAAATCGACCCTGATGAAGGTCATGGCCGGGCTGGTCGAGCCGGATCAGGGCAACCGCGTGGTCCCGCCGGGTGTGACGGTTGGCTACATGGAGCAGGACCCGGATCTGTCGGGCTTTGCGACGCTGGGCGATTTTGCGGCAAGCGGTCTGTCCGAGGGCGAGGCCTACCGCGTCGAGATGGTGGCCGAGGGGTTGAAGTTCGACCCGAAACCCCGGTGGCGACAGCCTCGGGCGGTGAACGGCGGCGGGCGGCGCTGGCCAAACTTCTGGCCGAAGCGCCGGAACTGATGCTGCTGGACGAGCCGACCAACCATCTGGACATTCAGGCGATCGACTGGCTGGAGGAGGAGCTGTCGTCGACCCGCGCGGCCTTTGTGTTGATCAGCCACGACCGGGCGTTCCTGCGGGCGCTGACACGGGCGACGCTGTGGATCGACCGGGGCGAGGTGCGGCGGCGCGAGTCGGGGTTTGACGGGTTCGAGGACTGGCGCGACACGGTCTGGGCCGAAGAGGACGAGGCGCGGCACAAGCTGGAGCGCAAGATCAAGGCCGAGGCGAAATGGGCCGTCGAGGGCATCAGCGCCCGGCGCAAGCGCAACCAGGGCCGGGTGCGGGCCTTGGCGGCGCTGCGCGAGGAGCGGTCGTCGATGATCCGGCGGCAGGGCACGGCCGCGATGGAGCTGGAAAGCGGGCAGAATCAGCGGCAAGCGGGTGATCGAGGCGAAGGGGCTGGAAAAAGCGCTTTGGCGACAAGACCATCGTGACGGGATTTGATCTGCGGGTCTTGCGCGGCGACCGGGTTGCCTTTGTCGGGCCGAACGGCGTGGGCAAGACCACGGTGTTGAAGATGCTGATCGGGCAGATGGCGCCGGATGCCGGGACGGTGACGCTGGGCACCAATCTGGAGATGGCGGTGTTCGACCAGACGCGGGCGCAACTGGACCCGAATGCCACGCCTGTGGGACAACCTGACGGGCGATCCGTTGATGCGGGTTTCGGGCGCGGCGGATCAGGTGATGGTGCGCGGGCGTGCCGCGGCATGTGGTGGGCTATCTGAAGGATTTCCTGTTCGACGAACGGCAGGCGCGGGCGCCGGTGAAAAGCCTGTCGGGCGGGGAAAAGGCGCGGCTTTTGCTGGCCAAACTGATGGCCAAGCCGTCCAACCTGTTGATCCTGGACGAACCGACCAACGATCTGGACATCGAGACGCTGGATCTGTTGCAGGATATTCTGGGCGATTATGACGGCACGGTGCTGCTGGTCAGCCACGACCGCGATTTCATCGACCGGGTGGCGACGACGACCGTGGCGATGGAGGGCACGGGGCGGGCGGTGGTCTATCCGGGCGGCTGGTCGGACTATGCGGCGCAGCGGCCTGTGCGGCCCGAAGAAGGGTCACGGGCGATGAAGGCCGAGGCGGCAAAGCCCGTGGCCCAGGCCGCCGGCAAGCCCGCAGCCAAGGCAGAGGGGTTGAGCTTTCCGGAGCGCAAGCGGCTGGAGGCGCTGCCTGGCATCATCGCGCGGCTGGAGGCGGAGATCGGCAAGCTGGGCGAATTGCTGGCGGACCCGGAGCTGTTCACCCGCGAGCCGGTGAAGTTCCGCAAGGCGACCGAGGCGATGAGCGAGCGGCAAGTGGCGCTGGCGGCGGCGGAAGAGGAATGGCTGTCGCTGGAAGAGCGGGCACAGGAAGAGCAGGCCTGAACGATTTGGGTGGGCCTGTCGCCAGAGTGGCCTTCTGCCGTGCGGGTTGGCCTTTGGTCGGGGCCGGGCGCAATCTGGAAAGCGGAATTGGTTCCCGAAACGTCTGGTAATTTTCCCGTGATTTTAGGGGTATAGGCCAAAACTGGCCGAAAGATCCCTATGGGCGCGCCAGTTCCTGCCGGTGTCATTCACACTTGTTCACCACGTCGTCATCCCGCCTTGTCCGATGGCCATAAGTGGCGCACCTATACCGTGCATGAGACGGCCGCCAGACGATTGGACGGCCGCGAAGCAAGGCACAGGAGACAGATATGAAATTCATTACAGGAACGGCGGCGCTGGCCGCAGTGGCGTTTGCCGCCATGCCGGCTTTGGCCGGTGGCCCGACCGAAGTGTATACCGAGCCGACGGTGGCCCCGGCCCCGGTGGCCGTTGCCGCGCCGAATGCGGATTGGAGCGGGCTTTATGTCGGTGGTCAGTTGGGCTATGGCGACGTGGGCGGCATCGTTGACGGCAGCGGCTTTACCTCTGGTCTGATCGCGGGTTACCGCGCCGATCTGGGGCAGTTCGTTGTGGGCGTGGAAGGCAACTATGACTGGGCCGATATCGACCTGGCCGGTGGTGCCGCGACGCTGGACAACGTGGCCCGGCTGAAGCTGATCGGCGGTTATGACATGGGTCCGGCGCTGCTGTACGGCACGGTTGCGGCTGTTCGCGGTGAAAGCTCGCTTGGCAGCGACAATGGCTATGCGCTGGGTGTTGGTATGGACTACGCCCTGTCCGACCGCATGACGCTGGGTGCCGAGTTGATGGAGCACAAGTTCGACAACTATCTGGGTCTGGGCGATCTGGACGCAACCACGTTCAACACGCGGGTCGGGTTCCGTTTCTGATTGCGGACGTGTGATCCGATGTCTGTGTGACATCCCTGTCTGACAGGCGGGCGGTCCTTTGGGGCCGCCCGTTTTCATTTGCTTCTTAAACCCTTCAGGCTAGGTGGCGTTCGCCGTTTTAAATCAACGTGCTAGGCGAAATGGCCTGTGCAGCAACCGGTGCAGACGGCCAGTGCAGCAAAGTGTATGCACGCAGCGCACCGGGATTTGACGGACTGTTAAGGTTAACCAATGGACGCGAATCGTATCGCCAGAGCGGCGATGGGGGGCTTGGCAGCGCGGAAGTTTGCCTGTAGCGATGACGCATGAGCATGAAGGGCATCATCGGCATCTGCTGCATTACCCGCTGACCAGTGGTCGCGCGGGCCTTCTTCTCGTTCCCCTGAACAGACGAAGTTGATAGACCCGCGCCGGGAACGGCTTGGCGGGCCTATGGCCGCATTTCGGGGTTTAGAACATGGTGACGATCCGGTTGCACAATACGAAGACGCGGGTGAAGGAAGTGTTCACCCCGATCGACGCGCAGCAATGTGCGGCTCTATGTCTGCGGACCCACGGTCTATGACCGGGCGCATATCGGCAATGCGCGGCCTGTGGTGGTGTTCGACACGTTGTTCCGACTGTTGCGGCATGTCTATGGAGACGGACCATGTGACCTATGTGCGCAACTTCACCGATCTGGATGACAAGATCAACGCAACCGCCCTTGCGCGGCAGAAGGCGGGTGCGGCGGGGACGCTGGAGGCGTTGATCGCGGAGCGGACGGAAGAGACGATCCGCTGGTATCACGAGGATATGGATGCGCTGGGGGCGCTGCGGCCCACGCAAGAGCCGCGCGCGACGGCCTATGTGGGCCAGATGATCGCCATGATCGAAGTGCTGATCGCCAAAGGCCATGCCTATGCCAAGGAGGGCCATGTGCTGTTCCGGGTGCGGTCCTATGCGGACTACGGGCGGCTGTCGGGGCGGGCGGTGGATGACATGATCGCGGGTGCGCGGGTGGAGGTGGCCCCGTTCAAGGAAGACCCGATGGATTTCGTGCTGTGGAAGCCGTCGGATGCGTCGCTGCCGGGGTGGGACAGCCCTTGGGGGCGCGGGCGGCCGGGGTGGCATATCGAATGTTCGGCCATGTCGCTGGCCCTGCTGGGGGCGTCGTTTGATATTCATGGCGGGGGGATCGATCTGCAATTCCCGCATCACGAGAATGAGGTGGCCCAAAGCTGCTGCGCGCATCCCGAAGGCGATTTCGCACGGGTCTGGATGCATAATGAGATGTTGCAGGTGGAGGGGAAGAAGATGTCCAAGTCTTTGGGCAACTTCTTTACCGTGCGCGATCTGCTGGATCAGGGCTATCCGGGCGAGGTGATCCGGTTTGTGTTTCTAGGGACGCATTACGGCAAGCCGATGGATTGGACGGCGGAGAAGGCGGCACAGGCAGAGGCGACGTTGCGCAAGTGGCGGGGGTTGGTGGCCGGGGTGCCTGCGACTGCGCCTGCGGATGGTGTTCTGGCGGCGCTGGCGGATGATCTGAACACGGCCGGGGCGATTGCGGAATTGCATGCGCTGGCCGCTGCGGGGGATGCGGCGGGGTTGAAGGCTTCGGCTGCGCTTTTGGGCCTGCTGGAGAACGGGATGGGGGCTTGGGTGGATGCGGGGGTTGATCTTGCCCCCTTTGCCGCGCGGCTGGCTGCGTTGCGAGAGGCGGCGATGGCGACGAAGGATTTTGCCCCGGTGGATGCGATGAAGGCGGCGCTGCTGTCGGCGGGGGTAGAGGTGCGGATGTCGAAGGCGGGGGTGGAGGTGTTGCCCGGCCCCGGATTTGACGCGACAAAGCTGGAGGGGCTGTTGTGAACGATTTTTCTGCGAAAAATCGGGGGGGCGCTGCCCCCAGCCGCCTTTGGCGGCTGCCCCCGGAGTATTTTGGCCAAGATGAAGGGGCAAGGGCGTGAGCGGGGCGGTGAAGGAACGGCTGTATCTGTTCGACACCACCCTGCGCGATGGGCAGCAGACGCAGGGGGTGCAGTTTTCCACGCCGGAGAAGCGGCAGATCGCGGCGGCGCTGGATGCGTTGGGGGTGGATTACATCGAGGGCGGCTGGCCGGGGGCGAACCCGACGGATAGCGAGTTCTTTGCCGATCCGTGCCGACGCGGGCGGTGATGACGGCCTTTGGCATGACCAAGCGGGTCGGGCGGTCGGCGGCGAATGACGATGTGCTGGCGGCGGTGCTGGATGCGGGGACGCCGGCGGTGTGTCTGGTGGGCAAGGCGCATCCGTTTCATGTGAGGACGGCGCTGGGCTGCACGCTGGACGAAAACCTTGAGGCAATCCGCGCGAGTGTGGCGCATTGCGTGGCCAAGGGCCGCGAGGCGTTGCTTGATGCCGAGCATTTCTTTGACGGCTATCGCGCCGAATCCCGGCCTATGCGCTGGACTGTCTGCACGCGGCGCTGGATGCGGGGGCGCGGTGGATCGTGCTGTGCGATACCAACGGCGGCACCTTGCCCGCCGAGGTGGGGCGCGTGGTGGCCGAGGTGATCGCGAGCGGGCATCCCGGGTGACCGTCTGGGCATCCACTGCCATGACGATACCGGCAATGCGGTGGCCAATTCGCTGGCCGCCGTCGATGCCGGGTGCGCGGCAGATCCAGGGCACGCTGAACGGGCTGGGCGAGCGGTGCGGCAATGCGAACCTGACGACGCTGATCCCGACGCTGTTGCTGAAGGAACCCTATGCCAGCCGGTTTGAGATCTGGGCGTACAGCCGGGAGGCGCTGGCGGGCCTGACGCGGGTCAGCCGCATGCTGGATGATATCCTGAACCGGGTGCCGCTGCGGTCAGCGCGCCTTATGTGGGGGCATCGGCCTTTGCCCATAAGGCGGGGCTGCATGCGAGCGCGATCCTGAAAGACCCGACCACCTATGAACATGTCGACGCCCGAAACCGTGGGCAATGCGCGCATCATCCCGATGTCCAATCAGGCGGGGCAGTCGAACCTGCGGGCGCGGTTGGCAGGCGGCGGGGATCGGAGGTGGCACCCGGCGATGCGCGGCTGGGGCGCATTCTGGAGGTCGTGAAGGCGCGCGAGGATCAGGGCTATGCCTATGACGGGGCGCAGGCGTCGTTTCGAGTTGGTGGCGCGGCGGGAACTGGGGCTGTTGCCGGAGTTCTTCGAGGTGAAACGCTACCGCGTGACGGTGGAGCGGCGGAAGAACAAGTATAACCGCATGGTCAGCCTGTCCGAAGCCGTGGTGGTGGTGAAGATCGGCGAGCGAGAAGATGCTGTCGGTGTCGGAGTCGATGGATGAAACGCGGCACGGATCGGGGCCCGGTGAACGCGCTGGCCAAGGCGCTTGGCCAAGGATCTGGGGCCCTATCAGGCGGTGATCGACGATCTGCAGCTGGTGGATTTCAAGGTGCGGATCACGCAAGGCGGCACCGAGGCGGTGACGCGCGTCATCATCGACAGCGAGGACAGCACAGGGGCGGCGCTGGTCGACGGTGGGGGTGTCGGCCAACATCGTGGACGCGAGTTTCGAGGCGCTGCTGGATGCGATCAACTGGAAGCTGATCCGCGATGTGGGCAGCCCGTTGCGGTGGCATGAGCGTTGACGCCTGCGCCGCGATGGTCGGACGCGGGGCGATCCGGACCGGTTTGCCGCCGTGATGGCGGCGCCGCGTGGCGGTGCGGGGGCGGCTGTTCGTGCTTTATGCCTTCAACCTTGAGGTCGCGCGCGCGCCTTGGGTGACGGAAGAGCCGATGATCGCCGAGATGCGGTTGCAATGGTGGCGCGATGTGGTGGCGGAGGCCGCGCGGCAGCCTGCGCGGGCGCATGAGGTGGCGGGGCCGCTGCGGGATCTGATCGTCGCGGCAGGGCTTGCCGGTGGAGGTGATGGATCGGTTGGTCGCGGCGCGGCGGTGGGACGTCTACCGCGACGCCTTTGCCGATCAGGCTGCGCTGGAGACGTATCTGGAGGATACGGGCGCCGGGCTGATGTGGCTGGCCGGGCGGGCGGTGGGGGCGGCGCCGGGGCCGAGGCCGCGTTGCGCGGGCTGGGCTGGGCGGCGGGGCTGGCGGTCTTTCTTGCGGGCGGTGCCGGAGCTGGAGGCGCGGGGGCGTGTGCCATTGCCGGATGCCGGCGAAGAGGCGGTGGCCGTGTTGGCGCAGGCAGGTTTGGCACGAATTGCATCCGGGAGGCAGGGGATAAGGGCGGCGCAAGGCGGTGCGCGATGGGCGACGTTGGCGGCGTGGCAGGCGGGAACCGCTGCTGCGCTTGGCCCTGCGGGAGCCGGGGCGGGTTGCGCAGGGCCGGTTGCAGCAATCGGAACTTGGCAAACGCTGGGGTCTTTTGCGGGCGAGGCTGCGCGGGACCGTCTAGGCGGTTGATGCGATCGGCTGGAGCGGCATGGGCGGGGTGTGTTGCAGCGCGTCTTGTGGTGGGCATCGACCGGGCATCGACTGGGCATCGACTGGGCACTGGCAGCGGGTGTGACACGCATCAGCCACAGGGTCGCGTTGTGGCAGGTGTTCGGATCAGGTGCCGGATCTGGTGACGTGTATGGAGCAAGCGGGCCGGTCGGGGCAGGGCGAAAGGCTGATGCGCAGCGGATGGGATGTGTCGCGGGTTGGGCGCGGCAAAACAGCCGGATTGGGGAAAGATTATCATTTTTTCCCGAATTGCGATGAATTGCCCCGAAAAATCCTGATTTGTGTCCGTTTCAGAACAAGGATGACGCAGAGAGTTGGCGTTACACGGGCTGCTGTGGCCCGTCCTTTGTGCCGCTGCAGGCGGATTGGGACGCTGAATGAGTATTGTTTCATCAATTCTTCCCGCCGATGTCGAGGTCATGGCACAGCCGAAGGGCTTTTTGCGGGGCACGCGGTTGATGACACCGATCGGCTGGCGCGCGGTGGAAGAACTGAAAGTTGGCGATCAGGTCGCGTGTTGCCGTGGTTTGCCGGTTCTGGTGACCGGGATAGAGCGGCGCATGGTGGCACATATCGGGGCGAAGGTGGTTTGCGTTTCGGGAGAAGCGCGGGGCTGGGGGCGGCAGGCGACGCCGCTGCTGCTGCCGGTGGAACAGCTGATCGTGGTGGCGGGCGACCGGCTGGCCGCCTATTTCGGCGTCGAAGAGGCGCTGGCCCCGTTGGGTGCGTTGGTGAACGGCACCGACCTGCGGCTGATTGATGCGCCGCCTGCCGACATGTGGTTCGAGATTGAAACGGATGCATCCTGCGCGCTGGTGGCCGAAGGATTGCAAGTTGCGGTGGGCGATGCGGCGCGCGTTGGTCGGCCCGAGTTGAGCGCGGCAGAAGCGCGGCTGTTGTCGCTGGCGGCGTGACAGGCGGAAACGCAGAACGCGCCCTGTGATCAGGCGCGATCAGGCGCGGGTTTCGCGCGGTTGCATGGCAAGCCAGATCAATGCGCCCCCCGGCCAGAACGAGGAAGGGCAGCATGGCGAAGTTGACCGCCTGCCAGCCCGCCTGCACCGATCCGCCGGAGCAGTTCATCAACCCGCCCGACGAGAACGAGGCGAGGGTGACACCGCCGAAGACCACCAGATCGTTCAGGCCCTGAAGCCGCCCTTTTCTTCCGGGGTGGGATGGGCGGTCAGCATGGTGGTGGCCCCGATGAAGCCGAAGTTCCAGCCCAGACCCAGAAGCGCAAGTGCGACGAAGAAATTGGCAAGGTCTACCCCGGCGATGGCCACCGCCCCGGCCCCGGCAAGGATGACAAGGCCGAGGGCCACGATCCGTTCGGCCCCGAAGCGGGCGATCAGGTGGCCGGTGAAGAAGCTGGGCGCATACATGGCAAGGACATGGGCCGTCACGACATCGGCGGCGTTGTTCGCGGTGAACCCGCATCCCACCACCGCAAGCGGCGATGAGGTCATCACAAGGTTCATCAGCGCGTAGGAAACCGTGGCGCAGATCATGGCCACGGCAATGGCCGGGGTGCGGATCAGTTCGCGCCGGCTGCGGCCTGTGGATGCGCCAAGGGCGGCGGGCTTTGGTTTGGGGATGTCCAGCAAGGTGAACAGAAACACGCCGACAAGGTTCAACCCCATCACCGCGATATAGGTGCCGAGGAAGGGGATCACCATTGTTTCGGCGGTCAGCTTCACCAGTTGCGGGCCGATCACGGCGGACAGAAGGCCGCCTGCCATTACGAGCGAGATGGCCTTGGGACGGTAGGCATCGGAGGCGGTGTCAGCGGCGGCAAAGCGGTAGAAGCCCTGCGCCGACATGTAGATGCCGGTGAACAGGGCCGCGATGACGAAAAGCGCGAAGTTTGAGGTGTAGAGCGCATAGGCACCGAGCGCCCCGCCGATGGCCCCGCCCAGCGCGCCGACGGCAAAACCGGCGCTGCGGCCATGACGCTGCATCAAGGCGGAAATCGGCGTGGCCGTGAGCATGGAACCGATGACGGCAGCGGTGATGGGCAGCGTGGCCCAGCAAACATTCGGCGCAAGACTTTGCCCTGCCAGACCCGCGATGGTGAAGATCATCGGCATCTGTGCGCCAAGGATCGCCTGTGCGGCGACGAGGACAAGCACGTTGCGTTTGGCGCGGCGGTCGGGGAGAGCGGCGAGATCGGTCATGGCAACAGGCTTACGCTTTGGGCTGGCAGGGGCAAGGGTGAAAACAATTGCATGCGGGGGGACAGTGTCACCCCGAACCCGCTTTTGCCCGGATGGTGACGGGTGGGATTGGGGGTGGTGTCGCAGTGAGTATTTGGGCCAAGGTGACAGGGCAGGGCAGGGACGGGAATGGCTGTGGGGCGGATCATCGAGACGGAGGGTTGTGTCGCGGAAGGGGCGGCGTGGCTGGCCGAGAGGGAAGCGCGGTTTGCGGCGGCGTTGGCGATGACCGGGCCATTGCCGTTGCGGCGGGAACGGGATGGGTTTCAGGCGCTGTGGTCGGCGATTGTGAGCCAGCAGGTATCTGTCGCATCGGCCAATGCCATCTGGGCGCGGCTGTCGGCTGCGGGTTTGTGTGACGCGGCGGGATTGCTGGGGGCGGATGACGCGACGTTGCGGGCCGCGGGCCTGAGCCGGCAGAAGGCGCGGTATGGGCAGGCGTTGGCGGCGGCGGGGATCGATTTTGGCGCTTTGCGGGCCGCGCCGGATGCCGAGGTGGTGGCCGTGCTGACGGCGGTGCCGGGGATCGGGCGCTGGACGGCGGAGATCTATGCGATGTTCGCGCTGGGGCGGGCGGATGTGTTCGCGCCCGGCGATCTGGCCTTGCAGGAGGCGGCGCGGCTGTTGTTTGCGTTGGGCGGCGCGGCCGGCCGAGCGGGAGATGCGCGCGATGGCAGAGGCCTGGTCGCCCTGGCGGGCGGTTGCGGCGCGGCTGCTCTGGGCCTACTACCGGGTGGCAAAGGAACGGGAGGGTATCCGGTGAGTGACGGGTTGAAATTCGGGCGGAAGGCGGCGGCGGCGGGGAAGGCCACATCGATGGTGGTGTTCGTGCATGGCTATGGGGCGGATGGCGGCGGATCTGCTGGGGCTGGGCGATGCGCTGGCGCCGCATCTGCCGGGGACGGTGTTTCTGGCCCCCGATGCGCCGCAGCGCTGTGTGGGCAATCCGTTCGGGTTTCAGTGGTTCCCGATCCCCTGGCTGGATGGATCAAGCGAAGAGGCCGCGCGGGAGGGGATGGCGGCGTCCGTGTCGCTGTTCAATGCCTTTCTGGATGCGCGGTTGGTCGAGGAGGGGCTGGGGCCAGAGGCGCTGGCCCTGGTGGGGTTTTCACAAGGGGCGATGATGAGCCTGCATGTGGCGCCCCGGCGCAATGAGGCGATTGCCGGGGTGGTGGCAATTTCCGGGCGGCTTCTGGTGCCGGAGCGGTTGGCGGCGGAGGCGGTGGTGAAGCCGCCGGTCCTTTTGGTGCATGGCGACCAGGACCCGGTGGTGCCGTTTGCCGATATGGGGCTGGCGGGGGATGCGCTGGTGGCGGCGGGTTTCGACACCTTTGGCCATGTGATGGAAGGGACCGGGCATGGAATTGCGCCGGATGGGTTGGGGGTGGCGTTGCAGTTTCTGAAGGAACGGCTGCCGGGGTGAGGGGTTTCGGGCGGGGCCGCCCCCCCGGTTTCAGTTTAGCCCCTGCGGTCATGCTGGTCAGCAGATCGGGCGGGGGCGTTGACGGCGTGTTTCGTCAGGCTGTGGTGGCGTCGAGGAAGGCCGCGCAACCGGTGAGGGCGGCGAAATCATCTTCGACCACGGTGACCGAGAAATCCTTTTGCAAGAGGTCCACCCGGCGCGCCTCGCGGAAGGTATCAGACAGGCCAAAGCGCGGAAAATGCGGGGTCATGGCGCGGGCCATGCCGCCGATCAGGAAGATGCCTGCCATAGGGCAGGTGGATCAGGGCGAGATCGGCCAGCGTCTGCGCCAGGATGCGGGTGTAGAGTTGGGCAGCGTGGGTGGCGATGGGATCGCCCGCCGCGAGGGCGGCCAGAACCTGGGCCGAGGTCCGGCTGTTGGGCTGGCCTGCCTGATGGGCGGCAAAGGCGTGGAGGTTGGCAAGGCCGCGACCGGCAAGCACCTCTTCGACGCCGCAATGGGCGACTTCGGCCTGTGCGGCGAGGCGGGCTTCGATAAAGCGCATCAGATGGAGGTCTTCTTCGGAGCGGATGGGCATGTTGACATGGCCGCATTCCGAAGGCGGGACGACGCGGGCCGCGCCCTGGCCGTGGACCGGGGCGGCGTTGACGCCGGTGCCAAGGCCCACCACCAGCATGGGCGCGCCGGCATGGGCGGGGCCGGGGATGACGGGGCGCAGGTTGGCGGCGGCGATATGGCCCAAGGCGTGACCCTGCGCTTGCAGGTCATTCAGGATGGCGACGCGGTTTGCGCCGGTGGCAGCGGTCAGTTTCGCGCCATCCATCACCCAATCGAGGTTGGTCATGGTGGCGATGCCATCCTGCACCGGGCCTGCGGCGGCGACGCAGACGCCTTCGGGGCGGGCGCCGGTTGTGGCCAGATAGTCGCGCAGGATATCGGCGATGTCCTGACCGCGCGCCTTGTATTCGGCATTGGCATAGCGCGCGATGCTGGCCTGTCGCACCGTTGTGCCATCGGCAAGGGCGACCCTTGTGTTGGTGCCGCCAATATCGGCCAGAAGGGCAAGGGTCATGGCGGGCGCTCCGATCAGTCGTTGCGCGCGAGGGCGCGGGCTAGGGCGTGATAGGAGGTTTTGGGGGTGCGCTTCAAGCTGTTGAAATCCACATGCACCAGACCGAACCGCTTTTCATAACCTTCGGCCCATTCGTAATTGTCGAGAAGGGACCAGTAGAAAAAGCCTTTGACGTTGGCCCCGTCGGTGATGGCGCGTTTGGTGGCGGCGAGGTGGGAAAACAGGAAATCTTCGCGGATTTGATCGGGCAGGTCGGGCAGGTCTGGATTGGCCATACCGTTTTCGGTGACATAGAGCGGCAGATCGCCCACATAATCATGCGCCATGCGGGTGAGGAAGTGATGCAGGCCGTCTGGAAAAATCTCCCACCCCATTTGGGTTTTGGGCAGGGGACCGGTCACATCCGCCAGATGGGGCCAAGCGGCGGTGGCATCATGGCGGTGGATGTGGCGGGTGTAGTAGTTGATGCCCAGCCAATCGAGGGGTTGGCCGATCAGGGCCATGTCATCCTGCCAGTTGCCGGGCATATGGGGGCCAAGACCATCGAGGACGTTGTCGGGATAGGTGCGGCGGGCAATGGCTTCGATGAACCAGCGGTTGAAGATGCCATCGGCGCGGGCGGCGGCGGTTGAGTGACGTGGGATGCGTGGTTTACACTATGACTATACGTGGAGTTTTTGTCCTGACGTGAGCGGTGCACACAACTGTAAGACGTTCTGATGCTCAAAACCCGTTGTCTGAATACTCCTTGGAGTGGCGCGGACTCCGCTGGTTCAGCTCCCTCGGCGCTCCTCGCTGCCCCGCCGTCACCAGCTGCTCATCGATCCGTTCCTGACCCAGCCAACCGTCCCGCACCTTGCCAGGAGAGCGACTCGGGAACAGCACGGACGGTGGCAGTGACGGCGCCGGCAGCTTGCCAGTTGTGTCGGTCACCGGAACCTGCGATGGCATTTGACTGTAAGCCACAAAACCGAGCACAGTGTCGTCCGTTGTATGTTGCACCATGCCCCGACACAGCATTCCCTGTTATCACACACCTTGAAGTTGGTGGGGCCGTCACTGGCGGCAAAGTCCAACAGGTTCAAGCTTCCCCGCCCTATCTCTGTTCTGTCCTCGTCCCTGTACAGTATGACCTGCGCCGTGCCGTGGGCGCTGTCGTCAATGGGGCCCAACTCAAAGGAGAGCTCCTCCTCGAATGAACAGCCTGGAGAGGCGGCGGGTGAGGTGCACAGCGCCCCGTAGTCGACTATTTTCACCGCACATTGTGCCTTATCCCCGTCCTTCAGCACGCCAGGTGCGATCTTGGCGCTGTGGATCTTGATATTTAGCCTCCCAGCGTGCATTGGTGCGATTGATTGCGCGGGATGATCACTCCGAAACACGACAAACCCAAGGAAATGACTCTACGTATCGTGCTGTTAAGCTATAACGACCCATACGCGACAACGGGCTGGCGGATTGCGCTGCTTTGTACTTCCCAACTGATCAGATTCGTGGCAGCTTCCTGTGCCCCACCTCCACCCCCATGTTACACACCGTACCCCGACTCTACAGCCGACTATGCATCCCCCCAGCAATCACCAACGTCTCTCCCGTCACATACCCCGCATCTGAAGACGCAAGAAAAGCCACACCCGCCGCCATGTCTTCTGCTGTCCCTAGCCTGCCCCAGAAACGTGCGTGCCTCGTTTGCCGCCTTCATGTCCTCATTCTCCACCAACGCGCTCGCAAATTTGGTGGGTACCACCCCAGGGGCAATGCAGTTGACTCGGATGCCGTCCGGTCCCAGTTCCTCAGCCAGGGCTTTGGTGAGACCTAGGAGGGCGGTTTTGGAGACGGCGTACATGGCAATGGGGGCTGAAGGAGTAAAGGCGCTGTAGGAGCTCACAAAGGTGATGGAGCCGCCGCGGGGGATGTGAGGCACCGCTTTTTGAGCTAGTATCACCGCCGACCGCACTGTATCGTTTCCAATAACAGCCACGCATGAGTAAGGGGGGGGGGGGGGCGTTATAAAGACACAGGCACTGACTGTGACGCCACAAACAGGACTACATTTACCGTTGATATCAAGGATCTTGTCTATGGCGGACGAGTCCATGTCCATAATGGGGCCCGAGGTGGGGTTGACCGCCGCGTTGCTGACCAGGATATCAATTTTGCCGTGCTGTGTCAGTGCAAAGTCAACCAGCGCCTGCAACTGGGCCGCATCGCCCACGTGGCAGGCGACGCCCGACACGCTCAGGCCCTCGCTCTTCAGACTCTGGTATGAATGAGGCAGCGCACGTGATGAGGAGTGATATACGCGAGGTGGGTCATGTGTACAGTGCAGCAGCAAGGGGAGCGGAAGTGTACCTGCACCGCTTCGTCCACATTGGCCGCTTTGCGGGACGATATGACAACGCACGCGCCCTCCTGGCCCAGCCGTCTCGCAATTGACAGTCCTAGGCCAGCGGTTGAAGCCGTCACAAGGGCTACTTTCCCTTCTAGGCGCCTGCAACTTGCCATTGTTTGCGATGTTTGTAGTGAATCTGGCAACAAAAGTGAGTAACCCGCCTTCCTGCTCGTTAAAAGCGCAATCCAAAGCACGTAAGTATGAGATAGGGCGCTGAACGGCGAGGGAAAGGGAGCGCACATGGCAGAAGGAAAGCTAACTGATTGGCGCCTGCGATGAACACAGCATCATCACTCACGTTGAACGTCCGTCCTTCTCCCGTGTGTGTGACGCGAGAAGAAAAAAATCCGACCGACGAACGACGACATCACAAAAAATGATTTTCGAAAGATTCCCTCTCGTTGGCTACATCAACAAACAACAAGTCGACGACGACACAAACAAACGACAACGTATTTGTTGTACTCGGAGTATTTTTTTTAAAAGATACCTACCACCATCTCATAAAAATTGAAAAAGATTGCAACATCATTCCAAAAATACTAAATCTACCATGAAAGTCCTTTTCTTGTTGTCGTTGCTTTCAGCCGTTTCGGCTTTTGCTCCAGCCTTTACTGGCCGACCACTTTCGACTGGGTACGTAGTGAAGGAATGATAATGAGAATGGAATGATCGAACAACACATGACGTTTATTAAGATTCACCTCTCTCCAATTATGTTGCGTTTTTCCCTATACAACCAAATTGCTTACCTAACACACGTTTTACCTACTCCTACTTTCAAATACAGCTTATCAAAGTCATCGTTGTCGTCAACATGTTTGGAAATGAAGTACACTGTTGTTTTGGTCCGACATGGAGAATCCACGTGGAATGATGAAAATCGTTTCACCGGTTGGTACGATTGCCCATTGAGTGAAAAGGGAATGAAGGAGGCGCACGACGGTGCTAAGTTATTGAAGGAGGCGGGATATACCTTCGATGTTGCATACACATCGACGTTACAACGTGCCATCAAGACACTTTGGATTATCTTAGAAGAAATGCATCTTATGTACATTCCAATCATCAATACATGGAGATTGAACGAACGTCACTATGGAGGTACGATCATTAGTCTTGTTGTTGCTATGGAAATTGTTTTGTTTTACAGTGAAGACGACTCTTCTCACTTGTGTGTATTCCTATTATTTGTTCCGTAAATAGCTTTGCAGGGATTGAACAAACAAGAGACAGTTGACAAACACGGTAAAGAACAAGTATTGATTTGGAGAAGATCGTATGATATTCCACCACCTCCCCTAGATGAATCTTCTGAGTATTATCCAGGTAATGATCCGATGTATGCTGATGTTCCCAAAGCTGATCTTCCGTTGACCGAATCATTGAAGTTGACAGAAGACCGATTCTTGGTTGAATGGAATGAAAAGATGGTACCATTGATCAAAAGTGGGAAGAAGGTTATCATCGCTGCTCATGGAAACACATTGCGTGCCCTTGTCAAACATTTGGATGGAATTTCTAGTGACGAAATTACGGAATTGAACATCCCCACGGGCGTACCATTGGTATACGAACTTGATGAGAATATGAAACCAATCCCCCAGGGTGACGCAATCGGTCCACTCACTGGAAAGTACTTAGGTGACTTGACACAAGTACGAGAACGTATTGGAGCTGTTGCCGCCCAAACCAAGTAAATCAAATCACTGCCATAATGTTATTTGTTTATGGAGTCTACCATCTTCTTTAAAGTTGCGTAAATTGAAAATAGTTGCTTCATATTATCACAATAATTATTCGCTCGAAACTTCTTCTTCAAAGTATTGTCAAGAGTTTCCTGTTTAATCGATGGAATCTACTAGTCTGTTGATGTAGTAGTTGTCAGCTACAGTAGTTTCTCGTCTGGCCGTTGCTCTGAAATAATGGCGCGCCTTACAAATGCGTAGGACCTACTCCGTACGTGTATGGCGAAGCATGGGAAGATGATGATGAAACTAGAATGAATCTCCACTCTTCTACAACAACTCTACTATTGTGACTCGAGTCCTCAAACAAAAAAACATCTTCTAGAACAGATAATTTTTGACAAAGATTTATCAAATAGACGAAAGAAAAGAAAAGAAAAAGATTAGATCTCTCTTTTTGTTTCATCAATTTTGATCCATACCGTCTTTACAGTAGAACCTACTCGGAGTATTCCACAGACCTCATCCAGACAAGAATCAGAATCAACTGTATTTTCCTCTGTAACAACAACCATGACGAAAGATTATCAGTCCGTTGACGAGGTGATGTCCAAATTTGGATTCACAAAGCAAGATATTGAAAAGGTGAAACAAGGAGAGGTAAGCAATAATATCTTGTGGTGATTGTATAGTCAATTTTGATGCTTTGGTAGAGCCTCTAACGGTAGTTTTTTTGTGGATGTCTCCACTCAACCAATATAGGTGGTCAACAGTGCAGGGATTGAAACATTGACAGAACGAGACCTAGCGACATTGCTCGCCTTCGAAGCGAAAGGAATTACAGAATCTTTCGATAAGGTGTTCCTTGAATCGCCTACCAAAAAGGATGCAGATCCAACCATTCAACAAATGGGAGTATGTCCGTCTGATGGTGGACTTGATTTTTCCTCAGTAGAATTATTGCCGAAGGATTGTGCAGCTGCTATGACAAAGACGTATTTGAATTTTACAGGTGGATCCGATTTGAATCTTTCACAGAAGGAAATTGATATGTTCCATGCCTTGGGCAAACATGCTACACAAAAGGACGTGGAGGCCGTCCTGCAAAAAGTTTTGATCGGTAGAGTACAGGAGTACAAACAAAGTGGTTTAGAAGGTATATCACCATATCTTCGAGCTAGAGGCAACCTTTATTATCCAGGAAAAGAACTACAAGAGAAGACTGAAAAAGCTCCACACATGAAGGAAGTCTTTCAGAAATTTGGTGATTATATTTTGAGTTGGCCATCCTCAGAAAAGCTTGATGGCGTCCAGGAAGCATACCAATGGATCAATTACAACATCAATGGGAAACCATCGATTGCCTTGCAACACAAACTCATCTGGGAAGATCAGAAGAGAAATGTAAAATGCATCTGCAATAGGACGTTTTATGTATCGCAAGGGCACAATTCCGTCCAGCAGGGTGGCGTGGCTATTCCTACAGGAGACGATACGGTTCTCCTACTTTTCAGTAGCAGAACTTCTACGGATCAAGTTAGTGGCTTTGGAGGAGCTGCCAAGCGTGCAATGGGTGGTCGAATCATGGGTGGAAAGATTGCACAAAACATGGCAGCTCTTAGAGATACTCTAACCCCGAAGTAACACCTAAAGAATCTATCTGATATAAAGTAAATTATATCATAATGTTGTTGTTATTTCTATATTTAATTGATGTTATTCTCTATTTCTATTTCTTATTATTTTTATTTCGTTTGTTTTTTGTAGCATGAAAAAGTGTCATTATCAAAAAGTGTCGTCATTTTTTGGGGGGTGATTAGTTGACATGCAATCGTTGCATATTTCTTTCATATACCAAGTCAGTCATTTCTCTTCGATAGGCGTCGGGATCAAAGGAAACAAAGGCTGTAGGTGGTGCAACTGATTCCTCTTTAACGATTCCTGATAGAGATTGAGCATTCACTTGGATAGGAGAGAGACGAGTCAACCGTTGAGTCGACCGTTTACCCCAGAAACCAACAGTTCGGAATCTACGAACAATAGCAGCCAAACCTTGAGTCTCTTGGATAGCAAGAACAAGGATCAAGCATAAAGTAATGAAGGTAGATCGGATCATGATGATAGTAGTTTGTAAAGTGGTTTTTTAATTATCTTGGTTGTTGAAAAGTGAGAGTAAAATTTATTTTATGATTAATTATTGGAAGCAGTTCGTGTTTGTGAGGACGAGACTTTAATCGGAATAGACTTAATCGGCGGCAATCAAGAAAGTAGGAGTTGACACTCGTTTCTTGCTTTCCCAATCAAAAACAACCGCGGTTCAGACTTGAGGCTTGACGTCGTGAATGCCCATCGACGATGTCAAACCCAGCGAACAAAAACATCAGAAGAAAAAATTCAGCGGTAGGCAAAACAAGACCTACCTCACCAAAACAAGAGCCCAAGTGGTCGCAGATTCTCGGCCTTCGCCATCATCACGCCGGCGCTGATCGTCGGCGCCTTCGCCGAGCGCATGAAGTTCTCCGCGCATGCTGATCTTCACGGCGCTGTGGTTCACCTTCGTCTATGCCCCGATCGCCCACATGGTGTGGAGCGGCGACGGCGCGCTGATGTGGGACTGGGGCGTGCTCGACTTCGCCGGCGGCACCGTGGTGCACATCAACGCCGGTATCGCCGGTCTGGTGGCCTGTCTGGTGCTCGGCAAGCGCAAGGGCTATCCCACCACCGCCATGCCGCCGCACAACCTGACCCTACACCGTCATCGGCGCGTCGATGCTGTGGGTGGGCTGGTTCGGCTTCAACGCCGGCAGCGCGGTGGCGGCGAACGGCAGCGGCCGGCATGGCCATGCTGGTGACCCAGATCGCCGACCGCCGCCGCGGCGCTCGGCCTGGATGTTCGCGGAGTGGGTGACGCACGGCAAGCCGAGCGTGCTGGGCATCGCCTCCGGCGCGGTGGCGGGCCTGGTGGCGATCACGCCGGCGTCCGGACCGCGGGGCCGATGGGCGCTCTGGTGATCGGTCTGGCCGTGGGGCGATCTGCTTCCTGGCGCCACCAGCCTGAAGCGTGCGCTGGGCTACGACGACTCGCTCGACGTGTTCGGCGTACACGCCGTCGGCGGCATTGTCGGCGCCATTCTGACCGGGGCGTTCGCCGCGCCGGCCTTGGGTGGCTTCGGCACGGTGGAAAATATTCCGGCGCAGCTGTGGATCCAGTTCGAGGGGGTGGCCTTCACCGTGGTGTATACCGCAGTGGTGACCTTCGTGATTCTGAAAGTGATCGACCTAGTAATGGGCCTGCGTGTCAGCGAAGAGGAA
>CAWAPA010000024.1:0-41452 GCA_963783595.1 uncultured Alphaproteobacteria bacterium | reverse complement strand
CATTCACTTTGCCGGACAGAACCTGTGGTTCCATGCCCTGACGCTGATCCCGCTGGCGCAAGTCTTTGCACTGGAGTTTACCTCGCCGATCTGGGTGATCCTGCTGTCGCCGCTTGTGTTGGGCGAACGATTGACACGCCCGCGCGTTCTGGCCGCCGCACTTGGATTTGCAGGCATCCTTCTCGTGACCCGCCCCGAACTGGCCAATCTGAATGCAGGCACGCTGGCGGCGGCGGCCTCGGCCATTTGCTTTGCGGCCACAGTCTTGATGACAAAGGCGCTGACCCGCGGCGAAAGCATCGTGTCTATCCTGTTCTGGCTGACGCTGATGCAACTTGTGTTGGGGCTGGCCTGTGCCGGATATGACGGGCAGATCAGGATGCCGGACGCCGGCACTTTTCCATGGCTTGTCCTGATTGGCCTGTGCGGCGTCGCAGCCCACCTTTGCCTGACAACGGCCCTTTCCCTTGCTCCGGCGTCTGCTGTTGTGCCGATTGATTTCATCCGTCTACCACTGATCGCGGTGATCGGCGCGCTGGCCTATCAGGAACCGATTGACTTATGGGTCATAGCGGGCGGAGCGATCATCTTTTTGGGCAATTGGATCAATCTGCGCCGGTCGCCCGAGGATCGCCGCCCCGACGCAAGGAACGGTTGATCCCCAAGGCCGTGCGTGCGATGCAGTTGTGCGCGGTGTGTTTGCGCCGCTTTGGAAGATGAAAGCGACGGATTGACGAAACACTGCGCTTCGGATAATTGGACAAAAATTTTTACCACTTCTGTCGTCAGAATGCAGAAGGGTTACCCAACAGAACCGCGACCCATGGGAGGGGAACGCCGCATGCAACCACTACTGGCGCTGGCACGCGCAATAGACCGATTGACCGAGATTGTCGGCAAATCTGTGATGTGGCTGATCCTCGTGGCCGTCATCGTCAGCGCTGTGAACGCGGTGGTGCGCAAAGTGTTCAACTATTCCTCGAACGCCTGGCTTGAACTGCAGTGGTACCTGTTCGGGGCCGTGTTCATGCTGGCCGCGGCCTACACCCTGAAGAACAACGAACATGTCCGCATCGACGTGTTCTACGGCACCCGGTCACGGCGGACGCAGCACTGGATTGATCTTTTCGGGCACATCTTCTTTCTGTTGCCGTTCGCTGTTTTGATGACATGGCTGCTGGTGCCCTACTTCCTGCAAGCATGGTATTCGGGCGAGGTGTCGTCCAACTCTGGCGGGCTGATCATCTGGCCAGCGCGCGCGCTCATGCTTGGCGGATTTGTGCTGTTGCTGTTGCAGGCGGTTGCCGAAATCATCAAGAAAATTGCCGTCATTGCCGGGCTGATCGAGGACCCCCACCCCTTCATCACCGCGCACCAACAGGCCGAACTCGAAGCAGCCGAGCTTGCCGCCGAAATCACCAAATCCACCGGGGGGAAGCGCGCATGATCGAATTCATCGCAATGGAAATGGCGCCGATCATGTTCGCGTCATTGATCCTGTTCCTGTTGCTGGGCTATCCCGTCGCGTTCTCGTTAGCCGCCAATGGCCTGATCTTCTTTGCCGTCGGTGTCTGGCTCGCGCCCTATTCCAACGGCCAGATTACGCTCGACTGGCCGTTGATGAACACGATGCCGCAACGATTGTGGGGGGTGTTTTCAAGCGACACCTTGCTGGCCATTCCGTTCTTCACCTTCATGGGCATCATCCTTGAACGGTCCGGCATGGCCGAAGACCTGCTTGAAACCGTCGGTCAGTTGTTTGGCCCGATCCGCGGCGGGCTTGCCTACGCTGTGGTTCTGGTCGGCGCGCTGCTCGCCGCCACCACCGGGGTCGTCGCCGCATCGGTAATCGCGATGGGCCTGATCTCGCTGCCGATCATGCTGCGTTATGGCTATGACCGGCGTATCGCATCGGGCGTCATCACGGCATCGGGCACGCTGGCGCAGATCATCCCGCCAAGTCTTGTCCTGATCGTGCTGGCGGACCAATTGGGCCGGTCGGTGGGCGACATGTATAAGGGCGCGCTGATCCCCGGCCTTATCCTCGTGTGCCTCTACATTGGCTACGTCCTGCTGATCTCGATCATTCGGCCGAAATGGGTGCCCGCACTGCCGCCAGAGGTGCGCACGCTGGGCAATGGCCTGACGTCGCTGATGGTGGCCTTGGCGGCATTGGTGGCCATCGGCTATGGCGCACATCTTTATTTCTACGAAAGCATGGGCAGCAATGCAGACATCATGGGTGCTGTCGTGGGCGTGGCTTTCATCTACACCGTGACGCTTGCCGACAAGATGATGGGTTTCAATACCATGTCGCGCCTTGCACAACAGGTCATCATGGTTCTGATCCCACCACTGACCCTGATCTTCCTTGTACTGGGAACAATCTTCATCGGCCTTGCCACCCCAACCGAAGCTGGCGCCATGGGGGCCGTTGGCGCGCTGATGATGGCGTTCCTGAAAAAACGGCTCAACTTTCAGGTTCTCTCCGGGGCGCTGGCATCTACCACTCGGCTTTCAGCATTCGTTCTGTTCATCCTGATCGGCGCGCGGGTATTTTCGCTGACGTTCTACGGCGTCAATGGGCATATCTGGGTCGAACACCTGCTGACATCCGTGCCGGGCGGCGAGATCGGCTTTTTGATCGTCATCAACATCATCCTGTTCGTGCTGGGCTGTTTTCTCGATTTCTTCGAGATCGCCTTCATCATCGTGCCGCTGCTGATCGCCCCGGCCGAGGCGTTCGGGATCGACCTGATCTGGCTTGGCGTTATCATCGGGATGAACCTGCAAACATCGTTCCTGACGCCCCCGTTCGGCTTTGCGCTATTCTACCTACGCTCGGTCGCGGCCAAGGTGCCCTATGTCGACAAGGTCACTGGCCTGCGGATGGAACCGGTCAAAACCGGCGACATCTATTCTGGATCGGTGGCATTCATCGGGGTGCAGGTCGTAATGATTGCGCTGGTCATCCTCTATCCACAGATGGTCATGCACTACAAAGGCCCAGTGATTGACCCGTCTACCGTCACCATCACTGTCCCGCAGTTGCCAACTCTTGGGGCGCCGACAGGTGTTGGTGGGGCACCGGCCCTTGGGGCACCAAACCTCGGCGCACCTGTACTTAACCCGCCCGTTATCAATCCCTGAGGCGATACGAACACGGCCAAGACAAGAAAACCGGCACCTGTCAGGTGTCGGCTTTTTTCTACAGTGGCCCACATGAAAACGGCCCCAAACGCCATCTGCGTCGGGGCCGCCTTCAGATTTTGGTCAGATCAGAGCTTGCCAGCCTGCTGCTGCACCATCATGAACGTGTCATAGTTGTATTCGGCAATCTGCGCCCAAAGATACGCATCCCGCTTGAACGCCTGCTGACTGTCATAGATTTTCTTGAACGGCGCGTTTGTCGCGCTGATCTCGGCATAGGTCGACGTTGCCGCCTCATAGGCCGCATCCATCACATCCTGCGGGAATGGCCGCAACTGCGCGCCCCCGGCCACCAGTGACCGCAGTGCCGTCGGGTTCTTCCAGTCATAGTTGGCCATCATGTTGCCATTGGCCGCCTCGCAGGCCGACCGCAGGATCGCCTGATAGGCCGGCGTCAGTTCGTTCCACTTATCAAGGTTGATCATCGTCGACAGGGTTGGGCCGCCCTCCCACCAGCCGGGATAGTAATAGTACGGTGCCACCTTGTTGAAGCCCAGCTTTTCGTCGTCATACGGCCCCACGAATTCGGCCGCATCAATCGTGCCCTTTTCCAGTGACGGATAGATATCACCGCCTGCAATTTGCTGCGGCACGACACCCAGCTTGGCAATGATCGACCCGCCGAAACCACCGATCCGCATCTTCAGGCCCTGCAGATCAGCAAGGCTGGTGATTTCCTTGCGGAACCAGCCACCCATCTGTACGCCCGTGTTGCCGCAGGGCAAGTAATGCAGGTTCCGGGTGTGGAAGAATTCGTTCATCTGATCGATGCCGCCACCATGATACAGCCAGGCGTTCATCTGCCGGACGTTCAAGCCAAACGGCACGGTCGTGCCAAGCGCATTGGTCGGGTCCTTGCCCCAGTCATAATATGACGCCGTATGTGCCGCCTCGACCGATGCCGTTGCGGCCGCCTCGGCTGCATCAAGTCCGGGGACAAGCTCGCCGGACGGAAACACCTGAATGGCGAACGCACCGTCGGTTGCTTCCGAGACATATTTCGCCATGGTCTCCGCTGCACCATAAATGGTGTCCAGCGATTTCGGAAAACCTGAAGTCACACGCCATGTCACGGTCGGGTTCGATTGCGCAATCGCCGGTGCCGCCACCGCCGTTGCCGCCGCACCCACGGCCGCCGTCGTCAAGAAGTTCCGTCTTTTCATTGAATAGCCTCCCTTGGTTGTATCATCATCTTCGCGGTATCTGGCCCCCGGTCAAGCAAAGACCGCCGGAAGCACCTTCAAAAAGCGCCTCGCGCCGATGTTCCATCGTCGGCGACGAAACGGTAAAAGTGGTTAGTTTTTTTTACCAACCGGCGGCAATCTACCGGTGATGGCCCAGAATGCAACTGCAAATCGGGCGCAATGGCGACTGTTTGCGCTCACACCGCGACATGACAGGATTGCAACGGATTTCACGTTACAAAACTGTGACGCGGCGTCATTGATTGACCGAATTGCAAAGCCGTAGTTAGCGTCAATTGCAACTACAAAACGGCGTGCACTCTGCAGCGACCGTGGCCTTCGGGGAGGAAGACCAATGACAAAGTTTCTGCTGACGGCCAGCGCCGTGGCACTATCGGCAACCGGTGCCTTCGCGGGCGGATTTGAACGGTCGAGCAACCCGATCTTGTTCATGTTTGAAAAGGGCAACTACGTCGAACTCAGCTTTGGCTACGTGCGCCCATCAGTCAGCGGGACCGTGGGCGGCGGTGCAATCAGCTCTGGCAATGCAATCGAAAGCTACACCCAGCTTGGCTTTGCCATCAAAACCGACCTGACCGATAAAATCTCGCTCGGCTTGCAAATCGATCCGTCCTTTGGTGCAGATGTCTTCTATCCGACGGGCACAGGCTATCCCCTTGCGGGCAGCAACGCCGAATTGAATGGCGATACCCTCACATTGGTGGGGCGCTATAAATTTAGCGAAAACCTGTCCGTCCATGCCGGGATCAAGTCGGTCGGTCTGGGTGGCAACTTGCAAGTCGTCGGCCTGGGGCCAATTCCGGCAACTAGCTATGACACCGACCGCGATACAGGTTTTCTTGCTGGGGTGGCCTATGAACGTCCCGATATCGCAATGCGCGTCGCGCTTACCTATTACAGCAATACCAACCACAGCCTTGCCACCAACCTTGGTCCGACTATTCAGGTGGAATTGCCGCAATCCCTGACGCTCGATTTCCAAACTGGTGTCGCGGCCAATACCCTCGTATTCGGCTCGATCCGCTGGGCCGACTGGTCAGAAACGGCGCTGAACTTTCCGGTGCCTGGTCTGATTTCCTATGATAATGACGTTTACACCGTCAACCTTGGTGTGGGCCGCAAGTTCAATGATCAGTGGTCAGGTGCGGTAACCGTCGGTTACGAACGCACCGAAGGCGGTCTGTCACCAAACCTCGGGCCGACTGATGGTTTCATCAGTGTCGGCCTGGGCGCAACCTACACGGTTGACAATGTCAAGATCACGGGCGGCATCCGCTATGTCGATATCGGCAATGCAAACACGTCGACGGTAGGTGGGGTGTTCCGTGACAACGACGCTGTCGCCATCGGCCTGAAGGTTGGCTACACGTTCTGAATGAAATGAAGCGCACTTCGAAAGCCCCGGCCATCCGCCGGGGCTTTTGCATTTTCTGCGTGAAAACCCCGCCAAGCCCCGTTAACAAAGGCATCAAAGGTGGTGCCCGATGATCTATAAGACCAGTGCGGAATGGCTTGCCGCGCAAAACAAGCGCATCCTGCTGTTCGGCATGTCCGGCCTTGGCAAAACCCATGTCTCAAACACACTCCGCGATGCGGGCGACTGGTTTCACTATTCCGTCGATTACCGGATCGGCACCCGCTACATGGGCGAATTCATCGCCGATAACTTCAAACGCGAGGCGATGAAGGTTCCCCTTCTGCGCGAACTGCTGATGACAAATTCGGTCTATATCTCATCAAACATCACTTTCGATAACCTTGCCCCTTTATCCACCTACCTCGGCAAACCGGGCGATCCCGACAAAGGCGGCCTGCCCTTTGCCGAATACCTACGCCGTCAGGCCCAGCATCGCGAAGCCGAAATCGCGGCCCTGCACGATACCCGCCACTACATCGCCCGCGCAGGCGATCTTTATGGCTACACCAACTTTGTCTGCGACAGCGGCGGGTCGATCTGCGAGGTGGTGGATGCCACTGATCCCGCCGATCCACTGATGGCCGCGCTGTCATCAGATATGCTGCTCGTGTGGATCAAGGGGTCGGATGCGCATCGCGCCGAACTCATCCGCCGCTTTGATCGCAACCCCAAACCGATCTACTATAACCCCGATTTCCTCCAAAACATCTGGGAAGCCTACCTGACCCTCGAAGGCAAGCCGGCGCGCAAGGTCGATCCCGATGCGTTTCTGCGTTACGCCTATGCACAAGTGCTCGATCACCGTCAGCCCCGCTATGCCGCAATGGCAAACTGGGGCGTGACGGTCACGGCAGAAGAGGTTGCGAAAACCAAAGATGCCGCAGGCTTTACCGTGCTGATCGCACAGGCCCTTGACCGTCGTGGCATGGGCACTTAACTCCGCGCCATGCCCATCACCCTGCCCACCACCCTGCCCGCTTTTGATGTCCTGCAACGCGAAGGCGTGATGGTCATGTCGCCCGAACGCGCGGCGACGCAGGAAATTCGCCCGCTGCGCATTGGTCTTCTCAATCTGATGCCCAAGAAAATTCAGACCGAAAACCAGTTCGCCCGCCTGATTGGTGCCACACCTTTGCAAATCGACTTGTCGTTGATCCGCATGTCGGAACATCAGACCAAGAATACCGCCGCCGCACATATGGAAACCTTCTATCGCCCCTTCGCCAAGGTGGCGGCGTCCAATGAGAAATTCGATGGCCTGATCATCACTGGCGCCCCGATCGAACATCTGGACTTTGAAGATGTCACCTATTGGGACGAATTGCGCCGCGTGATGGACTGGACCCAGACCCATGTCCATTCCACCTTTGGCGTTTGCTGGGGTGGCATGGCGCTCGCCTATCATTTTCATGGCCTGCCAAAACATCTGCTGCCTGCCAAGGCGTTTGGCTGCTTTCGCCACCGCAACCTTGCGCCCGCCTCACCCTACCTGCGCGGCTTTTCCGATGATTGCGTCCTCCCCGTCAGCCGCTGGACCGAAATGCGTCAGGCCGATATCGACAGGGCCGGGCTGACGACACTGCTCACATCCGATCAGTCCGGCCCCTGCATGGTCGATGATCCGGACCACAGGGCGATCTATCTTATCAATCATCTGGAATATGACAGCGATACCCTGAAACAGGAGTATGACCGCGACATCGTTGGCGGTACCCCGATCAACGTGCCCGCAAACTACTATCCCGATGACAACCCTTTGAAGCCCCCGATGAACCGTTGGCGCAGCCATGCGCATCTGCTCTATGGCAACTGGATCAATGAAATTTATCAGACGACACCTTATGATATTGCGGAAATTGGCTGTTAACCTCGCCGCCCTCGCCGCCCTCGCGGGAGGCGTATACTTGGTTGATCGTATCGCCAGCGCGGAAGAGGCGCGCGCCGATGCCGCCTTCCCTCCCGAAGGTCAGATCATCATGGTCGATGGCTTGCGTGTGCATGCCTATGTGGCGGGCACCGGTCCCGACCTGCTCCTGCTTCACGGGGCCAGCGGCAATCTGCGCGACTTCACCTTTTCAATGATCCCGAAGCTGACCGACAGATACCGCGTCATCGCTCTTGACCGCCCCGGCCTAGGCTGGTCCGAAGCGCTGCCCGAAAACAATACCAACCCCGCGGCCCAAGCCGCCCACCTGCGTCACGCCGCAGATCAGCTTGGGGTAACAACCCCCATCGTTCTGGGCCACAGCTATGGTGGCGCTGTTGCGATGGCATGGGCGCTGGATAATCCCGATACTGCAGCACTCGTATTGGTGTCAGCCGCGACCATGCCTTGGGACGGTGGCATTGGGCTGACACACAATGTGCTTGGCAGCACAATTGGCGGCTGGACTGTCGTGCCGCTGGTCACGGTCTTTGCGGGCAATACCACCGTCGAAGACACGATCCGCGACATCTTTGCACCCGATCCCATGCCAGACGGCTATCTTGCCCATATCGGCGCGCCGTTGACCATGCGCCGCAGTGCGCTGCAGGCCAATTCTGCCCAGGTCGCGGGCCTGAAACCCTTCATCATCGCCATGCGCGCGCGCTATCCGACGCTGACCCTGCCGATCGAGGCTGTGCATGGCGATACCGATACAATCGTGCCCCTTCGCGTTCACAGTGGGCCGCTGTCGGAACTGTTGCCGAACGTGCATCTGACGATCCTGCCAGACACCGGCCACATGCCCCAACACGCGCAGGAACAGCAGGTTCTTGACGCCATCGACCGCGCGGCCACCCGTGCCGGATTGCGCGCCGTCCCGTAATCGCCATACTGGCGCAAAACAGGGGGAAATCACCATGGATCTGCCATTCGACGGCGCGATCAGCCGCTATTTCCGCGAAGGCGCACCCAAGGATGTGCGCAAGATCATCGAAAATGCCGGCAAGGATGATATCCTCAATCCCGACTATCCCTACCGCGAAGAGATGAAGAAGAAAGACTACGAGGCGCGGATGGAGGCGCTGCAGGTGCAGCTTGCCCGCCTGCAGGCCGATGTTCAAGCGACTGGCAAACGCATGGTCGTGGTCTTCGAGGGACGAGACGCCGCTGGCAAGGGTGGCACCATCAATGCCGTCCGGATGAATATGAACCCCCGTGTGGCCGGCGTCGTCGCGCTGTCCAAACCATCCGACCGCGAGGCCGCGCAGTGGTACTTTCAACGATATATCGACTGGCTGCCTGCAAAGGGTGAAATCGTCCTCTTCGACCGCAGCTGGTATAACCGGGGCGTTGTGGAACATGTGTTCGGCTTTTGCACATCCGATCAGCGCGAATTGTTTTTCCGCCAACTGCCAGCGTTCGAAGACATGCTGGTGAACGATGGCATCACCTTGGTCAAGCTTTGGCTGAACGTCGGGCGTGCCGAACAGTTGAAACGCTTTCTCGACCGCGAAGGCGATCTGCTCAAGCAATGGAAACTCAGCAAGATTGATATCGACGGCTTGGCAAAATGGGATGATTATACCGCGGCAATCGACGACACTTTGCGTCGCAGCCACACCAAGGCTGCACCGTGGACCGTGATCCTATCGGATGACAAACTGCGCGCGCGCATTGCCGCCATCCAGACCGTGCTGAACGCTGTCGACTACGCGGGTAAGGACGCAACCATCATTGGCAAGATTGATTCAAAAATCTGCGGCGGCCCGAAACTGCGGAAATCTGTGTGAAGCGTGGCTATCATCACGGCAATCTGCGTCAGGCCCTTGTTGACGCCGCGCTGCGTCTGATCGCTGATCACGGTCCGCAGGGGTTCACTTTATCCGAGGCCGCAAAAACCGCCGATGTGACCCCCGCCGCGGTGTATCGCCATTTCGCGGGCCGCGATGACCTTTTGGCCGAAGTGGCGCGTCAGGGCTACGACATTTTCGGCGCGCTGATGGAATTTGCCTACAATGATGGCAAACCAACCGCCCTCGCGGCGTTCGAGGCAACAGGCCGTGCCTATCTTGCCTTTGCGCGCAAGTATCCCGGCCATTATCAGGCAATGTTCGAGAGCGGCCTGAACCTGAACGCGCATCCCGACCTTGCCCTTGTGGCATCCCGTGCGCGCCAGGTGCTGGAACAGGCCGCCACGCGCCTTTCCGAACATATCCCCGCCGCCAAACGGCCACCGCCGTCGATGTTCAGCGCGCATATCTGGGCAATGTCGCATGGCGTGGTCGAGCTTTTTACCCGCGGCAAACCCGGTAGCCAGTCGCCGTTTCAGGCCGAAGAACTGCTGGAAACCGGGATCGGCATCTATCTGCGCGGCCTCGGACTGCTGCCGCCAGATACATAACCATTTCGGCCGTTAACACTTTTGCAAAAATTTGCTCGCAATATCAGTATGTTGCACTAATTCGTTAATAGAAATGGGCAAAAATGCCCGATCACCTTTGTAACCAATTGAATTCGCTCAAGAATACCGAAAATTGACAGCCGTCAATTCTGATGCCTCACCGGAACAGCACCAATGCCCCCGGTGCCCATGCCAGACGCGCGCGTGTGCCGATATCCAGCACGGGTCGGCCAAATACGTTGCGCATCGACAGCCGCATCGCCTTGTCAGTGCCGTCGATCTTCACATCGTAGTAGGTCATGTCCCCGTAATAGACGACCTCTTCCACCGTCGCCATGGTTTCGCGGTCGGTCGCCGTCTGGCCATCAAACAGGATCGTCAATGTCTCGGGCCGAAAACCAACCATCGTCCCGGCCTCGCTGGGTGAGCCCATGCACTGCCCCGCATCCAGCGTTACCGCACCAAAGCCCTGCGCATCAACCTCGACCTTGCCACCTGACTCTGACAAGATCTTCGCAGGCAGAAAGTTCATCGTGCCGATAAAGTCGGCCACCTTCTTGCTGGCCGGACGGCGATATAGCGTCTCTGGGTCAGCTAGTTGTGCAATTTCGCCTTCGAACATCACGGCGATCCGGTCCGACATCACCAGCGCTTCTTCCTGGTCATGCGTCACCAGAATGAAGGTGATACCCACCTGCCGCTGCAACCGGATCAGTTCCACTTGCATATGTTCGCGCATCTTCTTGTCAAGCGCGGACAGCGGCTCATCCAGAAGCAAGACCTTGGGTTTCAGGATCAACGCCCGCGCCAGTGCCACCCGCTGCCGTTGCCCGCCCGACAACGCATGCGCCGCCCGGTCGCCATAGCCCTTCAGGCCAACCATCGCCAACGCCTCGGCAACGGCGGCAGCCTTTTCGGCCTTGTTGCGCGGATCACGCCGCAACCCAAAGCCCACGTTTTCGGCGACACTCATATGCGGGAAAATCGCATAGGACTGGAACACCATGTTCGTGGGCCGCTGGTTTGCCGGCACCGAAGCCATGTCCTTGCCGTCAATCAGCACGACGCCGGACGAAATCCCCTCGAACCCAGCGATCGTGCGCAACAGCGTGGTCTTCCCGCATCCCGACGGCCCCAGCAGCGAAAAAAACTCTCCCGCCCGGATGGTCCCGGTGATCCCACGCAGCGCGTGGTAGTCACCATAATACTTATGCACGTCACGAAATTCGATCATCGTGGGTTTTTCGGTCACAGGAAGCCTCCGGCATCTTTTCCACCGGTTTTGGCAATGCCACGGCGACGGAAATATTCAGCAATTGCAAGCAGGGTGATCGACGCCAGCACAAGGCAGGTGCCAAGCGCCAGCATCGCGGGCACGTTCGCAGGAAACCGGAACTGGCCAAAGATATAGGCCGAAAGCACGACGTCACTGCCCCCAAGGAAATAGGCGATAATGAACTCGTCCAGCGAGATCGTGAAGCAGATCAGAAAGGATGACACGATCCCGGGCAAAACCAGCGGAAAGATGATCAGCATGAAGGTCGAAAACGTCGACTCGCCCAGATCAAGCGCCGCCTCCTCCAGCGACCGGTCCAGCGATTGAAACGCCGAGGTCAGGATCGCCACAGCAAACGGCGTGCAGATCAGCACATGCCCCAAGATGATCGTGAACAGCGAAAGTTCAATCCCGATGGCCAGCAACACCACGATCAGCGAAATTGCGATAATCATTTCGGGCAGCACCAACGGCAGCATCACCAAACCGATGATCGGCGCCTTGGCCGGAAACTCGAACCGCGTTGATGCCCTCGCAGCGAACAGCCCAAGCAAGGTTGCAATGCTTGACGCCGTCAACGACACAATCATCGAATTGCCGAACGCCCGCCACAGCGTCTGATCCGCCCACATCTTTTCAAACCAGCCGGTCGTGAACCCTTGCAACGGAAAAGCAATGATCGTGTTGCTGGAAAAGGCAAAAACAGGCAACAGCACGATCGGCGCATAAAGAAACACCAGATAAAGCACCGCATAGATGCGCAGGCCGGGGGATTTCATCGTGCATTCCCCTTCAGGTATTTCCGGTTCAACACCACAAACAGCAGACTAACCGCCGCCACAATGACCATGGCCGATACCGCAATCGCAGAACCAAGCGCCTTGTCTCCCTGTTTCAGCAGGATTTTTTCGATCCACGTCGCAATCAGCGGATACTTTCCATCACCAATCAGGTTCGGCGTGACATAGTCGCCCACCGTCGGGATGAACACAATCAACACCGCCGCCATCACCCCCGGCATCGACAACGGCAAAGTCACCCGCAAAAAGGTGCGGAACTTTGACTCGCCCAGATCCTGCCCCGCTTCCAGCAGCGAACGGTCGATCTTTTCCAGGGCCACGAAGATCGGCAATATTGCGAACGGCGCATAGGCATGTGCCAGCGTGACGGTCAATGCTACCGGCGCATTGGTCATGAAACTCATCGGCTCGCCTGTCAGCCCGATCATTTCCAGTGTCGAGCTTAACACACCCTTATAGCCAAGGATCACCTGCCAAAGGAACACCCGCACCACATAGCTGGTCCAGAACGGAATGGTGATCAGGAACAGCCAGATCGCTTTGCGTTTCGCAGGCACGCAGAAACTCACGTAGTAGGCAATCGGATAGGCGAGCAGTACCGTCGCCAGTGTCACGGAAATCGACACCATCAAAGATCGCGCCATGATGATCTGATATACCCGTCCGGTCCATACCGTGATGTAATTGGCAAATGTTACGGGGGCCGTCACGATCTTGTTGCCTTCGACCAACTGGTCCGTCAGGAACGAAAAGATCACCACTGTCGCCAGCGGCACTGCCGTCAGCAGCACACAATAAATCAACGTCGGGCTGATCAGGCGAAGACCCTTTGCCCCTTCGGACAAACCGTCTGTGGCCTTTGCCTTGCCAATAGTCATTGATCTGCGGCCCCCACGCCCCTTTGTTGCACCCTTTCTGGCACAGGCAATCACGCGCTGGAAAGCCCCTTTTCATCCGAATGCGGCAAAGCATTCCGTCAAATGCATGAAAAACGGGCAGATCGCCTGTCGGGCGCTGCCCGTTCATCCGTGCGGAAACAACCGTCTTCGGCGCGTCAGCGCACCACGGCTTCAATCGCAATCGAGCGTTTCTTCAATTCGTCATACAATGTGGGAACCACTCGCAATGACCCGACCGCCGCACGCAACGCGTCCGAAAGATGAGCCTCTGACGTCATGCGCCCGGCAACGCGCCAGACCATGCGCCGCTTTACTCCGTCGTCATACACAATCTCGGTCGCGCCCTTGCGGTCCGTGCGCAGGCCCAGAAAATCTGCCCCGCCATGCGGCGCATGAAAAAACGATTGTTGGCCCATGATGGTTTCCATCTTTTTATGTGCTGCTCTGAGATCGACGGTGTTGCAACCGGGCGCAGCCGTCAATGCAACTGTTTTGTGATCGCGATGAAATCCCCCTGAGCGCTGTGTATTGGCCACAGATCAGGCACGATCGGGCCAATTGTGGCAAACACTCGCCACAGCCGCGCCACATTTGCGCCACAATTCAGACCGCCACCTCGAACTGCGGACGCTCCAGCATCTGCTCCAGCACGTGCAACGCGCCATCCAGCCGCGCAATCGGCAAATGCCCCGCAATCGCGATCCGCACCGCGTTCGGCGCGCGCCCATGCACCAATGCAAATTCATCTGACGGGCGCACCAGAACCCCCTGCTCGGCCGCCATCCGCGCGAAGGCAGATGCGCGCCACCCGGACGGCAAGTTCAACCAAGTGATCGGCAACCCCGGCTGCCATGCCAGATCAAACCGCCCCAGCCGACGCACCACCAGATCGACCCGACCTTCCAGTTCAATCTGCACAGCACTTCGCAAACGTTCGGCCTCGCCCGTGACCAGCAGATGCAAGACCATTTCCGACAGCGGCATCGACAGCGCGAATGAGGAGTGCTGCATCGTCAACCGCCCGGCCTCGCCCATGCCGACCGGGCAAATGATGAAACCGACGCGCAGCGCAGCCGAGATCGACTTTGACAGGCTGCCCACATGCCAGACCCGCTCCGGTGCCAAAGCTCGCACAGTCGCCGTATTGCGCAGCGATGGCGAATAACACCCGTCTTCGATGATTTGCAGATCATACTCCCGCGCGATCCGCACGATCTCGGCCCGCCTGACCGCGCCCATCTTCATTGTCGTCGGGTTCTGCGCCTCGGGCGTCAGGCACAGGATTTGCGGTCGGTGCCGCTGGCACGCGGCCTCGAGGCTTGCGGGGATGACCCCTTCATTGTCCAACTCGATTCCCACAACGTCAGCGCGCGCCAGCCGGGCGGCATAGCGGAACCCGGCGTAGGCCAGTTCTTCCACCAGAACCACCGGACGGTCGCCGCGCAGACAGCACAACATGACCGTCAGCAGCGCACTTTGTCCGCCATGCGTCAGCGCCACATCATCCGGCCCAAACGCCCCAAGCGCGCGATCGCTGACCCAGTCGCAAATGGCCTCGCGCAATGCAGCTTCGCCCGATTGCGTCGGATAGTCCTGCCAGTCCAGCCCCGGCTTGGCCGCCACTGCCTGCATTGCCGCCGCAAAGGCTGCAGGCTGCCCCACATCCGGCAACAGCGGTGGCCGCAGATCGACCGGCCCGCTGGTCGCCGAACCCGCGCGGTCCGTGTAAAGTGATGCCTGCGGCCCCAGACGTGGCGCCACACCTGCCACAAACGTGCCGCGCCCGACCATCGCCGCGAGCAACCCGTCCTGCGTAGCCATCTGATACGCTCGCGCCACCGTGCCGGGCGTCACCTTCAAGTGCCAGGCCAGATCACGTACAGTCGGCAACTGTGCATTGGGTGCAAGGGAGCCATCCAGAACCGCCGCCCGCAAGGCGCGGCCAAGTGCCAGATACTTTGGCCCGGCATATTGTGTCAGGTCTGGAGTCCATATTGTATCTGTCACAATGTTTCCCTCGAAGCGCCCGCAAAAGTATTGTATCAATACACTACGCTACACGCGTCATTGTATCAATACAAAAGGTGCTCCCATGGCAACAATGTCAAAAATCAACACCGTAATCGCAACCCCGCTGCCGCCCGTTTCACGCGTGGCCTTTGCGGTGGCGCAGGCTGTGCTGAACTGGGAAATCCGTCGCCAGACCCGCCGTGATCTTGCCCGGCTTGATGCGCATCTACTTGCGGACATCGGCTTGACGCCGGGTCTGGCCGATTGCGAGTGTCAAAAGCCATTCTGGCGCGGTTGATCCCGGCAACACGGCAACAAAAAAGGCCCGGAGAATTCCGGGCCTTCTTGCATGATACCAACCAGATCAGCGCTTGGAGAACTGGAAGCTCTTGCGGGCTTTCGCCTTGCCGTATTTCTTGCGTTCCACCACGCGGCTGTCGCGTGTCAGGAAGCCTGCCGCCTTCAGCGCACCGCGAAGGCTGGGTTCATACAACTGCAATGCCTTGGACACACCGTGCTTGACCGCACCTGCCTGTCCTGACAACCCGCCTCCAACGACAGTCGCCATCACATCAAACTGGCCTTCCACATTTGCCACGGTGAACGGCTGGCGCAGGATCATCTGCAACACGGGGCGGGCAAAGTATTCCGCCATTGTCTTGCCATTGACCACGACCTTGCCGGAACCCGGCTTGATCCACACACGTGCGATCGCATTTTTGCGCTTGCCCGTGGCATAGGCGCGCCCTTGTGCGTCGCGCACGGCAACACGGGGTGCCGCCATCGGCGCTGCAGCCGGGGACGTTTCGCCCACAGCCGCCTTCAGATCATCCAGAGATTTGATATCGGCCATGCTCATGCGCTCCGCGTATTCTTCGGGTTCATTGCGCCCACGTCCAGAACGGTGGGCTGCTGGGCTTCGTGCGGATGCGCAGCACCGGCGTAAACACGCAGGTTCGTCATTTGCACACGGCCCAGACGGTTACGGGTGATCATCCGCTCGACGGCCTTTTCAACCACACGTTCGGGATGCGCGCCTTCCAGCACTTGCCGTGCCGTGCGCTGCTTGATCCCGCCCGGATGGCCGGTGTGCCAATAGTAGATCTTGTCGGCGCGCTTGTTACCCGTCATCTGGATCTTGTCAGCATTGATGACAATCACATTGTCACCCATGTCCATGTGGGGGGTAAATGTCGGCTTGTTCTTGCCGCGCAGGATGTTGGCGACAATCGTTGCAAGACGGCCCAGAACGATGCCTTCGGCGTCGATCAGGATCCACTTCTTGGTGATGTCCGCCGGAGTAGCGGTGAAGGTTTTCATCGGTCAGGTCCATATAGATTGGGGGGCAGATCGCCCCCGACACGCGGATGGGGGCTTATCTGGCATCACATGATGCTCGTCAAGTCACCCAATGCACATAAAACCATTATAAATCAGTGATTTGCAAAATAGGTATTATATTACCTCATCCATCAACGCAAGATCGGCGGCTTTGCCTTGTCCATCCCCGGTGGAACGGGCGCAGGACGCGCCGTATCCACCTCTAGCCCCGGCAGATCAATGCGCCGCGCCAACCCCGTCATTGCCGATATCCCCGGATCGCCCGCGTTCAGGAAGGTCACATCCATTTCGCCCGCCTCTACTCCCGAAAAAATCAATGCTTCTGCCACCGCGCGCGCCAGAACCGGCGCAGCCCCCGCGACTGCATCCACAAACGCAAACATATGCCCGCGCCGCCCGTCGGCATAGCTAACCCCCGCCAAAAGGCCATGCGAGGCCATTCCATGCGCCGTGGCCAGCTTTTCCATCACCGCTGCAACAACAATCTCGGGCACCCCATCAGGCGCGTGAAACAGCACTGGTCGAGCCTCATCCTCCACCGGGGCCTCTTCCAGTGTGCCGGCAAGCCAGTCCACCGCATCGGGCGGAAACAGCATCATCGACGCCGCCCCCATATTCACCCCCAACCCGATCCCCTGCCCCGCCAGTTGTTGCGCAATGACCCGCCCCGGCAGCGCCACATAGGGTGCTACACCCGCCGAAAATGCCGCGAGCTTTTCTTCGCTGTCAAAGATCAACACCACCGGTCCATCCTGCAGATCGAAGATGCGCGGCTCCACGCGGCCGCCCGTCACCTCGCGCTCCAGCAGCATCACCATCTCGCCATCCGACAGGCGCGCATAGTACCGCAACCGGGCCGCGTCATCGTCCGAATTTACCGCCATCGCAGCATAGGCATCATCAAGCAGTGTCATCGTCAGGCTCCTTGCGCGTTGGCCTACCCGCCCCCGCGCGCGCCTTCAAGTCACGACATGTCGCACCGCATCGCGCAACGCAGGCAGCACATCGTCCGAAAACCAATGATTGCGTTTCAACCAGCCCGTATTGCGCCAGCTTGGATGTGGCAGCGGCCAGACCCCGCGCGCCGCATGCACCCGCCAATCGGCAACAAACCCAGCAACCGGCCCTGACCCCAGATGCCAGCGCATGGCCGCCCCACCGACCAACACGGTCATCCGCACTTCGGGCAAGGCTGCCATCACCGCCGCGCGCCACGTCGTCGCACAAATCGCGGGCGGTGGCAGATCGGCCCCCTTGGCATTGTAACCCGGAAAGCAGAACGCCATCGGCACAATCGCCACCCGGCCCCGGTCATAAAACCGTGCTGCATCCAGCCCCAGCCAGTCGCGCAGGCGGTCGCCACTGGCATCGGTGAACGGCTGGCCAGACGCATGCACCCGCGCGCCCGGTGCCTGCCCCGCAATCAACAGCCGCGCGGACCTGCGAAACCAGACCACCGGGCGCGGCACATGCGCCGTTGCCGTTGCTGCAAAGCGCGCAGCACACAGTTGGCACGCCGCAATGTCGTCTTCCAATGGCATCGGCAACCCGGCAACACCCCGATAATCCCCTGCCGCCATCCTTGCAGAGCGTGATCCGCCGCGCTAGCCAGCAATCAATGTCCGCGCCGGGCAGGCCCTTGCAGAATCGCCCGCTATGTATCGCGTCTCTCCTGCCCTGAATCGCCTAGCCGTTGCGCTCTTGTCGGGCGCGGGCCTCGCCACGCTTTGGGTCAACCTGTCACCTGCAAGTTATTACGATTTCACTGAATGGCGCATCTTCGGCATCATCCTGCCGTCATGGTGGACGGGCCAGTCCGTCATTCTGACGCCCGCGTTCATCGTCGGCGAAGGACTAATGGCCCTGTTCATCGCCCTGATCGCAAAGGAATTGTGGGAGGCGATCACCCTTGAGCGCGGACCCTTGTCTGGCGCACAGATTGCAGGACCGATGGTGCTGATGGCAGGCGGCATTGCGGGCGCAAGTCTGGTCTGGATTGTCCTTGCGCTGCTGTTCGGCCTGCAAGATGAACTGCCCGCCGATCTGGGCTGGTCCGCACCTATCGGCGGCGATGTCGTGCTGTGCTATGCGTTCGGGCGGATGGTCTTTGGTGGCGGGCATCCCGCGCTCAAGCTGTTGTTGCTGGTCAGCATAGCCGAAACCTTGCTGGCATTGGTGCTGGCCGGCATTGCCGCCCCCGATCATACCCTGCGCCCGCTCTGGCTGTTGTTACCCTTGACGGTCGCCCTGCTGGTCTGGTGGCGCTACGGCCAGATCCTGCGTGCCGACGCCAGCGCCACGGCCCGCAAGGTGCGCAACCGGATCTGGCCCTACATCGTGGCAGGCCTTGCGTCTTGGGCAGGGGTGCTGGCTGCAGGTCTGCCTGGCGCGCTCGGCCTTTTGCCCATCCTGCCCGCAGTCGCCCACGCCGACCGCAGCTTCGGGGTGTTTGCCGAGGCTGAGGGGTTGCTGCATGATCCCTTGAACCGGCTGGCGCATCTTCTGATCTGGCCTGCGACAGCTGCCATATTTGCCTTCGGGCTTACCTTTGGCGCGATTGATCTGGCGGGATTCGCCACCCTGACGCTGGTAATGCTGGCGGCACTCTGGAGCGGCAAGCCCGCAGGCCTGCTCGCCGCCGGGCTGATCCTTGCCCGCATGGCGCCACGCAGTCCGCTTTTGCAGTTGTCCCGCCGCGACATCATCTGTGCAGGGCCGCTCTTCTGCATCGCCTTTACCGCGCCCGTCCTTGGCCTGCCTTGGTCACTTCCGGGCGGCGTGCTGACCGAAGCAGCCCGGCTTGGCCTCGCACTTAGCCTGCTTGCAGGGCCTGTGGCCGTGCTGATTGCGCGCCGCCTGCCCTGAAATCATGGCGTGCGGGCAGCATTGTCTGCAGATCCTGACATAATACCGCCCCAATGCTCCTGCATAGCGGGTAAGGTTACGCGCATCGGGTGCCCAGCACTGGAATTCCCCGAAACATCGCGTTAACGAAGATCGCATAGGTAGGAAATGCAGGCCAAAATGGATTGCCATCACCGCTGGCCAGGAACTTGGTATGATCGCGTTTGAAGGCGTCAGCAAATCGTTCTGGTCTGGCAAGGGCCGCAAGGTCATTCTCGACCGGGCATCCTTCACTGTCGAACCCGGCAATTCCCTGGGCATTCTCGCACGCAACGGCACCGGCAAGACGACCATCATCAACATGATGGCGGGCCTTGAAAAACCCGACGAAGGCCGCATTATCCGCACATCGCGCATCTCGTTTCCGCTCGGTTTCATGGGCGGCGTCGTGAACAAACACACCGCCAATGAGAACAGCCGCTACATTGCGCGCCTGTACGGCCTTGATCCTGACTATGTCGAAAGTTTCTGCCGTTGGATGGCCGGCATCGGCGACTATTTCGACATGCCCGTCGGCACCTACAGCCAAGGCATGAGGGCAAGGTTTTCCTTTTCGCTGATGCTCGCGCTGGAATTCGACATCTACCTGATCGACGAAGGCATGCCCGGCACCACCGATGTCGAATTCAACAAACGCGCGGGCGCCATTCTGCGCGAACGCTTGACCCATTCCACCGTGGTGATCGTGTCGCATCAGGCCCGCACGCTTGAAAAGTTTGCCCGCACAGCGGCCGTTCTGAAAAATGGACAACTCTACCAGTTCGAAACCCTCGAAGAAGCGAAACGCCTGTATGACTACGCCGATCAAAGCTAGCCGCTTCCGCATCCGCCGCCCCGATCCGGTGGCCCCACATCCCGTTGTGACGGGCATGGTAAAGGCCGGTCCCACACAGGCGGCTGCCGAAATGCTATTTGGCATGCCCGATGACGGCTTTGGCTCAGCCGCTTTTCCCACGGCTGCAAAACCTGCCGACACGCCTATCCCGCCCCCGGAAAGCGAGATTGACGCCATCCGCCGCGAAGGGTTGACCGGGCGCCAGTTGCGACTTGCGCGCCGCATGGCCCAACTGAACGGCCTGCCGGCCACATCCGATTTCGATGCCGTCCGCCTGCTGCGGCTCAAAGGGCTCGATCCTTTCGCAAGGGCTGAGGTGGCCACGTTGGTCGATGCTGCCCCGGCCCCAGCCCGCGCCGTCACACCCGCACCCGGCGACGTCATCCAACTGCCACAAACCGTGAAACCCATTCAGGTCCCCTCAACCGAGGTGCGGGCCGAAAACAGCCATGCCGCCGACATCCTGCGCATCCAGCAAGACATCATGCGCCGCAGACGCCGCAAATCTCTGCTGCTGATGGCGCGGCTTGCCGTGTTCGTGATGCTGCCAACGCTGATCGCCGGCTATTACTTCTATTTCATCGCCACCCCGATGTATGAGGCGAAGTCCGCCTTCATCATCCAACAGGCCGATGGCGCTGTCACCGCAGGCGGTATCCCCGGTGGTGCGGGCCTATTCGGTGGTGCGATCGAGGCGAACAAGGAAGCATCAGGTGCGCAAGACCTGTTGCAATCGCGCGATGGACTGCAACGGCTCGATGCCGACCTCGGATTTATCGCGACATTTCAGGCACCTAACATCGACCCCATCCAACGCCTGCCCAGCGATGCCAGCTTTGAAGAGGCCTACAAGGTCTATCAACGAATGGTGCAGGTATCTTATGACCCGACCGAAGGCCTGATCCGGCTGTCTGCCATCGCCCCTGACCCGGACCTCGCCGTGGCCTTCAACCGCGCTCTCACCAGCTATGCCGAAAGCGAGATTGACCGCCTGTCGCAACGCAAACGCGATGACCAGATGCGCGATGCACAGTCCAGCTATGAAAACGCCGAAGCCAAGATGCTTGAGGCGCAGGCAACCGTCGTAGCGCTGCAGGAACAGAACCAAGTGCTGTCGTCCGAGGCCGAAGTGACGCTGATTTCAGGCCAGATCGGGCAGTTGGAAACCCAGCTTTCGACAGAACGTCTGGCCCTTGCCCAGATGGAATCAAACGAAAACCCGAACGAGGCACGGATGGACCCCATTCGCCGCCGGATTCAGGCGCTCGAGGCCGAAATCACCGTGCTGCGCGACCGCATGACACAAGATGGTGACGGTACGCGTTCGCTCGCGCAAATTCAGGGCGAACTCTTCGTGGCTCAGGCCAACGTGCAGACCCGCCAGATGATGCTCGCCTCTACCCTGCAACAACTTGAAACTGCCCGGATCGAGGCCAACCGTCAGGTTCGCTATCTTGCCGTCACCCAACAGCCCATTTCGCAGGACGAAGCCGCCTACCCCCGATCCTTTGAGAATACGGTGGTGGCCATGCTGATCTTTGGCGGGATATACTTGATGATTGCAATGACTGCGGCAATCCTGCGCGAACAGATTGCATCGTAAAGGAACCGCTATGACTGATGTGAAAATCGGCGCCCTGACCACAGGGAACGCCCAGCCACTGACGGTGATCGCGGGCCCCTGCCAGTTGGAAAGCCTTGATCACGCCCAGATGATCGCGGGTGTGATGGCCGAGGCGTGCAAGGCTGCCGGCGCGCAATACATCTTCAAGGCGAGCTACGACAAGGCAAACCGCACCTCGCTATCGGGCAAACGCGGTCTTGGGATGGATGCGGGATTGAAGATTCTGGCCGCCATCAAGGAAATGGGCCTGCCCGTGCTGACCGATTTTCATGAACCCGCGCAGGCCGCAGTTGTGGCCAGCGTCGTTGACGTTCTGCAAATCCCAGCGCTGCTCTGCCGCCAGACCGATCTTCTGATCGCCGCTGGCGAAACGGGGGCAGTGGTCAACGTGAAAAAGGGCCAGTTCCTCGATCCTGCAGGCATGGCCAACGTTGCCGCGAAAATCGCTTCGACCGGCAACACCCGGATCATGCTGACCGAACGTGGCACGACATTCGGCTACAACGCACTTGTCGCGGATATGCGCAGCCTGCCGATCATGGCGCGCACCGGTTACCCCGTCATCATGGACGCCACCCACGCCGTGGCCTTTCCGGGCGGTCTGGGTGACAGTTCCGGCGGCCAACGCGAATTCGCGCCGGTCCTTGCCCGCGCCGCCGTGTCGATTGGCATCGCAGGCGTATTCTTGGAGACGCATCAGGCCCCCGATACCGCGCCCTCGGATGGCCCAAACATGATCCATTTGTCTGACATGCCCGCCCTGATCGACACATTGATGGCATTCGACAGGCTGGCCAAGGCCGACCCGATCACCGTCTGACCGGATCAGCGATCAATCTCCGCCTCGATCTCGTCGAGTTCCCGCCCCTCGAACGCAGCTTCGAAGGCCGCCAGACGCTTGTGGATAGACAGAAGTTCGATGATCGTGCTCCACGAATTTACCAGATACTGGAATGAATAAGACACTTGGCCAAAGGCCGTCAGAATTTGCTGAAGCGCCCCGAAGGTGATCTTGCCAGCCGCAATCGTCGGGATCAGGATGAAATAAGCGAATATGTTGTCCGCCTGCAGATAGAAGCCGCGAAACACGTTGAAATAGGCGTAGTGGAAATACAGCCGGAAATAGTTCCTTCGTACCTGTCCGAACAATTCTGCGGTCGTCATCGGGTCGGCCCGAGTCACGTCATCTTCGCCGTAGACCAGTTCCTTGCGATAAGCCGCCTCGACTCGCTGATTGCGGAAATTCAATCCCGGCAGCTTGATCCCGGCAGCCGCCAACAGCACCGTCCCGAACAGCGACCACACGATGGCCGCCGTCAGCAAAGGTTGCGGTATCGCCCCCACGATTGGCAATTCCGTCACGTTGGCCGATAGCGCCGCCAAAACGGGCAGAAACGCAAACAACGTCATGACCGAGTCCACGACCGAAACGCCCAGATCCTCCATGATGCTCGCAAACCGCATCGTATCTTCCTGAACCCGTTGTGAAGCCCCTTCGATTTTCCGAACCCTTGGCCAGCGCTCCATGTAGTAGTCATTCATCGCCGAGCGCCAACGAAAGATATAGTGGCTGACAAAGAACCGCGTGACGACATAGACCACCACCCAAAGCAGTGCGATCTGGGCAAAGACCAACAACAGGGCATACAATTCGCCCGCCGTCACGGCACCCGACCCCGACAAGGCGGTTTGCACCGCGTCAAAGAACGGACCGCGCCAATTGTTCAGCGCAACCGAAACCTGCACGCTGAAATAGGTCGAAAACAGGATCAGCGCGCTCCCCGTGATCGACCACCATTGATAGGGATGCGGGCACAAGATGACCCAACCGGCCGTGAATGCCGCAACAAAGCCAGCGCAGTAGAGATAGAACCAGATGAAAGACGGGGTCACAAAGTACCCAAGGCCCAAGACCGGTACGGCGTCAGGCGCATCCGGCTGAAACCCAAGGGCAGCCCCCAAGGTTTCGCCCGCGCCATACCACAATGATGTCCCCATCACCGTCCACAGGATCACAGAAATCAGAAACAGCTTTGGCTGCGGGAAAAATGATCGGAACACAAGCTATCCTTCGCGGAACGGCAGTTTGGTCGCAATAGCCTAACTCTGGCCAGACAGAAGCGCAGATTTGCGTGATGTCAATGTCATCCGACTTGCGGCTGTCAGGCGACCTGCCCCGCAGCCCATCCGCTCGACCAGGCCCACTGGAAATTGTATCCCCCCAGCCACCCCGTCACATCCACAACCTCACCCACGAAAAACAGTCCCGGCTCAGCCTTGGCCTGCATCGTCCGTGCGTCCAGCGCATCAGTGTCCACGCCGCCCAGTGTCACTTCGGCGGTACGATAGCCTTCGGACCCAACCGGCATGATCTGCCAGCGGTGAACCAGCCCTGCGATCCTGTCGATCATCGCGTTCGACTGGTCCGCCAGCGTGCCCGAGACACCGGCACTCTCCTCCACAAATCGCGCCAGCCGCTCGGGGATCAACCTCGCCAATGCGGTCCGCACCGCCATCCGCCCCGCCTCAGCCCGCAAGCCGCGCAGCACCGTCCCCACGTCTCCCCCGCGCGCCATGTCCAGCGTCACGGCCTCGCCCTCGCGCCAATAGCTTGACGCCTGCAAGATCGCTGGCCCCGACAAGCCCCGGTGTGTGAACAGCACCGCCTCGTCAAACCCCGCCAGACCCGCTGTCACGCGCCCGTCCACCGCCACGCCCGCCAGCGGCTTTACCCGTACCAGCTCCTGTTCGGCCAATGTCAGCGGCACCAACCCGGGTCGCGTCTCCATCAGCGGCACCCCGAACGTCTCGGCCACGCGGTAGCCAAATCCCGTTGCCCCCATCTTCGGGATGGACTTGCCCCCGGTCGCCACGATCACAGACGCCGCCCGGACCTCACCCCGCGCGGTCTCCACCATGAAACCAGATCGCACCGCCCCAAGCGCGCAGCCGGTCCACAACGTTCCACCCGCCCGTGCCAGATCATCCGTCAGCGCGGCCACCACCTGCGTTGCCGGGCCATCGCAGAACAACTGCCCCAGCGTCTTTTCGTGCCAGGCGATCCCCCACGCCTCCATCCGCGCAATGAAGTCCCATTGCGTATACCGCTTCAGCGCCGAAAGCGCGAAGCGCGGATTGCGTGACAAGAACCGATCCCCCGCCACGCCAAGATTGGTGAAATTGCACCGCCCGCCACCCGAAATCCGTATCTTTTCGCCCGGCGCGCGGGCATGGTCCACCACCAGCACACGCCGTCCGCGCCTCGCGGCCTCAATCCCGGCAAACAGCCCGGCGGCCCCTGCGCCCAACACGATGACATCAACCTGCATCCCGCCTGCCTATCCCAGCTCGTCGCGCCCATCAACGCCGAACACAATGCCCTGAAATTTGCGCACTTCCCCCTTGCGGGCTATCGGGGCCTTCGCTAAACACCCCCGCAGTTGGGGCGTCGCCAAGTGGTAAGGCATCGGTTTTTGGTACCGACATTCCCAGGTTCGAATCCTGGCGCCCCAGCCATCTCATCCGTACTTCTCGCCGGATTTGATGATCCGGTCCGTGGACACTCTGGTTGGAGACCGTCATGCGCCTTTTGCAACTGCCCCTCGTCGCGATTGCGGCTCTGGCCGCCTGCACCCCGACGGGCGACTTCAATCTGTTTCCCGTCGATGGCCCGCTTGCCGCGCAAAACCCGCCCGTTGTCATTGTTGCACGCGCCAGCAATCCCGAAGGCAGTTCGGGCACACTGAACTTCCGCCTTCCCGACCGCACCCGGTGCGAAGGCTCATGGTCTTCTGTCGTTCCCCGCACCGTGTCGCGCACCCGCGGCCTGAGCCTTAGTCTCCGCCGTCCCGGTGTCGAGATTTCGAACACGAACGAAGAAGTGCCCGGCGTCAACCGTGGTGAGATCTACGCCATCTGCACCGACAACACCCGCATCGACGGCGCGTTCGTCACGGGCAGCGGCACCAATAGCGGCACCGGCACGGCTACCGATACCAAGGGGAATACCTACAAGATCCTGTTCTGATGCCCCAACCGCCGCCCCAACGGGCGCCTTTAGATCAGCAGCGGCATCATCACCGAGGCAAGGCTCAGCACCAGAAAAAACCCCGCCATGTCGGTGATCGTCGTCAACAGCGGCCCGCTGGCCACTGCAGGGTCCTGCCCCAGCTGTTTCAGCAGCAGTGGCACGACCCCTCCAATGGAAACGGCGATCAACGTGTTCAGCGCAAGCGCAAGTCCGATCACGACGCCAAGCCACGGGTTGCCCTTCCAGATCCAACACACGATCCCGATCAGCACGCCCAGTGCGATGCCGTTGATGACGCCCACCGAACATTCCTTGATCCAGACCCGAAACGCGTCTTTCGGGCGGACAAGGCCCAGCGACAGCTCGCGCATCGTCACGCCCACAGCCTGATTGCCGGAACAGCCGCTCATGTCTGAAACCATGGGCAGAAAGATCGCAATCGCGATCACGGCGGTCAACGTGGCCTCATAAGCCGAAATCACCGATGCCGCCAAAACGTTCAGCACGATATTGGCGGAAAGCCACGCCAGACGCCGCCGCGACCGCAACCACACCGGTTGCGAGCGCACCTCGTCGCTGACCCCTTGCATCTTCAGGCTGTCATTTTCGACTTTCTCCAGCGCCGCCGCATCGACGGCCGAACGGGACACGACGCCAACCAGCGTTCCATCCTCTTCAATCACCGGCAGGCCAAGGTAATTGTGCTCGTCGAAAACATCCTGCAAGGCGTCCAGTGGCATCGAAACCGGCACGCACAGTGGCTTTACCATGATCGCGGTCAGCTTGGCACTGCGCGGTGACGTCAAAAGACCGCGCAGCGACACGACCCCCACGGGACGACCGGCCGCATCAATGATGTAGGGATGCTGGCCCCGGTAGCGTTCGAAATCCTCATCCTCGGAAACAAAGCCGCGTAGCACGGCGCCGACGGTTGCAGTATCGGGAAAGGAAAACGCCTCGGCAACCATCAGCCCGCCGGCGGTGTCGTCCTCATATTGAACCAACCTGCGGACATCTGCCGCATCTTCGGCATCCAGCAGTGCCAGAATGGCATCCGCATCTTCAACTTCCAGATCGCCGATCAGGTCGGCCTGCAAGTCCGAATCCAGTTCTTCCAGGATTTGGGCTGCGCGGACGGTGTCCAGACGCTCCAGCAGTTCTTTCGCAGCTGCGTGCGGGGCTTCTTCCACAAGGGCCGCCGCCAGTTCGACCGGGACGAGCGTCAGCACAATGTCGCGATCAGCCGCTGAAAGCAGTAACAACTGCCGCACCGCGCCGCTGATCGACTGCGCGTCCAACAGCTCAGTCAGCTTTTCAACCTGGCGGTCGTCCAGCGCCTGCTTGACCTGTGAATGGACGCTCAGTGCGTCACCAGATGCCGCCGGATCGTCCGGGGTCGCCAGGTCCGGCTGCTGGTCAGGATCATCTTGTCGCATTCACATCTCTTCCCCACCAACCTCTAATCCGGACGCATTCGGTGCTGCCCGGTGCCCGATTTCGCGGCCGCAAACCGAACCATCTTGCCGGGTCTCGGATGCGGCAAGCCTTTGATGCACGTCGGAAGAACGCCCGCTCGGACCCATTTGCAATGGGCCTGCTGACGGATCGATGTCAACGTTTCTTTTCCGGCCCTTCGGATTTGATTTTGTGGTTGCACAAGACGGCATCACAGCGCCAAAGCGAAGCATGGCGGATCGACGAAAACAGGCAGTCGCGCCGTTAACGCTGCACCTTGCACGAATGGGTTATGACGCTTTTCGGGTCTGGAACAATGCCGGAAAATTCGATAGTTTGCCCTATGCTCAGCCAAGCGACAGATGCGACGACTTGGGAAGAAAATCTTTCCGGCCTCGTCGCCTGCCCGACCTGCGACACCCTGCACCGCATCGGTGATGTGGGTGAGGGTCAGCGTGCCCGATGTGTGCGCTGCCATGCGATCCTGATGAACCCGCGCGCCAGTGCCATGACAAAGATCGTGATGCTGGCCCTGACAGCGACCGTGCTGATGATCGCTGCGATATCCTTTCCCTTCCTGACAATCGAGGCGCGGGGACTGGCGCAGAAAAGCTCGGTCATCGACGCAATCCTTGCGTTCTCCGATGGGGTGATGATCCCGCTGTCGCTTGCCGTTGCAGCCCTGATCGTGGTGCTTCCGATGATGCGGCTTCTGGCGATTGTCTATGTATTGGCACCGATGGCCATTGGCTGGCGGCCTGCGCGCGGTGCGGTGGCAGCGTTCCGGCTGGCCGAGGGGCTGAAGCCTTGGGCGATGGCCGAGATTTTTGTGATCGGCGTGGCGGTGGCACTGGTCAAGGTGGCGGGCTTGGCGCAACTGACCATCGGGCCGGCATTCTGGGCCTTTTCCGCTCTGGTGCTGGTAACGGTGCTGAATGACAATTTCATGTGCAGGTTGACGATATGGCGCACGCTCGAAGCCCGCAAATCCTCCCGCTGACCGCGCGTGCGGCAGGACTTGTTGCCTGTCGCGGGTGCGGACGGGTCCATCCCGGCACAGCGACGGTCTGTCTGCGTTGCGGCGCGGCCCTCGCCAGCCGCGATACCGCCAGCCTGCAACGGGTCTGGGCCTGGATGATTGCAGCCATGATCGCCTACGTTCCGGCCAATCTTTATCCGATGCTGGAGACGACGAACCTTGGCAGAACGACAGCCAATACACTGGTGGGCGGCGTCGTCGAATTGTTCGCGTATGGCTCATATGGGGTTGCGGCGATTGTCTTCGTGGCCAGTATCGTCATCCCGTTGGGCAAGTTCGTGGCGATCACCTATCTCGCGATCAAGGTTGCGCGCCCGGATGGCAGTTCCGTCCATCAGCGCCACAGGCTGTTCGAGGTGGTCGAATTCATCGGGCGATGGTCGATGATTGATGTGTTCGTTGTTGCCATTCTGTCATCGCTGGTCCAGTTGGGGTCTGCGGCCAGTGTTCAACCGGGAATTGCCGCGGTCAGTTTTGCGTTGTCGGTCGCCTTTACCATGCTCGCTGCGCAAAGCTTTGATCCCCGCCTGATCTGGGACGCCGACATGCCTGCGGAACTGCCACCGAAATGACGCTTCCCGATCCACCCATGATGGACATTGATCCCGAAAGCAGGTCGTTCTTTCGCAACCTGTCATGGGTCTGGCTCGTCCCCATCCTTGCCCTGTTGATATCCTTCGGTATCGCATGGAAAAATTATGCCGACCGCGGCACGCTCATCTCCATCTCGTTTCCGACTGCGGCCGGTGTGCTGCCCGGCGAGACGGCGCTCAAGTTCCGCGATGTGGTGATCGGCACCGTCGAGGCCGTCCGCTTCTCGCGCGATTACAAGTTGGTCATCGTTTCAGTGCGCGTCGATCAAGATCTGGCCGAGACATTGCCACCCGACAGCCTGTTTCTGGGTCGTCAGCCCACAGGTCACGGCCCGCGGGATCACCGGTCTGTCCACGGTTCTGTCCGGTGTCTTCATCGAAGGGGCGTGGACACCCACGGAAGGGTCAACCGCGCGCAATTTCGTCGGCAAAGCCGCCGAGCCGATCGTGCGCCCCGGTCGCCTTGGTACCCGCATCACACTGCGCAGTACCGATGGCGGCTTGTTGCCCGAAGGCGGCCCAGTGTTCTTTCGCGGGGTCGAGGTCGGCAGGCTCGATGTGCCGCGCGTCAGTGCCAGCGGCGATACCGCAACCGTCGAGGCCTTTATCAACGCACCCTATGACCGGTTCATCACCACTGCCACGCGGTTCTGGGATACGTCTGGATTCTCCGTCAAGTTCGGCCCCGGCGGCGTTGATCTCAGCGTTGCCAGCATCGGGGCCCTGCTCAGCGGCGGTGTAGCGTTCGACACGACATTCTCGGGCGGTGAACCGTTGCGGGATGATACGGTTTTCCGGCTGTTCCTTGACGAGGCGTCGGCCCGTCAAAGCATCTATACCCAGATCGGCGAAAACGCCGTGCAACTGGCGATCATCTTCACCGGTTCGGTAGAGGGGCTGGAGGTGGGCGCGCCGGTCGAATATCGTGGCCTGCGGGTGGGTCAGGTTACGGCGGTCAATGCTTTCATCGACCGCACGCCGGTTGGCGGACGGGTCGTGCGCGTCCGTACGTCGATCGACATTGATCCGCTGGCCCTTGGTCTCGATGTGGCGACGGGCAAAACCGAAATGATGGCGTTTCTGACGGGCGCGGTCGCAAATGGTTTGCGGGCAGAACTGACCACGACCAGCCTGTTCACGTGCCGCGCTCAAGATCGACTTGACCGAAATACCGGACGCAGCCGAAGCGCCATCATTGCTGAACGATGACGATGGCACGCCGATCATTCCCTCGATCGTGTCGAACCTTCCCGATTTCACAGCGACAGCCGAAGGTGTTCTGGAACGGATCAATGGCCTTCCCATCGAAGAACTGATGCAACAGGCGATCTCCCTGATGGCGTCGATCGAGGCGATTGCGGCCGCTGACGGCACGCGGGCTGTGCCCGATGAACTGGCGGGCTTGCTGCAGGAAGCCCGCGCCTTCGATCAACAAGGACGACACGCAGGCCCTGCCGGGCGAACTGCGCGGAGCGGTGGCAGACCTGCGCAAGATCGTGGCCGAGCTTGCAGGAACGGGGTGCCGTGGAAAAACTGGTCAGCGTGCTGGAAAACGCCGATACCGCCGCCGCAGGCATTGCCACGGCATCGCAGGATTTCCCGGCGCTTGGTTACAGACCTGCGTGATCTGGCGGCAAAGGCCAATGCGCTGAAGGCCGAAGACCTGATCGCCAGCACCACGCAATTGCTCGACAGCGCCGAAGCCGTGATCGGAACGGAAAGCGCGCGCGCCTTGCCTGAAGATTTGTCAGCCGCCTTGGCCGAAATCCAGGCCGCGCTCAAGGAACTGCGCGAAGGCGGGGCTGTTGCGAACGTGAATGCCGCCCTCTGCCTCCACCAAGGAGGCGGCCGAATCCGTCGCGTCAGCGGCGGCTGATCTGCCCGACCTGACGGCCCAGCTGGAGGCGATGGTGGGCAAGGCAAACGCGCTGGTCGACAATTACGGCGCAAATTCCACCTTCAACGCCGAAACGATGGACCTTTTGCGCGAACTGCAAGCCACGGCCAAAGCCGTGACCCAACTGGCCCGCACGATCGAGCGTAACCCGAATTCCCTTCTGATAGGTCGCTGACATGAAGTTTCGCCTCGCCCTTTGCGTTCTGGTCTGCGGTCTTTCGGCCTGCGGTGACAACAAGGCGCGTTTTGTCATCCCGCCCTCGGAACCGGCCACCGAAACACGCCTGCGCGTCGCGTCGATCGAGGTTCGGGATGTCTCGCTCCCCGCCTATGCAGCAGCATCCGAAATCGTGGTCGAAGACGCCGACGGTGCGCTGCGACCGGTTGCCAAGGCGATCTGGGCCGATGATCCGCAACGGGCGGTGACGGGGGCACTTGCCCGCAGCATCGACCTGCGGTCGACCGCAAATGTTTCGGCAGAGCCATGGCCGCTCAGCGATGCCGCCGATGTGCGGCTGGAAGTTCGGATTGGCGACATGATCGCCCGTGTCGACGGGGTGTTCACCATGACCGGGCAGTTCGCCCTGTCGTCGCAATCGGGCGCCATCGCAGACAGCCTGCAGCGCTTTGCCATCGACGTGCCGCTGGCCGACACTTCGCCCGCATCCGTGGCCTCGGCAACGGGCAAGGCAATCGACGCTTTGGCCACAGACATCCTCGCAAGGCTCCGACGCTGAACCAGCCCAGGCCGCCTTGCACTGGTTTCCGAAATCGTCGATGAACCACGGCCAGCCGCAATCCGGCCCGATCGTCTGCCGCGCTGCGGGCTCAGATGATTAGGAAATCCAAGGCCGAAACGCCGACGGCCGAGTTTGAGGCCGATGCCCCGGCAAATGCACTTGCAAACTGCACCGCTACCGCCGATCCGCTGCCATCCCGGTCATACAGCAGGGCGCCCGTCGCCGTATCATAGATGACGCGGACCGTTGCCGTCAGAACATCCGTCGCCAGCGCGAACTGCGCGGCAGACAGCGCCCCGGTGGCGGTGCCAAGCCCCGCAAAGACGGCATTTTTCCAGCACAATCTTATCGACACCCACCTCAAAGTTCACCAGTGAACCGATATTGGCGGGCCCCGGCGCTATGTTGAACACGAACTGATCCGCACCCGCACCACCGAACAGCGCATCCGAACCCAGGCCGCCGATCAGCGTGTCATCCCCCCGCTGCCGAACAGCGCGTTGCCCCTAGCATCTCCTGTCAGCCGGTCGGCGAATTGCGATCCGTTCAGGTCTTCAAACCCCGAAATGACGTCAATCCCCGCGCCCCCGGTGTTCTGCGCCACGGTGATCGCCAGACTGACCGTTACGCCCGCGGTTGCATTCCCACAAAAGACCGCGTCACGGTCGGCCCCGCTTGTCCCGCCGATCAGCGTATCCTTGCCCGCACCACCTTCGATGATATCGCGGCCCGCGCCGCCGTCGATTCTGTTGTTGGCCCCGTCACCGGTCAGGAAATCGACCCCGTTACCCCCGATCAGGTTCTCGAGCCCGATCAATACAACGCCCGCCGCGTTGCCGCCACTGATCTGCCCGCCCGTCAGCAACAGGCTGATCTTCAGGTCATTGGTCGCCCCGGCATAGCTTGCGGTATCGCCAATCCCTGCCCCGCCATCCAGCGTATCGGCCCCCGCGCCGCCCATCAGGACTTCAAGACCCGCGCCACCCGTCAGCCAGTTCGCCTCAGTATCCCCACCAGCGTATCATTGAAGGCCGATCCCAGCAGATGGATGAAGTTCATCACCACATCACCCGCCGTCCCGGTGTCGAGATTTCGAACACGAACGAAGAAGTGCCCGGCGTCAACCGTGGCGAGATCTACGCCATCTGCACCGACAACACCCGCATCGACGGCGCGTTCGTCACGGGCAGCGGCACCAACAGCGGCACCGGCACGGCAACTGATACCAAGGGGAATACCTACAAGATCCTGTTCTGATGCCCCAAACGCCGGCCCAACGGGGGCGACGGGAACGTCAAACCCCCGTCGCACGGGGCTAAGCCACAGGCGTCAGAGAAGATCGAAATCCACGCAGCAGGCTGCTGCCTCCCATTCATCACGCTTGTTATCAGCCCTGCTGCCAAACTCTATATGCGTGGTCGTGCACCCGGAACAAATGCTGCGGCACATCATCGAAAGCCGCGATGACCATCACGGCAGCGGGGTTGAACTTTACCGTCCCCATCAGAGACTCGCGTTCAGCAAAAAAACCGCCATCATGAATCCATTTTGTTGCACGCGTCCCGCAAAGAGTCTTGGCAGACGCCACGATGAGCGTGGCATATACGTCGCCAACGGTGCCATTTGGCCAAAGGGAAGTCGAAGACGTGTGTAATCTCTATTCGCTGACCCGCGCGCAGGACGCCATGCGCCAAATGTTTGCCGCGGTGGACTATGATGACCGGCTCGGCAACCTTGCCCCGCTGCCAGAAATCTATCCGGACTATTCGGCCCCGATCCTGCGCAACAGTGCCAACGGTCGGGAAATGGTGATGGCCCGCTGGGGTTTGCCAACCCCGCCGCAGTTCCTGCTTGGCAAGAAGACCGACAGAGGCGTGACCAACGTCCGGAACACAGCCTCTCCCCATTGGCGGCGCTGGCTGGGAGTGACGAACCGTTGCCTTGTTCCGTTCACCTCTTTTGCCGAACCCAACGCAATTGCCGGGGGCAACGCCTGGTTTGCGTTTGAGGATGATCGTCCTGCCTTCTTTGCCGGGCTTCATGTTCCCCATTGGACGTCAGTCCGAAAACTGAAAGACGGTGAAACCACGGATGACCTGTTCGCATTCCTAACCACCGACCCCAATGCAGAGGTGCGTGCGGTTCATCCGAAGGCAATGCCGGTCATCCTCACCAATCCGGACGACTGGCACATTTGGCTGACCGCGCCATGGACCGATGCCAGACTGCTCCAGAAACCGCTTCCTGATCAAACACTGGGGTCAAGGCCGCTCTGATATCCGCCCCAGCCATCTCATCGGTACGAAGATCACCGGATAGGATGGTCCGCCTGATGGGGACTTGTCATGCAGATACGGTCCCTTGTTCCGATGTCTGGGGCAATGGTCTTGGGCTGCATGTCGTCGGGCGAGATGCGGCCTTTTCCGATGGACGGCCCGCTGTCCACCATGGGGCACAGAACAAGCGGCGTTCAGCACCCCCCCCTACATCATCTGTCACCGCGGATTCATCGCCGGTGAAAATGTGCCGGGTGCCTGATTCTGCCACGCTGCCCACGACTCGACATTTCGCGGAACGCGGAATCTCTGCACTGCAGCGCGAAAAGTCGCGAAAAAAATGGGCAACACAATCAGCCCGCCCGAAATCGGAAACTGCCGCCTCCGTTCCGATTGATCCGGCCAACAAGTCGGTCTCCCCTTCACAGGTCCGTGACAGATCACGGCAAGTCACGGGTTGCAGGGAACGCGGGCAGCCGCCGCAACCGCAACCAAGCAAAGCTTCGTTGTTCGGGCAGGCACAGTCATCTGCTGCTGCAAGGCCGGGCGATCGCACACCGGGGGAACAAGGGGATACATGATGAAAATATCAAGACGGGCGCTTTTGGCTTCTGGGATCGCGTCGCTCGCGTTGCCGAAGATTGCTTTCGCACAGGCAGAAACAATCAAGATCGGCGTGCTGCATTCGCTGTCGGGCACGATGGCAATTTCGGAAACCACGCTGAAAGACACCATGCTGATGCTGATCGAGGCGCAGAACGCCAAGGGCGGCCTGTTGGGCAAGCAGCTTGAGGCGGTTGTCGTCGATCCGGCCTCGGATTGGCCGCTGTTTGCTGAAAAGGCACGCGAACTGCTGACCGTGTCGAACGTGGACGTGATGTTCGGTTGCTGGACGTCTGTCAGCCGCAAGTCCGTGCTGCCGGTGATCGAAGAGCTGAATGGCCTCTTGTTCTACCCCGTGCAGTATGAAGGTGAGGAATTGTCCAAAAACGTGTTCTACACCGGGGCCGCTCCGAACCAGCAGGCGATCCCGGCGGTCGATTACTATCTGGACGAACTGGGCGTCACCAAATTCGCGCTGTTGGGCACCGACTATGTCTATCCGCGCACCACGAACAACATCCTTGAGGCGTATCTGATTTCCAAGGGCATCCCGAAGGAAGACATCTTCGTCAACTACACCCCCTTCGGCCATTCCGATTGGTCCAAGATCGTGGGTGACGTGGTTGCATTGGGTGCCGACGGCAAAAAGGTCGGCGTCATCTCGACCATCAATGGCGATGCCAACATTGGGTTCTACAAGGAACTGGCCGCGGCAGGGGTTACCGCCGATACGCTGCCCGTCGTCGCCTTCTCGGTTGGCGAAGAAGAGCTTTCGGGTCTGGATACCTCCAACCTTGCAGGTCACCTTGCGGCGTGGAACTACTTCATGTCGGCTGACACCCCCGAAAATGCCGCCTTCATCGCGCAGTGGAAGGCCTTCATCAAGGATGACGCCCGCGTCACCAACGACCCGATGGAGGCGCATTACATCGGCTTCAACATGTGGGTGAACGCGGTCACGGCAGCCGGAACCACCGAAGTTGACGCCGTCTCCGCCGCAATGATCGGGCAGGAATTCCCGAACCTGACCGGCGGCATGGCGACGATGCTGCCGAACCATCATCTGACCAAACCGGTCCTCATTGGCGAAATCCGCGCCGATGGCCAGTTCGACATCATCAGCCAGACTGACCCTGTTCCCGGCGACGCCTGGACAGATTACCTACCGGAATCGGCGGTGCTCGAGGCCGACTGGGCCGAGCTGAAATGTGGCATGTACAACACCGAAACCGCAACCTGCGTGCAGTTGAACTCGAACTACTGATGCCGATGGCGGGAGGGGGATCACCCCTCCCGCACCCTTCATTTCCGGAATGCATATGCGCCTGACCGCCCTCATCGTCGCGGCCACCCTTTGGCTTTTGCCCTCGTTGGCCCTGGCCGAAGGCGAAGCAGCCGCCATCATCGCCGAAAACCGCGACCAGATTGAAAAGCCTTCACGCCAGACCATCGGCCCGGTCATCGCCGCCATTGCTGGCAGTGGCGACACAATGGCCGATGACATCCTGTCCGCATGGGCAGAAAAACGGCTGGTGATCCGAAAAACTGACAATGCGCTGTTCATTGCCGTTCCCGACGGCGACAGCATCACGCTGACAGCACTTGACGGCAGCCCCGCTGGGGCCGCGGCAAAGGGTGACCTGACCGAGCTGAAACCCAATGCAGGCGTGCGTGGCCTGATCGCCGCATCTCTTGTGCAGTTCACCCTGACCGACCCCGATCCCGCCCGCCGCGCCGCGGCGCTGACCTCCATCGCCCGTGACCCCACACCTGACACGCTTCCCCCCTTGCGGGCATCCATTGCCAACGAAACCGATCCGACGCTGAAAACGCAGAAGCAGCGGCTCGAACGTTTTCTGACCCTGCGCTTTGACACTGATCCCGCCGCTCGGGTCGCAGCAATTGAAAGCCTTGGCGCCGATACGGCACTCGACACGCGCGCAGCGCTCAACCCGCTGGTCGCCACCACCCGGATTGCGGTGGCCGGCGCACCCTCCGGTAACGTGGCGCGCGCCCTGACCGTCGGTCGCGACATCACCGATGCCGAGGCTTATGCCCTGTTGGTCGCCGCCAACCTTGCGCCCGCCCGCCTGACACTGGAAGAGCAGCGCGCCGCGCTTGTCGCCAATATCGCTGACGGCAAGGTCGGTGGCGTTGCGCTCGCCGCACTGAACACGCAGATCGCCCGCGACCGCGCGTATACCGCGCTGGAAGTGGCGGGAACTGTCCCTACCGCCGCCACGCGTGACGAGGCCGCCGCCGCCCTCGCCGCACACCGCTTTTACGAAGTCTTCGTCGAACTGGACCCCGCCGTAACCGCTGCTGCAAGTGCCGCACTGACCCGGATCGACCGCAAGGTCGCGTTGATGCAGGTCGCCGACCTTGGGCTTGATGCACTGTCCCTTGCTGCAATCTACTTTCTTGCCGCCATCGGCCTCGCCATCACCTTTGGCGTCATGGGCGTGATCAATATGGCGCATGGCGAATTCATCACGATCGGGGCCTATACCGGCTTTGTTGTGCAGCTTTTTGTGCCCGACTACACGCTATCCATCCTCATCGCATTGCCCTTGGCGTTCGCCGTCACTTTCGGCGCGGGCGTGGCGATGGAACGTCTGGTGATCCGCCACCTGTACAAGCGCCCGCTCGAAACGCTGCTTGCCACTTTCGGCATTTCCATCGCACTGCAGCAAATCCTGAAAAACGTCTTTGGCACGCAGGCCCGCCCCCTGACGGCCCCCGGTTGGTTGGACGGCGCGCTGTCGTTCAACGACGTCGTGTCGATCAGCTATATCCGCATTGCGATTTTCGTGCTCGCGCTGCTGTTTCTGATGTTTTTTCTTTACCTGATGAAGCGGACGCGCCTTGGGCTCGAAGTCCGCGCTGTGACGCAAAACCCGGCCATGGCCGCATCCATGGGAATCAATCCCGACCGCATCAACATGCTGACCTTCGGCTTGGGCTCCGGGATCGCGGGCATCGCCGGGGTCGCCATCGGGCTTTACGCGAAAGTCACATCCGAAATGGGTGCGGATTACATCGTTCAATCCTTCATGACGGTTGTTGTCGGCGGCGTCGGCAATGTCTGGGGCACGCTTGCCGGGGCCACGATGATCGGCAGCCTCCAAAAGGTGATCGAGTTCCTGAACCCCTCCAACACCCTTGCCGCCCAGACCTACATGATCCTCTTCATCATCCTTTTCATCCAGTTCCGCCCCCGGGGGATCATCGCCCTCCGTGGCCGCGCGGCGGGGGATTGACCCATGACCTACAGCGCATCGCCCGTCGCCAATTGCCTCCCCTCCCCGTCGTGTGGAGGGGCTGGGGGTGGAGGTCACCTGCCCGCAAGTCCCCCCACCCCAACCCTCCCTCACAGGCGGGGGAGGGAGGCACTGCGCGCCACAGGGCATGGCTCGTTGGCAAAAGGTGCATCCCGATGACCCGCAGCGTCTTTGCCCGCAATCCCTCGGCCTTGATCTTCATTGCCTGCCTCGCCGTCTTCACCGTGGTCGTGACCCTTGCGTCCGAGGCTTATGGCATCGGCTTTCTCTCCACATCCTTCATCAAGACCCTTGGCAAGACGCTCTGCCTTTGCCTCGTGGCCCTCGCGATGGACTTGATCTGGGGTTATGCCGGCATCCTGAGCCTCGGCCACATGGCGTTCTTAGTGGCCCTGCCCCGAAGCTTCGCGCTTTGTCAGTGATTTGTCTCATGGCCGTCTTACGTTGAGGCGGAGTCCCATTCTTAATTTTCAATAGAAGTGCCATAATCCGACGTTCGTTGGCTTCCTCCTTAGTAAGTTTTTCTTCATCAGTTTCTTCCATCAATCTTCCAAAGTATTGCATATCTTCAGGCTTTATGTACGGTAAGGCAGAATCTCCGATTTCGGCAGATGTAGGTGCTAGAGGCACTCCGTATGCCTCCCGAATGTCTTGAATCGATGCATCTTGCCGTTGCTCAACAGGAATCTCCATCTGAAAACCCTGTGGAGTCATTCCCATGGGTGTAGGAGTTGCAAGTAACTTTCGGCCGGGCGTTCGTAAGGGAACGTAACTTGGAGGAGGAGGAATAACAACGTACCCTTCAGAAGGAAGGATTGCATCTAGAGCGGCATCAGTCCAAGGACGATTCCTAGACTCCATTTCTTTTTCCAAAGACAAAGCTTTTGCTAGATTTCCTGATAACATCATTCCAGCTCCTGGAGTTTGCAAACCAGCTGCAGCCCCCATCGGTGCAGGAGTTTCCGCCCATCGATTTTGAGTTGTTTGGGAGGTGACAGCCGGAGTAGATTGTACACCCGCAACACCAGAAATAGTGACAGGAGTTTCGTCCCACTTACTTGCAGCGGTAACAGCAGGTGTTGCCATGACATTACCAGCTCCAACCAAGGGCGTAGCAGCAACATTGGAAGAAACGACTGGCGTTTCATCCCATCTTTTTCGTCTTCTTGCGGCGGATCCGTCTGTTACATCTTCATCCCATTTGGATTTGACTACATTGGAAGCCGAAGATTCGTTGTCAGACACCATAGCAGTGGAATCAGGAGGACCAGATGTGTTACCATCGTTACCACCACCCTGATCCCATCGTCGCTTACGACGTCTACTACTAGCGGATGATTCATTCTCCTCACCATGATCACCGTCGGCGGCGGCGTGCGTCGTTAGTGGTGGTGTTATCACCTTCCGTTTCATCTTTGGTTGCTTCCCGAATAAGTTCATCACGTTCTTTTTCAACATTAGCTTGCATCATTGACTCCTTGAACGAAAGACCGTCTTCACGTACTACACGATTGTGTCTACGTCGTTGATAATCACTTTCTCTATCCTTGATACGTGTATTGACAATACCCGAACCACCTTCAGCATCTTTGAAGGGATCGTCGTCTTCCTCCTGTTGAAACAAAACAAAAATAGAACAGTGAAAAAATTAGAAAAGGTAAGAATGTGAAATTTGGAAGTAGTATAGTAACGAGAACAAACAATAATCAGAAGGGGGAAAGAAAACTCACCTGTGCAGATGATTTCGCTGCTGTACTTGGATGGTGACTAACTCGACCTTCATCAAGAGTTTCCATTTTTTCTTTGACTTTCACATCATTATCACCAAACATTTTACGTTCTTCATCTTCGGTAGGTAATGATGAAACGTACTCTGAATCTCCGTCACCACCGGGGGCAAACAATTCATCCCCATACGCAACAACATCAGCACCAAACTTGAGACCACCACGACCATCTGTCGTACTTGCTGCTGTATCTGTTGCTGCTGCTGCTGCGGTTGTCTCTTCCTTTTTTGTAACTGCTGATGCTGCCTTTCTTCCTCCTCCGGTAGCTTTCTTACTTCCTCTTGAAGGCATGACTGTTTAATTAGTAGTGTATTTTTTTTAATATGTTATTATTAATTTGATTATCAATACTCTAGCTAGACTTTTGAAACAATAGTTGTAGTGTTAGTAGTTAGTTGTGGATCTCGCTACTCTCTTGTTTGATGGTCTTGCGGTATGTTTGCGGTTTGTTGTTGCTGCTGCTTACGAGACTTTCATTGATGTTGTGGCTGCTGTGAGCTGTGAGGCTTGTGTTTGCAATATCCGGGTATTTTAAGAAAGGGACGACGTACAGAAAGTAAATCCAAGTAATCGAATTTTTCTTGACACCGCTTCAGCCCAAAACGCAAAACGAGAACACGAGTTGGCCAATCAGAAAGCTTCACTTCAAGCAAGCACGAAGGCATCACGACGGTGAGAAAAGCAAGGAATAGCTTCTTTTTCTTTTTTCGAGCAAAATCACAAGAACAAGCAACAGCAAGATTAGAAGACATCATAATCATTGAAATGCATCAAAAGGAACAAACTCACTCACTAAAAAAGATAAAAGCAATAGACAACAACAACTATCACAACAACTCTCTCTCTCAAGAAAACAACACAAGCTCACTCTAATCCAATATATCTAATCGTTGTAACAGTAACGAGAATCAATATCTGTCAACAATCAAAACAATCAGTTAACACAACAACAACGAAACGCAAAACAACCTTACTGCAATCCAACAACATATCTACATCTTTGCAACGAAAATCAAAATTTGTCAACAATAACAATAATATTCATGATGATGAATCTTTTACTAACCACGACAACAGCATTACTCGTCTTTTCTACAACATCACAAGCATTCACTGCTCGTAATCAATTACCAACAACAAAGATCGACGACGATCGCTTTACATGCTGCTTCGGATACATCACCTGAACCCAATCCTTGTTGGCAAGACTTCTACGAAGAAGATTGCGTGATGGAAACGTTATTTCAAGCTCAGTATGTAGCTGGCGATTGGATTAAAAAGTTACCTTGTGCTAAGGGCATGGAAGTAAGTCTTTTTTTAATGGGATTGGAGATATGTTTTGGTCTATAAGAAAAATGAAATGACACTTGTATTACAAGATATTGCTAATATCTATTTCTACTTCTTGATTCTTCTTTTTCGTTTTTCCATTGCATTTGTTGGTTAGGATTGTGATTTCCCAGAAGATTATGAAATGCCTGAAATCCGTCCAGAACAACACCAAGACGAGATTAATGTTATGGAATTCCTCAATATTAAACGTGCCAAGGGTGTAAAGGGTGACAGTGATGATAAGAAGACCAAAAAGACTCCCTAGACACGATGTAAGAAAGAAAGGATGGAATAAATGATGTTCTTGATGAAACTTTTATCATAAATATTGAAAAAATGATGACCGCCCTCTTTTTTCTTCGAAAACGATTATTGGTGATGCCTCAGACGAATGAATTACCCATGATTGGTTCATTACATCATGTATTTTATTATCATAAGAACAAGTACTAAAAATAAATACGACAATGACTAATATATTACATTACACGAGACGAAAAGTTTTAGTCATCTTTTGCTTGTTCAAAATCATTATCTTAAAATTAAATAAAAACACATCTGTACTGTTGT